>JBFLXH010000012.1:4996-32684 GCA_040757295.1 Bacillota bacterium | reverse complement strand
TCTGTTGCACTGCAGCAAGCATTTACCTGTTGCCTTAGTTTAATGCAAATGATTTGGCAAAAGGTATTTGTAAGCGGTGTGTCCCCTTTCATAGATTTGGGGACATTCCGCGCTCTGTTGCACTGCAGCAAGCATTTACCTGTTGCCTTAGTTTAATGCAAATGATTTGGCAAAAGGTATTTGTAAGCGGTGTGTCCCCTTTCCTTTTTAGGCCTCGATCATCCTGCAGCTGGCAGCTTTATATAGCCGGTTCATCACCGCCAAGCCGAGACCGGTTGCCGGGAATGCCTCAACCAGCACCATGGCTGCCTTGGCCTCATCACAGGCCCGCAACGCCCCGTAGAGGTTTTGGGCAACTAAATCCAACGCGGATCTGGGGCCTAGGTTTATCAGGAGATCAGCCATGGGTTCCTGGCTTTGGTACCAGGCCAGGTTTTCCTTGGAAGATAGCACTGCGGCAATTTGGCCATGTTCCTTAGCCTGGGATAAGAGCCTTTGAACTTTCTCCCGCACCGCTTCCGGGGACCCGGAAACCAAAAAGACCTCTCCTTGGGGAGCATAATGGGTGTACTTCATCCCGGGAGAACGGGGAATTAAGTTTTGTTCTAGCTGGGAAAGAGCCGGCTCATAAGCCACCGGCCCCTGTAAAGCGTCCTCCAGCTGTTCTACCGTAACCCCCCCTGGTCGCAGGACCAGAGGCGGATCTGCCGCCAGGTCAAGCACCGTAGATTCCAGCCCAATATAGGCTGGCCCGCCGTCCACCACCGCGTGGATGCGGCCATCCAGGTCTGCTATTACGTGGCCGGCCGTTGTAGGGCTGGGAGCGCCGGAGCGGTTGGCGCTGGGAGCAGCCAGCGGGACCCCGGCAGCCTGAATGAGAGCCAGGGCTACTGGGTGGGAAGGCATTCTGATGGCAACTGTGTCCAGACCGGCAGTTACTTCTGCAGGCACCTGGGGGTTTTTCGGGAGCACCAGGGTCAAGGGGCCGGGCCAGAACAGGTTGACCAGGTTTTTGGCCCGGGCCGGCAGTTCTCCTGCCACGAGAGACAGTTGCTCAAGGTTGGCGATATGTACAATCAGGGGGTTGTCGGCAGGACGCCCCTTGGCCCGGAAAATCCCAGCTACTGCTTGAGCATCCAAGGCGTTGGCCCCCAGGCCATAGACAGTTTCCGTGGGAAAGGCCACCAAGCCGCCGTGCCGGAGGATGTTGGCGGCCTGGGCGATTACCAGTGGCTCCGGCTGCCTGGGATCAACTTTCAGATAAAGGGTGGACAAACTGGCTCATCCCTTCCATTTATGGCGATAACATTACTTATTATACTCCTTCGACCTCTATCACACAAACTGAGCCTGAAAAATTGGGTACCTGGTACCCAAGTTATTAAAGCAACAAAAAAGAGACGGGAATTACCCGTCTCCTGTTGGCAACCGCAGGTCTGTCTATTCTTCTGTGGCTTTTTCGTGATGCCCGCGGCCATTGTGGTCCATTTCGTTGATAAAGGTGCCTTTCCATAAGGGAACGCCGCTGAAGTAGCCGGCCTTGCTCATCATGTGGGTACCCACAGGGGCGGTTAGGAAAATAAAGGCGGTAATCAACAAGGGCTTGGCGCTGATGCTGCCATAGTAAGCGGTGAAATGCCACAAGGTGCCAAGGGTGACAAAGATGATGCCCATGGTGGAAGCCTTGCCGGCAGCGTGCATTCGGCCGTAAAAGTCCCGCAGCCGGGCTACCCCCAGAGAGCCTGCCAGCAGGAACACCACTCCGATTAATATCAACAGGCTAGTCACTATCTCGCTCAATGATAACACCCTTTGCAATAAATTTTGCCAGGGCTGTGGTACCCACAAACCCCAATACGGCAAGGACCAAGGCCACATCGAAAAAGAAAACCGTGTGCATCTTGATGGAAAGGAGGACCACCAAGGCCAGCACATTAGTAGCGATAGTTTCCAGGGCCAAAGCCCGGTCCGGGATGGTCGGCCCCACCTCCAAGCGGTAAAACAGCAGGATAATCGAAACGGAAATGGCGGCCATGGCCAGGTTAATCACCAGGTCTAGCATGCCTCAAACACCTCCCGGATGCGCCGTTCAAAAGTTTCCTTGATGCTCCTCTTTACTTCTTCCGGGTCTTCCATATCCAGCACATGAATATAGAGGACCTTACGGTCAGGAGCAACTCCCATGGTAGTAGTGCCGGGAGTAAGGGTGATCATGTTGGCTAAAAGGGTAATCCCCCAATCTGTTTTGACATCCAGAGGTAGAGCGATAATCCCTGACCGGGTGCGGGGATTAATGCTGAGCACAATAGCTAAAACCTGCAGGTTGGCCTTAGCGATTTCCCACAGGAATACAAACAAGAGGACAAAGCCTGTCCCCACCCGGCGGGCCAACAGGTTTCCCGGGGGAATCTGGTAAAAAACCACCTGTACCAGAAACCCTAAGGTAAAGCCCCAGACCAGGTTGACCAGGTTTACTTCTCCTTTTAGCAACACCCAGACCATAGCAACGATCAGGTTAAAGAAGACACGGGTAAGCACATTATCACCCCTTTATAAAACCGCCTTAATATAGGCCGCGGGATTCATCAGCTGTTCAGAGGCCTCCAGGGTCAATTGGAAAAACCAGTGGGCCGAAAGACCGATCACAACAGTTAACACAACTAGGGTAAGCACCGGCGGAACCAGTTTCAGGTAACCATTGCCAGGTACCGGCGGGTTTTCCTTGGATACGCTGCCCCAATAGGCATAGCGGAAGATCTTAATCATGGAAAACATGGTCATGAAGCTAACGACTAAGGCCACCAGTACAATAAAGTACTGTCCTTCTAAGAGGCCGGCCTTAATCAGGGCAAACTTGCTGAAAAAGCCGCTCAAGGGTGGGACCCCTGCCATGGAAATACCGGCGATGAAAAACATCCAGGCCACCAGGGGATGGGTTTTCATCAGGCCGCCCATTTTCTTCAGGCTGGTGGTACCTGTAATGGTTTCGGTCAGGCCGCTGACTAAAAAGAGGCAGGACTTGACGATCATGTTATGGGCGATATGGAAAATAGATCCGGCCAGGGCCAAAGGAGTAAATAAGCCCAAACCCATAACCATATAACCCACCTGGCTGATAATATGGTAGGCCAAAAGGCGCTTGAAGTCCATTTGAGACAGGGCCCCCAGGACACCCAGGAACATGGTGAACCCGGAAAGCACCAGGATGATGGTATGGGTATAACTAACGTCATAATTGAAAATCAGAGTGAATACCCGGATGGAAGCATAAACACCGACTTTTGTCAGAACTCCACCGAACAGGGTCGCTACCGGTGAAGGGGCCTCAAAGTAAGACCTGGGCAGCCAGAAATACATGGGGAACAGGGCCCCTTTCAAGCCGAACACAGCCAGTAATACCAGGGCTGCTGTGGTTAAAAGCCCCTTCTGGGGAGCTTCCGCAACTTTAACAGCCATGTCAGCCATATTGAGGGTGCCGGTAACGCTGTAGATGACAGCCACCGCCACCAAGAACATCATGCCTGACATCAAATTAATAATCGTGTATTTAAAAGCCTCCCGCAGCTGCCCGGCCTCTCCGCCCAAAACCAGAAGGATATAAGAAGCAATGAGGAGGATTTCAAAAAAGACAAACAGGTTAAACAGGTCGCCGGTTAAAAAGGCACCGGCAATGCCCATGATCTGGATCTGCCAAAGGGCATAAAAGAAGTGTTTTTCCCGGCCCTGGTCCATCATCCCGAAGGCGAAGAACAAGGCTACCAGAGAAATCAGGGAGGCGACCACCATCATAATTGCCGCAAACAGGTCCGCCACCAGGATTATTCCAAAGGGGGCAGGGAAATCGCCGATGGCCAGGGTAAGAATACCTTCAGCCCTTACTACCGCCAAGATGTAAATAGATAAGATCAGCAGGGCTATAGCGGAGACTGCCGATAAGACCCGCTGCACCAAGAGGCACCGGTGAAAAAACAGCAAGATTATCCCCGTGATAAAGGGGAGCAGGACCGGCATTATGATTAGATTACTCATCTTCCACGCCCCTTAACTCATTCAAATCATCGCTGCCGAGTTCCTGGTAGGCCCTGTAGGCCAGCACCAAAAGGAAAGCCGTCACACCGAAGGAAATAACAATCGCTGTCAGAATCAGGGCCTGGGGCAGGGGGTCTACATAACTCATTTGCGCGCCTTTGATCAAAAAGGGCGGGGCTCCCCGTTTCAGCAATCCCGATGACAACAGCATCAGGTGAACAGCATGAGAGATCATCGCTGTTCCGAGGATGACTCGCAAGAGACTGCGGGACAATAACAGGTATACAGACACCGCAAACAGGATGCCGATGGTGATGGAAATTACCAGTTCCATTATCCTTCCTCCCCTATTGCCGAGATAACTGTCAAAGTGCCGCCCACAACTACCAGGTAAACCCCCAGGTCAAACAGGAAGGCGGTAGTGAGCTCCAATTCGCCAAAAAAGGGCAGGTGAATATAGGTAAAGGAGTGGTCCATAAAGAGGCCGTAAGCAAGCATGGTACCGATGCCGGTACCGACCGCCAGCAAAAGGCCCAAAGCAGTTACCTGCTTATAATCCAAGGGAAGGGCTTTCCGGACAAAGTCCAGGTTAAAGGCCAGGTATTGCAGGACCACAGCTGCTGATGTCATTAGCCCGCCGATAAAACCGCCCCCAGGTTCATTATGGCCCCGGCCCAGGAGGAAGAAGGAAAAGATAATTATCACATACAGGGCCTGCCTGGAAATGGTCTGCAGGATAACGCTTTCCGGATTTATTTTCACTGTTCTCTACCCCGCTTTCCCAGCCGCAATTTTACCAAGGCATAGACGCTAAAAGCCGCCACTGCGATAACGGTAATTTCCCCCATAGTATCATAGCCACGGAAGTCAACCAGGATTACGTTAACAATGTTCAAGCCGCCACCCAGCTTGTAGGAATTATCAATAAAGTAGCCGGAAATAGGTTCATACAACCTGGTGGCATTAGCAGAAACCATTAACAAAGTCACCAAGGCGCCAGAGACAATAGCAATGATCCCGTTGACCAGTTTTTCGCCCCGGGTATGCATCTCTTCCTTAAGCTCAGGCAGGTAGGAAAAGCACAACAGGAACAAGGCAAGAGTAACGGTTTCCACAATTAGCTGGGTCAGGGCCAAGTCAGGCGCGCGGAAGATCACGTAAAGGAGTACGACTCCCATCCCTACTGCCCCTACGGCCAGCACCGCTGCCAGGCGGGTGGACATCCATAAAACCCCTACCGCCGCGATTATGATGACCCCAATCAGGACTATTTCGTGAACCTCCACAGGGGCCAGGTCAAAACCGCTGGTGGATAATCCGCCTTTGGCGAAAAGGGTATACCCGACTGAAACCACGAACCACCCCATAATAAAGACCAGGTAATCCCGCAGGTATCCTGTCATCTGGAGGTCCGTCAGCCAGGTGGCGGTACCGTTTAAGGCCTTCAAAGACCAGTCATACAAGGCATTTAAGTTATACCGGGCGTTTTGCACACTGTCAACCAAACGGCGCAGGCCTTCAAAGCGGGCAAAGCCAAAAGCCCCGGTGAGCACCACAATGCCGCTCATCAAAAGGGGCAGGTTGAAACCGTGCCAGAGATAAATTTTGACTTTCACCGGGCTGCCCCAGGCCCCTGCCGCTGCCGGAGCCACCAAAGACTGGGCTACCAGGCCCGGGAAAAGGCCGACGATCAGGGTTAGGCTGACCAAGAACAGGGCGGGCACCACCATGCCCCAGGGATCGCCATGACCATGGCCGCCATGATGGCCATGTTCATCCTTTTCGTCCGCATGATGATCCCCATGGTGTTCTTCCTCATGGGGACTGCTGTGGACATGGCCGTAATCCCCATGCTGTTCGGGGGCTAACCGGGGAGGGCCGAAAAATACCCGGAAAATGAGCACAAGGCTGTAGACAAATGTGAAAATGCTCCCTATCACAGCCAGGAGAGGAAAAAGCCATCCGGTCCAAGGAGCCCCGCCGGGGTGGAGGGTAGCCTCAAAGAACATCTCTTTGCTTAAGAAACCGTTAAAGGGTGGCAGCCCTGCCGAGGCAAAGGCAGCAAGGCCCATTACCAAAGCGGTAGCCGGCAGTTTTTTGATCAGGCCGCCCAAGCGGTCTACGTCCCTGGTCCCGGTTTCGTGGTCTACGATACCGGTGGCCAAAAACATGCTGCCTTTAAAGGTAGCGTGATTTAGGATGTGAAAGACCGCCGCAGTAACCGCCAGGGGCTGGTTGAACCCCAAAAGGGCTGTAACCAAGCCCAGCTGGCTGATGGTGGAAAAAGCCAGCATTGCTTTCATATCCCGCTGGCGGATAGCCATGAAGGAGCCGTAAACCAGGGTAACCAGGCCTACCAGGGAAACAGTGTAAAACCACTGGGGCGTACCGCCCAGGGCCGGGGTCATCCTGGCCAACAGGTAAATCCCCGCCTTAACCATGGTGGCAGAGTGCAGGTAAGCGCTAATCGGCGTGGGAGCCGCCATGGCATTGGGCAGCCAAATATGGAAGGGGAACTGGGCCGATTTGGTAAAGGCCCCCAGCAATACCAGGATCAAAGCCCACAGGTAATAGGGGCTTTCCAAGAGCTGCCCAGACCGGGCAATGATTTCCCGCACTTCATAGGTTCCGGTGGCCAGGTAGAGCAACACAAATCCGGCCAAAAGGGCCAACCCGCCGGAAACTGTAATCAGGAGGGATTTCAAGGCGCCGTATTTGGACTCTTCCCGGTGGAACCAGAAGCCGATCAGGAGGAAAGAAGAAATACTGGTCAGCTCCCAGAAAATGTAGAGGGAAATCAGGTTATTGGAGACTACTACACCGAGCATAGCGCCCATGAACAGGAGGATATAGACGTAAAAATTGCAGAGAGATTCCTCTCTGGCCAGGTAACCCACCGAATACACTGTAATAATGAGACCAATGCCGGTGATTAAGAGGGCAAATAGCAGTGAAAGGCCGTCAAGATATAGAGAAAAACTGATTCCTAAAGATGGGACCCACTCATATGCTGCCTGGATAGGCTGGCCGGACGCCACGGTGGGCAGGTAGCTTAACAGGCGGGCAAACAATGCCAGGGGTAACAGAGCCACCAGCCAGCCGATCCGGTGCCGCACCACAGGAAAGAGCAATGGGACCAGACACGCAAGAATAAAAGGTGATAAAACCACCAAAGCGAGCAAAATCGCGCCCCCTTTCCTCTATTGTCGAATTCTGGTGGAATTGCTTAGTCTTTCTTTATCTTACTTACTCACCCCCAATCCGTCAAGGAAAGCCGCTTAATTTATCACAGATGGCTACCCGCTCTAAAATGAAATTCGCCTTGAGGCCCCGGTAAATCAATGAATAATTAGTGGCCTTGCTCATTATATAAAGTTTATTTTGTGTATTAGAAATACATTATTAAGGTTAACTCCGCCTACCCGTCACCACCCGGTCTCTACCGGCCAAATCCTGCCGGACCTTAATCCGGTTAAATCCCCCTGCCGCCCCCAACAGATGGATGACTTCTGAGGCCTGGTTCCAGCCGATCTCCAAGGCCAGGAGCCCCCCAGCGGGGAGCATTTGGGCAGCTTGGGGAATCAAGCGCCGGTAAACCTCCATCCCGTCAGGTCCCCCATCCAGGGCCAAGACCGGTTCGTAGGCCAGTTCCCGGGGCAGATGGGCAAACTCCCCGCTGGGAATGTAGGGAGGGTTGGAGGCAATCGCCGCTACCTCGGTGGGCAGGCCAGCATCTTCCCCAGCTGTTAAGAAGGGGTGCAAAAGATCGCCTTCGACAAAAGTTACCTTTACCCCCAACCGCCGGGCGTTCTCCCGGGCCATAACCAGCGCATCCTTAGACACGTCACTGGCAAACACCTGAGCAGAGGCTGGCAAGTAGCGGGCTAAACTCACAGCGATAGCGCCTGTACCGGTGCCCACGTCAACTATGGATAAAGGACCGCTCCAGCCCCGGGCAAAGTCCAGGACTTCTTCCACCAGAACTTCGGTATCACCCCGGGGAATCAGGGCCCCCGGGGCCACCAGAAAGTCCAGGGACATAAATTCCTGCCTTCCGGTAATGTACTGCAGGGGGTAGCCGGAGGACCTCCGGGCAACCAGGCGGGAGAATTCCTCCCTGAGACCAGGCTCCAGAGAATCCCGCAGCCTGGCCAGAAGG
Source organism: Bacillota bacterium (assembly GCA_040757295.1). GTDB lineage: Bacteria > Bacillota > PH28-bin88 > PH28-bin88 > PH28-bin88 > JAGXSE01. Next base: position 24,496 of record JBFLXH010000012.1, on the reverse strand, counting down.
GCGGACCGGCTCCAGCCGCAGGTAAAGGCCAGCAAGACCTCTGCTTCCAGCCTGGCGGCCGAAACCCCCGCCCGATCCAGTTCTTTTTCGCCCCAGGCCAACACTTCAGCAACAGGAAGCAAGAGTCTTGACATTATTCCACCTTCTTCAGCTTCTCTGCCTGTTCGGTGGTAATCAAGGCCTGGATTATCTCCTCCAGGTCCCCTTGCAGGATCATTTCCAGCCTGTGCAGGGTGAGTCCAATCCGGTGGTCCGTCACTCTCCCCTGGGGGTAGTTGTAGGTGCGGATGCGCTCACTCCGATCTCCGGAGCCCACCTGCAGCCGCCGGGCATTAGCCATTTCGCCGTGCTGCTCAGACTGGGCCTTTTCCAACAGCCGGGCGCGCAAGACCTTCATTGCCCGGTCCTTGTTCTTGTGCTGGGACTTTTCGTCCTGGCAGGATACCACAATACCGCTAGGCAAATGGGTAATCCGGACAGCTGACTGGGTGGTATTGACGGACTGGCCGCCGTGGCCGCTGGCACAAAAAACATCTATCCTGATGTCTTCGGGGCTGATCTGTACTTCTACTTCCTCTGCCTCAGGCAGAACCGCCACGGTAGCCGCAGAGGTATGGATGCGGCCGCCGGATTCCGTGGCAGGCACCCGCTGCACCCGGTGCACGCCGCTTTCGAATTTCAGCTTGCTGTAGGCACCCTGACCAACCACTTCAAAGATTACTTCTTTGAAGCCCCCCAGATCGGTGGGGTTGGAGTCCAGCACCTCAGTCTTCCAGCCCTGTCTTTCCGCATAGCGGGTGTACATGCGGAACAGCTCGCCGGCAAAAAGGGCGGCCTCTTCCCCCCCGGTGCCTGCCCGGATTTCCATAATCACATCTTTTTCATCATTAGGGTCCTTGGGCAAGAGCAATACCCGCAGTTCTTCAAAAAGCTTTGCTTCTTTCTTTTCCAGCTCTTCCAGTTCGCCGGCGACCATCTCCCGGAATTCCGGGTCCAGCTTATCCATTAAGAGGGTCTTAGCTTCCTCTTTGTCTTGCAGCACTTTTTTATACCGGCGGAAGGCATCGACTATATCGGCCAGCCCGGAATGGGCCTTGGCATGCTTTTGATATTGGATGTGATCGGCAATTACTGCCGGGTCAGCCAGCAGGTTAGCCAGTTGTTCATATTTTTCTTCAATCTGCTGGAGCTTATTAAGCAAAATAACACCTCCCATGGCCTCCATGAATGTAACCGAACAACCCATTTTCGGGTATTTTCCATCAAGCGGTTTGCTGCTCTTGTACCTCAGGCAGGAGAGCGGGCCGTGGCGCTGCCTCTTGTTCCTGCCGCAGAACCCCTTCCAACGCTTTGATAGCCACTTCTACCTGCTGGTCATCGGGGGGGCGGGTGGTTAGCCGCTGCAGCCAAAGGCCAGGGGCAATTAAAATCCTGACCCAAGCATGGTGGGTATAGCGGCTGGAAAGCTTCAGCAGTTCGTAACCCAAACCCGCGATTAGGGGCAAAAGCATCAAGCGGGAGCCAACCCGCCACCAGAGACTTGGAGTCTGCAAGGTGGAGTATATCAGGATAGTCAAAACCATCACCAACAGCAGAAAAGCAGTGCCGCACCGGGGGTGCAGGGAGCTGTGACGCTGGGCGTTTTCCACCGTGAGATCCTCCCCGGCCTCATAGGCATGGATCACCTTATGCTCAGCTCCATGGTATTGGAATACCCGCTGGATATCCTGCAGCCTGGAGATAGCCGTCACATACAGCAAAAACATGGTGATCCTGATCAGGCCCTCAACCATATTTTGCCAAAAACCGTTGCCAAGAGCGCTTTTCAGGTAGTGGGCTGCAGTAGTTGGAATAATGATAAATAAGACTGCAGCAAGACCAAAAGCCAGCACAATGGTTAGGGTCAGCTCGCCCTTGGACAGCTCCTCTTCCTCTTCACCAGCTGCCTTATTAGCCGAAAAGGTCAAGGCCCGCACCCCGATGATCAGGGATTCCACCAGGGCCAGGACTCCCCGCAAAAGGGGCAGGCGCAGCAAGGGAAACTTATCTGCCAAGGAATCAATCGGCCGGGATTCGATCAGAATGTCCCCTTTGGGGCAGCGGACGGCAATGGCCATCTGCCTAGCCCCTCGCATCATTACACCCTCTATTACCGCCTGCCCGCCGTATTGAAACTTTTTGGCCATTTTTTTCATCTCCTTAGGACAAGGGCGATTAGAAAAAGAGCAGAGCCTGGGCTCCGCTTCCTTTACTACATCCCATACTTTTTCTTAAACTTGTCGATCCGGCCGCCGGCCTCTATCAACCGCACCTTGGTACCGGTGTAGAAGGGGTGGCAGCTGGAGCAGACCTCTACTTTAATCTGTTTTCTGGTGGAACGGGTATTGATCACGTTACCGCAGGAACAGGTAATGGAACTGGTATCGTATTTGGGATGAATCTTCTCTTTCACAAAAATCACCTTCTTTCTATCCGCAGGCCCGCAAAATGACCAATAAAAACCGAAAATAATTATAGCACATCCCCTTTGGCATTGCAATAAGCGTGAAACAAAGGCAACCCTGCGACCCCTTGTCGCGCTACCTTACCGGCCGGCTGAAATTGCCGATCTCCACACCCGGCAGTTCTGCCCTCAACACAGCCAGCCACCGGGGCACCCCCAGGACTTCGCCTTTGGCTGGAGGCAGGATATCCAGGTACCTGTCAGGGTCGATATTCAGGTTGCGCACCTGGATCATCTTCACCCTGGTTTCCTTAGCCAACTTTACCAGGGCCTCCACTTCTTCTTCCCGGTCAGTCACTCCCGGGAAAGCCAAGAGATTTAATGAGGCATAAACCCCGGCCTCTGCCGCCGCCTTTAATGAGGCCGCAACGTCATTGAAGGTGTAGTTTTTTGGCCGGTAATAGGCTTGATAGACTTGGGGGCGGGCGCTGTTCAGGCTGACCCGAAAAGAATCTACGCCATGCCGGCAGAGCAAGCGTATCCCTTCCGTATATCCTCCGTTGGTGTTAATGTTGAAAGTGCCGCTGGCAGTCCTCGCCCGCACCGCCATCACCGCAGCCCCGATTTCTTTGGCTCTAAGAGCCGGTTCTCCTTCACAGCCTTGCCCGCAGCTGATGATGGCCTCCCGAGACGCTGTTAAATGGTGGACAGCCACCTCTGCGATTTCCTCAATAGAAGGGACAAAAGAAAGCCGTTCCTGGGGGGAAGGGCAGCACTCGGCCGGCTGCTTGGAAATGCACCCCAGGCACCGGGCATTACAAGCGGGGGAAACGGGCAGCCCTCCTTCCCACCGGCGGTAAAAGATGTTCTGGGCGGTAAAACAGCCGTAGTTCAGGGAACATTTCGCCAGCTCTTTTAAGATTCGGTTCTCGGGATTGGCAGCCAGCCGCTGTTCAACCAACTGGGGCAGCTCCGGGGTATTGTAGTGGGATGGATTCCACCGGTAATCCCGGTCTGTTTTCAAAGCGGCGACATAGTATTTCCCCTTTTTCATACCCACAGCGGCATAGCCCAGGAGGGGCAGGGCAGGATCTCCTCTTTTAGCAAGGGTAAACCCTGGTAAAAGAGTGCGGGTATAACCCTGGGGCAAGAGGGCCCCCACCGCCCAAACCAGACCCGTTGATGCATACGGGTTTTCCACGAGGGGCCGGAACTTGCCCGCAGCAGTTTCAATCCCTACCGGGTGGCGGCCGGGAATCATGGTGAGAGTGGCCCCCCGCGGCAAGGGGATCATTTCGGCTTCTTCCGGCTCAGCCCAGGCATTGCCCAGGCGGCCAGCCATGGCCATGGCAGGGTAATCGTATACTTTTCCGTCATTGGTGGCAAATAACAGGTGATACACGAGGCTGCTCCTTTAGTCATCAAGCTGTTAATTAACCAATGTTATTCGCTTCCTGCCGGAAAATCCCTCTCTGAGCCCCTTGATCCTTTCCCAAAGGCCAAGTATAGCGGCAGTTGCCCGGCAGAGCCAGGTCTTTTGTTACTTGAAGAGTTCTCCCGTCTTGTTGATGATGTATACAATCCCGTCTGTTGGGCTGGGGAGGGGCACTCCCAGGGTTAAGAGGAGGCTCAGACCCAATGCCATAATCCACAGCAGGGAAAAGGCGGCCAACTCCCGCCACAGTTTCTCCCTGCTTAGAATGGTCACCTCATAAAAAGCCATGGCCATAAAAATACCGACTAACAGCAGGACCACCTTTTTCAGCCTCCGGACCAAGAGTTTCGGGAAGTTTACCACAGCGCTTCCAGGATACAGGTTCTAACGTGGGAGGTTATTCTTTTGCACCAGGCCCACCCGGCGCAGTTTGGCCTTCACCTTGACCTCCACTGTAACGGTGGGGAATATTTCCCGCCACTCATCCTTCATTTCCCGCCATTCCCGGGGGTATTTCCGCCGGACCGCCTCACCAAACCCGAAAATATCCACTCCCCATTCCTCCTGGGCCTGCCGCAGGGCTGCCCTGATTTCCCTTTCAATCACCTCTGCCTTGCGTTTTTCCAGGGAAGCCCAGGCCTCCGGCCCGGTAACGTCGCCGAAGGCCATCTGCTCACCCAGGTTGCCTTCTTCCTGAACTTCAACGGTAATGGTCAGGATACCGTCTTTGATTTCCGATGACAGCTTGCTGCTGGCCCGGATGATCTCCAGACTTACCCTGGAGGATTCCTCCCCGGGAGAAGATACCACGATTATGCCGCTCTGCACCTTTCCTAGGACCCACAGGAGCCCCCTGGTCTCGTCAGCCCCCAGCCAGCCGACCAGCCCGTCCTTGCGGAATACCGCCGTGTCAGTCAGCCTCAGGCGTTTTTTGCCATCTGGTCCGGTAACCAGCTCAATCCCGGTGGCGAAGGGGTCTCGGCCTTCCCCGGCAAGCATTTTCTCGAATTCAAACAAGCGGACCCCCACTGCCTGGGAAGTGGCTGTTCTGGCCTTAATTAGGTTGCCAATGGAGTCAGCCGAAATTTTCTCCAGCTGTCCCTCGGCGGTAATGATGTCCCTGGCCTTGCCTTTGGCCACCAGCACCCACAGAGTCTCCCTGGGTTCATGGTCCCGCTCGAAAAAATCCCGCAGGGGAGCGATACCGGCCCGGGCCGCCTCTTCGCCAAAGACCACTGCTTTACAGTGGGGCCAGTAGAGCTTCCGCTCCGACTGGCGCGCCATGCTTCGGACAGCCTCAAACACCGTGGCTCCCGTAGAACTGAACAAGGCTACGGCCGGCTGACCAGATCCCCCGCCTCCCTGGCCCGGCGCTTCGATCTCTCCGGGCTTAACTACCTGTACTGTTATCCTGACACTGCCGTCCTCCTCCCGATCGATGGCAGCGGCGGCCACCGTGGCCAGGGTATCCATTTCCCGCCGGTTCCAGCAGCCGGCTGCCAGCACTGCCAGCAGGAGCAGCACTGCCAGGCCGCAAAACCAGCGCCGGTTTTTCACTGCCGCACCCCCCCTTTTTTGGTCACCAGGGCTACCACCCATAACAACAAGGGAAACCCGGTAATGAACACCAGGGCATAGGGAGTCCAGATTTGGTACTGGGTGAATTGGTAAAGGGCCACCAGGCTGTCAAACAACCAGACCGACAGGACCACCAGCAGGGCCCCCATGGGCAGGATCAGGGGCCGGTAGGTTCGCAGGTTTAATAACTGGCTCAACCCCAGCACCGCCAGGTAATAGAAGACGGAGACCTTGATAAAAATGCCAGGGACCCACATGACCAGGTGAATCGCATCGATGCGCTCGATGATGTCCGCAATGGAGACGATGCGGTTCAGGGATAAAAAGGGGAAGGTATAGTTCTGGGCCTGAGAGGCGCCGAAAACCATAATGACGGCGAGAATGATGGCAACAAACATAATGGTGAGGATGCCAAGGGTCCAGGCCATTATCCAGATAATTCGCCTGGGCTTGGGATCATTAAGGTACGGGGCTACCATGGATAAAATCAGAACCTCTACCAGCCTGGGTGACGTGGTAAAAGCTCCATGAAAAACCGGCCCCAGGCCGTCCTCCAGGACCGGCTGCAGGGCCTGCACATCCGCCTCTTTCAACACCAGACCAATTACAAGGATGATCCCCCCAACGACCATCGGGCAGAGCATATCCGCCAGGCGGGCCATTACCTCCAGGCCGTTACGCACGGCGGAAACGCAGATTACCGCTACCCCCAGAAGGAAGACCACCAGGGGGGTTTCGGGCATGTACACCGAAGTCATACACTCCCCTGACAGCCGGAGGGAAATGGCGGCATTATGGAGGAAAAACCAGATATACAAAAGACCAATCACCAGCCCTGCCTTGCCCATGAACAGCCGACAGCACTGGATGATGGTCAGCCCCGGGAAACGCAGGGCCAGCAAGACGGCGGGAGCGGCCATCACCATAGTAGGGATCACCGACAACAGCCCGGCCAGCCAGACATCCTGGTTGGCCGGGGGCGAGACCAATACCGGCAGGCTGGTAGTGGGAACGGTCAACCTGCTGATGACCAGGATAAAGATCAGTTGTCTGGCAGTGATCCTGCCTCCTTCCAGCACCTGTTTACCCTCCTCCGGATTCAGTTATGGATCAGTTATTTTTCCTCGTCGCCAGGGGGCCCGGGTTTTTGTCCCGGCTCTTGCCGTACCGGGTTGTGCCAGCCGATGGCCCGGGGCCGCCTGCCCATGGCCCACCAGGGAGCCCGGATGACCACATCCTTCAGGTCCTGGACGGTCAGGGGCCCCACAGGGGTGAGATAGGGGATGCCAAAGGATCGGAGGGAAGCCAGGTGGATCAGGATGCCAACCAGCCCCACCATCAGACCGAACTGCCCCAGGGCGCCAGCCAGACTGATCAGGACTAACCTGAGGACAGCCACGGCATCGCTCATGGCCGAGACCACAAACCCCGAGATGGCGGTGAGGGCCACCACGATGACCATCATGGATCCAATCAGCCCTGCCGTTACCGCCATTTCCCCGATGATCAGGGCCCCTACAATGCTGATGGCCTGGCCTACCGGCCGGGGCAGCCGCACCCCCGCCTCCCGCAGGATTTCAAACACAATCCCCATCACCAGAGCTTCCACCGCTGCCGGGAAAGGGACGCCTTCCCGGGAAGCTGCAACGGTCCGATAGAGGGAGGTAGGGATCATTTCCTGGTGAAAGGTGACCAGGACCACATATATGGCCGGGGAAGCCACTGTTAAAAAAAAGGATAACAGCCTGATCCACCGGATCAGGGTGGCGTAAAAGGGCCGGGAGTAATAGTCCTCGGCCACCTGCAGGGATTCGATGAGCAGGTAAGGTATGGTCAGGGCAAAGGGGGTGCCGTCCACCAGGACGGCCACCCGGCCTTCCAGCAACTTGGCCGCCACCACGTCCGGCTTTTCGGTATTGCCAACGGTAGCGAAGGGTGAAAAAGGAGCGTCCTCAATAAACTCTTCCAGGTAACCGCTTTCCAGCACCCCGTCAATGTCAATCCGCTTTAGCCGTTGTTTGACTTCCTCAACTATTTTGTCATTGACCACACCCTTTAAGTAAACTACGGCCACCTCCGTCCGTGTCTGCCGCCCGATTTTCATCGTCTCGATTTTTAAGTTGGGGTTTTTGATCTTGCGGCGCAGCAGGGAGGTGTTGGTCCGCAGAGTCTCGGTAAAGCCCTCCCGCGGCCCCCGCACCACCATCTCGATATCAGGTGTTTCAATCCCCCGGGCTTCCCAGCCCCGGGCCCCCACCAGAAAAGCCGCTCCATGGCCGTCAATAAAAAGGGCTGTATCACCCGACAATACCGCATCGATAGCCTGGTTAAAATCCCCCGTCTCCCGGAGGTCACCGACAGCCAGAGCCGATTCCTTAATCAAGTCCGGCACCCTTTTCCCGGCCACTCCCTGGTTGGGCGGAGTCAGACGAGCATCCAGCATCAAGGGCTTGAGCAAATTACCGTGCAGGATGGTCTTATCCACCAGGCCTTCCACAAACACGATAAAGGCCCGTACCTGCTCGCCCGTGCCGATCCTGAACTCCCGGATGATCATGTCGGAGGACTGGCTGAACAGTGTCCTGACCTGCTGCAAGTTGACCGTTAGGTCGGCAGATACCGGCTGCCCCGAAGAGATTGGGTTCCCCTGGGGCAGGCCGCCGGCCGGCTGCTTTTGCTTTTGGCGAAAGGCCCGCAGTTTCCGGGCAATTTTGCCGAACATCTGGTCTCCCCCCTGCAATCCTTGAATGATATATTATCCTTTACCAATTGGCCGAAATTTAACCATAATTGCCTTTGTTATAATGAGCAAGGCCACTAATTATTCATTGATCTACCGTGGCCTCAAAGCGAATTTCATACTCGGCTTCATTATGATAATGCAATTTTATCCCCTTGCCGAGTATATATCAGGATTATTTTTAGGAGCTGGGAGCCAAAAATTAAGCGGCCGGTCGATCAAAACCCGCCGCTTTAGAGAGCGCCCCCTCGACCGCTAACGTTGGAGAAAGCGTAAGGGGTCTACAGTTTTTCCTGCCTGATAGACCTCAAAGTGCACGTGGGGCCCGGTAGCTCGACCGGTGGTACCCACCTGGGCAATGATCTGCCCAGCCTGCACATAGTCCCCTACCTGTACCAGATTGATTGAGTTATGGGCATAGAGGGTTGTAAAGCCTCCGGCGTGGTCCACAATGATCGCCCGGCCGTAAGTGCTGTTTCGCCAACCGGAGAAAACAACCTCACCGGCTGCCGCCGCTCTTACCGGTTGCCCGGTTTTAGCCGCGATATCCAATCCATGATGGAAACCGCCGGATCGCGGACCATACAGGGAGGTAATCACCCCTGCAACCGGCCATGTCATCCTGCCGCCGCTCCGGGAAGCTACCGGGGCTGCTGCCCGCCTGGAAATTTCACTTTCCGGGATCGAGAGCTCTTGACCCACAAAGAGGTGACCCGGTCGGGTTAAGCTGTTGGAGGCAATAATTTGGTTCATTTCCACCCCGTAGACGCCGGCTATGCGCCAGAGAGTCTCCCCCTGGCGGACGCGATGCCTCTTTTCTTGGGGTCCCGGAATTTCCAGGTATTGACCGGCAAAGATGGTATCCTGCAAGGTCAGGCGGTTGGCGGCTGCCAGTTCTTCCGCCGTCAGGCCGTTGGTCCGGGCGATGCTCCAAAGAGTATCACCTGGTTGAACCCGGTAATAACCGGCGGTGGCCTGGTTTCTAGCCGCAGATACCTGCAGCGGCATGGGAGTGGGCGGTTTCCGCCACGAATCGTGGGCATCTGCCAGCCACCTGCCATGGGCCGGAGGCACCCCCATTGCCAGCAGCATCAAACCTGCTGCGACAGCTGCCAGCAATGCCGCCCTGACCCTGCATATCCAATAGTCAGTATCCATACCTTCACCTCGAAATTTGAGTTTTCCTGGAAGTATTTTCTTCTACAGATGGCTACCCGGTCTTAAGCCTACGCTTCTTTAAAGCGGCGGCAAAAGAGCGGCTGCGCCACTTGCATTAACCGGCCCCCTATGGGATTAACCAGTTCTAAGCTCCGGTAAACCGGAGCCAAGAACCGGTCGAATCTAAGCTCCAGCGGGAGTAAAACTCCTCGCTGCAGCCAAGAGCCAGTTGAATACGGGCGCTCAACTGCTATTGTTACCAGTCAAGGTGAAGTTTATACCATCCGCAGTTAATGGTTATCCAAAACAAACATTATTTCCCTGCCAGACCTGCCATTAATACTTGGACAGCATCCGCGGCAAGTTTATCCCGATTGAATTTTTCAGGGCCAAAAGCCAATTGGCTCCCTAAAGAGGTGAATAGGCCCAGGACCACCAGGCTGGCAACCCGAGGGTCCACTGGACGGATTTCCCCAGTTAGCATCCCCTGTTTAAGCATCCTAATCACATAAACCATCATTCTGCGGCGCTGCTGCCACATCCAGCGGTACATTTTCTCCGGCAGCGGCCTGTTATCTGTAAGCAAAAGCTGTGCCATTTTCCGGTGCTGCCAAACAAATTCCAGATGGGCTGCCAGCATGGATTCCAGCCGCTGGTGCAGGCCAACAGGGTCCCTTAATTGTGCCCGCATCCGGGACCGGTACTTGTTGAAAGACATTTCCAGCATGGCTTGAAACAGCTCCTGCTTGCTGGAAAAATAGTGATAGACTGTTCCCTTGCCAACGCCGGCGGCTGCTGCTATGTCCTCCACCTTGGCCCTATGGAAACCCTCCAGGGCAAAGACATCCACCGCAGCTTCCAACAGCTGCATCCGTTTGTCGCTATCCCCCCGGCCCGGTAGTCCTTCCCTCATCGAACTCCACCGCCAGCGGTCGATGAACCGGAATCAAAGATTAAGTGTTCAATAGCTGTGACAGCCAGATTGTAATTGCACAAGGCCTCCAGCATTTTATTTTCTACCCTTTGCAGTTCCTCGGCTGCCCGTTGGGCCTCAATCCTGGTGCCTACTCCGGCTGAAAGCTTCAGGTTGGCCACCCGCAGGTGTTCCCGGGCAGCTTCCAGGTTCTGCTCCAAGACCCGGTAGGCTCCGGCTGCCGTTTCCAGGTTCAGGAGGGATTGGCGCACAGCAAATTCCAGCTCCTGTTCCTGCCTGACCAGCTTTGACCTGGCTTCGGCCAAGTCGTACTCCGCCTGGCGATAAGCATAGACATTTGGGGTATAAAAGCGCTTGGCCTGCTGGAAGTTTACCTCTTGCACGGCAACCGTCTCCCTGGCCGCCATTAATTGCAGGTCAAAATCCCGGGCCTTTGGCAGGACATCCGCCGGTTCAGGCTTGGCCTCCAAAAACTCAAAGCTGCCAGTGAGCACCAGTTGCTGTTCCAAAGGGAAGCCTAAGGTTTTGTTAAGCCGCATCATGGCAATCCGGTAGCCATTATCGGCGGCCAAGACTTCCGTTTCAGCGGCCGCTACCAGCACCTCGGCTCCCAGGATTTCCCCTTTGGCCATAGTCCCGGCCTTGTAGCCAGCTTCCGCCAGCCTTAACTGTTCCCTGGCCCGTTCCAAGGCGGTTTGAGCCAGATCCAGTGCGGCTTTGGCTTTCAGAAGGCCGTAATAGTGGTTCTCAACAGTAAATTTTAGAAAATTGGCCTGAAAGGCCTGGTTTTGCAGCGCCAGGTTCAGCTCCATCTCAGCCGCCCGGGGAGCAACATAACGCCCCCTGGCCATGTCGTAATTGGCTCCAAACAGGTCCTCCTGTTTTGCCAGCTGGTCGGCCTTGGATTTGGCCTCTTCCAGTTTCAACTGGGCCTTTTGCACCCCCAGCCGGCTTAATTCCATTTGCAGGTTTTGACTTAAAGCCAAGTTTTTGGCGGCATCCAGGGATAGCTCGAGGACACTTGTCTCATTACCCGCGATCAGGCCTGGGCCGGTTGCACCTGCCATCAGCATGCCCAGCAGCAACAGCAGCAGAATTACCTTACGCACCTCTTCTTCCTCCGTTCTTCCTTTATTTAGTAGTCAGGATTCAGACCCCCACGCCGCTTATCGCGGCACCATCAGAGGGATGAAAAAATATGACAAGCGTGGCCTCGCTCATTATATCATGTCACGGCCAAAAAGGGCCCTTAATCAGGTGAAGCGGCATTCAATTGATTGGAGGCAACCAGTTTTTTCTTGATTAGACCACCGAGCCGCTGTCCTAGATCCTCCAAGAGGGTATAGACCACCGGGATCAGCACTAGGGTAAGAAAGGTGGAAAATACCAGGCCGCCAATCACTGCTGTTGCCATGGGGGCTTGGGCTTCTGCCCCCTCGCCTAAGCCCAATGCCAGGGGGAATAACCCCAGGACGGTGGTCAAGGCAGTCATTAAGATAGGGCGCAGCCGTGTAGGCCCGGCAATTTTGATGGCCTCTTCCCGGCTCATGCCTCTCTTGCGCAAGGTGTTGATATAGTCAACCAATACAATGGCATTGTTCACCACAATCCCCGCCAGCAGAATGGCCCCGATAAAGGCAGTAACCCCAAAGGTCCGGCCGGTCACCGCCAGGCCCAGGATGACTCCGATCACAGCGGTTGGCATGGTAAACATGATCACCAGTGGGTGGAAAAAGGACTCGAATTGGGCGGCCATGATCATATAAACAAGGGCAATAGCTAACACGAGGGCTATGGTCAGATCACCGAAAGCCTCCCGCATCTCCTGCACCTGCCCGCCCATGTCCATGAGATATCCCTGGGGCAGGCTGAAGCCGGCCAGGTCTGCCTGGATGTCATTGATTACCGCCCCCAGGGAACGTCCCATCAGGTTGGACGTAACAGTTACAGTCCTGGTCTGATTCCGGCGTTCGATTTGCGCCGGGCCCTCCGCTGTTTTCAGCCGGGCAATCTCTTTTAAAGGCACCTGATACCCCATTGGAGATGCCACTGTCAGCTGCTCCAGATGGATGGGATTAGACCGGGCTCTTTCCGGCAGGCGCACCCGCACATCTATTTCTTCCCCGGCCTGGCGGAAACGAGTGGCCACCTGGCCCTGGACAGCTGCCCGGACGGTGCCTGCTACCTGTGCCGCGGAAATCCCATAGGCCGCTGCCCGCTCCCGGTCAACAATGACCTGCAGTTCCGGGCGGCCCTCCTCAAGGCTGGTCTTAACGTCTTTGGTTCCGGGGACCTTTTCGATCCTGCCCTTCACCAGTTCCGCCAACTGGGCTAAAACCGCCAGGTCATCCCCCTGGATAATCACCTCAATGGGGGCCATGGTTACCCCCATGCCCCCATAGGCATCCATCTCCGTTACAGTTATTGAAGCACCCGGAATTCTCTTGGTTTGGTCGTTAATTGCCTCTACCACCTTGGGTGTTGGCCGGCTCCGCTGAGAGGAGGGCACCAACATAGCCATAATTGCGGCGTTCTCCGAATTGCCCATACTTAAACCACCCATATTACCGGCAGCACTGCCTAGGACGGTATAGACACTGTCCACTTCGGGCTGTTCCGCCAGGATGGCCTCGACTTTGCTTGCAATCTCGCCGGTCTGCTCCAATGCCGTTCCCCGCGAGAGTTTTATTTCTACTGAGACGATACCGATATCCATGCGTGGCAGAAACTCAGAGCCCACCAGCGGCAGAAAAGCCAGGCTGCCTATAAAGGCGGCAGTCACCCCGCCAACTACCCAGCGCCTGTGTGACAGGGCCCAGTCCAAAACCCGGCCATACTGGTCGTTGATATGATCCTGCCACTGGCCCGTCACCATAAAAATCTTATGCCTTACACCGTTTCTGCCTTCCCTCCGGCCTATTTCGCCGTTTAACATTTGGGAAGCAAACATAGGGACCAGGGTCAAGGCGATGATTAAAGAGGCAAAGAGGGAAAAGGAGACTGTCAAAGCCATGGAACGGAAAAGCTGGGAAGCCATCCCCTGAACGAATACCACCGGCAGGAACACAGCCATGGTGGTAAGAGTAGAGGCAACGATGGCATTGGTGACTTCTTCAGCGCCGGAGACAGCCGCCTCTTTGGCATTTAGCCCCAGTTGCCGGTGACGAAAAATGTTCTCTAAAATAACGATGGAACTGTCAACCATCATCCCCACTCCCAAGGCCAGCCCGCCCAGGGTCATCAGGTTCAGGTTCAGCCCGCCGAAATAAACAAGGATAAAGGTGGCAATAATGGCTATCGGCATGGACAAGGCAATCACCAGGGTGGTCTGCAGGCTGCGCAGGAAAAAGTACAGAACCAGCATCGCCAGGATCCCCCCCAGCAGGATATTCCTGCTGATGGTGCCGATGGCCTTCTCGACAAAGACTGCCTGATCTTGCACCGCCTTGATCCGGATATTGCCTGGCAGCTGTTTCTCCAGCTGTTTGACAGCCTGCCGCACCTCCCGGACCACCTGAACTGTGTTGGCATCAGTCTGCTTATTGATATCCAAGCCGATACTGGGCTTCCGGTTCAAATAGGCAAGGGTGGACTGATCACGGAATCCTTCCCGCACCTCACCCAAGTCTTTGATTTTAATGGCTCCTCCGTCCGGTGTTAAAAGGACTACATCCCCCGCTTCTTTCGGGTCCCGCAGGCGGCTGAGCACCCGCACCAGCAATTCCTGGTCCCCTTTGCGCACTTTTCCGCCGGAGGCGTCCAGGTTATCTATTTGCAAGGCCTGCACTACCTGGTTGATGGACAGGTGATAGGCTGCCAGTTTTTCGGGAGACAACAAGACTTGTACCTCCGGGTAATAACCTCCCCGCAGGTTTACAGAAGCCACACCTTCCACGCGTTCCAGGCGGGGCTGGATAACCTCCTCGCAAAGGCTCCTCAGTTCCGCGGGGCTTAAGTCCCCGGTAACTCCAAGCTGCAACACGGGCATCAACTGGGGGTCCATTTTGATGACCAGGGGGGTACCGGTATCCTCCGGCAAGTTCCGCTTGACCAGGTCAATTTTTTCCCGCATCTGCAGGGTGGCAAAATTCATATCCGTGCCCCATTTAAACTCCACGGCCACAACCGAGGTGCCTACCATGGAAATGGATTGAATCTCGGTTACATTATTGACAGTGCCCAAAACTGATTCAAAGGGCCGAGTAACCATGTTTTCCACTTCCTGAGGTCCTGCCCCCGTATACTGGGTGATCACAACCGCCCAGGGCAGGTTTAGCTCGGGGAAAAGATCGATAGTTAAATCCGCCAGGGATACTGCTCCTAACAGAAGCACGATTAGGATCAGCATTACAATGGTAACCGGGCGGTTGACCGCCAGCTTGGACAGGTTCATAGTTACCGGCCTCCCTCCTGTACCGTTACCCGATCTCCGCCTGATAACAGGTGTTGCCCGGCAATCACCAAGAGTTCTCCCTCGTTTAGCCCTTTTGCCACTTCCACCATAGCATCTCCCTCAATTCCCAACAAGAGCTCCCGCATTTCAACCGTATTATCCTTGGCGACAAAGGCAACTTTTTGGCCTCCCCGGTCCAGCACAGCTGAAAGAGGAACTGCGATCACCCCTTCTTTCCTTTCTAATGGAATCTCCAGAGCAGCAGTCATTCCCGGTTTCAAAGTTCCATCACTGTTTGTCATTTCCACCTTAACCTGATAGGCCCTGGAACGCGGATCTGCCGCCGGGCTGACCGTTTTTATCCGCCCCTTAAGAGGCTGCTCTGCAGCCGATTTTACCCGGACCGCCAGCTCCTGGCCAGGGGTCAAAAGATTAATATATTCTTCGGTCACCTGAATTTCGACTACTGCCGGGTCAAGCTGCACCAGGGTAACCACCGGCATGGTAGGGCCAGCCATTTCCCCTTGTTCCACATACCTGGCGCTAACCCGGCCGGCAACCGGAGCAGTGATGACACAATTGGCCAAGTGATGCCTGGCCGATTCCAGACCCGCTTCTGCCTGCTTAACCTGGGCCCGGGCGATGTCGATCATTTCCGGAGTTGGTCCCGCCTGAGCCATAAGCAGGCCTTGTTCCGCCTGTCTCAGCTGAGCCTCTGCCAGTATTAGCCCCCCGGCAGCCACCTGGGCCTGGGTCTCAACTGCTTCCAGCTGCTGTTTGGCCACAGCCCCCTGGTCAAACAGGTAGCGCATCCTTTCCAAATTTGCCAGAGAATTGGCATGATTGGCCCTGGCATTGTCCAAGCCTGCCTGGGCCGCTTGCAGTCCGGCTTGTGCCTGGGCTAGCTGCTCTGGACGGGTTCCCGCCAAGAGGTTGTTCAGGTTAGCCCTGGCAGTTGCAACCGCTGCCTCTGCCTGCTTAACCTGAACGGCGACATCAGTTGTGTCCAATCTGATTAACACCTGGCCTGGCTTGACTTCATCCCCCACCTCTACTGCCACTTCAGCTACTTTACCGCCTATTTTGGGGACCACTTTCACTTCCACTGCCGGTCCAACCCGTCCACTTACCGTATTAATCCGTTCTATCTCTCCCCTGGCCACAGCCGATACTACTACAGGCTTAGCGATTTCCTCCTCCTTAACCCCACCTTTTTTCTCCGAACCACAGCCGGTAAGGACCAGTAGGACAGCCCCAATTAAAAACCCGAAAACTCCCAATTTTTTCCTCACAACATGACCTCCGTTTCTATGGCATAACAATATATAAGTAATAAAGAACCCGCACCAGTATTCGACCGACCGGTCGGTCGAGAGCTAGCAAATTATACCTTCTTCCCGAATCAGACATCTGGGGAAGAGCAAAAGAAGAGCAAAAAAGCGATTCTATGCTTTTGCATATTTTCCTGCAGGCAAAAGAAAACTTTTCACATTTTTTATGCTTATGGCAGCCAGGAAGCCCTGCAGCTGGATGATGCAGGGCTTCTTGGGGATGCCGGATTCAACCGGGTCTTGGCTTCAGTGGGGGGAAAGCTTTTCCCGCTCGTGCTTAGATTCGACCAGTTCTTGGCTCCGGTTTACCGGAGCTTAGAACTGGTTAATCCCATAGGGGGCCGGTTAATAGTGTGGCGTAGCCGCTCTTAAAATGAGCGAGGCCACCAATTATTCCTTGATTAAACGTGGCCTCAAAGCGAATTTCATGCTCGGCTTCATTGGCTGTAATCAAATTTTACTCCTCGCCGAGCATATCCCGCCGCTTGGAGAAGCAAAGGGTTAGAGCGGGTAGCCATCTGTGATAAACAAGCAAGGCTAGCTGAACAGCTGGGGCAGGGCCCGCAAAAGGTCTTTATTGGTCTTGGTTTTTCGCATAGCGTCTAAAAGCATTTCAGACACCTCTACCGGACCTGAAGCATGGGTAATCCGGCGGAAGTGCCACATCAGCTCCAGCTCCTCTTTGGATAAAAGCAGTTCCTCCCGGCGCGTGCCTGAACGCTTGACATCCAAAGCTGGGAAGATCCGCCGTTCAGCCAGCTTGCGATCAAGGATTAGTTCCATATTGCCGGTGCCTTTGAACTCCTCAAAAATCACATCATCCATTCTGCTTCCCGTCTCCACCAGGGCAGTAGCCAGGATGGTAAGACTGCCTCCTTCTTCGACCCGCCGGGCAGCTCCAAAGAAACGCTTTGGCTTATACAGAGATGTGGGATCGACACCCCCTGATAAGGTCTTGCCGCTTGGGGGTACCACCAGGTTGTGGGCCCTGGCCAGCCTGGTCAGGCTGTCCATCAGGATCACCACATCCCGCTTATGTTCGACCAACCGCTTGGCCCGCTCCAAGACCATATCCGCAACTTTAATATGGTTTTCCGGCGGCTCGTCAAAGGTTGAACTGATTACTTCGGCCCTAACTGAACGCTCAATGTCAGTGACTTCTTCCGGCCGTTCGTCGATCAACAGGATCATCAGCTCTACCTCGGGATAGTTAGCCGCAATGGCATTGGCTATTTTAACCATTAACACGGTTTTTCCTGCTTTTGGCGGAGAAACGATCATGCCGCGCTGGCCCTTGCCCAAAGGGGAAATTAGGTCAATAATCCGGCAGGCCAGGTCTGTTTGCTGAGTTTCCAGGGTAAGCCGTTCCTTGGGATAGATAGGGGTGAGGCCATCAAAGTGGAGCCGGTGGGGCGAGGTCTCCGGGTTTTCGTTATTAACGGATTCTACCCTGAGCAGGGCAAAATAGCGCTCCATATCTTTTGGGGGTCTGACCAAACCTCCCACCCGGTCCCCGGTTCGCAAGTCAAAGCGGCGGATCTGGGATGGAGAGACATAGATATCATCTCCGCTAGGAAGATAACCAAAGGGACGGAGAAAACCGTAACCCTCAGGCAGGATCTCCAGGACCCCCTGGGTCACCAAAGCTCCGTCCTTTTCGGTTTTCTTCTTCAAGATTTCAAAAATCAGTTCCTTTTTGCGCAAGCGGGAATAGCCGGTCATGTTCAGTTCTTTGGCAATCACATAGAGTTCTGCCAGGGTTTTGTTTTCTAATTCGTTCCCGTTCAAAGGTGCTCCCCCAATTCAAAAAAATGAAATCAGGCATAAAAGGCCGCCGGGTTTGAAAAGGCCCATGCTTCTCTCGCCCCAGGTTGTCATGCAGTTAGGATTATTCGAAGAGTTCACAAGGAAGGAAATCGGCGGTTATTATCACAGGTGGCTACCCGCTCTAAAATGAGCCAGGCCACAAAATATACATTTATTTAACGTGGCCTGAAAGCGAATTTCATACTCGGCTTCATTATTATTGTAATAAAATTTTATATTTTGCCGAGTATTACACCCCCGCTTCTGTAAAGCGGCTGTTTAAGAGCGGCTATGCCACTGCATTAACTGGCTCTAAGCTTCAGCGGGGGTAACAATCTCTCACTGAAGCCAAGACCCAGTTGAAGAGGCAGCAAGTCGAATGGTTAATCCGGGCGGAGCTTTGGCTGCCGCCCGGGTTCTTCTTAACTGGGTTAGCAGGGACGGATCAAGTGCCACCAGGGTTTTTTGTCCAGCAGGTGGCGGGCTTCAATAAAGCGAACGGTTCCGGTTTTGCCGCGCATCACCACTGTATGGGTTACTGCCCTGGAACCAAAGAAACGGACGCCCTTTAACAACGAACCGTCAGTAATGCCTGTGGCAGCAAAGATGACGTCATCCCCTTTCACCAAATCATCCATGGTCAAGAGGCGGTCAACCGGGTAAATTCCCATGGCTTCGGCGCGCTGTTTTTCCTCATCACTCTCCGGCCATAAGCGGCCCTGCAATTCACCACCCAGGCACTTTAAGGCAGCGGCTGCTAAGACCCCTTCAGGGGCCCCGCCAATGCCCATCATAATGTCCACCCCTGATTCCTCCAGAGCAGTGGCCACTGCCGGGGAAACATCACCGTCAGAAATCAACTGGATCCTGGCCCCAGCCTGGCGGATGGCAGCCACCAAGTTGTTGTGGCGCGGCCGGTCCAGAACTACCACGGTCAGGTCGGAAATCGATTTGCTAAGAGCCTGGGCGACGGCCTGAAGGTTTTCTTCAACTGGCCAATCAAGGTTAATTCTGCCCGCTGCCTTCGGTCCAACAGCAATTTTGTCCATGTACATGTCGGGGGCATGCAAGAGATTCCCTTTTTCGGCCACTGCCAGTACCGCAATGGCTCCCGTCAGGCCTTTGGCAACGATGTTGGTGCCTTCCAGGGGATCAACCGCAATGTCGACCCTGGGAGCCTGGCCGGTACCGACCCGCTCGCCGATATATAGCATGGGGGCCTCATCCATCTCGCCTTCACCAATTACCACTACACCATCCACCTGAACCGTGTCAAACATGGTCCGCATGGCTGCTACTGCCGCACCGTCAGCAGCATTTTTATCTCCCCGCCCCATCCAGCGGGCTGCGGCCAACGCGGCTGCTTCGGTCACCCGGGCAAATTCTAAGGCCAATTCTCGTTCCACGAGCTACACCCCTTTTTGTCGACCCGGGCGAAGGTTTCCCCCCAGGCTACTATTATTAACCGTTTTTGCTCTGGCAAGTCATAAGGAACGGGGACACACCGCTTACAAATCGCTCTTGCCGCAGAAGTTATCTAAAGTTTAGGTTACGAGAACACGCCTACCCCACTCATCCTGAACGCGGAATGTCCCCAATCAAGAACGGGGACACACCGCTTACAAATCGCTCTTGCCGCAGAAGTTATCTAAAGTTTAGGTTACGAGAACACGCCTACCCCA
>JBFLXH010000012.1:0-4896 GCA_040757295.1 Bacillota bacterium | reverse complement strand
GAACACGCCTACCCCACTCATCCTGAACGCGGAATGTCCCCAATCAAGAACGGGGACACACCGCTTACAAATCGCTCTTGCCGCAGAAGTTATCTAAAGTTTAGGTTACGAGAACACGCCTACCCCATTCATCCTGAACGCGGAATGTCCCCAATCAAGAACGGGGACACACCGCTTACAAATCGCTCTTGCCGCAGAAGTTATCTAAAGTTTAGGTTACGAGAACACGCCTACCCCACTCATCCTGAACGCGGAATGTCCCCAATCAAGGATAATATTCTAGGCATAATAATTGGCCTTCTAGGCGGCGGGTTCCTGCCAAAGATCAAAAAAAAATCCGGAGCATTTAAACTCTCAGATGAATTTGGTTAAAACCAGTCTCACGGCTTACCTGTCTTTTGCTTTTTCCCAGTCAGCCAAAAACCGCTGAATACCCTGGTCGGTGAGGGGGTGTTTCAGCATCTCATTCAAAACTTTATAGGGAACAGTGGCAATGTCTGCTCCCAGGCGGGCGGCTTCGATCACATGCAGGGGATGCCTGATACTGGCTGCGATGATTTCCGTCTCCAATCCGTGCTGAGCAAAAATCTGCACCATCTCGCCAATTAAATCCATTCCATGATGTCCGGCATCGTCCAGCCGGCCAACAAAAGGGCTGACATAGGCTGCTCCCGCCCTGGCTGCCAGTAGGGCTTGAGCCGAGGAGAACACCAGGGTAAGATTTGTTTTAATATTCTTTTGCTTTAATTGGCGAGCTGCTTTCAGGCCATCGGCTGTCATAGGGAGTTTAATCACCACATTGGGGTGTAAGGCAGCCAAGGTTTCCGCTTCGGGCACCATCTCCTCTGCCCGGAGACTTAGCACTTCCGCATTGACCGGACCGTCAACAAGGTTGCAGATTTCTTTAATCACCTGGTGGAAGTCGCGGCCTTCGGCGGCAACCAAGGTGGGGTTAGTGGTTACCCCGGAAAGGATGCCCAGGTCATTTGCGGCCCTGATTTCTTCCACATTGGCGCTGTCAATGAATAAACGCATCGAATCACCTCTGGCATTGAATTCCTTCTTATTCACAATCCATTTTTTCCTTTTATTCTCCAAAAACTGGCTGATTCCCTTTCAGCCAGAGCAAAATAATTGCCCCATAAAGAATGAGGCTCCGGGTATTAACAAACCTATTTGGCCGCCTTGGTGTTACCTCCGTTAACGGACGGCGCCCTTATATTTGTACGAGCTCACTCGCCGTGCGGGAGACTTGGCGGCTTTGCCGCCTTAGTCGGACGGCCTGCCCCCTGCGGGTATTCGGGCCACCCCGGAACTCGGGCCTACGGCCCTCAGACACCGGCTGCGGCTTTTCACAGATGGCTGCCCGCTCTTAAGCCTACGCTTCTTTGAAGCGGCGGCAAAAGAGCGGCTACGCCCCTGTATTAACTGGCCCCCTATGGGATTAACCAGTTCTAAGCTCCGGTAAACCGGAGCCAAGAACTGGTCGAATCTAAGCTTCAGCAGGGAAAAACCCCGCTGAAGCCAAGACCCAGTTGAACCTCAGGCTCCCTCGCTCCTTGAACTAAGGCGCCTTAATGTAAAAACTTCCGGTAATCACCAAGGCGTCCTTCAGGTTTTATCCTCAGTCTCAGAATCCCAAGAATGAGACTTCTTTTTAGCCCCTGGGGCGGAATGTCTCACAGGCGGTACCATCAGATTCATGCACTACCCGGTCTTCACCGCTGGAGCGCACTTCAATGGCGTCTGCGGTGCAGCGATTCCTTTCCTGGTAGGCACACTCTTCTACCATGCACTTGATTTTACTCCTCATGAATTCACCTCCCTTCTAAAAATCTGCCCTCGCAAATTAATTATCTGATCGTAACTGCCCACGAGTCAGGAGTCAGAACGAAAGAACGGTTTATCGTCTCGAAGCATTCTGAATTCTGCCCTGAAAATTACAAGTTCCGAAAAGGCAACACCTAACCAAAGCCCGACCCATTTTCATTCTCTGATGGTGCCGCCGCAGGCGGCGTGGGGGTCTGAATTCTGAATGCCTGAACAGTAACATCTAATCTTCTTTAAAAGTGGCCTACATGGTATGGTCCGATCGGTGAGGCGTCTTTCCTTCGTCTTCGCTTCTAACCTCAATGGTCTTTTGCGCCGCAAACATTATGGGCCCAGCATTCACAGGTATCCACATAGAAACGGATTTTGGTCATTTCCGTCCGCCTCCTGAACTAGCGTATCCACCTCTGCCGGTTTTTATCACACTGAAAAAGAAACAAAAAACCGGCAAGGCCCCTTGGGGTTTGCCGGCGAACCTGATTACCCGTTACCTTCCCCGGAACAGGCGGATTTTTTCCCTCACTACCTTGGTCATCTCCTCCCGGGCCGGGCCTAAAACCTTACGGGGGTCAATTTCGTCCGGATCGGCAGCCAAGGCCTCCCGTACCCCCTTTACAAAAGCCTCCCGGATATTAGTGTCAATGTTAACCTTCCGCACTCCTAATTCAATAGCCGTTCTGATCGCCTCGTCCGGCACACCGGAAGAGCCATGAAGCACAATCGGTATCTGAACAAGTTCCCTAACCCGCTTAAGCCTTTCAAAATCAAGCTTAGGCTCCCCTTTATACCTGCCATGGGCAGTTCCAATGGCAATAGCAAGAGCATCAACCCCCGTCTTTTCAACGAAGTATTTGGCTTCGTCGGGGTCAGTCATCAGAGCTTCCCGTTCACTAACGGTAATGTCGTCTTCGGTCCCGCCGATTTTACCCAGCTCAGCCTCTACGGAAACCCCTACTGCCCTGGCCACGTCCAGGACCTTTTTGGTGAGAGCTATATTCTCTTCCAGGGGAAGCTTAGAACCGTCAATCATCACGGAAGTAAACCCATCCCGGATACACCTGATCACTTGTTCAAAACTGGTGCCGTGATCCAGGTGCAGGCATACGGGCACACTGGCCTGGGCGGCGGCTACCCTAACCAGCCCGGTGATGTAGGCCAACCCGGCATACTTGATGGCGCCCTGGCTGGCCTGGATAATTACCGGAGCCTTTTCGGCTTCCGCGGCTTGAATGATGGCCTGTACTATTTCCATATTGTTGCAGTTAAAGGCTCCAACAGCATACTTTCCTTCTTCTGCTGCTGTCATCAGGGTTTTTAAGTCTACCAGCGGCATGAAACGGTACCCTCCTAAAAAATTTTTTCTTTGGAACTACCCAGGAGTCAGGAGTCAGAATGAGAGAACCGGCGAAAATATACTCGGCATGGGATAAAATTGCATTATCATAATGAAGCCGAGTATGAAATTCGCTTTGAGGCCACGGCAAATCAATGAATAATTAGTGGCCTTGCTCATTATAACAGGAGTCAGAAGACAGAACGAAAGAACGGTTTATCGTCTCGAAGTATTCTGAATTCTGACTACTGCCCTGAAAATTAAAATTTTCCTCGTCTGATGGTGCCGCGATAAGCGGCGTAGGGGTCTGAATTCTGAATACCTGAATAGTAACATTTCTTTTTTGATTTCTAGTTAATTTAGCATACCCAAAAACAAAAAAACTCTTCATTCCCCGGCTGAAAGGTTAGAGTTTATTGTTCCTCCTCTTCCTTCGGTTTAGGCGCTCGTGGAGGCGGTATTTCATCTTGTCCTTTTTGGCCAGGCCTTTATGGGTTAAACATACCTCCCTGCAGGCAGTTAACCAGTTAAGGTCAAGTTCAGCTTCGGCCCTTACATAACCCTGAGTACCGCAGTGACCGCACCGCAAGTGGATGTTATCGGGAAAAATCCCCATTTCCAGGCTCTGGTTGCCGCACTGGCACTGCAACCGCCCTGTTTCCGCCAATATATTAAGGTTTTCCATTAATGTATACATTATTTCCGGGTTCTTAAAATAGCCCTGCCGGCGCAATTCTTCCGCTACTTCACCCAGGGATCTCTCCTGGCAGAGGACAAACTGCTTCACTTTTTCTTTTGGGCCAGCGCATCCAATGTCCAACTGGGTTTCCGGACAAGAAAAACAGGTTAAACGGTTAGACCAAAGCTCTTTGCGATGATAGTACCACAAGTGTTTAGTTTCACACATCATACAAGAGACCTGCAGGTGGAATGCAATATAATCCTTGGTGGAAATCTGGAGGATCTCGGCGCCACAGGAGCAGATCAAGGACTGTTTTCTGCTGCCGGAAAAAGAAAACAAGGAAAGGCAGTGAAAATCCATGCCGTTACAAGCAGGGCACCTGAAAACCAGTACAGTTGCAGCAGGGATTAACATCGGCCTCACCTCTCTTAAGGAATGGGGACACACCGCTTACAAAATGCTCTTTACCGGCAGAATTATTTAAACTAAGGTAACGGGAACATAACCGCTTAAGTACAACGGAACGCGGAATGTCCCCAATAGGGGAATTATTCGGCAGGCAATGCAAAACTCCTGCTGCCAGCCTTTTTGGCCCGGCCCTGTCCGATGAGTCTATGAACAAAATCTTTCTTTTGAACGAATCCTTAATATGGTTGATTTTGGCGAAACCCATTACGGAAATTATGGCTTATCCACCTTTTTTAAACGAGCATAATTTCCTAAGCGTTAAAAAAAGTGTTTAAATCAAAATTTTCTTAATCTTAACGGCATCGCTGACAAGCTGCTGCAGTAAGGTTTTAACTTCAAAGACATCAAATGGTTTGGTCAGGTGGTGGATTGCTCCCAGTTTCCAGGCTTGATGAATAAGCTCTAATTCGCCGTAGGCAGTCATCATCACCACCGGATTGTTGTAAGCGTTTTTTTTTAACAGTAGTTATGCAGTTTCAGGATAATTTTCCCAATCCCATAACCTAAGTTTCAAAGAATGTGGCCAGAATTTATCAATAAGCCTTGAAAAACGCTGTGTTGCCGTGTCAAAATAGACTTGGAT
>JBFLXH010000011.1:0-69283 GCA_040757295.1 Bacillota bacterium | reverse complement strand
AATTAGTGGCCTCGCTCATTATATACTCGGCAAGGGATAAAATTGCATTATCATAATGAAGCCGAGTATGAAATTCGCTTTGAGGCCACGGTAAATCAATGAATAATTAGTGGCCTCGCTCATTATAATACAAAAATAATGCAAAACAAAGGCTTTTGTTAACATAAATATTCTTCATGGTTAACAATTATGCCACAAGAGTGCTTTACCCGGGTGTTGTTATCCTTTTGCCCTCAATGTTACATCACCCGCATAAAAAGCCCGTATTCCCCCCTCTCCCGCCACCAAAAGGGCTCCGTCGGCGTCAATGTCCAAGGCAATGCCGGAAAACCGTCCCTCGGGGGCCGTGACCTGCACTGGCCTGCCCAAAGTCACATTCATTTTTTCCCAGGCCTCCTTGATGAGGCCAAAGCCCTGGGCTAAATAGCCAGTATAGAAAGCCTCCAAATGGACCAGCAAGCCTTGGGTTAACAACACCCTGGAAACCGGATGCCCTGTTTCTATGGCAAGGGAAGTGGCCGTAGCGTGCAGTTCAGGAGGCAGGTCCGCCGGGGATAAGTTTACATTTAGGCCAATTCCCACAACCGCATAATGGACTCTTTCCGCTTCAGCCTTTAGCTCTGTTAAAATTCCGCATACCTTCTTGCCGTTAACCAGTATGTCATTCGGCCATTTTATGCCAGCCTTTAAACCGCTGGCTTCCTCAACCGCCCTCGCTGCGGCTACAGCGGCAACCATGGTCAGGTGGGGAGCCTTAGCCGGCTGAATAGGCGGCCGAAGTATGAGAGACAGCCATACTCCTTTGCCAGCAGGAGAAAGCCAGTGGCGGCCCAGCCTGCCCTTCCCACCTGTCTGGCTTTCGGCCAGGACCAGGGTGCCTTCTTCTGCTCCTCTTTCCGCTAACCGGCGGGCCTCCTCATTGGTAGACCTAACTTCCTCGAAATAGTGAATTGCCTGACCAATTCTGCCGGCTGTCAACCCTGCGGATATTTCCTGAGGGTAAAGCTTATCCGGAACAGCCACAAGACAATGACCCCTCCGGGGCTGGGAATCGATCTGATATCCTGCATCCCTTAAGGATTGTATATGCTTCCATACAGCCGTTCGGCTGACTCCCAACTGACGGCTTAAGTCTTCCCCGGACAGGTATTCTCCCGCATGCCGTCGCAGCAAGATTAAAATATCCTTTTTCAATTCCGCTCCCCCTGCCTGAAATGAACAGCATTACCAACTTATCCACCACTATTATGAGGCTCTACACCTTAATTGTCAACATAACCACTACTTACAGTTAACAATCGGCGAACCATAAACCCAAAGAACCCCAATCCCTTTTTGCGGGTTCAACTGGGTCTTGGCTTTTTGCGGGGGTCACAATCCCCCTCTGAAGCCAAGACCCAGTTGAACCCTTGCCGGGCATTTAATGAGCGAGGCCACTAATTAAAATGTGGCCTGAAAGCGAATTTCATGCTCGGCTTCATTGATTTTAATATTTTTCCTTTGCCGAGCATTTCCCGCCGCTTGGAGAAGCAAAGGGTTAGAGCGGGTAGCCATCTGTGATACAAGGTTTGAGTGAGGTTAATTAAGCAATACGGGATGCTCTGGCGTTTTTCAAGGGCTGTCCGGCTAGGGCGCCAGTGGCTCGCCCCCCCTCAACCGCCAGAGTACCATTGACCAAGACCCATTCCACCCCTGTCGCTAAAATGTTGGTTTTTTCCCTCAGTGCCCGATCAAGGATAGTGTCTGGGTTAAAAACAGCAATATCAGCCCTATAACCCGGCGCCAGAAGGCCTCTGTCAGCCAAACCCAGGCGCTTGGCAGGCAAAGAGGTCATCTTTCTTACTGCCTCTTCTAAATCCAGCAATCCTTCTTCTCTGACAAAGCGCCCCAGCACCCGGGGATAATTACCATAGGATCTGGGGTGAATAGCGGAGGAATCCGTATTTAGACCGCCATCGCTTGCCATCATGATTAATGGGTGCTGCAGGGCCATTCGCATATCATCAGGTCCGATAGACTCCCGGCTGCTTCCCACATCCAAGCTGGAAAACTGGTATGCATACGCATCTCCGGTAATGTCCACCCCGCTTTTAACCGCCTCTTCCAGCATGGTCAAGACTCGGCCCATTTTACCCCAATTTTTCTTTTGGGCGGTTTTTACATGGGAATACTGCACCGGCACCTGGGCCCGGAAGCCAATATTAATGGCTTCCTCCAGGGATTCCAGGACATTGTCCTGCTCACACCTGATATGGGTACTATAAAAGCCGCCAAATTCCTTAACCACCAGGCAAAGCTCAACCAGCTCTTCCGTTGTGGCCAGGGTTTGGGGCCAATAAGACAATCCCACTGACAAACCGAACGCGCCAGCCATGAGCCCCTGGGCCAAATCCTCCTGCATCTCTTTTACTTCCGCATAAACCGCCGTCCGGTTGGCCTTGCCGACAGCTTTCTGCCGGAGGGGCTTATATCCGACAAACAGCCCAAAGTTTACCCCCATCGGACCCAAGGAATCAAAGTAATCTTTTATTGAAGGAACAGATGTGCCGCAATTGGCGCCAATGTGGGAAGTGATCCCCTGCAGCAGGATCATTTCACCCGTCTTTCTGGTCTGCCAGTATTGTTCGGTATGAGTATGTATATCGATAAAACCAGGGGCTACAACCAAGCCTGTCACATCAATGGACCTGGCTCCTAAAACCGGGGTGAAGCTGCCAACGGCAACTATTCGATCCCCTTTGACAGCCACATCGGCAAACCTGCCCCTGGACCCTGTGCCATCGATCACCAGCCCCCCTTTTAAGAAAATATCGCAATCCAAAAATTGGGGTTCTAGCACAGGGGGGCTGGCCACGGGCCCTTGTTCAAGGCTTTCCGTCGCGCCAGGCGCCAGCCATTGGCGCCAGTAGGGCTGGCCCAGAAAAGACATCAATGCCACAGAAGCAGCCCCACTAATAAACCGCCGGCGAGACAAATGCATGTCGAACTTCCCCTCTTCTTCCCTAAATGGGATTACTTACAGGAAAAAATTCGACAAAAACATGGCTAATCCTGTCTCGACGGCAAACCATCGGGACAAAAACCGGGCTCTTTAGATCCCGAAAAGCAATTAAGACCTACCTGATAGCGCCTGGGGCTTCTTCCCACCTTCGCAACAATCTAGGGCGAACTCCGCCGTGGCCGGCAAAAACCAGGTTCCCAGCCCCGCCGCTGGGATGATGGCTTTGCGTATCGAATACTTTTACGAACGTGTATTTGCCAGCAGATCCATTTGGGTCTACCTCCTGCTGAACATGCCAGCCTTTGCTGGACATACAACCGTCCCCATGTCTCCCATGTCTCAAGACTTGACTTAGTCCATGACTTAGTCTATGCTGGTATTGAGGGGGTGTATAAAGGTGCAGGTGAATGTGCACGAGGCCAAGACGATTTTTTCAAAACTTCTGGAGCGGGTGAAGAAGGGCGAGGAAATCATTATTGCTAAAGCCGGGGTGCCTGTTGCGCGACTGGTCCCTGTAACAGGCCGCCCGGTCCGGCGTGTGCCTGGAAGCGCAAAGGGCAAGATTACCGTAGCCCCGGACTTTGAAGACCCCCTGCCAGACGAAATTATAGAGGTTTTCGAAAGATGAGGGCGCTGCTGGATACCCATGCCTTCTTGTGGTGGATTACAGACGATCCTCGTTTATCACCACGTGTTAGAGGAATAATCGGCGATGGGGAAAACAAACTGTATCTCAGTGCCGCCAGCGGTTGGGAGATGGCCATTAAAGCCAGGATTGGCAAACTGGAATTGCCGGGCAGCTTGGAAGCATTTATTTCAGAACAATTGGCTGCTAATGAAATTATTCCCCTGCCAGTTCAGATGATTCACGCGCTGCACGTCTATAATCTCCCGGAGTATCACCGGGACCCTTTTGACAGGCTTCTTATTGCCCAGGGCATGCTAGAAAACCTGCATATCCTGACTGCTGACCAGGAAATTGCCCGCTACCCGGTAAAAACGATCTGGGCATAAGCCCCGATGTTGTCCTGCCGGGACAGGCAATCCTGCAACGCCCTTACTCCCCTGCAATATTTATTTCCAAGGCTATAGGCTTTTCCCTGATCTTAACATGGCATAAACAAATGGTCAATAATTCCGCCCTTTTTACAAAAAGCATGGCGCTTGTTATTCAACGGGTGGCCACTGTTCTGATTGGGCTATGGCGCAGGTCGATAATTTTTCTCCTGCGCCATAATTTTTCGCCTCTACGGCAAACCACCGGGACAAAAAAACCGGGCTCTTTAGGCCCGGAAAAGCAATTATACTCGGCAAGGGATAAAATTGCATTATCATAATGAAGCCGAGTATGAAATTCGCTTTGAGGCCACGGTAAATCAATGAATAATTAGTGGCCTTGCTCATTATAAGACCTACCCGATAGTGCCTGGGGTTTCTTCCACAGCCTCCTCAATAATCTGGTTTGCCGGATCAACAAATACGATCCGTGGGCGGTATTGAGCTGCCTGCCCGTTTTCTATTAAGGCATAAGAAATGATGATGACAACATCGCCTGGCTGGACCAGCCGGGCAGCAGCACCGTTAACACATATTGTCCCGCTTTCCGGGGGGCCCTCAATCACATAGGTTTCAAATCTTTGGCCGTTATTGTTATTTACCACTTGCACTTTTTCGTTGGGCAATATATCAGCTGCCGCCATTAAACGACTGTCAATCGTAATACTTCCCACATAGTTGAGATTTGCTTCCGTCACTACCGCCCGGTGAATTTTTGATTTCATCATATGCCTGTACAATGTTCTTCCACCCCCAGCACAATGTTATCAATTAAACGGGTAGCACCAAAAAATACTGCTACAGCCACCAGCACAGGTTCCTTAACAACATCAACCTCTTCCAGGGTCTTTGCATCACGAATTTCCACATAATCAATCCTTGCTAATGGTTCTGCCTCAATCTCCCGGCGGACAGCTTCCACCAGCATAGCTGCCTTCATCTCCCCGTGGCTCAACAACAGCTTCGACTTCATCAAGGCCCGATGCAAGACTGTAGCGGCCTTTCGCTCCTCAGAGGACAGATATACATTTCTGGAACTCATGGCCAGCCCGTCTGCTTCCCTTACGGTGGGCAAAACCCGAATTACAACAGGTATGTTCAAATCCTGCACCATGCGCATAATCAGAGTTGCCTGCTGAGCATCCTTTTGACCGAAATAGGCAGTATCGGGCTGCACAATATTTAAGAGTTTGGCAACCACAGTGGCCACCCCCCGGAAATGGCCTTGCCGCGACCTGCCGCACAGTATTTCGGAAAGGGCTTCAACATTGACATAGGTCTTAAAACCTGGCGGGTAAATCTCTGCAACCTCAGGATAAAAAACCGCGTCGACCCCCACTCCTTGGGCTAGCTCCCTATCCCGGCTGAAGTCCCTGGGATAAAATGCAAAATCTTCTCCTTGGCCAAACTGGGTAGGATTGACAAAGATACTGATAATCACCGTCTCATGCTCTTCTTTGGCAGACCGCATCAGCTGCAGGTGCCCTTCATGCAAGGCCCCCATGGTCGGAACAAAACCAATACTTTTTCCCTGGTTCCTCTGTTTTTTGACAAAGGCACGAACCTCCTGTACGGTAGATAACACTTCCACTGTCTTTAACCTCCTTGCATGTTTTCCCCCCAAAAAACAACTGCCTCCCCTGGACAGGAAGGCAGAATTAAAGACTCTTATTTCCCCGTCCCGGTCCATAGGATCCAAGCGGCTTTAGTTTTTGGGTACAGGTAAAAATTCAGGTACAGCTCCGAAGGATGCTGCCCATGACAGTATTTTAACACGCCTTTGGAAGGGGAGCAATAGCCTGGGGCATTACATTTTTAATATACTCGGCAAGGGATAAAATTGCATTATAATAATGAAGCCGAGTATGAAATTCGCTTTGAGGCCACGGTAAATCAATGAATAATTAGTGGCCTCGCTCATTATAACTGCTTTGATGGGGCCAAAGCTTGGTGCCTATTCTTTTAAGGTACTCAAAATTAGTTGATGCAGCTCCTCGGCAGTCTGGCGCAGGCCGAAGGGTTGAGCTCTTAGTTTCCTGACCAGGCGCCGGTAATGGGCCACCGTGCCCATCAGGATGACATCAGTTGTTTCTACTGTATGATTAATTACTCCCCGATGCACGGCAGCCTCCCCACCAATGGAGAGCATCTCCTGTTTGAGGATGTTGGCAGCTTTAAAGCTAATTTCCTCCAGCTTAACAACCCGGAACAGAGCCTTGGGGGCCATTAGCACAACCCCGGATTCATCGGCCCCCACCTGCCGGATAGCTTCTTTGGCCTGTTCAATATTGTTAATCGTCAGCAATCTCATGGCGAATACCTCCGATTAATCAAGAACCCCAGGGCGGCACCCCAGGGTTCCTTGAATTATACTTTAGAACAGGCCGGAGATCTTGCCATCCTCGTCAATGTCAATCACATTGGCAGCAGGCTTTTTGGGCAGACCGGGCATGGTCATCAGAGCCCCCGTTATGCAGACCAGGAACCCAGCGCCGGCAGACAGGCGGACTTCCCTTACATTAATTTTGAAATTCCGCGGGCGTCCCAGTTTAGTCAGATCATCGGAGAAGGAGTACTGGGTTTTGGCCATGCAAATAGGCAGGTCTCCATAGCCAAGTTCAGTGAACTTTTCAATAGCTTTCTCAGCTTCGGGCGCGTAAACTACGCCGTCAGCCCCATAAATTTCTGTGCAGATCTTTTCAATCTTTTCCTTAATGGGCAAAGCTGTTTCATATAGTACACGGAAATTAGACGGTTTGTTCTCGATAGTGCTAAGCACCTTAGAGGCCAATTCTTTACCGCCTTCGCCACCTTTAGCCCATACTTCGGAAATAGCCACTTCTGCCCCCATAGCCTGGACCCGGTCATAGAGAGCCTTCTTCTCGGCTTCGGTATCGGTCGGGAAGGCGTTAACGGCCACCACAACCGGCACGCCAAACTTGGACACGTTCTCAATGTGTTTTTCCAGGTTTTCGATACCCTTGGATAGAGCCTCCAAATTCTCCTTGCCCAGCTCTGCCTTGGGTACGCCACCGTGCATTTTTAGGGCCCGAACAGTCGCAACGATTACTGCTGCCGCAGGTTTGAGGCCGGCAAACCGGCACTTCAGGTCGAAGAATTTTTCCGCTCCCAGGTCAGCACCAAAGCCTGCTTCTGTTACCACATAGTCAGCCAGCTTCAGGGCCATCTTGGTAGCTGTGATACTGTTGCATCCATGAGCAATGTTAGCAAAGGGACCGCCATGGAGGAAGGCCGGGGTATTCTCCAAGGTTTGCACCAGGTTGGGTTTAATAGCGTCCTTCATCAAGAGAGCCATGGAACCCTGGGCCTCCAGATCAGCTGCGGTAACTGCCTTGCCGTCATAGGTGTAGGCCACCACAATCTTGGCAAAGCGGGCTTTCAGGTCCATCAGGTCACTAGACAGACAAAGAATAGCCATAATTTCAGAGGCCACAGAAATGTCAAAGCCAGACTCTCTAGGTACGCCTTCGGTCCTGCCGCCTAGACCAATGATAATTTTCCGCAGAGCCCTGTCGTTTAGGTCAATTACCCGGCGGAAAACGATCTGGCGGGGATCAATATTAAGAGCATTCCCCTGGTGGATATGGTTGTCAATCAAAGCAGCCAGGAGGTTATGGGCATAGGTAACAGCATGAATATCCCCGGTAAAATGCAGGTTGATGTCTTCCATAGGAACGACCTGGGCATAGCCGCCGCCAGCAGCGCCGCCTTTCACCCCAAAGCTGGGACCCAAGGAAGGTTCTCTTAAGCAAACAATCACGTTTTTCCCCAATTTGGCCAAGCCATCAGTCAAGCCTACGCTGGTGGTGGTTTTACCCTCACCGGCCGGAGTGGGGTTAATAGCCGTAACTAAAATCAATTTGCCGTCGGGCTTGTCCTTTAAACGCTTATAGACATCTAAGGACACTTTTCCTTTGTACTTGCCATAAAGATCAATCTCGTCCTCATCAATACCTAACTGCCGGGCTATTTCCATCACCGGCTTCATTTTCGCCGCCTGGGCAATTTCAATGTCACTGGGAACGCTTGTCAAGTCTCTCACTCCTTTTTTTTCTTAATTCCTACTATTTCAATGGCCATCCGGAAAGGATCGACCATCTCAACCATAATTTTCAGAATAGGGGGAAAAGCTGAATTGATTGACAATATCGGTTTCATTTGTAGTAATACAGCAAAACTCCGAATTATATGCTCGGCGAGGACTAAAATATGATTACTCAATGAAGCCGAGCATGAAAATTCGCTTTCAGGCCACATTTAATCAATGAATAATTAGTGGCCTTGCTCATTTTATGTATTTTCTTAGCGAAGGGAGGAATTGAAGCGCTGGAAATAAGATGCTGTAGCAAGAAAGGTATTATGTTCCACATTTCACACACTTTACATTATAATTAGTTCAGTTAAATATTGCAATCCCATGTTTATCCCAGATTTTTTGAGTACCGGTATCCCGGCTCCTCGACCGTGATCCTTTTTCTCGAAGGTTGGTTTGCACAGTTTTTTCATTGTATCACCCATATCGTCAGAGGGATGGGAAAAAATACCATCCACTTCGATTATGGGGCTGTTTCAAAAAAGTCAAGTCTTTTTGGTAATACCTGGGGCCATTTTTGAAATATTTTTTGGAGTTGTGTATTTGGCATTAAGTTACATCAACTTCATAACTCCTGTTTATTATTGTGAAGGCGATGTTGGTATGTTATAATAACATTGTGATTTTTTTAACATAATCGGCAGCTAGTTTCACATATCTTTTTTTGTAAGTACAGGTATTAAAACTTCAGAGCCAAAAGACCGAGCGCCACCTAGCATTGGACAAGAAAGACCAAATTTTCTATTAGACTATTTTCTGCTACTTAACCGTTTTTTCATTCTGACTCCTGGCTCCTGAGTAGACCCCCACGCCACCTGGGTTGGTACCAGCAGAGAAACGAAAATGGGGCCAAAGGTATTGGCATTAGCCATTAGTCAGTAGCCAGTAGGCAGAAGTTAGAAGCCAGGAATTAGAAGCCAGAATGGAAGTGCGCTTTTCGTCTTCCAGTATTCTGCCCTGAAAATAGCTTGTCATATTTTTTCATCCCT
The DNA here is from genome assembly GCA_040757295.1 of Bacillota bacterium. Lineage (GTDB taxonomy): Bacteria > Bacillota > PH28-bin88 > PH28-bin88 > PH28-bin88 > JAGXSE01. The sequence goes on along the minus strand of JBFLXH010000011.1, from coordinate 60,123 downwards.
CTGATGGTGCCGCGATAAGCGGCGTGGGGGTCTGACTGCTGAATTCTGCCCTGAAATTCAACTGGGTCTTGGCTTCAGAGGGGGATTGTGACCCCCGCTGAAGCTTAGAGCCAGTTAATGCAGGGGCGTAGCCGCTCTTATCCCGCCGCTTTAAAGAAGCGGGGGTATTAGAGCGGGTAGCCATATGTGATAAAATTTTCCTCGTCTGATGGTGCCGCCGTAGGCGGTGTGGAGGTCTGACCACCAAAAAGCAAGACTCTGAGCAACTTTGCTTCACCATCAGCAAATAGAAATGGTTAAATAGTTATTTTCAGGGTAGTTACACCTGGGGCAGGGGTGGCACCTTTGCCGGAGGAGGTGAGGTAGTTGTTATTTTTTTTGTGAATTATTGCACAAGGCCAGAATGCCTCCAGAATAGCAAAGAAAATTGCTCAGTCTAGTAATATTTCCAGGCATTAAAAAAGGGGGGAAAGCTAACTTATGACTGCCAACCCGCAACAAGCACAGCCCTTGAGCAAGATCGAGAAATTAAACGCCATTGTTGCCCGCCACGGAGGCAAGGTATCCAACCTGGTAGCCATGCTTCAGGATATTCAAGGGGAATACCGCTACCTGCCGGAAGAAACCTTGGCTTATGTGGCCAACGCCCTGGATCTCCCGCCTGCAATTGTCTTTGGAGTTGGGACTTTTTATTCCCAGTTTACCCTGGAACCCCGGGGCCGCTTCGTGATAAAGGTATGTGACGGTACTGCCTGCCATGTCCGGGGTTCAGAAAAACTGAACTACGCCATCCGGGAAGCCGCAGGGCTTTCCGCTTCGGTTACAAGCTCAGAGACCACCGCTGACCTTAAGTTTACCGTGGAGAGGGTAGCCTGTGTTGGCGCCTGCGGGCTGGCACCTGTAGTGATGGTCAATGACAAGGAGGTATACGGCAACCTGACTCCGGCGGAGGCCACCCAGCTGGTACTTCGGCTAGCGGCGGAAGAGGCTTTGATCCCGCCGGCCAAACCAGAGCCGCCGGCGGCAGATTTAGGCCAAGCCATCCAGCCCAAACCCTCTCTTCCCGATCTATTAGCCAGCCGAGCTGACCTGGATCGGGCTGCTGCCCGGTACCAGACGGAAATAGAGGCGCAAAAGATTCGCCTGCTGGTTTGCATGGAGACAGCTTGCATTGCCAGCGGGGCTCAGGAGTTATATGACGCCCTAAGCCAAGCTCTGGACGCCCGGGGTCTTAAAGCCCGTTTGGGCTATTTGCCCAAGCATGGCGAGGGACAGCCTGTTCACCCTAAACCCGTTCCGGCCTTTCCCCATCACCAGCCCCAGCCGGCGGGAAAGGGAGAAGCAGGGCTCATTAAGGCCGGCTGCCATGGCTATTGCCAGCTGGCACCCCTGGTGGTGCTGGAGCCGGGGCGCATCGTCTATGCCCGGGTCAAGCCGGAGGATGCTAATGAAATCGTTACGGAAACTGTGCTCGGGGGACGGATTATACCCCGGCTCTTGTACCAGGGGCCAAACCAGGAGCTTTTGCCTTTTGAATCTCAGATCCCTTTTTATGCCAACCAAGAGAAGATCGCGATGGCCACCTGCGGCCGTTTAGACAGCGAGGATATCCGGGAATACCTGGCCTTTGGCGGCTACCAAGCCCTGGCCCGGGCTCTCTTTGACATGACTCCAGAACAGGTAGTGGCTGAAGTTAAGGCCGCTGGCTTAAGAGGGCGAGGCGGAGGAGGATTTTTGACAGGCGTGAAATGGGATGCCTGCCGCCAGGCCTTGGGAGACAAGAAATACATCGTTTGCAATGCTGATGAGGGAGACCCAGGGGCCTTTATGGACAGAAGCCTCCTGGAAGGCGACCCCCACCGGGTTTTGGAGGGCATCGCCCTGGCTGCCTATGCTGTGGGGGCTGATGAGGCTTATATTTATCTCCGGGCGGAATATCCCCTGGCCGTCAGCCGCACTTACCAGGCCCTGAAAGAGGCAAAGGACTGGGGCTTGCTAGGAGAGAATATCCTCGGCAGCAGTTTTTCTCTTAATATTCGCCTGAAGGAAGGAGCTGGTGCCTTTGTCTGCGGCGAAGAGACGGCCCTCCTTGCTTCCATTGAAGGCCAGCGGGGCATGCCCCGTCCCCGGCCTCCCTTCCCGGCTGTTTCCGGCCTTTGGGGCAAGCCGACGGTGATTAATAACGTGGAGACTTTGGCCTTGGTGCCTTATATCATTAAAGAAGGAGCTGCAGCTTTCCGCCAGTACGGCACCCCCACTAGCCCGGGCACCAAAACCTTTGCCCTGGCCGGCCAGGTGGCCCGCACCGGCCTGGTAGAAGTGGCAATGGGGACTCCCTTGCGCAAAGTGGTGTTTGATATCGGCGGGGGGATGCGCCGGGAATATCCTTTTAAAGCCGTCCAGATCGGCGGCCCTTCAGGAGGATGCCTGACGGCTGAACACCTAGAATTGCCGCTGGACTACGAATCCTTAAAAGGGGTAGGGGCAATGGTCGGCTCCGGGGGGCTGGTGGTAATGGATGAGGGCACTTGTATGGTCGAGATTGCCCGCTTTTTCATGAACTTTATCCAGGAAGAATCTTGCGGCAAGTGTATCCCTTGCCGGGAAGGCTCGAAAAAAATGCTGGAAATACTAGAAAGAATTACTACTGGGCAGGCCAAGCCCCAGGACCTGGGGGACCTGGAACGGCTGGCCAACGTGGTGGCTAACGCTTCCTTATGCGGCTTGGGCAAAACGGCCCCCAACCCGGTTTTAAGCACCCTGCGCTACTTCCGGGAGGAATACCGGCGGCACATTGAAGAAAAGTGCTGTCCTGCGGGAGTTTGTGAAGACCTGTTAGATTATCTGATCCTGCCAGATAAATGTACCGGCTGTGGCGTTTGTGTCAAGGTCTGCCGGGTAAACGCTATCCGGGGCGAACGAAAACAACCCCACATCATCGAGATCGCCTATTGCATTAAATGCGGCGCCTGTGCAGAAAAATGCAAGTTCCAGGCTATTACTAGGAGCAGCAAGATGAAGGAGGTAGTCTGATGACCACTCAGGCCCTTAATCCAGGCAGCGAAAAAACAGCCTTGGGAAAAATAAGCCTAAACGGGCGGGAGGTTTCCTATTACCTGGGAGAAAGCCTGCTGGAAACTGCCCGCCGGGAAGGCATTGACATCCCGTCTTTTTGTTATCACTCTGAATTAAGCGTTTACGGGGCCTGCCGCCTCTGCCTGGTGGAGGTAGAAGGCCGGGGGCTGATGGCTTCCTGCTCTACCAAACCGGAGAACGGGATGCTGGTGGTTACAGACAGCCCAAAGTTATTGCAGCTGCGCCGGACTATTTTGGAGCTGATCCTCGCTAACCATAAGCTAGACTGCCCTACCTGCCCCAAGGGTACGGCCTGTCGCTTACAGGAACTCTGCCAGCGCATGGGCCTGCGGGAGGCCCGCTATGGCCAGCGGCAGGATGCCCTGGCTTTGGATGCTTCCGGGCCGGCTGTCGTGCGGGATCCCAATAAATGCATCCTTTGCGGGGATTGTGTGCGCATGTGCCGGGAAATCCAGGGGCTGGGAGTCTTGGACTTTGCCTTCCGGGGCTCCCGGACAATAGTCTTGCCGGCTTTTGGGCGCAGCTTGGCCGAGGTGGACTGCGTCCACTGCGGCCAATGTGCGGCAGTGTGCCCTACTGCCGCCATCACCATCCGCTCGGAGGTGGATCGGGTTTGGGATGCCCTCCAGGACCCGGAAACCTTTGTGGTCGCCCAGTTGGCCCCTGCAGTGCGGGTCTCCCTGGGGGAAGAGTTTGGCCTCCCACCCGGGGAAGACGGCACCGGACTGGTAGTGGCAGCCTTAAAAAGATTGGGCTTTGACCGGGTCTACGACACGGTTTTTTCCGCTGATTTAACTACGATAGAGGAAACCCATGAGTTTAAAGAAAGGCTGCGTCATGGAGGCCCCTTCCCCCATTTAACCTCTTGCTGCCCGGCCTGGGTTAAGTATACGGAGCAGTACTTTCCCGATTTTATCCCTAATATTTCCACCTGCAAATCTCCCCAACAGATGCTGGGAACCCTGGTGAAAGAATTGCCCAAAGCGGACCTGGGGGCGGGAGAAAAAAAGGTGATGATGGTCTCATTGATGCCCTGTACGGCTAAAAAGTTTGAGGCCCAGCGCCCGGAGCACACCGGCCAATCAGGTCCCGATGTGGATGTTGTCTTATCAACAGTAGAAGCAGCCCAGCTGGTCCGGCAGGGAGGCATTGTTTTTGCCGAATTGGAGCCGGAGGCTTGCGATAACCCCCTGGGGATGACCACTGGGGCAGGGGTGATTTTCGGCGCCAGCGGCGGAGTGACAGAGGCAGTGCTGCGGCTGGCCCTGGAGGAAGCCGGCCTGCCCCAGCCCCCTGGCTTTAACTTCAAAGAATTGGCATCAGAAGACCGGGTGAAAACCGCCGATGTTACCTTAGGGGATCTCACCCTTAAAGTAGCCATCGTCAGCGGCTTAAAGGCAGCAGGCGAGCTGTTGAAGGCAGTGCGTGAAGGAAAAGCTTACTACCATTTGATTGAAGTGATGGCCTGTCCCGGCGGCTGTGTAGGCGGCGGCGGCCAACCCTATCAGGGTGAAGGGTCCCGGGGCCTCAGGAAAAAAGGGCTTTATCGCATCGACCGGTCCATGCAGCTAAGGGTGGCTGCCCATAACCCCTTTGTCAAGGAGATGTACCAGCGACACCTGGGTAAACCTGGCAGTGAAGTAGCCCACCACTTGCTGCATACCACTTATAGTCCCCGGCGGAGGATGCCCGGCAGCTCTGCCCACCCCATCCTGGAGGCCAAGGCCGGCGCCTTGGAGGTTTCGGTATGCGTGGGAACTGGCTGTTTTCTGCGCGGTGCCCACGGGGTTTTGGAAAACCTGCTCCAGGAAATCCGGCAGGCCAATCTGGACCGGCAGGTAAGCATCAGCGCTACCTTTTGCCTGGAACACTGCGACCAAGGAGTGTCCCTCCGGATTGGCGACCAGCTGGTTACCGGGGTTACCCCGGCAGGAGTCAAGGACTTGTTCGAAAACCGGTTGCGACCCCAATTAAAAACCCTTTAACGGTCTAGATCCCCAGCTTCTTACTTGCCTTCCGCTTACCTCCCTTATGGAAGGGAGGTAAACGGTTCCTGGTTAGAAAGATAGTGATAGTTTTCACAATAGCAGGCTGACTGGCAAGCCATGCTTTAAAATGGTATTATTGGAAATTTTATCATAAGCTATGGTATTGCTGCAAAGGAGGAATTAGATGGTTAATGTGACTGCCTCCCGCCAGGGCCAAGTGAGCCCCCGGCAATTTAAAAAAGTGACCGAGATCCTAGATCGCTTTAATGGGGACTCCACGCGGCTGATTGCTATCCTGCAGGCTGTGCAGGAGGAATACCGGTACCTGCCGGAACCGGTTTTGAGCTACTTGGCCACCAATTTAGGCCTTCCTAGAGCCAAGGTCTTTGGGGTAGCAACTTTTTATGCCCATTTTTCCCTTGCTGCCAAGGGTAAGTATATTATCCGCATCTGTGACGGTACCGCCTGCCACGTAAAACACAGCCAGCATTTGATTGACTTGTTGGAAAAAAGGCTAAGTTTGAGTGAGCAAAAGCCCACTACAGACGATTACCTTTTTACCATGGAAATCGTAGCCTGCCTGGGAGCCTGCGGCTTGGCGCCGGTAGTGGTAATTAATGACCAGGTTTACAGCCAAGTAACGCCAGAGAAATTAAACCAGGTGCTGGATCAAATCCTGATTGAGGAGGGGCAGCAGATCTAGTGAAAAGCTTAATGGAGATTGCTACAAAAAAAACTGCGGAAGAAGCCGGTTTGGGTTACCGGGTGCTGGTTTGTTGCGGCACTGGCTGCATTGCCACTGGTGCCTTAGAGGTTTATGAGGAGTTTGTGCGGCTAGCAGGTGACTTGGGGAACCTGGCCCAGGTGGAGCTGGCCGGGGAGGACCCTTGCATGCACCAAGGCAGGATTAAAAGGGTCGGCTGCAAAGGTTTTTGCCAAATCGGGCCACTGGTTACGGTTCAACCCTTGACTACAGGGGTTAAGGAACTTTTTTACTGCCGCGTGCAGCCAGGGGATGTGGCAGAGATCTTCGAGGCCTCTATCATCAAAGGGGAGGCCGTAGAAAGACTGCTCTACAAGCATCCCCATACCGGCATGCCCTGCCGCAACACCCAAGAGATCCCCTTTTACAGCAAGCAACAGCGATTGGTCCTGGCTAACTGTGGGCTAATTGACCCGGAGGATCTAGAAGAATACATTGCCATGGGAGGCTATGCCACAGCCCGGCGTGTAATCACCCAGATGACCCCCCAAGAGGTCTGCCATGAGGTACTCCTTTCGGGCCTGCGGGGCCGGGGGGGGGCCGGTTTTCCTACTGGCCGCAAGTGGTTGGCCACCCTGGAGGCAAAGGGTACCATTAAATACCTGGTGTGCAACGGGGATGAAGGGGACCCTGGAGCCTTCATGAACCGGAGCCTGATGGAAGGCGACCCCCACCTGGTTTTGGAGGGCTCCATCATTGCTGCCTACGCCACTGGAGCCAGCCAGGGCTACTTTTATATCCGGGCCGAATACCCTCTGGCCCTAGCCAGGATGAAAAAAGCCATCCAAGATGCCAAGGCCTTAGGCCTGATCGGCGGGCCAATTTTTGGCACTAAATTTTCCTTTGACTGTGAGGTCATCGAGGGTGCCGGCGCCTTCGTCTGCGGTGAGGAGACAGCCCTCCTAGCCTCCATCGAAGGGGAACGAGGGATGCCTCGGCCTAAGCCGCCTTATCCCGCCCAGGCGGGGTTATTTGGCCGGCCAACGGTAGTCAATAACGTGGAGACTCTAGGCACGGTCAGGCGGATTTTTGAACTAGGGGTAGCCAATTTTCTTAAACACGGCAGCCCCAAAAACCCTGGCACCAAGACCTTCGCCTTAACCGGCCATGTCCGGGACAATGGTCTTATTGAGGTGCCCCTAGGGACCACCCTGCGGGAAATCATTTATGATATCGGAGGGGGCATTCCAGCAGGCCGCAGGTTTAAGGCGGTGCAGATTGGCGGTCCTTCCGGCGGCTGCTTAGGCATGGAACACCTGGATATGCCAGTGGATTTTGACAGCCTGTCCCGGGCAGGAGCAATGATGGGTTCCGGGGGAATAGTTGTGATGGATGATTCCACCTGCATGGTGGAGATGGCCCGCTTTTTTATGCAGTTTAGCCAAAATGAATCCTGCGGCAAGTGTGTCCTTTGCCGGGAGGGCACCAAGCAGATGCTGGGCATCCTGCAGGACATCATCAATGGCCAAGCCCAACCCGGAGACCTGGACCTTTTGGCAGAAACCGCCCAGGCAGTGAAAAAGGCCTCCCTCTGCGGCCTTGGCAAAAGCGCCCCTAATCCTGTCCTCAGCATGTTGAGCTTGTTCAAGAGCGAATTCTTGGCCCACACTGAACGGCTTTACTGCCCGGCAGGTGTTTGCGCCGAGCTGAAGACCTATGTCATCGACCAGGAAACCTGCAAAGGCTGCACCCTGTGCGCCCAAAAATGCCCCGTGGGGGCTATTCAAGGAGAACGGCGCATGCCTCACCGCATTGATGTCGCCAAGTGCGTCAAGTGTGGGGTTTGCGTCAAAGCCTGCAAGCCGATGGCCATTTCAGTAGCCTAAAATATACTCGGCAAGGGGTAAAATTGCATTATCATAATGAAGCCGAGTATGAAATTCGCTTTCAGGCCACGGTAAATCAATGAATAATTAGTGGCCTTGCTCATTATATAAACCGGAGGGATTGCCAGATGACCGGAAGCCAAACTTTAACTATCGACGGCCGGTTAGTGCAGATAGCCGGCCAGCAGAATCTCTTGGAACTTATCCGGGCCAGCGGGATAGACCTGCCGACATTTTGCTACCACAGCGACCTGAGCGTTTACGGCGCCTGCCGGCTGTGCCTGGTGGAGGTAGCCGGGAAGGGTCTGGTCACCAGCTGTACCACCCAGCCGGAGCCAGGCATGGTGGTCAAGACCAATACGGCAGAGATTAGGGGCATCCGCCGGATTACAGTGGAGCTTTTGCTAGCCAACCATGAGGTAAATTGCCCTACCTGTCCCAAGTCTGGCACCTGCCAGCTTTTGAAGCTGGCAGACCGGCTGGGAGCCAATCCCGTGCGCTACCGCCGCCGGACAAAACACCGTCCTGTAGACATTTCCAGCCCAGCACTGGTAAGAAATCCCAACAAGTGTGTCCTTTGCGGGGATTGTGTGCGGTTTTGCCAGGAGATCCAAGGGATTGGGGTGCTGGATTTTGCCTTCCGGGGCAGCGCGGTGCAGGTCCAGCCAGCCTTTGGCATGAAACTTGAGCATACGGAATGTGTTAATTGCGGCCAGTGTGCCAGCCTTTGCCCCACCGGCGCTTTGGCGGTGCAAAGCCACCTGGACCAGGTCTGGCAGGCCATTCACGACCCTAAACGGGTAGTGGTAGCCCAAGTGGCACCGGCAGTCCGCATTGGGATGAGCGAGGCTTTTGGCCTCCCAGCAGGTGAAACCAGCATGGGGCAGATCGTTGCGGCGCTAAAGTATATGGGGGTAGAAAAGGTTTACGATACTGCCTTTGCGGCAGACCTGACGGTGCTTGAGGAAGGAACCGAGTTTTTGGCCCGTTTCCAGGAAGGCCGCCATCTGCCCCAGTTTACCAGTTGCTGCCCAGCCTGGGTCAAGCTGGTTGAGCAGTATTACCCGGAGATCTTGGATAACTTAAGCACCTGTAAAAGCCCCCAGCAAATGCTGGGGCGGGTACTAAAACGCGAGCTGCCTCTAGAACTTGGAGTAAAGCCGGAGCAGGTGTTTGTAGTAAGCATTATGCCTTGTACCGCTAAAAAGTTTGAAGCTAAGCGGCCGGAATTCACCTCCAATGGCTTGCCAGACGTGGATGCAGTGATCACTACCCATGAGTTAAGAAAAATGATTATGGAAGCTGGGCTGGACTTTCCGTCCCTTGAACCGGAACGGCTGGATCTGCCTTTTGGCTTTAAAAGCGGGGCCGGGGTGTTGTTTGGGACCACCGGAGGCGTGGCCGAGGCGGTTCTCCGCTTTGCCAGCCAAGCCCTGGGCGGTTCCCGCCAGGGCCCGGTTAATTTCCGCCCTTTGAGAGGCTTAAAACCAGTCAAGGAAGCTGAGGTAACCCTGGGCGGCAGCACTGTTAAGGTCGCTGCAGTGCATGGGTTGGGAGCAGCCCAAAGGTTATTGGAGGACATCCTGCAAGGCAGGGTCCAATACGACCTGGTGGAGGTAATGGCCTGTCCCGGCGGCTGCGTGGGCGGGGCTGGCCAACCAATTCCAAAAGACGTCTCCGTGCGACAGGCCCGGCAGGCAGGCATCTACCAGCTGGATACCATGCTCCAAATGCACAACAGCCAGGATAACCCCTACCTCCAGCGTTTTTATACCGATGTTTTAGGCAGCCCCAACCAGGGCCTAAGCCACGATCTGTTACACACCAGCTACCATCCTCGCCGGCGGATCGAAGCTAAAGAAATGGTACTCCAAGCCGGGGCAGAGGCACTGGTGCACCTGGCAGTTTGTGTAGGCACCAACTGCCACTTAAAAGGGGGCCACGACCTCTTACGGCAGGTCCTGGCTCATGTGGAAGAAAGGGGGCAGGCCCACCTGGTAGACATCAGCGCCTCTTTTTGCAGCGAAGCCTGTGAGAAGGGACCCTGTGTGCGCATGAACGGCCGGCTGCTGGAGAAATGCACCTTGGCAGAGCTGGCCCGGTGCCTGGATCAGGAAATTGCCCAAGCTCAGAATCGCTGATATCGCAAGAAAGGTGTGAGGTGCCGTGATATCAAAAAACCCCCCAGACCTGGCTGGGGGCAAGGTCATCTTATGGACCAACCCGGCCCGCTGCCGGGACTGCAACCGCTGTGTGCGGGGGTGCCTGGCAAAAGCTATTCGCAAAGAGGGTCATCAGGCTAAAGTGATGCCTGAAAAGTGCCTTTTGTGCGGCAGGTGCATCAGAGAGTGTCCCCAAGGGGCCAAGGTCTACTTGGACGAAACCTTACAGGTAGCAGCCATGATCGAGGCCAGGTTGCCGGTAATAGCCTCCCTGGCCCCCAGCTACCTGGCAGCCTTTAGCCCAGCCGAGATCAGGGGTTTACCCGGTGTATTACGGCAACTGGGCTTTGCCCTGGTGACGGAAACCGCTGTGGGAGCAGAGCTTTCGGCCCGGGCAGCCCGGATCGCCATGGAAGCAAACCCCCAAGGACAATATATCTATACCGCTTGCCCGGCTGTAGTTAGTTATATTCAACAAAAGAAGCCGGAGCTGTCTCCCTTGCTTTTGCCAGTAGCCTCTCCCATGATTGCCCATGGCAGGTATTTAAAAGCTACCTATGGACAAGATACTAAGGTGGTTTTCATCGGCCCCTGCCTGGCCAAGAAGGCAGAGGCCCTGGGAGAACCCCTTAGTGTGGACGCGGTCCTGACTTTTGAAGAACTAAAAAACTGGTTACAGCAAAAGAAATTGAACCCGCTTTTAGCGGAAGAGAGTGCCTATGACGATGTTTTTTCCGCACCGGCAACCTTATTCCCCCTAAACGGGGGATTTGCCAGGACAGCCGGGCTTTCCACCGACCACCTGGACCGCCTGATGGTCACCGCCAGCGGAATAGAGGGAGTGCGGGAGGCAGTGGAATACGTAGCCGGCACCCGAAAACCCCTGGTGCTGGAGGCCTTGATGTGTCCAGGAGGGTGCTTGGGAGGAGTGGGAATGGGCCGCCAGGAAAACCACCTGGCCCTCCGGCAAGCCCTTCTCAGCACCATTGATGAATTGACTGCTTACCCTGCCCTCCAAGCCCCTTTAAAGGCAGAAGAGATTAAGCTTGACTTGACCAGGAACTATTATATCGAGCCGTCAAGGGTTTCTTTGCCCGATGAGACTCAAATCCGCCAGGTCTTGGCCAAATTGGGCAAGCACGAGCCGGCAGATGAGCTAAACTGCGGAGCCTGTGGCTATGACACCTGCAAGGAAAAGGCCTTGGCTGTCCTGGCGGGGATGGCGGAGATCGAGATGTGTTTGCCTTTTATGCGGCACCATGCGGAGATGCAGACCGATGCCATTATTATAAACAGCCCCAGCGCGATAGTGATCTTGGACAGGGACCTGAAGATTGTCCATGCCAATCCCAAGTTTCAGGAGATGTTTATGACCAGCGATTACTGCCGGGGCAAACACATCAATTACTTCATCAACCCCGAACCCTTCCAGCGGGTGCTGCAAGGGCAAACAGAGATTTTTAATGAAACAGTGCATCATAACTCCTATGGTCTTTACTGCCAGCAGCTAGTCTATAAAATTGGGGTTCTGGACGGAGTGCAGCTGGTGGGTATCCTGGTAAACCTCACCCGCAGCAAAAAACAGGAATCGGAACTGGATTTGTTGCGGAAGGAAACCCTTACGCGGGCGGAACAGGTAGTAGACCGGCAGGTGGAGATTGCCCAAGAGGTAACCCGGCTCTTGGGCAGGTCGGCGGCGGAAACCAGCGCTATCCTGGCAGCACTTACTGATCTGGTGAAACGGAAGGAGGGAGACTGATGCCGCGCCTGTTTGTGGAAGATTATTTTTACCAGCAATGCAAGGCAGGGCACCGCCACTGCGGCGACCTCTGGTTAGTCTCCCGCAGGGAAGAGGCGACCTGGGTAATTCTGGCTGATGGTTTGGGCAGCGGGATGCCGGCCAAGGTGAGCGCCACCTTGGCGGCCGAATACTTTTTGGGTTTGATTCAAAACGGCTTCACTCCTGGAGAAGCCATCAAGGCTGCCTTGCGGACCCTAAGGATAGCCAGGGCAAAGGGGAGTTCCTGGGCCGCTTTCCTGGCTACCCGCTTTTCTCCTGATGGGGAGGTACTGGTCTACTGCTACGAGTCCCCTCCTCCCCTCCTCCTTACCCTAAGGGGAATAGCAGAGATAGGTTTTCGCCCCCAGTACTGGGAAGGAGAGGTCATTCAGGAAGGCAGCACCCACTTAAGGCCCTATGAGGCCTTGCTTTGTTTTACCGATGGCGTGGTCAATGCCGGCCTAAGCAGATCTCTTCCCAGGGGCTGGGGCGAAAGCGGCTTAAAGAGGTTTCTTACCACCTCCGGCCTGGCTAAGAGGGGGGAAATATCCCGCATCCCCCAGGCCATCATCAAGGAAGCAGCAGCCATCAGCCAGCACCGTCCCCTTGACGACCTCACCGCAGGTGTAATTTTTTTGCGCCAGCCCCGGGTATTGCAGGTGCTGACCGGCCCCCCGGGAAAGAGAGAGCATACCGCCCAGGTGCTGGACCAGTTCCTTAAGGCTGAAGGCACCAAGGCCGTTTGCGGCGGTACCACCACCTCCTTGCTAGCTAAGCACTTAGGGGTGACGCCCATATTGCATCCCGGGGAGTTCGGCGCCCCTGCCTATTATGAAGTACCAGGTATCGCCCTGGCTTGTGAGGGTGCCATCAACTTAAACCGGGCATATAATACTTTTGAGGAGCCTGAGCTTTGGGATAAAGCCGGCTATGGGGCTGCCCACTTACTGAAACTTTTTGCGGAAGCAGATGAAATTTATTTCTGGGTCGGCCAGGCCATCAATCCAGCCCATAACAATACCTTAAAACCGGCTGGGATCCTTTCGCGCCAGGAGGCGGTGGCAGCCCTGGCGGAAAAACTAAAGCGAGCCGGCAAAATGGTCAGCATCCGCCCCACATAGTTTTGGCAGCCAGTTAGGCTGCCCACTGGCGCAGGCGCTTAAGGCCCAGGGTCTGCACCAGGGCCAGGCTAATGGCGGTATCCACCAGGTGATGCAGGGCAGTGCCTACTCCAACCACAACTCCCCAACGGTATACATCAAACCCAAAGGGGATCACCACCAATGCTTCGAGGCCAGCATGGAGCGGCAGGACTGCAAGCAACGCTTTATAGTAAGGGGTACCCCTTTTCACCATGATTGCCCCGGCTAATCCCACAAACACGTGCATAAAGGCCCTGGCTGCAATCACAGGATCTGTGGTAATGAAAAAACCGAAGGCAGAGGCTAAGCCTACCATAATAGCTACCCCCGGGCTAATCAGCATGGATAGAAACAGGGGCACATGGGAAGCCAGGGTTGCCGAAAAAGGAGGAATAATAATCCGCAATGATTGGCCAAAGACAAGAGGTATAATCAGAGATAAAGCCGTCAACAGCCCTCCGATGGCTAATTCTCTCGCTTTCATTTTTAGTTTGCTCCCTTCATGTAATGTCAGCCTGATAACCGTTCTTGATGACCATCACCTTATCCATCTTTCATTTCCCAGCTTGCTCCCTTCATGTAATGTCAGCTGTCTTGTCATCATAGCCTAAAAAAAAGACCTTTCTATTACCTAATAGTGTAAATTACCCCCTAGGTATTGTCAACAATTAAATTAGTGGCCTCGCTCATTAAATGCCCGGCAAGGATTCAACTGGGTCTTGGCTTCAGAGGGGGATTGTGACCCCCGCAAAAAGCCAAGAGCCAGTTGAACGTCTCGAAGTATTCTGAATTCTGACTACTGCCCTGAAAATAGCTTGTCATATTTTTTCATCCCTCTGATGGTGCCGCCATAGGCGGCGTGGGGGTCTGAATAGTAACAAAAGAAGTTTAAATGGAGGGACTAGCAGGAAATGGGGACATTCGTGGCGAAGTTCCCAGTACGCGGCATCTCGCATTGCAGTATTTTTATCTTGCATAGCAAGACTATTTTGAAAGGTTGGTGGCGCCAGTCAAACCCAGAGAAGGGACTCGGTCTGTTAGAAGCGTTGAGCGGGCAATAGACATCTTGCTGGCTTTTTCCATTCAACCGGAATGGAACCTGGCAGAACTCAGCTCCCACTTAGGCTTACATAAAAGCACTATCCACCGCCTGGTCTTGGCATTAGTTAAAAAAGGCCTCCTGGAAAAAAAAGGTCCCAGCAAATACCGCCTTTCGTTAAAGTTGTTTGAGTTAGGATGCGCAGCTGTTGAACAGATTGACTTGCGTCATGAAGCAAGGCTGTTTTTGCAGGGATTATCAGAACAGTTCAACGAAACCGTCCACTTGGTAGTCCGAGATGGAAATGAGGCTATTTATATCGAAAAGATGGAACCCCAAAATGCAATGGTTCGCTATTCAAGGGTGGGTAAACGGCTGCCGCTTCACTGCACAGCCGTTGGCAAGGTGCTTTTATCCAGCCTGCCCAGACCGGATTTTGATGCCCTGATGGCGGGCGCCTTATTGGTAAAGTATACGGAGCACACCATTAGCGAACCGGATGTCCTTTGGAACCATCTCCTAGGCGTTGCCAGTTGCGGTTATGCGGTTGACAATGAAGAACTGGAATACGGCTTAAAATGCGTTGCTGCCCCGCTCAGGGACCACACCGGCCAGGTAGTGGCGGCCATCAGCATATCCAGTTCGCCTACTCGGATGCCGGAAAGCCGGGTTCCCCAAGTGGTTTCTGCCATAAAAGAAACTGCCTTAAGCCTTTCATGTAAATTGGGGTATAAAAAACCCATCAGGTAAAATCAGGAAAGGAGGCATGCTATTCCTGGAATTAAGCACTCTTTAAAGACTCAAATGAACAAATAATATTAGGAGGTACAAAAGTAATGACCAGAAAAAAAATTACCATCCCTGAACTCGTAAGAAAGATGGAAGCCAAAGAACCTATCACCATGTTGACCGCTTATGATTATCCCTTGGGTTTATTAGAGGAAAAAGCCGGCATTGACATTATCCTAGTTGGAGATTCCCTTGGAATGACCATTTATGGGTATGAAAGCACCCTTCCTGTCACCATGGATATGATGGTACGGCACGCTGAAGCAGTCCGCAGGGCAGCCCCAACTGCCTTTGTTATCGGGGATATGCCATACATGAGTTACCAAATCTCTAAAGAAGAGGCTATCCGTAACGCAGGACGCCTGATGTCGGAAGCTGGGGTTGATTGTGTAAAACTTGAAGGCGGGGTTGAAATGGCTGATACAGTAGCAGCCATTGTCCGGGCCACCATCCCTGTGATGGGACATATTGGACTCACCCCTCAATCCCTTTCCCAGTTAGGCGGTTTTAAAGCTCAAGGCAGGAGCGCAGAATCAGCCATGAAGCTGGTGCAGGACGCTTTAGCTTTACAGGAAGCCGGAGCCTGCAGCCTCTTGGTGGAAGCAGTTCCGCCGGCAGTTCAAAAAGCCATTACTGAACGGATGCGCATCCCTGTCATCAGTCTGGGTTCAGGACCTGACGCCCATGGCCAATTGTTAATCGTTCATGATATCATCGGGTTCTTCGACCGCTTCGTGCCCAAATTCGTTAAGAAATACGCCAATATTAACGAGACTATCCTGGCCGCCTTAACCCAATATAAAGACGAGGTAGTCTCCGGGGCCTTCCCCGAGCCCCAGTACACTTACGGAATGCCCAAGGAGGAAGAAGAAAAGTTCTTGGCCATGTTGAAATAAGCATCCTCCCATTTTTGACCTGGCAAGGGTTCCTTTGCTGATCCCCATCTATCTTTTTTATCAAATAATTAATATAATAGTAATCAGGCAAGGTTCAACCCGCACTGCCGGGTTGTTTCCTTTTTCATTCAGCGATTCCCCGAACAGCATACTTGATCAGCCGGCAAGGAGGTCTACATAAATGCAACCAAGCATAATAAATTCGCTGCGGGAAATTGTAGGCTCCGCCTCTGTCCTTACTTCTTTGATTGAGAGAGAGGCTTATGCCTTCGACTCCTCCCCCTATTTCGGACTGCCAGATGCAGTTGTTTTTCCTCATAATACTGATGAAGTCAGCCGGGTTATGCAATTGGCCTACTCCCACCGGATTCCGGTAGTCCCCAGGGGAGCCGGGACCAATCTGAGCGGTGGCTCTGTCCCTATCAAAGGGGGCATTGCCCTGGTCTTAACCAAAATGAACAGGATCTTGGAAATCGATATCGAAAATGAAACCGCTCTGGTTGAGCCCGGAGTAGTTAACCTTGACCTGCAGCGGGCCTTGGAACCATATAAATACATTTTTGCTCCGGATCCCTCTAGTCAAAAAGCCGCAACAATTGGAGGTAATGTGGGGGAATGTGCCGGCGGTATCCGGGGAGTGAAATACGGAGTTACCAAAAATCATATCCTGGGCCTGGAGGTTGTCTTGCCGGATGGCAGCATCATTACGACCGGCGGTCTTCTGGGAGAGGCTTATCCAGATATCGATCTCACTTGGCTAATGGTGGGTTCAGAAGGAACCCTTGGCATTGCGACTAAAATATTGTGTAAGCTTACCCGCCAGCCTGAAGCCGTTCAGACGGTATTATCGGTTTTCAACAGTCTGGAAAAAGCCGGGGATGCGGTGTCAGAAATCATCGCCCGGGGAATTGTCCCACCAACCCTGGAAATAATGGATCGCACCCTGACTAGAGCAGTGGACGATTTTATCCAGCTGGGCCTGCCAAGAGACGCGGAGGCAATCCTGTTAATTGAGGTTGACGGCTATCAAGAGGAAATCAAGCGGCAAATAGATGTGATTATTGAGGTCCTGCAGAAAAACGGCGCCCAAAGCTGGCGTTCTGCCGCCAGCGCCGCCGAAAGAGAAACTCTGTGGTTGGGCCGCCGGTCTGTAAATGGCACGATTGGCCGTTTAAGGCCTGCTTACGTTGTCCAGGATGTAACTGTACCCAGGGACCGCTTGCCAGAAATGCTGGAACGGGTAGCAGCTATAGGAATAAAATACGGTATCACCATCGCCCAGGTGGCTCATGCAGGGGATGGCAACCTGCACCCCCATCTCCTCTACCAGCCAGGAGACCAGGATGAAATATCCAGGGTCGAACAGGCCTCGGAGGAACTGTTCCACGAAACCCTGGCAAGTGAAGGGACCCTGACAGGAGAACACGGCATCGGCCTGGAAAAGCGGAGGCACATGAAGGATGCCTTTACCCCTGACACTCTGGAGTTTATGCATAAATTGAAAACCGTTTTTGACCCCACAGGTCTCCTTAATCCGGACAAGCTGCTTCCGGAAAGGGAACAGTCTTAGAAAGGTGGTAGTCAGGTGGACGCTTTACCAAAGCTTTCAAACCAAAATTCTGTACAGCTGTCTATTCCGATAGATAAAGATGCCAAAAACTTCAGCCGCTATGGCCTGTACCCTCCCTTCTGCCCGGATGCGGCAGCGGTTCCCCAGAACACTGAAGAGGTCAGGGACGCTGTCCGGCTTGCTGCTGGACAAAGGGCTCCTATCCTTCCCGTTGGTGGGGGAACGAGCCTTTGGCAAGGCATGGAACCTGTAAAAGGTGGTCTGGCCCTTTCGTTAAAATCCATGAATAAGATCCTGGAAATCCGCCCTAATAACCTTACAGCCGTAGTAGAGGCAGGAGTCACCAATGCCCAACTGCAGGCTGCCCTGCAGCCGTATGGCCTGCGGTTGCCTGTGCTCCCTGCCATCCCGGAATTATCCACTCTTGGCGGCGAAGCAGCCAGGAACCTGGGCGGCCCCAAAAACCTCCGCTTCGGATCCTTACGCCACTTCGTACTGGGTGCGGAATACGTCACCGCTGAAGGGAAAATAGTCCGGGCCGGAGGTAAAAGCGTAAAAAACGTTGCCGGTTATGACCTCAGTTCTTTGGTTGTTGGCAGCTGGGGAACCTTGGGGATTATTACCAGTTTAATAATCCGCCTGATCCCTAACCCAGAACAGGAAAAGATATTTTTTACCTCCTATGCTCAACTTAAGGGTGCCTTAATTGCTGCCTCAGAACTGCTTCATGCCGGCCTTTCACCGGCAGCCGTTCATTTGCTTTCTCCCGCGCAAGCGGCAGCAATACCAGATTTACACCTCCCTAAGGGATGGCTCTTAGTCACTGCATGTGATGGAACTAAGGAAAGCCTAGCGAGACACGAAGCAAAAATCATGAGCTTAGGCGGGCATACTTCCAGCAAGGACACCTCTGCGGAAATGGATGCTTACTGGCGCCAATCCGTCAACGCCTTTAACGGGCGCAATACAGAAACGGATGAAATCGCGGGAACCATAAGTGTTCCCAAGAAATTTGCCGGAGAAACGGCTAGGGAATTGGCTGGATTAACAGAGAATAACGTCCCCTCAAAATTATGGGTGGACTTGGGAACCGGCCGCCTGCGCTTTGCCCTACCCGCAAAGGGGGCAAACTGGGGTCATCTCCAGACCGAATTAGTTCGTTTAGCTTCTACCCACCAGGGAATTTTGGCCATGGACAATCCTTTGCAAATCGTGAGACCGACCAAACCCCCAGCCTATTACCAACTCTTAGGCAGGTTAAAAGATACGGTGGATCCTTTCCGCATTCTTAACCCGCAAGCTTTAGTCCTGAAGGGGGTGCAGTAACTTGGGTAACCAGCTGGCAAGCGAAATAATTAAGAAAGAGGTTATGCGGTGCAACCGTTGCGGCCTCTGCCAAGACGCCTGCCCTACCTACAGGGCCACAGGGGAAGAAATGGCTGTTGCCCGGGGACGAAACCGGATGCTCCGGATGGCTGTTGACGGCCAAATTGAATTTGAAAAAGAACCCGCTGTCTTTAAGATGGTTGATGCATGCCTCCTATGTAAGTCCTGCGTGGTGAACTGCCCCTCCAACGTGGCTACCGATAAGATCATGCTGGCGGCCAGGTCGGCCTGGTGCCGCAGCCATGGACTATCCTTGCTGCAACGGATGCTTTACCGGGGTGTCTTTTCTCATAGCAACCGGACCAGGTTTTTGAATAAGCTAGCCAGGTTTTATCAAAAATCTGGCACCCGGTGGCTGGTCAGAAAGTCCGGCCTGGCTGGGGCCAGCCAGGGCTTAAGAGCAGCAGAAGCCATGCTGCCGGCAGAAATAAGCCCGAATGTTCGCCAAGTCCTCCTGGAAAAACCCCTGGCCAAAGGTACCGGGCCGCAGGTGACCTATTTCCTGGGCTGTGCGGTGGAAAACCTGGTGGGAAATATCGGCCTGGCCACCCTGGACCTCTTGGAAGCCCTACATTGCCAGGTAACGATACCAGATACCAATTGCTGCGGGGCTCCCCACCACAACAGCGGGGACCAGGAGGAGGCTGTCCGCCTGGCTCTGAAAAACGTGTCCCTCCTGGTTGAAAAAACCTCTGGGCCGATCATTACTGATTGCGCAACCTGCAGCAATTCTCTGAAGGAATACCCCCAATGGCTGGCTGCTCCCGCCGAATCCTCGGCACAAGTGATGGCTCTGCGGGTTAAGGATGTAACCAGTTGGCTGGCTGAACAGGGCTTGTCAACAGAAAAGCTGGCGCCCTTGCCCATTACTGTTACCTATCATGACCCCTGCCATTTGGTCCGGGGCCTAAAGGTCAAAGAAGCTCCCCGCAAGGTGTTGGGATTTATTCCTGGCCTCAGGCTGGTGGAAATGAAGGAAGCAGACATGTGCTGCGGGGGCGCCGGTTCCTTCAGCATCACCCACCCTGAATTGTCCCGCCAGGTGCTAAAGCGGAAGATTAACAATATCATGCAAACGGGAGCAGAGGCAGTGGTCACCTCCTGCCCGGCCTGCACCATGCAGTTAACTTATGGGCTAAAGCTTTTTGGCTTGCCCCTTCCGGTTCTCCATCCTGTCCAGCTTGCGATTTTCAGCCTCTTCCTGGCCGGCGGCCTGGTCCAACCCCGGACCAACTTGGGAGCATTGTCAAAACTGGTACCAACCCTTGGATCTGTTGGTTAAACAAAGGAGGCCCAGCAGGCCTCCTTTTTCTTTTAATTGTCTTCCAGCAGGAGGCCAGCCCGCTTCAGGGCGGCCTGGATTTCGTCCAAGACCTGTTCCGACCTAGCCTGGACAGTGTGGATATGGGTGCCCCCCGTCAGGGCCAATAGGGGCTCTGCCCCGGTTTGTCCCAACCGTGAGAGAAAATCGGCCACGTCCTGCCGGGAGGAAAGCATTAATAGCCCCTTGAGTTCGCCATATACGGGGTGCTCGACTGCCACATCCAGCACCTCGCCGCCCCTGTCAATAATGAGCAGCAGTTCTTCCTCCAGCCGCTGGCGGTCATGGCACACGGCAAAGTTTCGGGTTTTCCCCCTTGCTGCAGCCGGAGGAACCATCATATATCCTTGGGGAGTGGCCAAAATCTGTTCGCCTGACGCTCGCAAGACAGCCATATCCTGCACGATAACCTGGCGGCTGACCGACATCCTCCTGGCCAGTTCCGTCCCCGTGAGGGGCTCCTCTGATGTGCCCAGCAATTGCAGTATTAATTTGCGCCGCTCCCTGGCTTCCATCGCCACCTACCTCCCTTGGGGATTTAACTGTTCAGATACCTGCTTTGGCCCGCACTTTTTCCATGAATTTAGCCAGTGAAATGATGTACCGCTGGTGGGTGCCCTCACCGATCTTTTCTTTACCGTCCCAGGCCTCGACGCGAAAAACCAGTCTTTTTCCATCAATTTCAACCAGTTCCGAAGTGGCTACTACCTCCATCCCCATGGGAGTGGCCGCCAAGTGTTTTACGTCCAGGGCTATTCCCACCGTGGCCATGCCCTCTCCCAGCAACGAGTCTACACTGGTCAAGGCTGCTTTTTCCATCAACCCGATCATGGCGGGAGTGGCGAACACGTCCACACTGCCACTGCCGTACTTCACTGCCGTATTGCCGGCATCAACTTTTCCTCTTGCTTCCCCTCGCAAGCCAGTCGTTAATTCCATCTCTTCACCCTTCCCTCCCTCGACATGGGCGTTTTGTATTCCCTTACACGCACTCCTCTTCCCACCGGATCAGCCATTTTAACAACTGGGACAGATCGGGAGTACCCGCTGCCACCACCCGGAAACGGATTTTTTTCAACAGGCTTTCCTGCTCCACCACCTGCCGCAGGTAATCACGATACCTGCCAGGCCCGCCTGCGCCATCAACCAGTGGCAGCAGGGATACCTCCCCCCCGGCGGTTTTAATTAAATGGGTGCTCTGGGCCACGTCTGTCACCTTCAGGCGGCCGGACAGGCTGATATACGCATCATACTGGCCGCAGGCCACCTGGCAAAGGTCCAGGATGGTGCTGCCCAACCTGCGCTGGATAATCCGGTTATCCAAGATAGCCTCATAGCCCGGCGGCAGGTAAGGGGTATCGTCCAGATCCATCCCGACCAAGGCCTTGGGCTTCAACTGAGTTACCGGAGAAGGACTGATCCTCGTCACCCGGTCACCCCGCTGGAAAAAAGCTCCCTGCCCGCTCACGGCCCAGTAAAAACTGCCCGCGTAAAGGTCCCCGTGCAGGCTGACCTGGATGGCCCGGGCATCCCCCCACCGTTCCAGGTCGGCCATCCGCCCCAGACCGATGGATATGCCCAGTCTTGGGTCCGGTGTGGGATGGGGACGCAGGTTATTGGAACCGTCCACCGGATCCAGCACCATGAAGTAGATAGGGGTACTGGCACCAAAAACCCGCAGCCCGGATTCTTCACTGATTACCAGAATCCCCCCCCGGGGAGTCAGGCCGGCAAGGGAATCCTCCACTAAATTATCTACCAGCAAATCTAACCCTGTAGCCCGGTCCCCCGATTTATTCTCCATAATGTTTTGCCTGTTAATATCGTATCCCCTGTCTATCTGCTCCAGCACCCTGCGGGTGAGGTCACGGAAAAAGGCCCTTCCCATTGGCAACAAGTCCAGTTTTATCCCCTCCTGCTCTGAAGGCAATGAACTTTCTTTATCTTTTCTAAGCAGGTGGCTTTTATTCCTGCTCACAGGCTTCAACTGGGTCTTGGCTTTTCGCGGGGGATTGTTTCCCCCGCTCGTGCTTAGATTCGACAATTTAACGTGGCCTGAAAGCGAATTTCATGCCCGGCTTCATTGATTTTAATATTTTTCCTTTGCCGAGCATTTCCCGCCGCTTCAAAGAAGCGTAGGCTTAAGAGCGGGTAGCCATCTGTGATAAAACCAGCCCTTATCTTTTGAAGATAAGGGCCGGTGCTTGGTTTTTTCTTAAGGGGAAGGTTATTCATATATCCATTTTTCTATCTCTTTTTCGTAGGTCTCTAGATCGTCAGGCCGGAAGTAGATGGCTATTTCTCTGGCTGCACTGGCGACAGAGTCGGCTCCATGAATGACATTGCGGCCGATTTCGATGCCGAAATCCCCCCTGACGGTGCCCGGTGCAGCTTCGGACGGGTTGGTGGCCCCAATCATCTTGCGCACACCGGCTACTACGTCCTTACCTTCCCATACCATCGCTACCACCGGCCCGCTGGTGATATACTCCAGGAGGCCCCGGAAAAAGGGCTTGCCCACATGTTCCTGGTAGTGGTTTTCGGCCATTTCCCTGGTGATGCGAAGCATGCGCAAAGCGGCAAGGCGCCAGCCTTTTTGTTCAAACCGCTTAATCAATTCTCCTACCAGGTTTCGCTGCACCCCATCAGGTTTTATCATGACAAAGGTTCTTTCCATCTCCGCTGTCCCTCCATGCAACCGGTATCATTCCAGCCTTCCCAGCGGCACCCGCCCAAACCTGATGGTCATCCTTGGTTCAGGCTTTTCGGAAACCAGCCGCTTAATTTCCGCAGTGACCGGCAAAGGCACCCCTACCCCACTGTCTCCTGCAGGCGGCTGCTCACCCTTGGCTTCGCTCTTGGCGTCAAATTCTCGCATCAACTGCAAGAACTCCTCCGCTTCCAGGGTCTCCCTTTCCATCAGGGCTTTGGCGACCGCATGCAGGCGTTCCAGGTTGTCCTGTAAAATCTTTTTGGCCCTGGCATAGCATTCATCCATAATCCGTCGGGCTTCCTTGTCAATGGAAAAGGCCACGGCTTCACTGTAGTTGCGGTCCCGGGCAATATCCCGCCCTAAAAACACCTGCTCCTGGCGCCGGCCAAAGGTCAAAGGCCCTAACTCCTCGGACATGCCATACTCGGTGATGATCTTCCTCACCATTTCGGTGGCACGCTCCAGGTCATTTTGGGCCCCTGTACTGACCTCCTTCAGCACCATGGCTTCGGCTACCCGGCCGCCCAAGAGCATAGTTACGGCATCCAGTATTTGGGACCTAGTCATGTAGCGCCGGTCTTCCTTGGGCAAGAGCAAGGTATAACCGCCTGCCCGGCCCCTAGGAATAATGGACACCTTGTGGACAGGATCGGTGTTGGGGAGGAGATGTCCCACAATGGCGTGCCCCGCTTCATGGTAGGCCACCAACCGTTTTTCATACTCGCTGATCACCCTGGATTTTTTCTCCGGCCCGGCAATCACCCGCTCGATGGAGTCTTCCAGTTCTTCCATGGTCACCTGTTTCCTGTTGCGGCGGGCAGCCAAAAGAGCTGCCTCATTGACCATGTTGGCCAGGTCAGCGCCGGTAAATCCGGGTGTTCTCCTAGCCAGCACATCCAGGTCGACTGACTTATCGATAGGCTTACCCTTGATGTGCACCTGCAGGATCTCTTTCCTTCCCTTGACATCCGGCACGTCCACCACTATTTGCCGGTCAAAGCGACCGGGCCGCAGGAGAGCGGGGTCAAGAATATCCGGCCGGTTGGTAGCCGCGATAATAATAATTCCTTCATTGGCGGCAAAACCGTCCATCTCCACCAGCAGTTGGTTAAGGGTCTGCTCCCGCTCATCATGTCCGCCGCCCAGGCCGGCTCCCCGTTGGCGCCCTACGGCGTCAATTTCATCGATAAAAACAATACAGGGTGCATTCTTTTTAGCCTGTTCAAACAGGTCCCGCACCCGGGAAGCCCCCACTCCAACAAACATTTCTACAAAGTCGGAACCGCTGATGCTAAAAAACGGCACTCCGGCTTCCCCGGCTACCGCCCTGGCCAAAAGGGTCTTACCGGTACCAGGAGGGCCAAACAGGAGGACTCCTTTGGGAATTTTCGCTCCCAGCTCGTTAAATTTCCTGGGGTTTTTGAGAAATTCCACGACCTCCTCCAGTTCCTCCTTGACCTCGTCAGCGCCCGCCACATCTTCGAAGGTGACCTTCTTTTTATCATCAGTGTGCAATCGGGCCCTGGACTTGCCAAACTGCATCACCCGGCTGCCGCCGCCCTGGGTTTGCTGCATCATAAAAAAGACAAGGCCCACCAAAAGCAGTATTGGCAGCATAGTCCCCAGCAAACCGGTCCACCAAGGAGCGCCTTTGGCTGGCTCAGTTTTTACCGCAACACCTTTTTCATTTAAAAAACGCTGGAGACCCGGGTCAGGCATGACCTCAAGGAAAAACTTCTGGCCTGTAGTCAGGGTGCCATCAATTCTGATGGTGGCGTCTTTGGGATTGAAAACTACTTCCTTAACCTGGCCTCTGTCCACATACCCCATAAAGGTGCTGTAATCAATTTCCTGCACCTGTTGCTGCGGAGGGGTGGTCATCCTGATTACTGAAACCGCCATTAAAACAATTAAAAGATAAATAGCCAAATTCCTAAACACTCGGTTCAACTTGACCCTCCTTCCAACCGCCAACCATGCTAATGCTTTCCATATCATAGGAAGTTATTATAACATAAATTGCCGGCGGTTTCAAACCAAAGCTTTTAATAAATAGTAACAATAATATTGTTCCCTGTCTAATCAATCGGATCACCCATAGGAACCAATTCGAGGCAAAGCAACCGTTTTGTTTCGGGTCCCACCTTAAAACGATCGTCAATCCGATAGCCCGCCACCCAAAGGATCTCTTCCGCTGTGGCAATAACGGGCACCAAGTCCCTTTTTTCTTTGGGGACCTTTTGATCAATAAAAAATTCTTTTAGGCTTTTGAACCCGGGAGCTCCCAGGGGAAAAAACCTATCTCCAGGCCTGCGCAGGCGGGCAAAGAGAGGGCCGTTAATCTTTTCCCAATCCAGCAGGCACTGGTTGGCCGCGGCCTGGGGGCTAAACCAGACAGCAGACACTCTTTTTTCCTCAACTCTGGTACGCAGTAACTGTTTCAGTCCTGGCAAGGGCGTATCTCCTGGAATAGCCACCGGAACTGAAAAATAATTCACTTGATGTTTCGGGGCAGAAGGCCTCCTTAGCACCAGCCAATCCTTTTGGCGAGAGAGAGCAACCCCTCCGGGAAAATTGACCCCTTTCTTTCTTTCTCCTTTGGCAAGTGCTATAGCAGCATCCACGTGGGCAAAAGCCAAACCCTCTTTACTCCCGGTCAGTGCAGCATAGCACTGCCTAATGGCCCGCCCCTGGATTGCTGCCGGCAAAAGATTAAATTCCTTTAACGGCAGTTTTATACCCTGGCCGGCTGATTGGACAAGAGGAGAAATGGCCGTGTTGCATACCTTTTCTAACAACTCATCCTCTTCCCGTAAGACCTTGGCCATCCGGTTAATGGTTTCCAACATCCTGGGATTGTAACGTTCGAGCTCCGGCAATAGGTGCCAGCGAACTCGATTGCGCTGGTAGTCGGTTTTCAGGTTAGAGGAGTCTTCCCGGCTTGGTAGTCCATGTTTCCGGCAGTAATCCTCAATCTCCTGCCGGGTTATTTCCAACAGGGGACGGATAACCCCCTGGGATGCGGGCAGCATACCTTTTAACCCGCTAGTACCTGAACCCCGTAAGAAGTTCAAAAGGACTGTTTCAGCCTGGTCGTTAGCGTGATGGCCGACGGCAATTTTGGCAAGACCTCTTTGGGCGGCAACCCGGCGCAAAAACCGGTACCTGGCCTGGCGGGCAGCCTCCTGGGCAGAAAGCCCCTCGTTGGCTGCCAGATTCTTGACATCAATTTTTTCAATCACTGCCGGGATTCCCCACTTATCTGCCAAAAGGCTTACGAATTCTGCGTCTTCCTCGGCCTCCCGGCCCCGCAATCCATGGTTTAAATGGGCTGCCCAAAGGGTTAGGGGGATCTCTTCCGTTAGGCTTTGCAGTGCATGCAAGAGAGCTACAGAATCGGGCCCTCCGGATACGGCAACCAATACCCCGTCATGGGGCTCTAACAGGCGGTATTTTGCAATAGTTTTAAATATCTTTTCCAGCACGGCCCCATCATCTCTTCCCTTTGGGGTAATGTTGGCATGATACCCAAACGGTAGATTTGTTTTCTTCGGCACTGACTACCTTTTTTCCTGCCAATTACCAGTTAATTTCATCCTAGAAAAAGTTGCCTTTCTACTATAGCTTTACATAACCTTTGCCAAAATATACCTTTTAAGCACCGTATCGCCGGGCGAAAAAACGGCCGGCCAGTACCCGGCACCATAAGTGGCGCGTAGACCCCACCTTATTTCCAAACCCTCTCCGCCCAAATGGTACGCCAGGTTTTGAAAGGAACGGTAATAGTGCCACAAGAGGGCCACACAACCGACGAAGGTAGCCAGAATTAGAACCCCCACCGGTCCTTTACCGGGAAAAGGCCCGCCCTGTAGCCATAAGACTAGCCATAAGACCAGCGGCAGGCCGGTGACCAGTCCCGTGATAATTCCCAGCCACCGCAAAGCGTTTAGTCCCTTAGCTTCCGGCGGATAATAAATCTGCATCAGCCGCACCCCCCTTTGCTTCACAGGCAATGGCCTTAACAATTATACCATATGATGCCCTGACAAAAAGATAAAAATTTGGATAGCCTTCGGCTTTCGGTGATGTTAAAAGAACAAAGTCTTCCTTGGGAAGAAATCTTCCTTCGGAAGACTTAATGCGGTTGACTTTGTTGAAACCCATGACGGAAATTATGATTTATCCACATTTTTTAAACGACCATAATTTCCT
Organism: Bacillota bacterium; assembly: GCA_040757295.1. Lineage (GTDB taxonomy): Bacteria > Bacillota > PH28-bin88 > PH28-bin88 > PH28-bin88 > JAGXSE01. Next base: position 33,440 of record JBFLXH010000011.1, on the reverse strand, counting down.
ATGCGTTATAAAATATCCCGGGTTTGAGGTCCCGGGACAAAGGATAAAAAGGGAGTTGACAGCAAATGGATAAGTTCGTGCTAACCATGGGAACGACCCGTCTCATCTTCGGCCTGATGAACCTCGTGGCAGCCATCGTTATGTTCCGCCTCAATTCGGTGGAACAGGGCTTGCGTATTAACGGCATCCTGGGAGCCATCGGCCCCTTTGTCTTTGTCAGTGCAGTGGGGCTGGCCGGTGTGGCCGCCAAATTACCGCCCCAGAAGGCGCTGATGCTGCTGGCAGGGGTAACCCTTACCATTCTCGGCACTAGATAATATAACCCTTCATCTTGAAATGTCCCGGTTCATGGATCTGGCCAGGGATGTGTAACAATTTAGGCCAAGCTATAGTCACGATCGTTTCTAGTTCTGAAATCTATCTTGCGAAACCCGTATTTTCGGTAACCGGCGTAAAGGCCTATGCTTTGAAATTGCAGTGCCTCAAAATAAAAAAGAGGGCGGGTCCCCTTACACAGCCTGCAAATCCAACCTTGCTACCAGGATGCTGATGTCGTCCCGGGCCTCCTGATTGCACCTGGTCAAGGCCGCCGCCAGCAATTGTTCAGCTATTTCCTGAGGTTCCTTCTTGCTCATTTTTCTTAAAGCCTCCGCTACCCAATCCTTACCCTGCCATTCGATGATCCCGTCCGTAACCATCACGATTAGGTCACCAGCTTGGAACTTAACTCGCTGGATTTCGGGTTCCACCTGGGCAAGGATACCGATTGGCAGCGAGCTTGCCTTGATTACAGTCACCTGATCTCTCCTGACCAAATAACTGCCTGCCGCCCCAATTTTAACCAGCTCAGATTCTCCGCTGTTGAGGTCTATTAAAACAATATCCAGGGTAGCGAAAGTCTCGTCCGCCGACCGCAAGACCAAAGCGGAATTAACTGTTTTTATGGCCAGAGGATAGGGAAAACCAGCAGCCAAAAGCTGACTCACCAGGTTAATCGCGGCCCGGCTTTCCTCAGCTGCCCTGGGCCCGCTGCCCATCCCGTCGCTTAAAGCCAACAGGTGTTGGCCGCCTCTGATCGTCTGGGAACAATACCAGTCTCCGCTGATACCGCTTTCCTTGGCCTTCGCCTGGGCAAAACTGGCAGAAACCTCATAAACCGGTGCGGGATATAGACGGAAGAAGCAGTTGGTACCATTTTCGGCCAATGAACAACCTCCAAGATCAACAGCTAACCGGCGCCCCGTCATCCGTGAAACAATAGGGGAGACTATCCTGGCACAGTCCATCTCTCCTCGGCAGGCGCTGCTCTTTACCACAACTTCCAGCCAGTCTCCGCTACCCTGTAAAGCATGGACAGCAGTTAAATCCATACCAAACCTTTTGGCTTCCCGCAGGATGAATGATTCCATATCCTCATAGAATTTCGCCTCCCGCTGGAGTTCAAGGGAGAGCTCATGCATCATTCCAGCTACGCCGCTAAGCTGTGCCGCAACTAAAAGCCTGCTGTCCTCGAGGCGGCGGAGCAACTGCCTTTCCTTTTGAAAAGCCCCAATCAAACAGCTGGCAGCCATGGCAAGCTCTTTGGTCCTGTTGCAGCGGCGCTGAATCTCTTCAGGTACGTCCCGGGGACCAGCCCATCCCTTTGCTTCTGCTATGGCAAAAAGATCCAAGAGTCGGCGGGAAGTAATATAAAAGTCCTTTTCCCAGCAGACATCATGCATGGAACAATTGACGCAAACCCTAACCGCTATATCATTAAAAACAGAACCCACGGAAGAATCCTGCTTAACTTCGGCGCTATTGGCCGGATGTTGAAATGCTGCCGCCATCTCATGGAAAAGGATGCTGATTTCAGTCACCCGCTGGGCAGCAAGCTGACGTATTTTTTCCGGCCAGACCTTTTCACCAGGAGTCTCACCAAGCCTGGACAATTGCCAATCCTTGATCGACTTTGGTGGAATAAAAACAAAGAACAATCCTGCCAAAGCCGCTTCTACCAGGGTCTCTTTCCAAGCGGCAAAGTCTTGGGCATACCAGGACAGGACCATTTGTCCCAGGACAAACCCCAGGATAATGCCAATTTTGCCATAACGGCGCACAGATCCCGCAAACAAACCGCTCAAAGCGTAGGTACCGATCATCGGGGGATAGGGTTGGCCAAGTAAATTGGGCATCATTCCAACTACAGCACCCAAAGCGGCGCCGGCGCCGGATCCCCAAACCAAGGCTGCCAACATAACAGCAATAATACCAGAAACCTGGCGCACACTAAGGCCCCAAACTTTTGCCTCTCCTAATCCCGCCCAAATACCAACCAGGACAAGGCTAAGGCAAGCGGCCTCTTCCAAAGATAGGCCGACCCGCCATTTCCGGAGATTCAGCACGCTAGCCGCTGTAATAAAGGTAATGGCAAGGCAAGCTGTCATTACGGCCTCTATCCCTAACAAGATCTGAGCATATACCAAGGGCTTGTCCATGTACAAAAAACCGGTTTTAATGGTTAAGGGGATCAGAGATGCGAAAAGGGGCAGAAGCCATCGATGCCTGTTGAAATAGCCGCCATAAAACCAGGAAATTAGCAGGATGACAGGATAAGCGGCGACGGATATCAGAGGAATTTTCCCGATTAGAACAGGAATCAGAGTCATTTCAATTGCAAGGGGCCACAATAAAAACCTGTGGGTTTGGCCGATGACAGCCAAAAAAGCAGGGCCAAAAGGGGACAGCCCCCCCATCAGTGATGACTGCGCAAGGATAATGCCTATTAGCTGCAGGACAAGGGCGTCTGCTAAAAAAAATTGTCCGAGCCACCGGCCCAGATAGATGTCCGGTTGGCGCACCTTATTGATTTTATTGGCTGAAGTCCGCTGCCGGGGCGCACCTGCAATCCGGCGGTAGGGATATACTTCGGGCAAATGCATCAGTCCTCACCCGCTTAGCTCCGTACTAACTAGGAGTATACTATATCCCCCACCGCGTTTAATGTCATGTTAAGGCATAAAATGGTAATAATCTTTCGACAGCTATTCTCAACAAAGCAACCTAAGTTATTCGCTCCCGCTCCTTACGGCAGTTACTTTGTCACAAGGCTCAACCTTAGAATCTCTCCGCCAGCTGCCTGCCAGCTTCAAGGCGACTTGGCTCTTACCTTGTCCGGACTCGCACCGGTTAGTTGTACCTAGCTTGGCTAGGCCTGCAACAACAAAAAAAAACCTGCAGTGCAGGTTTTATTTCGTTAATGGTGACCCGTAGGGGATTCGAACCCCTGTTACCGGCGTGAAAGGCCGGTGTCTTAGACCACTTGACCAACGGGCCATGGTTTAAGAATTCTGCGGTCAGGAACCAGAATGCTTGGAGAACAAGAGTCATTCACCCATTCTGACTACTGACTGCTGACTGCTGACTTCTAAATTTGGTAGCGGTGGTAGGATTTGAACCTACGACACTGCGGGTATGAACCGCATGCTCTGCCAGCTGAGCTACACCGCCATCTAATATTTATTATTGGTTGCGGGGGATGGATTTGAACCAACGACCTTCGGGTTATGAGCCCGACGAGCTGCCAACTGCTCCACCCCGCAACTATTTAGCTTGCCGACTTCACTACTAGATTATGACTTATTAAATCAAAGTTGTCAAGAGTCATCCGGCTGTAAAAATCAGCTAACCCTCTGATTTAGTTTAGCATCAGCCTGGCGCCTGCAGCTAAAAGGAAAAGCCCCCCCAGCTTAACCCAGGAAAAAGCGATCTTCTCTAACCCGAAAAGTCCAAGATGATCAATCAGCATGGCCGTAGATACCTGACCAACGATAATCGCTGTGGTAGCCAGAGTAACTCCGACTTTAGGAATGGAGGCGATCACCCCGTAGGTGATTAATACTCCCAGAACGCCGCCCAGGTAGAGGTACCAGGGCGCTTGGGTCAGTTTGGCCAGATCGCCGTGGCCCATCTGCAACACAAACAGCAATACTACTACCAGCAAGGTTGCCGAAACATGCACAAATAAGGTGGCTTCAAGAAGGCCAATAATCTTGGACAGCCCGGAGTTAATGCCTCCCTGCACAGCCATGGCGACTCCGGAGAAAAGAGCAATCACCATCGGGATTATTTTTACCGGCATCTCTTGCGTCCTTCCCTAGGCAGAATCCTTTTTTGGTCCTTTCGTCAACAAAGGACAACTTTTAGTCTCCCCTTTACCAAGAAATAATATGTAAAAGGATTACCGGATTGGGGAGAATAAACTTGTTCATAATCTCGTAACATAAACGGGGAATAACTCAAAAGAGGAGGTTCTCAGTTGCAGCCTAAAATCAGTTGTTTATTAGTTCTAATGCAATTCTTCTTTTTGATCTGCCCTGGATTTGCGGCTGAACCTTTCCGGCATTGCGGCTGCCATGAAATCAACCGCACTCTGGAGTTAAAGGAACCCTGCTTAAATGGCAAGGATGTTAGAGAATTGCAAGAACGCTTGTTGGAACTTGGCTACTCCCCAGGTCCCCTGGATGGTTTTTTTGGTCCCCTAACCGAAAAGGCTCTGAAAGCCTTTCAAACCGCCAATAATCTCCCAGCCACCGGCAGAACCGATAACCTTACATGGGAAGCTCTAGCTAAAGGGGCTCTACCCGTAGTTAACGAAAAGGCAACCAAGCCAACCGGAAAAGTTGAACTAGCCATTGACCTGGAAAAACGGACCCTAACCATATTCTCTGATGGGGAAGCCTTTAAGACATACCCAGTGGCTATCGGAACCAGTGCAGACCCTTCCCCCGTCGGCACATGGAGGATAGTCCACAAAAGCACCGATTGGGGCGGCGGATTCGGCACCCGTTGGCTTGGGCTAAATGTTCCCTGGGGCATCTATGGCATCCATGGTACCAACAAACCATGGTCTATTGGTCAGGCCGCTTCCCATGGCTGCTTCAGGATGCACAACAGGCACGTGGAAGAGATGTTCCCGTGGATACCGGTCGGGACTAAAGTGGTCGTGATCGGAAAAGAAAAAACCATGCCTGCCAGGAAAAAGCGAATTATTCGCCCGGGTAGTTCCGGACAAGATGTGGCATTTGTTCAATTGCGGCTGCGAGAAATGGGGTTTTACCTTGGTCTCCCCGATGCACGATACGGCTACATGACCGGAATAGGTATCAATTACCTGAAAACCCTCCATGGGCTGTCGCCAGACGGGATTGTAAATGAAGAAACCTATCGGGCATTGGGTTATTAAAGGCAAGAAAAACCAGCCAAGCGGAGGACAAGCCCCTCCAAGAGGTCTGCCTCGCTCACAGTCAGATGGTTGACCTGCAGGCCATCCATCACTGCCTCTAAAATGGTAAGGCCGGCTGGAATAATATCTGCTCTGGCCGGCTGCAACCCCTTAATCTGCTGCCGGCCTTCCAGGGGCATTCCCGCCAGACGCTGACGCCAGTATTTCACTGCCGTTCGCTGGAGCACAAAACCATGCACCCGTTCAGGGTCATACGTTGTTAGCCCCTGTTCCATAGCTGCTAATGAGGTAATGGTTCCTCCCACCCCAACCAAAGAAAGGTCCGGCCGGGCAGCAAGGCTTTCCAGACTGGGTTGCAATAGTTTCCGGATTTCCTGGTAGCCTGTTCCCAGTTCAGTGCAGCGGACAGCCCCTATCTCCTTGCTGATACTGGTAATTCCCTCGCCGTGCTCCCGGAAAACTAATTCTGTGCTCCCGCCTCCAATATCCAGCACAACCGGATAATTTACACAACATAAAGAGGAGGTTGCTCCCCGAAAACTCAACTCCGCCTCCTGATTTCCACTTAGAATCTCTAAAGGGCATCCTGTTTCCCGCAGAATAACCTGGGATAGTTCCGCCCCATTCACAGCCTCCCTGGCAGCGCTGGTAGCAACAATAGCTACTCCTGCAGCCCCAAGGTTTTTAGCTTCCAGGACAAAGCGGCTAACAGCATTAACCGTCCGGCTGATGGCAGGCCCTTTTAGCCGTCCATCCTGATAAAGCCCTTCCCCCAGCCGGGTACTGTCCATTTGCCTAACCACGGGTGCAACTTTTCCATTTCGAATTCCTGCCACCAAAAGGCGGACAGAATTTGTACCGACATCTATAATTGCCCATAAAACCATTCACCTTCAACCTCCGCCGCCGGGTTCAGAAGAAAGCCTTCCTCCGGGATTAATAATGCTTAAAAGAAGTAGAACAAAATTAAAGCATTCCCGAAAGGGAATGCAATTATTGCCTGATAGACATATAAAGATATATACTCGGCAAGGGATAAAATTGCATTATCATAATGAAGCCGAGTATGAAATTCGCTTTGAGGCCACGGTAAATCAATGAATAATTAGTGGCCTCGCTCATTATAATAAAGCCTAAAAAGCCGGTTTATAATCTGCTTGCTCCGCGCCCGCCTCGTTTAGAATCGGTGTTCCGGCGCAAATCGGTCAATCGTTCATCGCTGTCTTTTAAAAACTTTGCCAGCTTATCTTCGAAGCTAACCGAGGAAACCCCCTTTGGGCGGCGGCTCTTCGCTTGCGGATAGTAATCGGGGTTGGCTTGTTTTATGGAAAGTCCAATTTTCCCGCTGGCGTCGACGTTAATCACCTTTACCCTGACCAAATCCCGCTCTTTCAGGTAGTCCTTTACATCCTTCACGTAGGCATCAGCTACCTCGGAGATATGAACCAAACCGGTAACTCCTCCAGGGATCTCTACAAAGGCTCCAAACTTGGTAATGCCTGTGACCACCCCTTCTACAATGCTGCCAACCGCAATGGCCATACTAAAAAAATACCCCCCGTAATTATAACACTACACTATTTCAATTATAAATCAGGCCGTTGAGAAGAGTCAATACTCCTGGCTCCTTAATCCCCGACATCCGCGGGATTTGCCGGCGCCAAGGGCAATGCGTTACCTGGCTGCCCCCTCATGAACACCTTTTCCCCAGGATAAATTAACCCTAGTTCCTCTCTGGCCACCTTTTCAATGTAACTGCGGGAATTCATTTTTTGCTTTTGTTCCCGCAAGCCCTGGTTCTCCAGGAGCAAGACCTCCTTTTGCTGCTGTTGAAAGGCTATTTCGCGCTCTATCTGCCGGATCTTTAACTCCAAGTGGCCAAGAGAAAAGACCACATAGCCAAGAATAGCCAAGCACAGCAAAAAGCCAGGTTTCAGCCGCCAGGTAATCACCCTTCGCCGGCGTTTGACTGGAGCAGGGTTCTGGGGAGTTAAAGAATGAAAGCGGGGGGCAGGGTACATGGTTAGTCCTCCTCAGGATTGTTGCTAAAAAGCCCCATGGCCTGTGCTGGGATCACAATCACGACCTGGTATCCTTTGCTTTTGGCACGGTGATACAGGGTAGCAACGGTACTGGGGCTAAGGCCCAACTGCTTGGCCACTTCTTCGTTAGATCTGCCTATTTCTTTTAGGGTAACCACTTGGCGCTCCCTAAAACTAAGGTTTTCGGCGCCCCTTATTTCAATCTGCATCCAAAAAACCGCCCTTGCAAGGCACTTATCCACCCATTTATCCACAAACTGTGGACAAACTATGTACAATTTGTGTATAAATCAATTCTATCTAGCAGTAAAGATTCCTGCTTGTGGAAGAAAAAAACCTCCTGCTCTTAATCCCCGACAGGAGGCGGAGGCCGGCGACTAAACCGGAGGATTTTTTTCATTAAGACCCGAGCTGGCCTGGTTATCCATTTAATTCCTCGCCATAAGTGCCATAAAAGAAGACTACACAAGCCCAGAGGCCAGCGGAGTAAAAAAGCCAATAACCTAAAGGGCCAGCCCATTACCTTACCCAACCATCGAAAGGCCTTGCCGGATACCACTAAAAACCTGCGCCACAGGACGACCATGGTCCTGGTTAAAAAACGAAGATAGACGCCAATACCCAAGAAAACTCCAACAAAAACATAGGCCCGCAGGTCAACGCCGTTGCTGATCAACATGATAGTAAATACCGTGGGGGTAAGGACCAACCAGACCAGAAAGTCGCCTACAGTGGTGGTAAGGCGTCCGGGCCTGGCAATAGAACGCCATGCCCGGTAAAGGTCAAAGGTGAGCCCAATAAAGAGTCCCATGGCCACCATTGAAGCAAAGGCTTTCAACTGCAACTGTACAGGATTCATCTCGTACGCCCTACTTTAACAAACGCTGCCAAAGGTTCCCCCGCCGGGAGCGGCCCCTGATCCCTTGTTCACTGTAAACCATACTGGTGACTAAACCAGCTACCTGCAAATTCCCCCGTTCCACATCCAAATGGGTGATATTTAGCCCTTCTCCCTTGAGAGTAAGAGTACCACAGGTGGTATCCAGCAAAATTTCCCGGTCGTCAAAGTTTTCCAGGTGAGTAACACCTGTTACCGTTAGATTTTCCCGCTGTACCAGTTGCAGTTGATGGCCGCCCTTTTGCTCATTCATGGTCCTCCCCCCCCTTTATTAGCAGCGAATTCCTAAAAAAATTTCCAATTAGCTGCTTGACATCATACCGCTGCTCTAAAAAACATATTCGCCTTCTTATGAAAATATGTTTTTTACCGATTACTTCTGTGCTGGTTGTGCAAATTTCGCAGAGCAAGCAACACAATACTTAGGCCTTGGTTCAAAATACCAAGGCCTAAGAAGTCCCCCTATTTTCCTGATTGCTTTGGCATGAAAAAGCAGGAATGCTTTTTTAGCCAACAACTTTCGAATTTCCTGGCCCGAAAGCCTCATCAGGCTCTCCAAAACCGCTGATATCGCTGATATCAAAGACTTGAAAAGAGGCACTGCGGGTGGAATCTCTGACCAGAAGCTGCAGGTGCATGCCGGGGTGTTCCCAGTTATGGGCCAAATTTGACAATTTCACAAGTATTTGCACCAGAGATTGCAGGCTGACGCACCTATGCGCCGGATCAATCAAACTAACCAGATCTTGATTTTCCAACAGCCAGGATTCCGCTTCTTTTGTGGTAACCGGAGCAATTCTGCAAGAAAGAGCTCTTATCCGGTTGCTTTCCTTTAGTGCAAGCCCAATTATTGAGCCGAATTGAGAGTCTTGAAACAACCTGATAATTATTTCATTCCTCCCATGTTCCATCTTCTGGATGATTACCGAAAGGGGATGCCCTTCGGCCTGTGCTTGGCACATTTGCTGATAGGTGGCAGGCAACTCTTCTTCCGCACCTATGAAGGCCATAGCTTGAAACCCCTTTTCGCCAGACCGTTTGTAAGAACGATTGGGTTTCATCAATACCGGATAGCCTAAAACTGCCGAAACAGCCGCTGCTTCTGGCAAAGAGCTGGCTAAGGACCATTCCGCCAAAGGAATATTATAGGATTCCAATAGCTTCCTAGTTTCCCACTCTGCCAGTTTCCCTTCTTCTGCTTCCGGCAGTAAAGCACATTGATTGTTCTCGGGAGAATAGTCTGCTGGAGTTGGGTTATTCGCCAACTCCCCTTCCTCCAAGCCATATTCCAAATAAGCTCGCATAGTTGCCAGGCATTGCGTAGCACCATAAAAAAGAGGCAGGCCGCTTTCTGCCAGGAGTTCGTAGCCTCGCTCCCGGATTATTCCCTTTGACAACCATACCGGTATAATGGGTTTTGAGCTCTGGGAAGCGACTCTAATTAAACTGGTCGCCATTTTTTCATTAATTTCTCCGAGTTTAAATGGGAAAGGCAGAATAACCACATCAATATTGGGGTCGTCAACAAACACCTCCAGAGCCTGGGAAAATAGTTCCGGATAGTCATAAACCGCCGTAGTTATATCGAGGGGATTGGCTGCATTTTTGAGAGGTGGCCTTAAAAGAGATAACTTTTCTTTTGTACGACCTGATAAAGGAGGGAGGCAAAGATGGTAGAAACCGCACATATCGGCCAACAATACTCCTATACTGCCTGAAAAAGAGAAAATTCCAATTCTTTTACCTGAAGCATTTTTATACCGCCCAAACATGGTTCCAACGCCCAGCAGCTGGTCCAAGTCGTCCACCCGGACAACTTTTTTCTGGCGAAACATGGCGTCATAAACTTGCTCACAGCCTGCGGAGGACCCCATGTGGGCCATGGCAGCCTTCCTTCCCGCCGGAGATTTTCCAAGTTTCAATACTACAAGGGGCTTCTTTTTTTCCAGAGCTTTTTCCGCAATAGCCGCAAACTTGCGTCCGTCCCGCAAGGTCTGGATTACCGCTAAAATTACGTCCGTATTTGGATCTTCCAAACAATAATTAACGAAATCAGCTAGTTCCAAATCGGCCTCGTTTCCAGAGCATATCCAATAGTTAAATCCAACTCCTCTCTCTTGGGCATCCAGAATAGCTCTGCCCACACCGCCCCCTTGGGTGATTAAGGCGATCCCCCCCGGCTGGAAGCTTCCGGGGTTAAACTGGGGAGAAAAGGAATAGCCCAATCTTTCTTTTATGTTAATCAGTCCGGCAGAATTTGGGCCGCAAACCCTTATACCTGTCCGGCGGGCGAATTCCCGCAAAGCCTGCTGTCTTTGCCTTCCTTCTTGCCCATGCTCAGCGAAACCTGAGCTAAAGATTAGCAAAAATTTAACCCCCTTTTTTTCACATGCTTCCAGGCAAGACAGGACTTTTTGGGGAGACAGGGCAATGAGCGCAACATCCACCGGCTCAGGCACCGCCATTAAAGAAGGATAACACTTTAAGCCGAAAATTTCCTGGTAATTTGGGTTTACTGGATAGATACTTCCTTGATACCTGCATTTTTGCAGGTTAATCAACACCCTTGCGCTGCTTTTGGAAGTATCCGCTGAAGCCCCAATCACAGCAATCGCCCTTGGCGTAAAAAGGGGATTCAGGGCAGAGAATTCGTACGCTTTTCTCATGTTACCTCCTACAATTTCCTCGACGTTACAGGCAATATTACTCCCACCTGCGGGAAAAAGTTTTGTATTTATTTAGCTTCCGAACCACAGTTGATTGGTTTACATTGAGCAGTTCTGCTACCTTGTAGGTTGTATCGCAGCTCTGCAAAGCCTTTTCTAAGAGTTGCCGCTCAACTTCTTCTACAGCCTTCTTCAGGGGGACAAGGCCGCTGACAGTGATCACTTGCTCAATTCTAATCACTTCATGCACCAGGTGTCGGTTAAGAGCCTCATCAGTTATCAATTCTCCTGGGTTGGTCACAAATAACCGTTCCACAACATTCTCCAACTCCCGCACATTTCCGGGCCAATCGTAATTCACCAGCAATTCCAGGGCTTTTGGCGAAAAATCTTTTGCTTGCTTAAACTTTTCACTGAACCTATCCCTGAAATAAAACAAGAGGGGGATAATGTCTTCTCTTCTTTCCCTTAAAGGGGGAATATGGATGGGAACCACATTTAAACGAAAGTACAAGTCCTCCCGGAATTGACCCTGGCGCACTTTTTCCAACAGATTTTGGTTAGTAGCAGCTACAATATGGACGTTTATGGAACGGGGTTTTGCTCCCCCCAGGCGAACCAGTTCCTTATCCTGCAGCGCTCGAAGCAATTTCGCCTGGAGGGATGCCGGCAGGTCTCCAATTTCATCGAGGAACAGAGTTCCATTATTGGCGAGTTCAAACAGGCCGGCCTTGCCGGTTCGGCTTGCCCCGGTAAACGCCCCTGCCTCATATCCAAAAAGTTCTGACTCCAGAAGGGTTTCAGGAATGGCGCCGCAGTTTATCTTAATAAATGGTTCCTGCCGCCGCAGGCTGTTACTATGAATTATCTTGGCTACAATTTCCTTGCCAACACCTGACTCGCCCAGGATAAGCACAGTAGAATCTACCTGGGCTACCCGCAAAGCAAGCTCCAATACTTTTTTCATCCCCGTTGAATGGGCAACAATTCCCTCTTGCCTCATTAGCTGCAGCCGCAGCTCCTCTAGCTCAGACTTATATCTTTTGGACAGCTCACAGGTTTTTTCCAATTGCTGCTTAACCTTGTTTAATTCACCAATATCCCTTACATTTATCACAATTCTGACAACCTGGTTGGTCTCATTCAGTACTGGGTTGGCAGTGAAAATCAGGCTCTTTTGGGGTGTTTGGTTATTATAGACAATGCTCACTGTCCCCATCTGCTGCAGCACCATTTCAACCAAGGAAACCCCAGAGACTTCACTTTCGACCACCTCCTGCAGCCGCAGCCCAATCACATCAGCCCGCGCCCCGATAATCCGGCCAAAAGCCCGGTTGGCGCGAAGGATTTTCCCTTGGCTGTCGGTAACAACTATCCCGTCATATGAGGACTCCACCACCGTCTCCAATTCCTTATTAAGCTCCTTAACCAGGCTTAGTTCTTCATAAATCTCCTCCATCTCGGAAACATCCTGAAATACTCCAACCGCCCCCGTAATATGCCCGTCCTGAATAATTGGGGTTCTGTTGGTAATATATTTGCGCCTGCCTACCTGGTACTTCTTGGCAAATTGCGGCTGCCCCGTCCGCACAACCTCCAGCAATCCGGTTGGGGCAACCACCTCTGTAAGAAACTTGCCAATGGCTTCCTCCCGGCTGCGCTTGGACAGCCGCTCAGCCGCCGGGTTAAAGGAAGTAATAAAGCCCTGGGCATCAATGGCAACTATCCCATTGTGCGCCGAGTTAAAAACTGCATCCAGTTCTTGAACCCGGTATTCTGACAGGCGGCAATAAGTTGTTTTTAGCTGTTTTTCACTTATTACTCCGGTAAAACGCCCTGTTTTATCAAACACCGGAAAAACGACACCAGCCAGGTTCCACACATCCTTAACATAGGCGTCTTCTTCAAGGTAAGCTGCTATTGGTTTTGCAAATTGCCAGGCTAAGAGGTTTTCTGTAATCTGTTCCGTATCCAGCATGGTATCCAAAAGGGATTCCTTGGTAACTATTCCCAGCATCTGACCGTATTCATCCTGTACCGGCAATCCCTCAATACCCTTGTCCGCAAGAATTTTCAAAACGTCTTTCAGGGTATGCCGTACCTGCAGACAGGTCGAGGTCCTGGTCATCACGTCCTTGATCCTGGTAAACATGGGCCTTCCCCCTAATAACCCAGTATTGAAAATCCGGCATGACCATTCCTGTTGCTTCCTAAATTCAACTTTTATGCCAGAAAATGCCTTTGTTTTAAAAAATTTTTTATTTTATGAATGTTGGAAATAGTAGCAAAGGCCTCGTTCATCTCAATAAAATCTAGGTCATCAAGAGTTATGCCTATCCTTTGCAAAACTTTCCTCATCAAATCTTTTTGCCCTCCTGTCAAGACGGCAACCGGCTGGCTTACCTCCCAAGTTCATCGGAAATCGGGGCTGGCTGTTTTTCGGCTTCAACACCAGAAAAGGAAGACCAGAGAAACCGTGCCCGCTATAGGGCAAAAAACATCGGCCCATAATCCGTTCCCCCTGCACGCCATGAAATTTCTTAGGTTTCCGTGGGCCCAGTCATGCTCTAAGCCGTAGACCCTCCGTCAACAAAAACAGTCTGTCCGGTGATAAAGTCTGAAGCTTCTGATGCCAGGAATACTACTATCCCGGCCAGATCCTGATCTGTGCCAAGCCTACCCATAGGTATTCGCCGGAGAATTTCTTCTTTTTTTTCTTTTAAAAAATCAGCGGTCATCGGGGTTTCAAAATAGGTTGGAGCAATGGCATTGACCTGGATATTCTGATCCACCCACTCCAGGGCCATCACCTTAGTTAACTGGATTACCCCACCCTTACTGGCACAGTACGGCCCCAAAAGGGCTCTTCCCTTAACCCCGGCCACGGAGGCAATGTTGATAATCTTTCCTCTTTTTTGCCGGACCATTACCCGGCCAACCGACTGGCCTACCAGGAAAAGTCCTTTCAGATTGGTATTGATCACCTGATCCCATTCCTCTTCAGCCAAGTCCAGTAGTGGTTTTCGAATATTCATACCAGCATTATTGACCAGGATATCTATCCTCCCATATTCATTCGAAACCGAGGCCACCATTGCCTCCACCTCTGCTTTTTTGGTCACATCGGCCTGGCGGGCTCCGGCACGAATGCCCAGAGCAGCAAACTCGCCAGCTACCTTTGCTCCTTCGGCTAGGTTGCGGCTAGTCACCACCACATTAACCCCTACCTCTGCCAGGGCCCTGGCCATGCCGTAACCGATGCCCTTGCTGCCGCCTGTTACCAGGGCGGTTTTTCCTTTCAGATCTGAACCGGGAAATCCCAATGAACTCTCTCCTTTCCTTGGCGATTTAGCCCTAGCCGGTCGCTTTCCCGCTGACCGGAGCAGCGTTTCTCTTCTGGATCAGCTGCCAGATGATGGTAGCAGCAACCAGAACTGCTCCGATAATGTCTGTCACCGTCCCGCGATTGATCATCAAAACAGCTACTACAAACATGATCAGCCTTTGCACTATATTGGCCGACCTCAATAACCATCCCTGAATGGCAATAGCAAAACAGGTGATGCCAATCAAAGAGGTAATAGCAACCTGGATAATTTCCGGTGCAGCGCCCTGCAACAAGAGCTCATTGTTGAAAATAAACATATAGGGAACAATAAACCCGGCCACCCCGATCCTGGTGGCTTCCCAAGCTGTTTTGGTTGCATCGCCCCCCGCAATCCCGGCTGCAATATAAGCTGTAATTGCCACAGGAGGGGTAATACCGGAAATAATCCCGAAATAGAACACATACAGGTGGGCCGCAATAACAGGCACATCCAATTTTACTAAAGCCGGGGCTGCCAACATGGCCAATATGACATAGGCTGAAACAGTTGGCATTCCCATTCCAAGAATAATCGAAGCAATCATCACCAGGATCAACAGGGGTACCAACTCACCGCCTGAAAGTTCAATTGCCAGACGGGAGAAACGAATGCCCAGCCCTGTCATAATCACCGATCCTACTATTATTCCGGCCGCAGAAACTGCCATAATGACAGACACCGCGCTTTTAGCTCCGTTTTCCAAAGTTTCCAGAATACCCAAGAAATTGATCCTGTTGCTGAAATTAAACCAACTTAAAACCACACAAGAAACAATAGCCCAGAAACCTGCCAGCATTGGGCTGTAGCCAAAAATCAAAAGAGCCACTATCAAGATCAAGGGTGTCAACATGTACCAGCCTCTTAGCATCACCGTCCCCAGGCGAGGTATCTCGTGGGACTGCATGCCATGCAGCCCGGACTTCAGCGCTTCCAGGTAAATAACAATCCCCGCTGTTAAAAAGTACAGGATTGCCGGTATTAATGCCATGGCAGCAATTCTAATATAAGGCACCCCTATATAGTCGGCCATGATAAAGGCGCTGGCACCCATAATGGGGGGCATGATTTGGCCGCCCTGGGATGCAACAGCCTCTACAGCACCGGCGAATTCTTTGCGATAACCCACTTTCTTCATTAGGGGGATAGTGAATGAGCCGGTAATGGTGACGTTGGCCGCACCATTTCCGGTAACGGTTCCCATCATAGCGCTGGACAACACCGCCACCAGCGCAGGCCCCCCCGGCAGACGACCCATTAAGGAACAGGCAAGGTTGATAAAGAATTGCCCTATGCCTGATTTAACCAGGAAGGACCCAAACAAGATAAACAAGAGCAGGATGGTGGCGCCAATATTAACAAGCTCAGAGAAGATCCCCATGGTTGACAGAAACATATAATCCACCATCTTGACAAAACGAAATCCCCGGTGGCCTAACAGCCCAGGCAGGTAAGGACCGATAAAGATATAGCACACAAAAAACCCCGCCACCAATGCCATGGGCCAGCCGTTGCTGCGGCGGCACCCTTCGATGATCAGAAAGATCAGGATTGTGCCAAAAATCAAATCCCATTGGCTGGGGTTTCCACCTCTGAACTCACTGCTGGGATACTGAAAAAACATATAGGCAGTTGTGGCAACAGCCAACAAGAAGGGCACCACATCCATCAAATAGCTTAACCTGCCCTTGCGAAACGGGTAATAGTAAAAGGCCAGGATCGCCATTAGCCCGACAAACAACGCGCGATACTGCCAGGCCGGAAACGGGGGGCCAAACTTGGCCGCATAGATTGCCGAAAATGCAATCCCGATAGCCAGAACAGCCATCAAACCCCTTCCGGCTCTCAGCCAGACGCTCATTTTCTCTTCGTTATAAAGCGCCCTGCTGATCAGGGAGCGGGAAGTCTGCATCTCAGTATCTTCAACCAGGCCCGATTGGCGGATTTCCTTTCCTTTCAAGGCAACCCCTCCTTACGTTAAAAAAATTATGCCGTGGCAGAGGATAGCATGGAGGCAAGATCTCCATGCTATCCCGAAAAAAAACTGTTTTCAGTTGTCCGGCAATTACTTAACCAAGCCCTTTTCCTTGTAATATTTCATGGCGCCCGGGTGGACATGCTTTAAATCAGTGACACCCATCAGAGCGGTTTCCAACCCCATCATGTTGCCCCTTACCGGCTGATCCTTGCGAATTCGCTCCATGTTTTCCCACAGGTGCTTGGTAAGCTGATAAACCAGATCATCCTCCAGGCTCTTATGCACTACCAAAATGCCGTATTGAGTAATAACAGGCACCTCGGCGGTCTGGTTTTTATAAGTCCCTACCGGCAAGGGTTTGTCAATGGAATAACCATAGCCTTTATCCAATACAGCCTTTAAAATATTTTGCGGAATCGGAATCGGCCTCAGGGGCATGGTCCGATCAACTTCAGACAAGGCTGGCACAGCAGGGGCCCCGCCAAGGATGACAGCATCAAGCAAATTATCCTTTAACATGTTGGCCGCATCGGCATAGCTCACATAGGACGATTTCATACCCGCAGCCTTTAATTGATCATAGCTGGTTCCGTAAGGCCGCAACAACCTGTCCAAAACCGTGGGACCGGTACCGCCCGCTGTGGGACCTGGTGAAATCCGCAGTGTTTTCGCACCGTTTACAATGTCATCAAAGGTTTTATAATTGCTTTTTTCCAGGACAACCAGATACCACCAGACGGGATAATTGGCCCCTAGAATCCGCATGTTCTCCAACTTTCCATCTTTCTCAAAGGGACCGGTGCCGTTTACAGCATCCACAAAATCAGGCGCAAATCCCCAGCCAATCTGGGAATCTATTCCTTTATTAACTTCTCGCAGGTTGGCTACTGCTCCGCCTTCCAGTACGGACAGGTTCAACCCCGGGATTTTATCCATCCAGATATCATTAAACAAGACGGCCATGGGGTACCATCCAGAACCTATCGGCCCAGTGATGTGAGTCAAGTTAACAGTTTTGGGTTTTTCGGTTTTAACCTCAGAACTTTGGCCGGCTGGTTTTGCCCCACAGCCTGCCAACAGCATCAACAGCATGACGGCTACTAAGGCCAAAATTAGCTTATTAATCCTTATTCTTAACATTTCCATGCCTCCTACGATTGGTTTTTAGACTGGCAACCCCCTGATCAATTGTTTGAATGAAGCACCTCCTCCGATCCTTCAATTCTAAAGGTATTTCGCTGTGACTTGTCTGACAAAAACGAAGTTTTTTTAAATTCTGATTTTTTTTGTTAAAGCCCAACGCAACTCCAGGACTTCAAAGATCCTTACCTTTGCCAAGACCTCTCCTCACTCTATCTTTCGCTTGACCATCACAGTGTGCTTGCCGGTTTGGACGATCTCTCCCCTTTGATTGAGAAGCTCTACATCCTGGACGATGATGCCTCTGTCCCGGTGTTTTGTTTCCCGCTTTTCGGAAATGATGAACTGTGCATAAATGGTGTCGCCGAAGAAAATCGGTTTCTTAAACTCCCAGGTTAACCCCAAAAACGCCACTACTGTTCCGTCGAACAGGCCCAGCCGGGCCTTAAGACCTGTTGTAATGGCGAGGCCCAACAATCCGTGAGCAATCCGCTCCTTAAAAAGGGTGGTCTTGGCAAATTCGGCATCTGTATGGAGAGGGTTGTAATCGCCGGTTAACGCGGCAAACATCACCACATCGCTTTCGGTAATTGTCCTGGCAGGTGTAACATAGGTATCGCCGATACTGCAATCTTCAAAGTATGTTTTCACCATGGCCACCCCCGAATCCTTTTTTTTCCAATGGCTATATTTCGAACTCTTTCAACACCTGGCCTGCAACAATCAACCGCTGGATCTCATTTGTTCCTTCATAAATCCTGGTAATCCGCGCATCCCGGTAAAACCGCTCAACAGGGTAGTCTTTCATGTAACCCATGCCGCCGTGAATCTGAACTGCCTTATCGGCCACCCGGTTTAATACCTCCGAAGCGAACAGTTTAACCATAGCGCTTTCCTTGATCACCGGCATCCCGCTATCAACCATCCAGGCTACCTGGTAAGTAAGGGCCTTGGCTGCGGCTGTCTCGGTGGCCATATCGGCTAACATCCACTGGATGGCCTGAAAAGAAGCGATGGGTTGGCCAAATTGCACCCTTTGCTGGGCATAGCGGGCAGACATCTCGATTAACTTGTTGGAAGCCCCCACACACCTGGCGCCAA
Source organism: Bacillota bacterium (assembly GCA_040757295.1). Classification (GTDB taxonomy): domain Bacteria; phylum Bacillota; class PH28-bin88; order PH28-bin88; family PH28-bin88; genus JAGXSE01. The sequence goes on along the minus strand of JBFLXH010000011.1, from coordinate 15,026 downwards.
GGGTACAGCGCCCCTTGGAAAGGATTTTCAGAGCAGCGGCATAACCCCGCCCTTCCTGGCCCAGGAGATTGGCTGCAGGCACCTCGCAATCTTCCATAACTATTTCAGAGGTATGGGAACCCCGTAGGCCCATCTTCTTCTCGACTGTTCCAACAGAAAAACCAGGAAAGTCCTTTTCCACCAAAAAAGCGCTGAACCCGCCCCTGGCTCCCTTTTCTTGGTCGGTTACGGCAATGACCGTAAACAAGTCCGCCACAGGACCATTGGTGATGAAGTGCTTCATGCCGTTTAAGATCCACTTGTCGCCTTTTTTAACCGCCTTGGTCTTCAGATTGGTTGCATCAGACCCCGCACTGGGTTCTGTAAGGGCAAAAGCACCGATTTTCTCCCCCCTGGCCATTAATGGGAGGTATTTCTTTCTCGTCTCTTCTGTGCCCATTTCAATAATCCCCGTTGAACCGATGCCCGTATGGGCCCCCACCAAGCTCACAAATCCGGTCTGGGTTCTGCCCATTTCCTCCAGCACCACGCAACGGCCCACCATATTCAGTCCAATGCCGCCGTACTCTTCCGGAATACTCATCCCCAACAGACCCAGCTCTTTTGCTTTATTAATGATATGTTCGGGAATTCTGTCTTCATCTTCAATTTGTTGGGCATAAGGCTCAACCTCGTTTTCGACGAATTCTCGTACCATTGCCCCAATCTGCCGCAATTCCTCAGGTATATTAAAATCCATTGCTTTCCCTCCCCACACTTATGCCAAAAAAATTATTGATTTTTAAAGTCTGGTTTGCGTTTCTCCAGAAATGCTGTAGTCCCTTCGATGCGATCCGCGGTAGAAAAAGCCACTGTCTGAGCTAACCTTTCCACAAGCATGGCAGAGAAAAAGTCTGTGTTACTGCCCACATTAATTGCCGCTTTGGCCACACTGACAGCTACAGGCCCCTTGGCCATGATCTTTTCGGCCATTTCCCGGGCAGCATCCATTAATTGTTCCGGTTCCACCACTTTGTTGACCAAGCCGATCCGCTGGGCTTCGGTAGCATCCAGGATGTCCCCGGTAAAGATTAGTTCTTTCGCTTTCCCTACTCCCACTAGCCTCTGCAAACGGAGAGTGCCTCCTGCTCCCGGAATAATCCCCAAGCTGACTTCGGGCTGACCGAACTTGGATCGGGTTGTTGCAATGCGCATATCACAGGCCATGGCAACCTCGCAGCCTCCGCCCAGGGCAAAACCGTCAATGGCCGCTATTACCGGCTTATTTAAATACTCAATATCGTTCAGGGCCTCGCTGGCTTCGTTTTTCAAGACATCTAAGGCCTTTCTCTCTTTTAGTGACCTGATATCTGCCCCAGAGGCAAAGGCTTTTCCTCCGGCCCCTGTGAGGATGACCACCTTCACTTCATCATCAAATTTCATCTCCCGGAAGGCCGCCCTCAGCTCGGCCCAGGTCTGGGGGTCCAGGGCATTCCGAACTTCCGGCCGGTTGATAGTGACAATAGCGAGGGCGCCTTCCCTGGATATTAATAAGTTCTGATAAGACACACCATTCACCCCTTTACTTAGTGCTCTCCGGGTATTCGTAAACACCCAGCCCCACTTTCCGGCCTAGCCGGCCAGCGTTCACATATTTGATTAACAACGGGCAGGGCCGAAATTTTTCGCCCAGACTGGCATGCAAATATTCCAGCACCTTCAGCCTGGTATCCCAACCAACCAGGTCCCCCATTTCGAAGGGTCCCATCGGGTGATTAAGGCCTAGCTTTAAAGCCTTATCAATATCCCTGGCAGAGGCTACTCCTTCCATCAACATGTAAAACGCCTCGTTACCAATCATGGCATTGATCCGGCTGGTCGCAAAACCGGGGAACTCGTTCACCTCTACCGTTTCTTTGCCCATGCGGCAGGCAACTTCTTTCGTTATGGCCACCGCCAAATCGCAGGTTTCCAGACCCCGGACAATTTCAACCAACTTCATGACATGGGCTGGGTTAAAAAAATGCATGCCTACCACCATGTGAGGCCGCTTAGTTACAGCAGCAATTTCCGTGATGCTCTTGGCCGAGGTATTTGTGCTCATTACAGCATGGGGTGGACACAGCCGGTCTAGCTCCATAAAAATCTGGTGTTTAAGTTTGAGGTCTTCCGGTACAGCCTCAATTACGAAATCAGCCTCTTTTACCGCATCAGGCAAACTCGTTACCGGGTAAATCCTGTTGAGGGCTTCTTCCTTAGCCTGGCTGGATAACTTGCCGATTTCAACTCCTTTTTGCAGGTTGTTTGTAATTACGCCAACCGCCTTTGTTAAAATTTCATTGCTGATGTCCCGCAAGGTTACCTGATAACCCCCTAATGCAGCCACATGGGCAATGCCCCGGCCCATTAACCCTGCTCCCAACACAGCCACTCTGTTAATTGCCATAATTGCTCCTTGCCCTAAGGCAAGCTCCCCTCCTTCCCTTTTGACCGATTTCTTCAGCACAGCGCTATTCGGTAATTTTAGAAAATGCAATATCGATACCAACCTGGTTTAAAAGTCCATTTTGAAAAAAATATTCCATTCTTTATTTTTAAAGGATTTTTTACATCATACCTGGGGATCTATGGCCTAACCAAACCCAGCGGGATGCAGTTGCGCAATGAGCATGCGACTTTGCATTTTCTAAAGTTCCTGTAAAAATTCGAGTATTGCCTCATTCACCTCTTGCGGCTTCTCCAGCATGACCATGTGGGCCGCTCGTGGCAGCAAAACCAGGCGAGCCCCAGGTATTTTTTCCGCAAGATGCTGCGAAAACTTGACCGGTGTCGCCACATCGTCCCGGCCGCAGATCACCAGGGTAGGTCTTGAAATGTCGGATAGACGGGACATTGCATCAAAACGGTCACAGGCCAGGAAATCGGCATACCTAACCGCCGGATCCGCTGTCAGGGTTTCCTGCACTCCTTTTTCCACCAGTTCTGGCGGAGCTGCAGGTGAATAGGACATTCGCGCCCATTCCACCCGGTATTCACCCTTCTGATAACTCTCCAGCCTGGCCGGGTCTACCCTCAGCCTGGCGCCGGTACTCACCAGGATTAAACCTTCTAAATAGGACTGGTAGGTCAGGGCAAAATCAAGGGCAATCGCACCGCCCATGGAATGCCCGGCCAGGACAATCTTTTTTAAGCCCAGAACGTCCACAAACTGCTTAACCCATTCCCGGTATAAGAAAACCTGATCACAGGGTTGACCGCCGGACAAACCGTGACCCGGCAGGTCTAGGGCCACGGGGGAGTGGATATTGGCCAGAGCCTTGACCTGGTATCGCCAGCGGCTGCTGCTCCCTCCAGCACCATGTACCAGTACCACCGTTTTCCCTTGGCCAGGCCCGGTCTCTCCAGTATCGCAGTAAATACTTACTCCACCAACACCAATTGTGGCCATCCCATCTCCCCCTTTTCCCAGAGCTACTTAGGCCCTTGGGCATAATCGTAGAAACCCTTGCCCGTCTTTTTTCCCCACTCGCCTTTTTTATACTTTTCCTCAATTACCCTGGGTGGACGGTCCTCCTCCAGACCTGTTTCATTAAAGCGTTGTTCCCGCACCAGGTAAGAAACATCGATTCCGGTCATATCCATCAACCGGAAAGGCCCCAAAGGGTAACGCAGAGCTTTTTCTACAGCCAAGTCAATCTCTTCATGAGTAGCGATACCCTTCTCCAACAAGGAGCAGGCTTCCCTGATTACTGCCCCTAAGATCCTGTTGGCCACAAACCCCGAAATTTCTTTTTTAAGTAAAATGGGAATTTTCCCCGTCCGGCGGGATAGCTCCATGATTAGCTGGGCGCTTTCTTCAGAAGTATGGGGTCCCTGGACTACCTCCACAAGCTCCATTACCAGGGCCGGGTTAAAATAATGCATGTTTAAGACTTTGTCTGGGCGCTTAGTTGCATCAGCGATTTTGGAGCTGACAATGGTGGAACTGTTGGTAGCAAGGATGGTGTGGGCCGGGCAGATATTGTCCAGTTCAGCGAAAAGCTGCCTTTTAATGTCCAATTTTTCCACCACTGCCTCAATAACCACATCCGCATCTTTGGCAGCAGTCTGCAGGTCTTTTGCAAAAACAAGAGCGGCTTTAGCCTCTGCTGCCTTTTCCGCAGTTATTTTCCCCTTGGCTACACGGGATTCCAGGTATTCAGCCGCCCAGTCCCGGGCCTTTTGCAGCACCTCAGGGGAAGTGTCTGTCAATGATACCTGGTATCCATACAGGGCAGTATTCAGGGCAATTTGGGAGCCCATGGCGCCGGCCCCTACGACACATACCTTTTTCACCTCATCAATATCCATTGATCTCCTCTCTCCTCTCTTAGATAATCCCTTCCTCCTGAATCACCATATCCAGGGCCTGCCGGTCTTTATAAGGCCCATACTGCCCGAACCCGGAAATCGAAGTCATCACCACACGGGGGTTGACCTGCCGCAGGTTGTCATACCCAAGGCCAGCTCGGTTGAGCAAACCAGGCCTTAAGTTCTCAATTACCACATCTGCCTTTTCCACTAGCTGCAAAAACAGCGGCCGGCCTCCCCCTCTCCGGGGCGCTCGATCTTGATCACCTCTGCCCCCATGCCCGCCAGTAATTGACCGCAAAAGGGCCCAGCGATAAAATGGGTTAACTCCAGGATCCGGATTCCTTCCAAGCACGCCTGCAAGCTGCTCCCCCCCATACTTAGCCAATTACTAGAGCTTACTTATTTTCTTATTACCAGGGCATCAGCCACTTTTACTCCCCGGCCGCGGGGCAGCACAATCAAGGGATTGATATCCAGTTCCTTGATTTCCCCTCGCAGGTCAACTGCCAACTCGCAAAGCTTGAGAAGGGTGTCTACCAGGGCTTCAACATCGGCCGGCGGCTCCCCACGCACACCCTGCAGCAGCGGATAGCCCTTTATTTCTCTGACCATTTCCTCGGCATCCTCCCTGGTTAATGGCGCAATCCGACGGGAAACATCCTTCAATATCTCCACAAAGATGCCGCCCAGTCCAAACATGATCACGGGACCAAAGGGGCTGTCGTTGTTGACACCCAGGATGACTTCAATCCCTTTGCCCACCATTTCCTGAACTACGGCGCCCCTGATCTCAGCTGTCGGAGAGTAAGCCCTGGCATTAGCCGTTACTTCCCGGAAAGCTGTTTCAACCTCTTCCCGGGTAGACAGGTTCAGGCGAATAGCTTTTGCTTCGGTTTTGTGCATGATCTGGGGCGATTCCACTTTGACACACACAGGGAAACCGATTTTTTCAGCCAGGGCTCCCGCCTCGCCGGCAGTGGCAGCCAGACCCTCCCTGGTTACCGGAATGCCGTAAGCCTGCAGCAGTTTCTTGGAGTCCCTTTCTGTCAGTGCCCTTGTTGTCACCTGCTGCAACCAAGACAGGTCCTTAACCGGTTCATAGGCTGCGCTGGCAGCAAGAACCTGACAATCTTTCCTCATCTGCAAAAACCGCCCGTAGCGGGTCAGAGCGCCTAATGCCTGAGCCGTTTGCCCCGGAGTGTCGTAACATGGGACTCCCCGCTCCTTTAAAAGCTGCCTGGCTTCTAAAGCCAGGTTCTTGGCTCCGCTCCAGGTCACCACTACCGGTTTTTCCGTCGAGTTTGCCACCGCCGCAATGTCTGTTGCCAGTTGCACTGCCAGCTGGCCGCTGGCAGTGCTCAGCATTACCGTAATCATGTGAATCTGGGGGTCCGCAAGCAGGATGGCCATCGTTTTGCGGAACAGGGTAGTATCGTTCAATACCTGCCCTGTTACATCAACCGGGTTCATGGCGCTTCCAAAGGGTGGAATAATCTTTAGGAGCTCCGCCCTGGTCTCGCCGCCTACCTCCGGCAGCGCCAACCCATGGACCTCAGCGTGATCAGCCATCAAAATCCCTGCTCCCCCGGAACCAGTTACTACCGCCAAACCGTTTCCGGTTGGGATCTTGCCGGAGACAAAGGCAATGGCCATGTTCACCAGGTCAGACAGGTCATCAGCACGGATTACTCCTGTTTGGCGGAAGAGGGCATCATAGACAGCATCGCTGCCGGTAAGGGAAGCTGTATGGGACATGGCAGCCTTGCTGCCGACCTGAGTCCGCCCCACCTTCAACACCAAGATAGGTTTCTTTTGCTGGGATGCCCGCCGGGCAAGGTTGAAAAACTCCTCTCCATCGCGCCATCCCTCCAGGTAGACCATGATGACCCGAGTGACCGGATCCTCAATCATGAAGCGCAGGTAATCGGCAGTGGTCAAGTCTACTTCATTGCCGGAACTGATCACATAGGAAAAGCCCAAACCCGCCTCAGCCGCAAAGGTGAACAAGCCATGGCCCAAGGCGCCGCTCTGGGAAACCAGGCCCACCTGACCGGTTTGGAAACCAGCCGCATCAAAAATAGGGCTGAAGCTGGCCACCACCTGCCCGGGAAGGTTGACAGTGCCGATGCAGTTTGGACCGCAAATCCGCATACCGCTGCTTTGGGCAAGCGCCCCCAGGCGTTCCTGGAGCTGTTCCCCTTCCTTCCCCACCTCAGCAAAGCCTGAGGTAAAAATCACTGCATTTTTGACTCCTTTTGCTGCACACTCCTCCAGTGAACCAAACAGCCGTTGAACTGAGACTGCCACAATAGCCATATCCACCTCCCCAGGGATATCTCCCACGCTGGGGTAGCACTGGAAGCCGGCAATCTCGTTGTATTTGGGGTTAACCGGAAAAATTTTTCCCTGATAACCGTTGCTGGCCAGGTATTTGACGGGACGGCCGCTGATACTGTCCAAGTTATTGGATGCACCGATGATGGCCACGCTTCGCGGGTAGAAGAATGACCTCAGCTCTTCGGCGGTGGCTTTCACCATAATCCCCCTCCCTAATAGCTGGTTTTTAGACTCTTTCGACAATAGTAGCCATTCCTTGGCCTCCGCCCACACAAAGGGTGGCCAAACCAAAACGGGCCTGCCGTCTGGCCATTTCATGGAGCAGGGTGACAATTAGCCGTGTACCCGTACTGCCCAGGGGATGCCCCAATGCTATAGCGCCTCCATTGACATTGACCTTTTTTGGATCAAGCTCCAATTCTCTAATTACGGCCAGGGCTTGAGAGGCAAAAGCCTCATTCAATTCAATCAGGTCGATATCAGCATTAGCGAGGCCGGTTTTGCCCAAAACCTTTCGCACCGCCGGAACCGGGCCAATGCCCATCACCCGGGGGGAAACCCCGGCGGCAACTACCCCGGCAATCCGGGCCAGCGGCTGGCATCCCAGGGCCCGCACCGTATCGCCCGACATCAATACCAGAGCTGAGGCGCCGTCATTGCGTCCACAGGAGTTCCCCGCTGTAACCGATCCACCCGGCTTGAAAGCCGGTTTCAGTTTGGCCAGGGCGGCCAGGGAAGTGTCGGGCCGGGGAAATTCATCAATGGCAAACAGTACACTGCCCTTTTTGCTCCTCACCTCAACCGGCACGATCTCTGCTTGGAATTTTCCTTCCGCTATGGCCCTGGCAGCCAGCTCTTGGCTTCTGAGGGCGAAAAGATCCTGGTCCTCCCGGCTGATGTTGAACTCCTCGGCCACATTCTCCGCTGTCTGACCCATTCCAAGATTGGGCCCGTAGGTTTCCACAGGCTGGGCTCGGGAACCCCCTTCGAGGTTGGAATCGATCAACTGCAGATCTTCATCACCAAAACGCCCGTTTCGAATGTAGTGGGGCGACCGGCTCATGTTCTCCGTGCCGCCAACTACCACAATGTCGCTTTCTCCCAACATAATTTGCTGGTAGCCGCAGTTCAAGGCCTGCATGGCGGAAGCACATAGGCGGTTGATTGTGTAGGCCGGCACTTCCTCCGGAATGCCGGCAGCCAGAGAAGCTACCCGGGCCACATTAGCGTTTTCGGTACTTTGCCTGGCTTCCCCCATGATTACCTCTTCCACCTGGTTAGGCTCCAGCCCGGCCTTCCGCAACGACTCAAGGATAACTACTGTTGCCAGATCCCTTGATGAAACTGTCCGCAAGGTACCACCAAACTTTCCGATAGCCGTCCTGGTTGCGCTGATAATGAAGACTTCCCTCACGGTTTTTCTCCCCTTCCCGGTTAATCTGCGATACCCGCCAGGTATTTGGCGATCCTTTTCTTGGCCTCCAGATCATACATGGCCCTGATGGCGATCTTCTCCATAATGGGGGAACCGCCGCCGTGAATACCGCTGATTTGAGATGCCGCCCCCGGCGCCGAAGCAATCAGGTTCTCAATTAGCCGGTAACAACGGTGCACCTTTTCCGGCGGCACATCAGCCTTCCGCATGATGTATTTTTCCAGGAAGTCTTTGGTCTCAGGACTGATGAAATCCTCCTCATGGGGCAGGGTGGCAGCCAGCCCCCCGGCGATGTCTGCTAGGGTTTCAAACTCATGGTAAATATTGACACCTGCATGATACCGGGCAACGTTTGTATAGACAACATCAGGCACACAGGTGCCGGAAGCCGCTTTCCGCCCGCAGACAGAGGCAGCGATCCCGGCTGCATATACAAGTTCAGCAACAGTGATCATCTCGGCCAGCTTATCCCGCACATGGGAGGCCTTTTCTATGCCGTTGTACTCTGCTACCAGGGCAGTGGTCCCCATCAGGATGTCCGTCATCGCCGGCTTGCACCCTGTATAGCTGTGCCGGTGGTAGGTAGCGAACAGAGCCGCCAGCTGCCCGGCCTGCTTGGTTTCCCCGCAGAGGAAGACCCGTTCCCAGGGTACAAACACATCATCAAAGACGGTAATGGAGTGGGCTGCACCGGTGTTTTCAATGGGGGCATGAAATTCCTTTCGCTTGCGCTGGTTATGGGCTACACTGATCAGGTGGAGCCCCTCGGTATCAGCCGGAACGGAAAAGGCCACCGCATAATCTTTATCGTTTTTCGTCATTGCTCTGGTAGGAACTGCAATAATCTCGTCCGTATAGGGCGCAATGGTATTGTGGGCCTTGGCCCCCCGAACCACAATTCCGTCTTCCCGCTTTTCCACCACCCTTAAGTACTGATCAGGGTCATTTTGCTCAAAGGGACGGAGACTGCGATCCCCTTTGACATCGGTTTGAGCGCAGTTGGCTACCAAGTCTTCCTCTTGAAAATATTGCAGGAATTTTAAGAAGCGCTCATGATAGTTGGTACCGTGTTCCAGATCGGCGTCTTTGGTCACCACCGAGAGGGCACTCATTGCATCTATCCCCATGCAGCGCTGGATACAGCGGCCGGCCTTGTGACACAAAAGGCGGGTCATTTTTTGCTTTTGCAAGAGGTCCTCGGTATTCTGATGGATGTGGTTAAAGCGGTTAATCTTTTCTCCAGTGAGGTGGGAAGTAGTTACCAACAGGTCTGCAAATTCCGGCTCATTCACCAGGTTATAGGTTAGGCCAATAGTATGGATGCCGGGCATAAACTGGTGGTCATCCCGGGGGATCAGTTTTCCTCCAAGATAAACATTAGGGCGCATGCCCCGCAGTTTTTCAAGGTATTGATCAAAGGTTCTCATAGGTTTTTGACCTCCTTTTTCTGTTTCTATTGCTTTTATGTTTACAGAATAGGACTATCCTACAAAGCGCACCTCCTCCACAGTTTGTTGTCCCCGGTCGAGACCATAACATCCCCACCCACATGCCGCAACCGGCACACAGGTCTCGATCCAGCGCCTCAGCCTTCAGTTCACTAACTCCCTTAGGTATTTATCTCCCACCAGATCGGGAAAAAGGTTGCCTGTTCCTCAATTTGCATTTGCTTCCTTTGCCTTGCATTCAGCAATCTTTTAAAAATTAAGCTATCGCCGGGGTAAAAGAAACGGTAATTTGCCCATGAGTGTTAATGCAAAAATGCTGCAGCAGTTCGTTTTAGCATTTTTCCCTCCCATATCCTCAGGGAATTAAGCTCTCTGGCTTATACTCGGCAAGGGATAAAATTGCATTATCATAATGAAGCCGAGTATGAAATTCGCTTTGAGGCCACGGTAAATCAATGAATAATTAGTGGCCTTGCTCATTATAACCTGGCGAAACTTATCCTTAACGGTAATAGGTATAACCTTCGTCAAACCTCTGCAGCAGGTTTTGATGCACCAGGTATTCCAGGTGAGCCAGGGTTTCTGCAATAGCAAAGCGGATGTCGCTCAAAGACAGGGCCGTGCCAAATACGGCCCCCATCACTTCAAAGGCTGTGTCTTTCCCCTGTTTTACCTCCTCAAAGATTAACCGCAACCGCTGGTTGTGATGCTCGCGCATCTCGGCAATTCTCTGGTGAAATCCACCAAAGGCTTCCCCGTGGGCCGGCAAGACCAGCGATACCCGCAGCTTTTCCATCCGGCCCAGGGAGGAAAGATAGTCTTGCAAAGGATTGTTGTTGCGTTCAGGCCAAAGACTGATATTGGAAGTGATATGAGGAAGTAGGTGATCCCCGGAGATCAACCAAGCCTGATCAGGTTGATAAAGACACAGGTGCCCATCGGTATGCCCCGGAGTGACCATTACGGTCCAAACTGACCTACCCAGTTTGATTTTTTCGCCTCCCTGCAGCAAACCGATACCTTCAGGCTCAGGCTTAACCCAGGGTATGCGACCGGCCATCATCCCGACAACTTCTGATGCCAGCGCTGCTGGAACACCGTTTCGCATAAGGTAAACAGTATGGCTTTGGTGGTGGGAGGCCGTTTGATTCCAAGCCAAGGAGGCCGCCCGGCAGTCCGTGGCAGACATCAAAACCTCGGCCCCGCTCCAGGATTGCAAGCGGCCTGCTGCACCATAGTGATCAGGATGAAAATGGGTGATGACTATCGTTCTTAAATTCCCCGGCCCGATCCCCAACCGGTCGAAAACCTGCCACCAAGTATCCATGCATTCCTCAGTATTAAGACCGGTATCTACCAAAACCCAATCGGGGCTATCCTGAATTAGATAGCAATTGACCCATTTCAATGCAAAAGGCACGGGGATTAAGATGCAGAATATCCCAGGTGCAATCGGCTGAATAGTTAGTCTTTTATCTCCCATTATCTGTTCCTTTCTGTCTGTATCCTGCTGTCCACCCAGCCCAAATAGCAAAGTTCAGCGGGATGAAAAAACTACCGTTGCCAGGTTTTTCCCAAAATACTGGGTTTAGTTTTGTGGCAGCCCGGGTCTGCCAGACCTGCCGAGGAACAACTGGGGGATTACCACTAGAAGGCCAAGAATCAGACCAATTAAATCGGTGTAGCCGCCGGCTTCAATTAAGAAGAGGGCTCCTCCCAGCAACATTACCCTTTGCAAAATGTTAATCCGCTGGAAAACATGTCCCTGTACCCCTCCAGCTAACAGCCAGATCCCTAAAAGCGCTGTCAGGATGACCCTGATAATCGCCTGGGTTTCCCCAATTAATAACAATTCAGGTCCATAGGCAAACATAAACGGCACGACGAAGGCAGCTATACCTAGCCTGCTGGCATGGAAAGCAGTCTGCATCGGCGGTGACAGAGCCACTCCGGATGCTGCATAGGCTGCAATGGCAACAGGAGGGGTAATGGCTGAAATACAGGCGAAGTACAGCACAAACAGATGGGCGGCGATGGGCGTTAACCCCAACTTGACCAAGGCAGGCGCCCCCAATGTTGCCGTGATAATATAGGCAGCAGAGGTGGGCAGACCCATTCCCAGAACCAAACATGTAACAGCGGTCAACAAAAGGGCTAATAATAGGGAACCCCCGGAAGCAGTCACAATAAGATTGGAAAAGCGCAGGCCCAAACCGGTTAGGGTTACTACACCGATAATGATCCCCGCTGTGGCACAAGCCGCGGCCACAACCAAGCTGGCCTTTGCGCCTGATTCTAAGGCATTAAGCACCCGGGGCAAATTCATTCGGTTTTCCCGGTTGAAAAAGCTGACTAGGATTGTGGTGCCGATAGCCAAAAGAGCAGCCTTGGTAGGAGTGTAAAACAGAACTACCAAAGTGTAGATAATTACTGCCAATGGGATCAAGTAGTAGAAACCCTTTCTAAACACCTCCCAAAAGGCAGGGAGCTGATCTTTTGGCAGTCCCCGCAACCCTGCTTTAACCGCCTCCAGGTGCACCATAATACCTACCGAAACGAAATAAAGTATAGCTGGCAAAATTGCCGCAATGGCAACATGCCCATAGGTAATCCCCAGCATCTCTGCCATGATAAAGGCAGCGGCTCCCATCACCGGCGGTAAAACCTGGCCCCCGGTGGATGCTACGGCCTCAATTGCCCCGGCAACCGGAGGAAGGTAGCCAACCCGTTTCATCAAGGGAATGGTAAAGGTGCCGGTTGTAACCACATTGGAGGCCGCAGAACCGGAAATTGTTCCCATCATTGCACTGGACAATACGGCTGTCATCGCAGGGCCGCTCCTGGCCTTACCCGCCAGGGCATAGGCCATGTCAACAAAAAATTCCCCTCCGCCAGATTTTTCCAAAAAGGCTCCGAACAGGACGAATAAAATGATGAAGGTGGCCGATACCCCCAGGGGAGTGCCATAGATCCCTTCGGTAGTATAAACAAGCTGCTCGATGATCTGGGTGAACCCGTATCCCCGATGAGCCAGCAATAAAGGCAGGTTTCGCCCAAAATAGGCGTAACACATGAATACAAAGGCAATGATGACCAGTCCGTTACCACATACCCGCCTGGTAGCTTCTAACAGAACCAGCAACAGCAGGGCGCCGATGGCCATATCCAAAGGGCTAAATCCTACCAAGGCTCTCTCAGCTAATTTCTCGGGGGAGGCAAAAAATGCCATATAAAAACCCACCAACAAGGCCAAGCCCAGGAAAAAGGCATCAAGAGCCTTTCCCCACCGGCATTTTGTTTTAAGCGGATAGAGCATAAATACCAGGACCAGGGCAAAGGTCAGGTGAACCCCTCTTTGCAGCATAGCCGTCAATAACCCAAAGCCTGCGGTGTAAATATGAAATATCCCCATAGCCCAAGCAATAACCGTCGCCACACCCACACCAGCAACCAATTTAGTCCCCAGAAAATCACCCCCTTTGAGGCTAATAATTTTATCACAGATGGCTACCCGCTCTTAAGCCTACGCTTCTTTAAAGCGGTGGGATATGCTCGGCAAGGAATAAAATTTGATTACAGCCAATGAAGCCGGGCATGAAATTCGCTTTCAGGCCACATTTTAATTAGTGGCCTCAGCCGCAGATCGCAGCTTCCCCCCAATCCGGGGAACCGGTACAATTCTGAGAATAAGCAGTGACCCTCCTGGTACCAGTTCCCCCAGGGCCACGCTGGCTCCTTCGGCCTCCAGAAACTGCGGGACGGTGTTCGCTACCCTGATCAAAAGGTGGGAAAACACTACCTCCCGGGACTTAGCAATGTTGGTTACCCGGGCAAAGCCATCCTGATCAAGGCTGAAATCACCCGGGTATGTCTGGTCTCTGGCATCATAACAAAACACCTGAAAGCGATGGGTGGTTAAAACAAAACTCCGTTGATCCCTAACCTGATAAGTCTCCTCTACCCATCCTTTTTCATAAGAGTGGAGAAAACGAAGCTCAAAACACCGCCCGGCTTGAGTACCCTGCCGGTAGACAACATCACCCGTCTCCCTCTCAGCCAGGACAATAGCAGGGATTGGCCACAGGAAATATACGCTGATCATAACCAAAGCCGTAAAAAGCCCTAATTTTAGCGCCAGCCCAAATTCGTTTTGGGTGAACCCATCCCGGCTCACTATTTCTTCATCTCCGGAGGCAGCAGATTAGCGGGAATAGACATCCCTTTTTCCTTGTAATACCTGATTGCCCCTGGGTGCAAGGGCACACTTATCCCATCAAGAGCAGTGGCCAAAGTCATATCAGCAGCTACAGCGTGAACATTCTTCCACTCATCTCTGTACTCCCAAACTGCTTTGGTAATCTGGTAGGCATCCTCTTCAGTCATGTCCGCCCTGGCCACAATAGTCCCCCGGTAATTCATGGTCAAAATATCCTGATCCTGGCCAGGATAGGATCCTGCCTTAATAGTATGGGGCAGCCAGCCGGGGAGTTCGGCAACCAGCTTATCGACAACCTCTTTATCCATAGGGATTAGCTTCATTCCATTGGTCAGGGCAAACTCCGTGAAAGCCCCCGTAGGCACAGGCATCAGGGACATCGACAGATCCAGGTTATTGTCCTTCATGGCGGTTACCTGCTCCGGTACCGACAGGAACTGCTGCTGGATATCGTCATAGGTAAAACCGTATTTAGAAAGCACATTTTTATTAAAAACTTCCGTACCGCTGCCCGGCGCACCCACACCCAATTTGCGCCCCTTAACGTCTTTCAGGCTGTTGATTGGGTTGTTTTTGGGAGCAATAAAATGGGCCACTGTTCCGTAGCTGGCCATCAAAGCCCGTAGATTATCAATTTTTTTCCCCTCGTAAACACCTGTTCCGGTGTATGCCATGTGGGTAATATCAGGCATCACAAAAGCCATATCGACTTTCTTTTCCTGTAGATTACGCAGGTTTTCCAGGGTCGCCGCGCCAGTTTCCGCATTAGCCTGGATATTCGGCGCATATTTCGTAATTACTGCGGCCATCCCACCACCCAGCACATACCAAGCGCCCGCCGTTGAAGCGGTTGCAATGGATACCCATTTTTTCTCCACCTTTTTCTCCTCAGGCTTGGGCGCTTCTTTCCCAGTTTCAGGCTGTTTGCTTCCCCCGCACCCCACCATTGCCACGGAAAACACCAGGATAACTGCAAGCAAAATTATTAGCCCATGGTTTTTTCTAAAGGTTTTCATACTTAACCCTCCTCCTTTAAGCTAGAATTGAATAATAACCCCACCCTGCAAAAAAATAAAACCACCCCTTTTTAGTAAATTCTAAAAATTCTCAAATTATCCCGAGGTCGGGATAAATTATGTTATTCCGAAATAATAGTTATCCCGACCCTCAACACAATTGCTGTTAAAGTGCAATTTGTATAGGTCAAAGGTCGGAATAACAATATAGCTACTTCAAACCGTACAAGCGCTTGATAAGC
>JBFLXH010000010.1:0-75053 GCA_040757295.1 Bacillota bacterium | reverse complement strand
TCAATGAAGCCGAGCATGAAATTCGCTTTGAGGCCACATTTAATCAAGGAATAATTGGTGGCCTCGCTCATTTTAAGAGCGGCTACGCCACTGTATTAACTGGCCCCCTATGGGATTAACCAGTTCTTGGCTCCGGTAAACCGGAGCCAAGAACTGGTCGAATCTAAGCTTCAGCGGGAAAAGCTTTCCCCCCGCAAAAAGCCAAGACCCAGTTGAAGAGACAGCGCCTTTACTATGGGAGAGACACCCGTTCCCGATGGGAATAGACGCTGAACTTCCCTGCTCTGGCTGCCCCAATTATGGTGATACCCAGTTCTTCGCCAATAATAACCGCCATATCTGTGGGCACTGAACGGGACAGCAGCACGGGAATTGACATCTTGGCGGCTTTCAGCATTATTTCCGAGGAAATACGGCCGGTTACAGCCAAGACCTTGTTCTCCGGCTTTATTCCTTTGATAAAGCAGTAACCCAGGATTTTATCAACAGCGTTATGGCGGCCGATGTCCTCTCTAAAAACCTCAACCTGGTCAGGCGAACACAGACCAGCTCCATGAATGCCCCTGGTAACCCGGTACTGCTGGGCAAGATTTTGCATTTTACTCATCAGATCATTAACCTCTCGGGGCAGTAGAACTAAATCAGTCTGAACCTTTGCGCAAGCAACTGCATCGGCTAAGCTGTAATATCCCGTGCCGCTGCCGCAGCCGCTGGTGATAAAGCGCCGGCCGATAGCTTCCTTTGCCACCGGGCGATCGGGTTCAGCGGAAACCCACGCCAGACCCCGCTCAGTATCCACTACCAAGTTCTTGATCTCTTGCGCCTGTTTTAAGAGACCTTCCCCAACGAGAAAGCCAATAGCAAGCTCGTCCAGTTCTTGTGGACTGCATAAGAGGGTTACAGTTTCTCTCTCATTATAATAAACAGTAAAAGCGATTTCCATCGCCAGGTGGACCTGTGTTTCTTGGCTTCGCCCCTGGTGCCATGTGACAACGTCAATTTGTTTTCCCATAACCCTCGCCCCTTATCATTTTTATACTCTTAATTTCGCCCGAGAGACCGTTTGTCCTGCCTGAACTCATATTTGATCACAGATGGCTACCCGCTCTTAAGCCTACGCTTCTTTAAAGCGGTGGGAAATGCTCGGCAAAGGAAAAATATTAAAATCAATGAAGCCGAGCATGAAATTCGCTTTCAGGCCACGTTAAATTAATGTATAACTTGTGGCCTGGCTCATTTTAAGAGCGGCTACGCCATTGCATTAACTGGCCCCCTATGGGATTAACCAGTTCTAAGCTCCGGTAAACCGGAGCCAAGAACTGGTCGAATCTAAGCACGAGCGGGGGTCACAATCCCCCCTCTGAAGCCAAGACCCAGTTAAATTGGCCAATAATAGGGTTTGTCTTTAGTCTCCGGCAGCTTTAAGCCGCTTTTTTTTCGGCGTGGCCGGCTTGCGTTCGGCCTCTACTGCCGCCACGCTGGCCCGCAAGGCCTCAACAAGGTCGATTATTTTTTTGTCTTGCGGTCGCTCAGGCACCACGACCTCATCCTGGTTAATTTTGGCCTGAATCAAGTCAGTCAAGGCCTTCCGGTAGTCTGAGGCATACTTTGCCGGCTCAAAAGGCGCAGATAAGCTCTTGACCAAGCTTTCAGCCATTTTCAACTCATTGGCATGAAATTTGACTTCACCTTCTAATTCGGCAAACTGACCGACTGACCTTACCTCTTCATGATAGTGCAGGGTTGAAAGCAACAAACAGTTCTGGTAAATCCTGACTAAAGCAAGGTTCTCTTTTGTGCGCAAAACTACTTTGGCCACTGCCGCCTTGCCGGAACGGGCCATAGCTTCTAAGAGCAGCCGGTATGGCTTGACTCCTATAGCATCAGGTACAGCAAAATAGGATTTCATAAAGTAGATGGGGTCTACCTCGTTCATATCAACAAAATCCAGGATTTGAATAGACTTGATGGTCTCTAGCGGGAGCTGTTGCAGATCTTCATCTGAGATTACGATATAGCGACCTTTCTCGTACTCATAACCCCTGACGATTTCCTCCTGCTTCACTTCTTTCTGACAGCTTGGGCACACCTTTTCATACTTAATAGGGGTTTTACAAGGCTTATGCAGGTAATTAAATTTTACCTCCTTATCTTCCGTAGCTGTAAAAAGCTTGATCGGTATCGTCACCAGTCCAAAGGAAATGGCGCCATTCCACATTGCCCGCATATACTCTTTCTTTCCTTTCCTGATTTTTTCATAGCCTATTATGAAATAAAAATTGTTACAGGTATTCAGAATTCAGACCCCCACGCCGCTTATCGCGGCACCATCAGACGAGGAAAATTTTATTTTCAGGGCAGTAGTTAGAATACTTCGAGACGTTCAACTGGGTCTTGGCTTTTTGCGGGGGATTGTTTCCCCCGCTGAAGCTTAGAGCCAGTTAATACATACTACTCAAAGGCTCGGCCTCCAAGGTTTATGTTTTCGAGGCTGCTTTGTGTTCACTTGCGTTACGGCCCAGTGGCTCACTCACCGCTCTTATAGCGGCTTTGCCGGCAGACTCCAGGTTGTTGGTTTCCCGCTAACCTGCTGCCCAAGTTGCGGAGTTCTGACTTTTATTCCGGCGGGACTGGCTCCCGCTGAACTTCCCAGCCTTTGCTGGGCATGCGAGTAGTTACTAAAAATTTATATTCTGATGCTTTACTGCAAATCTCTTCTACCTCTTTTCTTTCTTGTATTATTTTCAGTTCTGGAAAAGCAAATGCGTTTGCACCAATTTACCAGGATTGACGACCAAACCTGGGTGCAAAATAAGAATGGTGTGTAAGATAAAAAGGAGGTTTTTTATTTGGCGAGAAATGGGCGTTCCATCATGTCTGATAGGCTCAAGTGGGAGATTGCCAAGGAATTGGGAGTAGACCAAATTGTAGCTTCAGAAGGTTTTGGTGGAGTATCTTCCCGCAACTGCGGCCTGATGGTACGCAAAGCCATCGAGATGGCCGAAAGGCAGTTAGCGGGAATGGGTCCCGGAGCCAGAAACCCCTACTAACACACACCCGCCGGCCTAGCGCCGGCGTTTTTTTTGGACCGTTTAAGGGCCCGTTTGTATTATAATGAGCAAGGCCACTAATTATTCATTGATTTGCCGTGGCCTCAAAGCGAATTTCATACTCGGCTTCATTATGATAATGCAATTTTACCCTTGCCGAGTATAAAAAGAAAAATGAAGTGGGCAGTAAACCTAGGTGTGACATCATTAACAGATTCTTGGTAGCTGTTGACCAACTGGCATCTTGATTAGTTTTGTTGCTCCCAGGCAGGTTTTAAGGTAAACATTCCCACTGCCTTTTCTAATCTCTCCAATAGCCGCAGCATTTCTTCCCAGTGTATGGTTTCGCAACGACGAAATGATTTCTTTTTCTTCTTCCCGCGATGCAACAATCACAAATTTTCCTTCATTAGCTAAATAAAGGGGATCCATACCCAGCATTTCGGCTGCCCACCGGACTTCGTCACTTACCGGTATTTTGTCTTCAAAAAGGTAGATATCTTTGGCGGATGCTGAGGCAATTTCATTAATTGTGGCAGCCAAACCTCCTCTCGTTGGATCCCGCATAAATTTAATTGTTGCATGCCTGGCCATTAGCTCTTGGATAATCTGGTTGAGACAGGCACAATCGCTGATAATGCTGGTTTCAAAGCCTAAACCTTCACGGCCGGAAAGCACCGCCATCCCATGTTCGCCAATGCAACCGTTAATTATTACGACATCTCCGTCTTCGATCTTTTCTACTCCAAGGATGGTTTCTGGAGAAAAAACACCTATTCCTGCGGTATTAACAAAGATTTTATCAACGCTGCCTCGTTCCACCACCTTTGTATCGCCAGCCACAATAGCTACACCAGCCGTAGCTGCAGTACTGGCCATAGAAGATATGATCCGGTCCAAGTCATTAAGGGAAAAACCTTCTTCAATAATAAAGGAAGCTGCAAGGAAACACGGTTGGGCGCCGCTGACAGCCAGGTCGTTTACGGTGCCACAAACGGCAAGTTTCCCGATATCTCCGCCAGGGAAAAAAATAGGGTTGATGACAAAGGAATCAGTGGTAAAGGCCAAATCTCTTGTGCTAACCTGAATTCTGGCGGCATCGGCCATTTGTGCCAAGATGGGGTTATTAAAAGGCCTGATGAAATGCTCAAGAATCAGATGGTGGGTTAGTAAGCCGCCATCCCCGTGAGCCAGCAATATTTTATCCTTCATACTCTCCCCATTCCTCCTTCGTATTGAAAGTAGGCCATGCATGCCCCCTCGCTGGAAACCATACAGGGCCCTACCGGATGGACAGGTGAGCAAGCGTTCCCAAAGAGCTGGCATTCCCTGGGAGTGATTTTTCCTTTTAATACCTCACCACAAACACACCCTGGCAAAAGCTGCGCCGGCGATAAATTGATTTCGAAAATTCGACCAGCATCAAACATGGCGTATTCTTCCCGCAGCCGCATCCCGCTTGCGGGAATAAGTCCCAATCCTCGCCAAACAGCTGGAACCGGAATAAAAAATTTATCTATTGCACTTTTGGCAGCAGGATTTCCCTCTTCACGAACCACCCGCGTATAAGCGTTTAAGACCTTGGCCTGCCCCTGGCAAATCATTTCACATAACAGAGCAACAGCTGCCAGTATATCAACAGGCTCAAAGCCGGTAATTACCGCAGGCATATTATATTTTGAAGCTAAAAATTCAAAACACTGGCGGCCCAAAATGGCGCTGACATGGCCGGGCAAAATAAAACCATCAATATTAATGGCAGCATCATTTAAAAGAGCTTCCAGGGCAGGAGGGACTGTTTTTTGAGCTGATAAGACGGAAAAATTGCCTATTCCTTTTTCCATCGCCTCTTCAAGGCACAAGCTGAACACCGGAATAGTCGTTTCAAACCCGATACCTAGAAAGACCACCTGTTTCTGCGGGTTATCCCGAGCAATTTTCAGTCCGTCAAGGGGGGAATATACGATGCGGACATCACACCCTTTAGTCTTTTCCTGGCTCAAACTGGAGTAGCTCCCGGGCACCTTCATCAAATCTCCAAAGGTAACAACAATTACATTTGGCAATTTGGCCAATTCTACCATTTGATCAATTTCCCCGCTGTCCGTTACACAAACCGGGCATCCGGGACCGCTCCTAAAATCTAATATTCCATGCAGGAGTTCCCTGATGCCAAAACGGGAAATAGCCACTGTATGAGTCCCACAAACCTCCATTATTCTCAGGGGACGCCCGACCTGGTGTTTTATGCGGAGTAAAATCTGTTTTCCCAGTTCCGGGTCCCTATATTTCTGCAAGAGTTCCATAAACCTCCTCCAATAACCTTAAAGTTTCTAAGGCCTCTTTTTCATCGATAGTATGCAGGGCATAACCGGCATGGACCAGGACATAGTCCCCAACTTGCACCATAGGAACCAGGCTGATGCCAATACGGCGGGTGTTGCCAAAAAGTTCAATTTCCGCGTATATGCCCTCAATCATTGTTACTCGCGCCGGCACCGCCAAACACATCAAACACGCACCTCCTATAAGCAACCATTGCCTGCCCTAAAGCCAAGCCCCCGTCGTTAGCCGGAACCTGGCGATGCCCATAAACCATAAACCCCTTTTTACACAAACCCTCCCGGGTTTTTTGGAGCAGGTATGGATTCTGAAAGACCCCTCCGCTTAACACAACCTTTTTTAAGGAACTGGTCTCGCTTATCCTGGCAACAGCCTGAACGATCATTTCGCTAACGGTATTTTGAAATTTTGTGGCAATAGTCCTTTTATCCTCTCCGGCAAGGAGGTCTTCAACTAACCCTTTGATTGTATTAGCGGGGTGGATAATTCCGTCCTTTATAGCAAAAGGATAGCAGGCCAAAATCCTTGGCCGAATCAATTCTCCCAGTTCAATAGCGGCCTGACCTTCATAAGTGTTTTCCAGGCAGACATTCAGCAAGGCGGAAACAGCATCAAATAGCCGCCCACAACTTGAGGAAACGGGAGTATTAATTCTGCTGGTTAAAAGTTTCTCAGTCAAAATCACCTCCCCCTTTCTTCCAGGAAAAAGGAAATGGGCCAGTTCTTTGCCGTCTTGGCCTAAATACCAGAGCAGATATGTTATTGCCATTCGGACAGGATTTTTTACTGCCGCCTCCCCCCCAGGGACTGGTATATAGCCAAGGTGGATGTTGCGTTGAAAACTGAGGTAATCTCCGGTTAAAACCTCAAAGCCCCAAAGTCTGCCGTCAGCCCCATAACCCGTACCGTCACAAATTACTCCAATAACCTCCTCCGATAACTCATTATCTGCCATGCAAGCAGCCATATGGGCGTGGTGGTGCTGCACGCCAATTAGCCTTTGGACTGGTAATTGCTTAACCAACTCGGATACCTGATAGTTGGGGTGTAGATCATGGGCAATTATTTGAGGCTCAATGTTAACTAATTTTTGTAGGTTTTTCAGGGTGAGCATGTAATTTTCCATGCTCTCCAGGGAATTGATCTCTCCCAGGTGCTGGCTGAAAAAAGCCTGGTTGCCGGACACCAGGCAAAAGGCGTTTTTCATTTCTCCTCCTGCTCCCAACAGCCTTAATTCCTTCCCAAAGTCGGGGATTTGGATTGGTTTTGGCGTAAAACCGCGGGAACGACGGTAGAAATGGATTTCTCCCTCAATTACCCTAACCAGGGAATCATCGCACCTGTGCTCAATTTCCCGGTCATGCAGCAAAAAGTAGTCTGCTATTCCCTGCAGCTCTTTAATTGCTGCATCATTATCCTTGATCAACGGCAAGTCAGCGATATTGCCGCTGGTCATAACCAGGATATCTAATTCTCTGCCAAACAGCATTAGATGCAGGGGTGAATAAGGCAGCATTACCCCTAAGGTATCTAGGTTTGGAGCCAGGGCTTGGGGCAAGAGATTTTCTGGCTTTCGTTTAAGAACCACGATGGGAGCTTCTGGGCCCTGCAAAGCCCTGGCTTCCTCCTGGCTGACCAGGCAAAACCTTCTAACTACCCTCATGTCGTGGCACATTACGGCAAAAGGCTTAGCTGGCCTGTTTTTCCTCCTTCTTAATTGAGTGATCACCTCTTGGTTTCTTGCATCACAGGCCAGGTGTACTCCGCCGATCCCCTTTACCGCCACAATCTTGCCCGCCAGGATCAGTCGTTTAAATTCCAGCGCCCAGTCCCCCGGTATCGTCTTCCCATTCCCGTCAAGCAGGAATACCTGGGGCCCACAGGAATAGCAAGCAGTAGGCTGGGCGTGAAAGCGGCGGTCTGCAGGGTCATGGTATTCCTGCCCACACGACAGGCACATGGGAAAAGAGGCCATAGACGTTCTTTCCCGGTCATAGGGGACATCTTTTATAATGCTAAATCTGGGTCCGCAATTGGTGCAATTAGTAAATGGGTACCGGTAACGCCGATCCTCCGGTGTGGCGATTTCCCTCCGGCAATCGTCGCAGATGGCAATATCAGGAGAAATTAATACATTCCGTTCTTCACCGAAACTGCTTTTTTTGATCTCAAAAACATGATAGCCTTTCAACTCCTGGGGCATTGAAGAAATGGAAACAATCCTGGCCAGGCGTGGCGGTTTTTCCTGAAGCTCTTTCAGGAAGTTTTCCACTTGCACTGCTTCTCCTTCAACCTCAATAGAAACTCCTTGAGCTGAATTATGTACCCAGCCCTTTAAATTATTTCTGTTGGCCAATTGAAAGACATAAGGACGAAAACCTACGCCCTGAACAATGCCCCTCACCCTGATGCAGTAACTGACGATTTCTCTTTTTTCGCCTGGACTTGGTGATAAAGCCACCTGCACCATGCTTCGAACCCCTCTCCCGTTTTTGCCGACATGAGAAAGATTTTTCCATCAGGGTTGATCCCTCGGATATCCTTTTCCATCAAGTCCAGATCAAAATCAGTAAAAGAAATCAGGTCCATCTTGTTAACCAGTAAGGCCTTGGCTTCCCTGAACATCAACGGATATTTTAAAGGTTTGTCATTCCCCTCGGTCACGCTTAGAACCATTGCCTTGATGTCTTCTCCCAGGTCAAATTCTGCCGGACAGACCAGGTTGCCGATGTTTTCAATCACCAGCAAGTCCAATTGATCCAGGGGCAATTCGGCAAGGGCGCAGGCAATCATGTTGGCATCCAAATGGCAGGCCCCTTTTGTGTTAATCTGGACCACAGGGACGCCCTTTTCTCCAATCCTTTCAGCGTCTTTAGCCGTATAGATATCTCCCTCAATTACCCCAATCCGTAAGAGGCCCTTTATATGGTCAATAGTCCTCTCCAATATGCTGGTTTTCCCCGAACCAGGCGAGCTCATCAAGTTCAAGACAAAAACTCTGTTGTTTTTAAACCGCTGCCGGTTAACCCCGGCATGCGCTTCGTTAGCCTCCAGGATATTTGATACAACTTTTACTTGCAACAAAACCATCCTCCCTCTTCCTACTCCCCTTCAAAAAAATCGATGAAGAGTTCTCGGCCGGCAATAATGGAAATGTTTTTGTGCTTACATGCCGGGCAAAAAAATTGGAACTCAGAAATGATAAATCGATTCCCGCATTTTGCGCACTCGCCTTTAATATCTACTTCTTCAATCTCCAAACAGGCCTCTGCAAATAAGGAGCTTTTATCCAAGGCATTGAAACAAAATTCCAGAGAAGCAGGTAAAGCCGCTGTCATTTTACCCACTACCAGTCTAATGCGGGAAATTTTTGTCATGGAGTTTTCCTGTGCAGTTTTGGCCACGGATTCAAGAACTCCCTGGATTAATGCCAGTTCATGCATCAACTTCTTCTCCATTTCCCGCCTTGGCTTTTGCCAAGCTTTGCAGTTTTTTTGCCCTCCAAATGTTCTCTAAGCCTTTCCAATAGGATCCTGGCAGCTTTAGGCACAGCCATTTCCACTGCAGGTGTACATTTTTCGCCAAAGGTTTCCGTATCGGCAACGCAAACCGCAAAAATCTCAATCTCTGACGGTATTTGCAAGCCCATTAACCTGCCAAATTCCATGGCGGTAGCGAAATTAATGTCATGAATAGAAGCCAGCCTGACGGTTGATCTTAGGGCTTCCGCCTCGATCCGGTATATTTCTCCAATTTTTCCCCCGGGTAATTTGATGGAATCGATCAAGATCATGGTATCGTACCCGGCCACCAGATCCAGCAATTGCAACCCTGCCAAGGATGCCTCCATGATTGACACATTAGGGTAGTCAATCATTTTTCTTAGTTCCCGGGCTGCATAAATTCCTACCCCGTCATCCGTCAGGATTGTATTGCCGAGCCCCAGCACCAAAATTTTCTTGGCCATCATCGTTTTAAAGTTGCCAAGAGCTCTCCGCTGCTGGAGAAGATATTTACTTCCAGGGGCATTTTACCGGGGAGAGAATGGGTTGCACAGCCGAAACACGGATCATATGCCCGGAAGGCCATTTCTATCATATTTAACAGGCCCTGGTCTACTTGACCGTTTTTAATCAGCCCTTGGGCAGCCTTTTTTACCGACATGCAGATAGCAGCATGGTTATTTCCGGTTGCGACTATTAAGTTAGCTTTTGTGATAAACCCTTTTTCATCTGTTTTATAATGGTGAAACAGGGTGCCCCGGGGAGCTTCAACCACCCCAACTCCTTCTGTGGGAACCTGACTGGGCAATGTCCTTACTTCAGGGCTGGTGATTTCAGGGTCTTGGCTCAGTTCCAGCACTCTTTCGGCGGCATAAAGCAGCTCAACCAATCTCGCCCAATGGTTTGCCAGCGTTGCATGGACCGGTTTTCCGCCCAGGGTTTTATACATTTGCTCATAGGCCTCCTGGGCCAGCGGGGTAGCCATTCCCGCAGCAACATTTAACCGGGCTAAAGGAGCAACCCGGTAAACTCCGCTTTCTTTCCCGTCCACAAAACCATGCCAGCCCACTTTCTTCAAAAAGGGAAACTTCAAATAGGTCCACGGCTCGACCCTTTCTCCCATATATTCCAGGTATTCAGAAGGTGTAAACTTTGCTGTTTCAGCTCCTTCAGGATCCACGATCTTTATCTTTCCGTCATAAAAATTAACCTTGTCATTACTGTCTACCAATCCCATGTAGTAAGTCTTGATGGTATACATATCGCTCAAAATCAGGTCAACATATTCCTTGCTTTTTAATACAATATCTTCAAACAGCTTGAGGGAAAACCGGGCGAACTCCACGCAGGATTGAGCCTTGGCTTCAATTTCTTTCCGCTCTTCTTCATTGATGGCCTTACTTAAACCACCCGGCAGGCCGCAAACCGGATGGGTGGCCTTCCCGCCAATTACCGCCTGGATTTCCTGCGCAAATGCGCGGTGTTTGATTACTTCTCCGCCTATTTCAACACCAACCTTTTTTACGACTCCCAGAATATTTCTTTCCGCCGGGTTAGCCCCAGGCCCCATGACAAAGTCCGGTGCTGCCAAGGCGTAAAAATGGGCGATGTGGGAGTGAACAAAATGGGCACAGTAGAACAACTCCCGCAGCTTTTTAGCCGCACTGGGCGGGTCCACGTGAAAAACAGCATCCAGAGCCTTGGTAGAAGCTATGTGATGAGCCTCAGGACATACCCCGCAGATCCGAGGGGTAATCCGTGGAAGTTCCTCCGCCGGTCTGCCCTCACAGAACTTTTCAAAGCCGCGCAGTTCTGGAATTTGGAAATAAGCATTCTCAACATTTCCTTCATCGTTGAGAAATATTTCTATCTTCCCATGTCCTTCCAACCTGGTAATCGGATCAATTGCAATTCTCTTCATGGTTTCACTCTACCCTCCTTAACGCCTTTCCTCTCAGGAGAGAATCAGGTAAACTAAAACGGTAAAAAGTCCCGGCGGGGTCAGCCACCTGGGCCGCAAGCCTTTTCATCTCTTCTTCACTCTTTGATACAACTGTTGAGGCAATGGCTGAGGCGATTTTTGCTCCCTGGTCCGGCACCCCGGCATTTGGCCCGAAACAGCCGCGGCAAGGCATATTAGCCTCCATACAACGTCCGCCGCAGCCTCCCCGGGTACCAGGCCCGCAGCAGACAATCCCTTGCTCCAAGAGGCATTTTTCCGGATCAGGAATTATCTCATGGGGGCGCTTAAACTCAACTACTCTCTTTTCATCCTTTTTCTTTTTACATGTGTCGCAGACAGTTTTTTCCCCGGCGATAACTGTGCCAACCGGAGGTAAATTACCGCCAGCGATTGCTTCCACCGCCTTTATTATTAAAGAAACAGGCGGCGGGCACCCAGGTAAGGAATAATCTACATTTACAAAGTCAGCAAGTTTATATACAGCAGTAAAAAACTCGGGAATGGTTAATTCCCCTTCTTGTACACTAAACCTGGGCCGGGGAATGACCTTCTCCGGATTCACCGTTGAAGGAGTTTCAGCATAGACAGTGGATAGTATTTCTTCTTTGCTGTAAAGATTAGCGAGACCGGGAATACCGCCAAAGCAGGCGCAGGAGCCAAAAGCCACCATTACCTTGCTCTTTTTCCGCAGGAGATGGGCAATCTCTTTTTGTTCTGAATTTCTTACTGCTCCATTAAAGAAAGAGACATCAAGGAAACCATCTTCCAGGGCTTCTATGTCCTTATACTTAAAGTCCAAAGCTACAGGCCACAGGTAGATGTCAGCCAGCTCGGCCACATCCAGGATTTTTTCATTAATATCCAGAACTGCCACATCACAACCACCGCAGGACGCGGCCCAGTAAAAGGCAAATTTTAATTTACCGCTCAACTACTCCACCTCCCACCGCAGCTTCTTTTTCTTCAGCATGAAACCCATGCTTATTTTCCTGTAATTCATGCATCCATGATTTTGGTAGATAAAAAGGCCCAATCTTTTTTATTTCCCTAACCATCTCGCCAACGATGCGCGCAAAAAGCTCCCCTTCATTGGCGGAAACCCATGTCAGGCGAAAACGTTCCTTCTCAATGCCCATCTGCTCCAGGAGTGTTTCCAACAGCTCTTTTCGGGCAAAGGCCTTGTAATTTCCTTCAAGGTAATGGCAATCTCCGGGGTGGCAGCCGCTTACCAGCACACCGTCAGCGCCAGAAGCAAAGGCTTGCAGCACAAAAGTAGGCTCAACCCGTCCCGAACACATGACCCGAAGGATCCGGATGTTGGCCGGGTATTTTATTCTTGAGATCCCTGCCAAATCTGCGCCGGCATAGGAGCACCAGTTGCAGAGAATTCCGACAATTCTGGGTTCAAATCCAACAGTTTTCATACCGCCAACACCTCCTTAATCTGGGCCAGAATCTGCTCATCGGTGAAGTGCTTGATGTTAAGGGCCTTGGAAGCACAAGAGGCAGCACACGTACCGCACCCTTTACATAAAGCTTCATTAACAGCAGCAACTTTAGATATGCTGTCGAAGCTAATTGCCTTATAAGCGCACAGCGGCAAGCATATTTTACAGCCGGCACATTTGTTTGCATCAACAACTGCTACAACTGGGGATATCTTAACCTTGCCGGCGGCAATTAAGGAAAGGGCCTCTGCCGCAGCGCCGGCACCCTGGGCCACGGAATCCGGAATATCCTTCGGCCCCTGGCAGCACCCGGCAATATAAATTCCCTCCGTCGCTGTCCGTAAAGGCTCCAGCTTCGGGTGAGCCTCCAGGAAGAAGCCGTCCCGGCTTCGCTGAATACCGAAGACTTGTGCCACTCTTGCCGCATCTGACCTAGCCTCACAGGCGGTGCTCAGGATGACCATGTCCACAGGAACCTCCCTGTACTTGCCCAGAAAAACGTCTTCAGCCCTGACAACCAGTTTCCCGTTTTTCTCGATTACCTCGGCGCCTTTACCCTTGATAAAATGGACCCCTTCCTCCATGACCCGATTGTAAAACTCCTCATAACCCTTCCCGGCAGATCTGATATCAATGTAAAAGTTGTAAACCTCTCCCTTGGTTTTTTCTTTGAGCAAGAGGGCAAGTTTTAAGCTGCTCATACAGCAAAGGCGTGAGCAGTATTCATGATAATTTTTATCCCGGCTGCCAATGCAGTGGAGTACAGCAATGCTTTTGGGAGACCTGCCGTCTTTCATTACCACCTTGCCCTTGGTAGGTCCGGAAGCGTTAACCAGCCTCTCTAGCTGGATTGCGGAATAAACATTATCGTATCGACCATACCCCCACTGGGAACCCAAAGCGGGATCAAATGTTTGCCAACCCGTCGCCACAATAATGGCCCCGAACTCTTCTACTAGCAATTCATCCTCTTGCTCATAATTTACAGCTCCAGTTGGACATGTTTTCCGGCAAACACCGCACTTGCCGTTTTTGAAGTAAGTACAGGTAGCCCTGTCGATTACTGGCTTATTGGGTACGGCTTGTGGAAAAGGAATGTAGATGGCTTTCCGGGTACCCAACCCCGCTTCGAACTCGCTAGGTACCTTTACCGGGCACTTGCCATAACACAGGCAGCAGCCCGTACATTTATCCATCTCCACTGACCGAGCTTTCTTCCGGATAGTTACCTTAAAATTTCCTACGAAACCTTCTACTTTTTCTATTTCAGAGTAGGTGTGCAAAGTGATATTGTCGTTCTGGGAAACGGCGACCATTTTAGGAGCAAGGATACATGCCGCGCAGTCCATCGTAGGGAAAGTCTTGTCCCAGCGCGCCATATTGCCGCCAATGGAGGGTTCTTTCTCAACCAGAACAACCTGGTTACCGGAAGCCGCAACTTTAAGGGCTGCTTCGATACCAGCAATTCCGCCGCCCACAACCAGGGTCCGGCTGCACATATCAGTAAAGCGCTCATAAAGGGCCTCATGGTAGGGTACACGGGCAACTGCAGCGGCAACCAGCGCTTTGGCCTTCTCCGTTGCCTCCTCTGCATCTTCTGTCACCCAGGAGCAATGCTCCCGGATGTTAGCCATCTCAAACTGATAACCATTTAATCCGGCTGACTCCAGGCACTTTCGAAATGTAGGCTCATGCATCCGTGGAGAGCAAGCAGCAACCACAATCCGGTTTAAATTCATTTCCTTGATGTCCTTTTTGATCATCTCCTGGCCAGGGTCTGAGCACATATACTGGTTATCTCTGGCCACAACCACGTTGGGCAGACTGCCGGCAAATTCCGCCACTCCGCTGACATAGACCCTATCCGCAATATTTGTTCCACAATGACACACATACACGCCAACCTTGATATCGGACATTATCCCACCCCTCTATACACCTGAATTTAAACTGACACCTTTTTTAAGAGCTTATGTCTTGCCCCAGTTGCCCTAAAAAGCCCCAGGTCTTTCTCTCCGATACCCATGGCCATTCCCAGCAGTTGAGTAAAATATAGAACAGGAACATTGTATGAGGTTTTAAATTTTTTGTTAATCTTACTTTGGTAAGCATCCAGATTGAGATGGCACATGGGACAAAGGACAGCAATTCCATCAGCGCCTCGCTGCACACTTTCGTTCAGAATCTCTTCATTTAATGCCAGGGCAACATCCTCTTTACTGGTCATCAGGGTGCTTCCACAGCACTTGGTTTTCCGGTCGAAGGGCACAACCTCCAATCCCACAACAGATAACAACTCATCCATGCTCGTAGGGAACTCGCTGTCATCGAAGGAGGCCTTTGGCCGGCCGATCAGGCAGCCATAATACGGAGCAATCTTTATGCCGTTTAGAGGATATCTGACTATTGCCCGGATCTTGGCTACCCCCACATCGTTAACCAAAAGATCCAGCACATGCCTGACTGCTACCCTACCTTGACAGACACGATTGACAGAAGCCAACACGCTTGTCATGGCAGGAGCGAAAGCGGAATCGCGACAATAATCACCGGCCCTACGCAGCATACTATAACAAGAGTTGCAAGTTACAGCCAATGTTTCATAGCCGTGGTTTTCAACCAAGGCCAGATTTCGAGCCGATAAGGCCATGGAAACCAAAGGATCTACACTGGAAACTGCAGTAGTTCCACAACAATTCCAGTCATCTAGTCCTATCAGGCGTATTCCCAGGGCCGAAAAAACAGCTTTCGTAGATTCGTCGTAATCGATGGAAGAAGAGTGATTTGAACATCCCGGGTAATAGGCGTACCTCAAGGGCGCACCTCCTCTGCCGCTTGAATTAGACGGCGGATTTCTTCCACATTTCTTATTCTCGCAGGAATTATCCTGAGCTTTCCTTTAGCCAGCATCCTTAAACCCATTGGCGCCAAAGGCAGGAGCCGGAAGGGGTTGGTCTTCATGGCAAAGCTGGTCATCAACAGCCCCTCATGGGACCTGCCAAATCTTTTCAAAACATCTAAAAAGACCGTGTACAATACCGGACTGTCTTCCTTTCCAGCATAGAGCTTTTCACGCAAGGCCAGAGACTTTAGGGCAAACATTATTTCAGTCAACTTAACCTGCCTGGGACACCGAACGGTACATAAATAGCAGGCGGCGCAATACCAGATGGCCTTGCTGCTGAGCACCTCCTTTTTCATACCAACCCGAGTCATTTCAATTAGCCGGCGTGGAGTATAGTCCATAGCATAGCTCATCTGACAAGACCCTGAGCAGGTACCACATTGTAGACAGGAGTAAATCCGCTCTCCTCCTGGAAATGATGCCACTTGGGTAACAAACTCCCGGTCCAAGTTACTTTCATTGATTACCCCAGCGTTCTCAAACATATTAATCACCCGCCTCCCCTTTCCCAAAGAACATCGATTCCTCGGAAATTGAAAAAAATTCGCCTCTCACTCCCCTTTCGTTAACCCCATTAACTTTTTTCGCTCTTAGCTCTTATTTCAGCCAAAAATAATTGTGCCCTGCAAAAAAAACTTCTTTTTGCAATTAAAATTTTTGATTTTTCTATAATTTTTAACTATTCTGTAAACGGGAGGTGTTTTATCTTCTATTTATATATATAGCTTATGTATAAGCGGCGGAATCCTTCCAATAAATTTGCTATTTATAGTTTTACTTTTAGCTGAAAGGACAATTTGCCATAGAACAAAATCTTCCTTTGGAAGAAATCTTCCTTCGGAAGACTTAATCTGGTTGATTTTGTTGAAACACATTACGGAAATTATGACTTATCCACATTTTTTTTACGAGCATAATTTCCTATGCGTTATAAAAAACTATCTTTCCTCTGCAAATAAACCCGCAATCCTCATAATAATTGTTTTATATTTGACGAAATAAATTAATTTCCTCCTCATAAAACAATAACCAACCAGAAAGGTTGGCTTTAGGGTGTTGACAAACATATGTTGGGGCTCCTTGGTGTTATCTTTTGTTAAGGCAGCAATCTTATTCCCGCCTTTATTAATTCTTCAGGTTGTGCAGCCTTTCCACAGGGCTTAAGATGCTGGTAATCCGCACACCAAAGTTTTCTCCAATTACTACCACTTCTCCCTGGGCAATCAGGGTTCCATTGACTAGAATTTCCACAGGCTCATCCGCTAGTTTATCCATCTCCAAGATAGCTCCTGGGACCAAACCCAGTACTTCTTTGATCGGGCGCCTGGTACGGGCTAGGACAACGGTTACACTTAAAGGAACATCCAAAATCAGCTCAAGGTTTTTGGTTTCCGGCGGCAATGGTTGGTAGTTAACGGCTTGAGCAGCCAGGGGTTCCTTGCCAGAAACAGGATGGTCAGCCCTAACCGGAGGCGGGGTATGGCCTGGGGTTGGCGGGTTCAACAGCAAATTCACTTCTTCTTTAGCAACTTTCAATGGCATAACCTGCATTATTTCACTATCAATCAAAACCCCTATTTCCATACGGAAATGAATGACCACAATATCCTCCCCATTGATTAGAGGAGAAACATAGCTGGTATTCTCAAAATCAACCGCTGACACAATGGGCGGGGAAATCCCCACACCCCTGCCAAACATGGCAGACATAGAAGTGGCAGCCGATCCAATCATCTGGTTCATGGCCTCGGCAACCGCGCTCAGGTGAAGCTCCGTTAGTTTATTGGGAGGTTTAAGCCCATCTCCTCCCATCATGATATCGGCAATAATTGCGGCGTCCCTTTCATTGATAATAAGCAAATTAGACCCTTTAAGGCCTTTATTAAAGTCCACCTCCACCACAACATATGGCGCTTCAAAAGAAGAAAAAAGGATTGTTTGGGTGGAAACAGACACTCGGGGTGTTGTAATAATGACGCGCTGGTTTAGCAGTTGGGACAAAACAGTAGCTGCTGAGCCCATGGAAATATTACCTATTTCCCCTAGGGTATCCCGCTCTGTTTCGGTTAACCCACGGCTTTCCCCTGAAATACCCGCTGCCCCCCCGGGCTGTTGCCGAAGCAGGGCGTCAATCTCTTCTTGTGATAAAAAGGATGAACTCATTGTCCGCCCCCTCCTACTTAATAGCTGTTACCTGCACGGCTATTTTCTGCCCTAACAGTCCGGGCTGGACTTTGAATTTGGGCTTACCCTCAACCTCTAATTCCAGGTCATTACCTATGACATTATCTAAAGGGACCACATCACCTACCTGCAAGCGCAAAAAATCTCTTACCGTTAAGCTGGTCTGCCCGCCTATCAATGTAAGGCAAACCCCTGCCGCCCCCAAGAGGGTTTCGATTTGGCGTGAATGATCGGCGTTCTTGTTGTTTTCGCTGGCGGAAAACCAATGCCTGGCTGACAGCTTGGAAATAACCGGCTCCAGGGTTAAAAAGGGTAGGCACAAATTGACCAGTCCTTGAGACTTGCCCACGGAGGTTGTTAAGGATAACACCGCTACGGTTTCGTTGGGAGATATTATTTGGGTTAATTGGGGATTGGTCTCGGTACCTTCCAATTTAGGAGAAACAGAAAAAATATCTGACCAGGCATAATTCATGTGTTCCAGCAGCCTGGCATTAAGATTTCGCAAAACATTTATCTCGATCTCAGTCAATTCCCTCAGTTTGCGGGGCATCTCGCCAGAACCGCCAAACAATAAATCAATAATGGGAAAAGTAAAGGCTGGATTTGTCTCCATCACCGCTTTTCCCGGCAAAGGATGCATGGTATAAACTGTTAAAAGAGTAGGCGTAGGCAAGGATACGACAAAATCCTCATAGGTAACCTGGTCCACCGAAGCAACCTTTACCTGTACCGAAGTGCGCAAAAAGGCTGAAAGGAAGTTGGATATCATCCGGGCAAAGTTCTCATGGATAAACGACAGGGTCCGGAGGTGATCCTGAGAAAACTTGTTTGGGCGCCGGAAGTCATATTCTTTAATTTTGACTTGGGCTGTTGTGGCAATATCCTCGGTGGTCAATTCCCCAGAGGACAAAGCGCTTAACAAGAGGTCAATTTCCGATTGGGAAAGGACTTCCTTCATCTTAACACCTGTCCTATGCCAAGGCTTTTTCTAAGGCTTGCAGCACCCGCTCCTGCTGGAAGGGTTTAACAACAAAATCCCGGGCGCCTGATTGAATAGCTTCCATAACCATCATTTGCTGTCCCATAGCGCTGCACATGATTACCCTTGCTGCAGGATCAATTTTTTTAATCTCCTTGACAGCCGCGATGCCGTCCATTTCCGGCATGGTGATGTCCATAGTCACAACATCCGGGCGCAACTCCTGGAAAAGGCTGATTGCTTTAAGGCCATTCTCAGCCTCGCCAACTACCTGATACCCGTTTTTTAATAAGATATCCCTAATCATCATCCGCATAAAGGCTGCATCATCCACTATTAAAACTCTTTTGCCCACCGCAAGTACCTCCTGTCCTTATGAAATGCCAAGAGAGTTAAGAATGATATTTAGTGCTCCTGTTTCCGGCAACAGGAAAAAATGCCCGTGAAGAATAACGCCCTCATCATGGAAGGCCGTCTGAATGACCAGGGAACGTTCAGCATAGTAACCCGCTTCAATTAGGGCGCTGCTCAGGATTGCACCAAGCATATCGTGAGCAAAGGCAGGGACTGAAGGGGCCATGTTCAAGCCGGTAACCTGGCTGAAGGCATTTAAAAAAGAGCTTGCTAAGATATTACCCACTTCTTGCAGGGCTGATGTTTCCATTTCACCTATCATTTTTGTGGTTCCTGGAGGGTATCCCATCAAGAGGTCCATTAGGCAAAGGGAACTGGGGTGATCCAGTAAAAATAGAATACGACCCGGGGCAGCCCCGTGGACAGCCAAATTCACACAGGAAACCACCTTTTCCGCATTCCCGACTAAGGAATAAATATCCTCAAACTGCCGAATTTCCGCCCTGGGGACCTCCATATTAATTTTTCTCTGCACCATAGTCGCCAAAGCCGTTGCAGCATTCCCAATCCCAATATTGCCGATTTCTTTTAAGGCATCTATCTGCAGGGTTGTCAAGCTATCCCAGTTGCTCATGGTTTTACCCCTTTTAACTTCTTTTTTTTTAAAACTAAGCAGCTTAAATAATAACTTGGGAACCAGGTACCTTGGGTTCCATTGCCTTAAGTTCTCATGATAGCCTGTGGCTCATAGAGCCATGAATGTTTTTTTGGTAGAACCAGGAGGACAGCTTACTGAAGCCAATTTCCCTGTAATTCAGAATACTCTCAGTAGCTCCGATAAATAGTACGCCTCCTGGAGTTAAAGACTGCCAAAACTGCCGGTACATGCGGTCCTGTATTTCAGAGGTAAAGTAGATTGTCACGTTACGGCAGAGAATTAAATCATAATCATTTCCATAGGATTGGGTAATCAGGTCATGCTGGCTGAAAGAGACCTTCCTACGGATTTCTTCTTTAATAAAATAGAAGTTGTTGTCAAAAGTAAAAAACCTGGCCAGCCTGTTAGGGGAAACATTTTTTACGCTGTTGGCGTCATAACAGCCTTGCCGGGCTGCCGCCAAGATATTAACGTCCAAATCAGTAGCTTCAATTCTGTGCTGCCGGCCTGGAGACTGCTCATCCAATAAAATGGCCACGGAATAAGGTTCAGCTCCGTTGGAACATGCAGCGCTCCATATTTTCAGCCTGGTCTTTTCCCGCAACAAACCGGGCAATATTTGATCTTCCAAGACCTTAAAAATATCAGGATTACGAAAAAACTCGGACACGTTAATAGTAATGCGGTCAAGAAAACGGTTCAGCTGCTGCCGGTCTTCTCGCAGAGTTTGCAGATATCGTTCATAACTGGTTATAGCAAGGCTCTGCATCAAACTATCTATTCGACGCTTTAGCTGTTTCTCCTTGTAACCATCCAGGTTTACCCCGCAGAGAGTATATATTTTTCGTTTAAATTCGGCAAAATCCATGCCTTTCACCCTTTTTGCCCTAGATTACCAGGAGGGGCCTCCCTACAGCCCTAATTGTCACATGCCCTGACCTGGTATCAACAATCATGGTCCTACCCCAGTTTCCTCCAGTCTCCTCAGCAAGCAAAGGTATTCCATGCCAGGTTAGCACTTCTCTGCAGGCAACGATATTGCGAGCCCCTACACTAATAGTACCTCCTTGGCCTCCGGGATAATTAAACATTTGCGCTCCTCCGGCAATCTTGGCCTGCATCCTCTGCCGGCGAGCCCCCAAACCCTCCATTTCTTTTAGCAGTAAAGGTAAAGCTAAATCCGGAAACTTGCCTGGAT
This sequence comes from Bacillota bacterium, assembly GCA_040757295.1. Classification (GTDB taxonomy): domain Bacteria; phylum Bacillota; class PH28-bin88; order PH28-bin88; family PH28-bin88; genus JAGXSE01. The sequence goes on along the minus strand of JBFLXH010000010.1, from coordinate 54,465 downwards.
TAGTCGGATGGGAAAACTGCTTGCTGTCCGGCAGCATAATATGAGCCAGCCCTCCTACCATAGTCAACGGATCAAACAATGAGATCCCAACACATGATCCCAAACCCAAAGTGGTAATTTGAACCGGCTGCTTTGCGGCCCGCCATTCAGCAATTCCCACCCGGATTTCGCCAGGAGAATTGTCAGAAGTCATTAACCTTTTCCTCCAATACTCTCGATACCGTAGGTATTATTTAATGGCGCCTATTTCATTCACTGCCTTTCCTAATAGTTCATCCTGAACCTTTAACAACCGGGCATTGATTTCGTAAGCCCGCATGCCGGCAATCATCTTTATCACTTCGGAAGTCAAGCTGACATTGGATAATTCCAGCACCCCCTGGCGCAAATAGGGTTCTTTAACATCTTCCACAGCCCCTTCTTTTGCAGCCTGGTAGAGGTGATGACCTTTTTTGATCAACTGGGCAGGCTCTTTAATCCTTACAATTCGCAGTTGATCAATGAATTCCTGGCCTTGGAAAACCCGCCCTGCCGGGTCAACCGAAAAGTCCTCGCCCTGCAGGCGGATTTTGCCGGCATAACCTAATAGGTAATCCCCCGCCGGGGTAACCAGATATCCTTCCTGATCCAAGGAAAAACTGCCGCTTCTGGTGTACCTTTCCCCCTCGGAAGTAGCAATAGCAAAGAATTCCAGGCCGCTGCCGCCAAGGGCAAAATCAGTTGGCCGCCCTGTTTCTGCCATGATACCGTTCTCAAAAACAGTGTTCACTTCATGGATTTGGGCGCCCAAGGAAATGGGTCCTACCACCTTGGCCCCAGCCCCCTTCCCTGTCTCCCGGGTCAAGATTATTTGCTCCGGAAAAGAACGCAAGACTGTTTGATCCCTTTTAAAACCAGGCGTATTGGCGTTAGCCACATTGTTGGCTAATACATCTTGTTGGCGCTGCAGCACCTTCAAGCCGGCAGCCGAAGAATAAAGTCCTCTAAGCATTTGTCGTCCATCTCCTCCCTATTGTTGTTCAACTTGAACTGGAGGTTTTTGCCGCGGCGGCCTAGTTACCTGACGAACCAACTCCTCGAGGTCTATACCGGGGGATAACCGGTAGGTACCAGCCCGCAAGTACTGGCTCAACCCCATTTGCTGCACCTTTTGCACAAAAATACCGGGTTCTTCAACAAGTCCTGCCTCATAAAGGATTCTAGCCGCTTCAGCCAAGGTGCTTCCCTGATTAATCACAACTTCCAGCGAGGCCACCCCTTTATTAATGGGGGGGGCCTGGGTTGGTTCCTGAGAAACAGCATGGTTATTAGGGTCTACCGAGGTATGCCGGTTCTCCTCAGCAGGGAAAATGAGAAACTGTTCCCGGTATCCCATGCCAAGTCTTTCAGCCCGCCTTTCTATCTCTTCCCGGCTCAATTCCTTAGGTCCCTGGAGCATTACAGCAACAGAGGCGAGAAACATCCCCAGGCCAAGACCAAATAACAAGGGCGCCAGTTTTTTTAAGTTTTGCCGGATTTTCGCAAACTCAGGACTAATTCTATCTCACCCTTTCCCCTGTTAAATTCCCGGGCTATTTCATGGACATCTTTTCCTTCGTCAAATGCCCGGTAGATCGCTTGATGCAAAGAGGAATTTTTTTCTTTAGCCAAAGACTGATGAAAGCCACTTTCCTTAGAAATCGCCTGGGCTGGAGTCAACCTTGTATCAACCTTGCTGACCCTATGGTTTATCTCACCGGCAGCCTCAGTCAAAAGATCAAGCTTGACCTGCATTTCTTTTATTTCATCGGCCAGCCATTTTTCTACAAAAAAACCGCCGTTGTGTCTAATAAATGGCTCAGGCGCCTGGCCCGGGTAATCCTTTTTTAACCAATCCCAGGTAGGCTTAAAGGTGATTCCCATGAGCAAAAATCCCATTGCCAGTAACAAATAAATCATGGCCACCCTCCTAAGGTTAATCCTGTAACAGTTGCCTTAGCTTTAATAACGCCCTGGCATGCAGCTGGCACACCCGGGACTCTGAGACTGCCAAAACCTGCCCGATTTCTTTTAATGTTAGCCCCTCGTAATAATAAAGGGACAAAATAAGCCTGTCCTTTTCCGGCAAAAGCTCAACCGCCCTGGTCAAGGTAACTACCAGTTCATGTTCTTCGTAAAGGGTCTCGGGGTTTGGGCTGGCAGGATCAGCCACTAAGTCGGCATACCGCAGGCCCTCCTGGTCACCGAAAAAAAACTCTTCCAGGGAAACTGCCGAGAGGAAACCCACCTGCCCGGCAACTTCCTCCGTTTCTTCCCGGGAAAGGGAAACAGGCTCTTCGGAAGAGGTCTCCATGAGCCGCCGCCAGCGGTCAGCTACAGACCTGGGAGCCCAGTGGGCTGTGCGGAGTTCATCGATCATGGCGCCCCGGATCCGCTGATAGGCATAGGTTTCAAACTTAACTCCCCTGGCAGGGTCAAATTTCTCCAAGGCATCCATCAGGCCAAAAACTCCAAAACTGGCCAAATCCTCCCGGTCTAGATGAACCGGCATGTTTACATGGAGGCGTCCGGCAGCAAGCTTAACAAGGGGAAGGTAATGGATCAAGAGCTGCTGCCGGGCTTCATCATCTTTGGATCTGCGGTATTGAAGCCATAAACTGTCTAAATCCCTGCCCATCAACCTGCTCCTTCAATCAAGTTTTTTTGCGGCCTCAATCATAAGGTGAAATACTCTAGCGATAATCTTGTCCCGATCTCTCTCATTGATGGTTTGAAAAGACAGCCTCACTTCATAGCGTGGTTGGTCATCATAAGTGCTTTCATATCCCCTGACTTCTCCAATTGCCATAATAATTTTCGGTTTTCCCCTGGGGGTCGGCAGGATTATTTTAAGCAAAATAAGGTTATCAGGGTTAATGGGTTCTTTGATCACCATCCGCAGGCCGCCACCACTAAGGTCAAGGGTAATCCCCTTTTTGTCCGGCACCAGCAGGGGGACATTAGGTAATTCAGATAAGGGAACCTCCCGGTAAAAAACCTCCAAAGCGCACCTGACCCGCACATAGTCCCGCAGCTGCAACCTTTCTATATCCCCGGGTAATGAGAGTAGATACAGGGGCAAGTCTTTTTCCATCAACCGGCTGAGCACAGTTGAAGTGAACAAATACTGGGCTTCATCGGTAATAGACTTGACCTGCACCTGCATGCCAGGAGTGAGGCGCAGCCAATCGCCCCGCAACATGGGCACATTGATAACGAAACCCTGGGGGTTCAGCCCTTGCACACTGCTTTTGTAAAAATCTTCTTGCCCATCTATTCGAACCTCAATCTTACGATTTAAAGCCAGCACTTTCTCCAGTTGCTTCAAACCATTCCCCTCCTAGCTGAATAGGCGCGTCAACCGGTTAATAAATCCTCCCATGCCCCGGTTTGCCGCCTGCTCGCCGGTTATTATGGCTCCGGCTATTTCCCGGAGGTTTTTGGCAGCCGCTGAATTGGGGAATGCGGTAATCAAAGGCTCCTGGCTCATGATGGCCCTGCCAACGGTGCGGTCATCCGCAATTGATCCAAGATGGACCACCTTGAATTTGAGAAATCTGCTAGCCGCAGTAACAACTTTTTCCGCTGTTTGGCAGGCCTCAGTTAGATTGGCGGCCCGGTTTACCACCAGGTTGACCCAGTCATGAACCTTGATCCGCGATAGCACCTTGATTACCCCATAAGCATCGGTGATGGAAGTCGGCTCTGGAGTTACAACCACAATAACTTCATGGGCTGCCGATACAAACCCGATAACATTTTTAGATATTCCTGCCCCTGTATCAATTAACAAAAAATCAGCCTCATCCTCAAAACCCTGCAGTCCCTGCAAGAGGCGCTCCCGCTGGTAGTACTCAAGGTTGGCCAGCTCCTGCATGCCTGAACCGCCAGGAATCAGCCCCACATTGGCAGGGCCGCGCAATATAATATCCTTAATGGTCCTTTGGCCCTCAATTACATCCATCAGGTTGTACCTTGGGATCAGGCCCATCAGCACATCCACATTGGCCATGCCCAAGTCCGCATCCAGAATGATCACCCTTTTTCCCATTTGGGCCAAGGCTATGGCAAGGTTAACCACCACATTGGTTTTACCAACGCCTCCTTTCCCGCTGGTCACAGCTATTACCCGCAGGTTTACGGGTGGAGCCTGTTTATTTTCCCGCTGGAGAAAACCAGTCAGTTCCCTTAGCCTGGTAGCCTGATCCTTCATGCTATCCCACCTGCCTGATAATCATTCTGGCCAACTCTCTGGGATCCCCGGGCCAAATATCGTCGGGAACACTCTGGCCGTTGGTAATAAAGGCAATTGGCAGCCTTGTTTCATAGGCTACATTTAGAATTGATCCCAAAGAATCCGTTTCATCTATCTTAGTAAATATTAATTGGGTATAGTTAAGGCTCTTAAAATCCTCAATAATCCGGTATTGGTCCCTGGCTTTGGTGGTACAGCTGAGGACAAGAAAAATTTCCAAGGGTCCGATGGTGTCCATAAACCCCTTAAGTTCTGCAATACTCATTTTATTTTTAGACGGACGGCCTGCCGTGTCGATCAAAACAGCGTCATAACTGCGAAAACGGTTTACCGCCGCCTTTAATTCATGGGGGGTCATCACCACTTCAAGAGGTAGCCCAAGGATTTCCGCATATATTTTTAGCTGGTCAACAGCGCCAATCCGGTAGGTATCAATGGTGATCAGGGCAACCCGTTTTTCCTGGAAAAGCGCCAGTTGGGCTGCCATTTTAGCCAGGGTGGTGGTTTTGCCAACCCCTGTGGGCCCGATAAAAGCAAATACCGTCTGCCCCTTTTGTTGGGAAACAGCTTGCATCATTTCCGCCATATGTTCCTCCAGCCGTTGCCGCATCAGATGCTGATCTGTCAGGGGACCGGTATTCTCAGATATCCTTTGCAGCAGCTCTTGGATGATCTCTCCATTTACCTCCATTTGGGTTAACAATTGCCGCCAACGGGCCAGTTCCTGGGGTTCCCCGGCTGTTAGATGGTTTAAAGTTAACTGTTTTAACAAGGCCTTAACTTCAGCAATTTCTTTGGTCCAGTTTTCCGGCTCAGAGCGGGTAGGCTGAACGGGAACAGGCTTTTCGCCTCGCTCATCTAATGCTGCGGTAACCTCCATTTGCCCCGGGGAGAACAGACCGCGCCATCCTGGCTGCCGTACCCGGCGGGAGCTGATAATTACCGCATCTGGCCCCAGATCTCTTTTAATGAGGCCTACAGCCTCCTGCATATGATTAACCAAATAGCGTTTGATAATCAATTTAGCGTCACCGTCCCTATGGATTCTACATCCAAACTAGGCTCCAGCTCATTTAAGGATAATACCACCAAGCTAGGTAGAAATCTCTCTGTTAACCGCTTAAAAGGCAAGCGGACTCTTGAAGAGGTCAACACTACCGGCTGGCTGCCAGCCATGGCCATTTTCTCGGCTAGTTCACCCAAATTCTTAAAAATAACTTGGGCCATATCAGGCGGCAACACCGGATAGGCGCCGTTTTGGGTGGGCTGCAGGGCTTCGGCCAGGGTTTGCTCCAGCTTGGGATGCAGGGTAATCACCGCCAGGGAATTTCCGTTTTGAGTATACTGGCGGCTGATAATCCGGCTGATGGATTGGCGTACCGCCTCGGTGATAAAATCCAGATCCTTAGTCATCCTTGCTGTATCCGCCATGGTTTCTAAAATTGTTACTAGGTTGCGGATGGGCACCTTCTCTTTTAACAGATTCTGCAAAACCCGCTGCACCTCGCCCAGAGTAAGCAGGTCGGGCACCAGTTCCTCCACCACCGCCGGGTTATTCTCTTTCACCGTATCGAGCAATTCTTTTACTTCCTGCCGGCCCAAGAGCTCAGCGCTGTGGGACTTAATGAATTCAGTCAAATGAGTGATCAGTACCGTGATACTGTCCACAACGGTAAAGCCCTTTATTTCCAGGCGTTCTTTTTCAGCGGGGTTAACCCACCAGGCTGGCAAGCCAAAGGTAGGCTCCCTGGTTTGGTTGCCGGCAACTGGCTCTTCAATGCCCCCTGGGTTCATGGCTAAAAACATGCCAGGAAACACTTCGCCATAAGCAACCTCGGCCCCTCTGATGCGAAATACATAGGTATGGGGTGACAACTGGAGGTTATCCCTAATGCGAATGGGCCGGACATAGATCCCAAGCTCAACAGCGCACTGGCGCCGCACTGCTGCCAACCGGTCCAACAAATCCCCCCCTTGGGATTCATCAGTAAAGGGAATCAGGTTATAGCCGATTTCTATTTCCAGGGGGTCAACCTGCAAGAGCTGCAAAACGTTTTCCGGCTGGCGAGGCCGGGTTTCCGGCAAGGAGGCTTTTTGTCTTTCCTCCGCTTCCTTGCGTTGGGCCTCCTGCCCCAGGTTATAGGCAACATAGCCCGTACCGGCCGCTAAAATCAGGAAAGGCGCCGGGGGCAACCCGGGCACCAGGGCAAGAAAGGCTAAAATACCCGCCGCCAAAGCAATAACCCGGGGGTAAGCGGTTAACTGGCCGACAACCTCTTGGCCAAAACTGTCCGTTGACCCGGTTCTGGTTACCAGAATGCCGGTCGCCGTAGAGACCAAGAGGGCCGGAATCTGGGTGACCAGGCCGTCCCCTACCGTCAAAAGGGTAAACTTTAACAACGCCCCCTGCAGAGAAAGGCCCATTTGCCACATGCCAATCACCAATCCACCCAGGATATTGACCAAGGTGATTACAATACCGGCAATAGCGTCTCCTTTAACAAACTTGCTGGCGCCATCCATAGCCCCGAAGAAATCAGCCTCCCGCTGGATTAAGCGGCGGCGCTCCTTGGCCTCCTGTTCGGTAATCAAGCCTGAATTTAAATCAGCATCGATACTCATCTGTTTTCCAGGCATTGCATCAAGGGTAAACCGGGCTGCTACCTCCGCTACCCTGCCAGCCCCGGTGGTAATTACAACAAATTGGACTACAGTAATAATTACGAAAACAATAAAACCGACCACATAATCTCCGCCTACAACAAAATCACCGAAAGCCTGGATTACTGAACCAGCGTCCCCCCTGCCCAGGATCAGGCGGGTGGAAGAGATGTTTAACGCCAGGCGGAATAGGGTAACCACCAAGAGCAGGGCAGGAAAAACCGATAACTGTAAAGGGTGGGTGGTAAACAAAGTTGACAGCAAAATAATCAGGCTAAAGGCCAGGCTGAAAATCAGCAATAAACTTAATAATTCCGGCGGCAAGGGGATGACGATAATCAGCACAATGCCAACTATTACAGTTACTAGGGCTAAATCGCTGATCCGCCCGCCAAAAGCTCTTTTCAGCGAGGCTATACCGGTACCCTTCATCTGAGCCATCTTCCACCCTCCTTTCTCCGGTTAAAGGGTCACTTTTTGATTTTGTAGAGCATGGCCAAAATTTCCGCCACTGCTTGATACAACTCAGGAGGTATCTCCTGGTCAATCTCCACGCTTTTATAAAGAAACTGGGCTACCGGCTTGTTCTCCACTACCGGGACTTGGTGGCTTCGGGCCACCTCAGCTATGCGCAGAGCAATATCTCCCGCCCCCTTGGCAACCACAGTAGGGGCTGCCATTTCCTTTTCCACATACTTTAGGGCTACTGCCAGGTGAGTAGGGTTAGTCACTACCACGGTAGCTTCCGGTACGCTGGCGATCATTCTTTTAGCTGCCAGACGCCTCTGTTTTTCCCTGATTTTCGCCCTAATCAGGGGATCCCCTTCCATTTGTTTATACTCTTCTTTTACTTCCTGTTTGCTCATTTTGAGCCGTTCCCGGTACTCCCGGCGCTGAAACAAAAGGTCTAGTACAGCTACCAGGAAAAAAACGCTAACAGCCCCTAAAGCAACATGAAAAACCAGGGCGGCCACAGTGGAAGTCCCTTTTTGAAGACCCATCTCGCTTAAAAACAGAAGCTCGGAAAACCCGGATTTTACGATTAAGAAAGTAACAAGACCGACAATTGCTACTTTGCTTAAGGCTTTGGTCATTTCTACTAAGGCGCGTTTGGAAAGGATCCTTTTTATGCCTTCTATTGGATTTAGGTGGTTAAGTTTAAATTTTATCGGATCAGGTGAAACAAGAAAACCAACCTGAGCATAATTCACAGCCATCCCGGCCGCCAGGGCAACCAAAAACACCGGTGCCATCAGTTTTAGAAAAACTAGAACCACAGTTGTGAAGATATAATGCAAATCGCCTAGGGTATAGGGATTACTGAGCATTCCTGCAAAAAGCCACACCATCACCCGGCTGATCTGCCGGAAAATTTCCGGCCATAGCATTAACAAGAGCAAGATCAGCGCTGTCATACCCACAGCCGCGTTTAAGTCCGTGCTGCGGGCAACCTGACCCTTCCGCCTGGCTTCTTCCCTGCGGTGGGGGGTGGCCTCTTCGGTTTTTTCCTCTGCAAACAACTGAAGGTTAAACCGCCATAGCTCGCATGTCATTAAAACAAGCTCCCTATTAGCAAGGCTAAATCCTTTTCCATTTGGGCAAAAAGGTTGTTTGCTGCCACGGCTAAGAGGGGCGCAGCCAGGCTAAAGGTAAAGATGCCCAAGGCAATCTTTAACGGAAAACCCAAGATGAACACATTAAGCTGGGGGACAGTCCGGGCAACCATACCAAGGGCCAAGTCGGTGATCAACATCACCGCCATCACCGGTGCGGCAATCCTGACAGCCATGGCAAACATGGCCGAAAAAATTCCCACAGCATTGCTGGCTGCCAAGCCGCTGAAAGTTGGGCTGCCCAAAGGAACAATTTGGTAGCTTTTGATCAGTCCCGCCAACAGGTGATGGTGCGCATTAGCCGCCAATAGCAGCAAAATACCTACCAGGTAAAGGAACTCCCCCATTAAACTTGTCTGGGTACTAGTTTGGGGATCCATCAATATGGTCATGGCAAAACCCATATGCAGGTCGGCCAGCTCCCCCGCAACCCTAATGGCCGAAAAGGTCAGGGTGGCAACAAACCCCATGGCCAGACCCACCAAAACCTCTCCCACCAATACCAGCGCTGTACCCCCCAGGGTATCCGGCAATAAAACAGCGGGAACGGGAGGTAAGGCAGGAAATATTAAGAAGGTCAAAAGGGCTGCCAGGCCTATTTTGGCTAAACCGGGAACCTGCCGGATGGCAAAAAATGGGGCAGCCACCATAAATGAGGCCATCCTGACCAGGACCAAAAGCATTGACTGCCAGTTCCCCATTTCAGGCAATACAAAATCCCCCCCTCTAGCGCACGATCCCACTTAAGCCAGCATACAATTCTGTTGTAAAATTCACCAAAGCGGCCAGCATCCAGGAACCAAACATGATAAGGGAACCAAGGACAGCCACAATTTTAGGCACAAAGGTCAAGGTTTGCTCCTGGATTTGGGTAGTTGCCTGCAGGATACTGATCGTAAGTCCGACCACCAGGCCAAAACCCAGGGCGGGAGCGGCCAGCAGCAGGGCCAAGCTTAAAGCTTCTCTGGCTAAATGGATAACATACTCCTGGGACATGCTTGACCTCCTTGATCTAAGGTATGGGGACACACCGCTGCTAACGCGGGTCATCCTTGTTGCGGAATGTCCCCAAATGTGCCTTACCTGGCGAAACTCTCTAGCAGTGATTTGACCACCAGGTACCACCCGTCTACCATCACAAATAACAACAGCTTAAAGGGAAGTGATATCACCACTGGGGGAACCATAAACATACCCATAGACATCAAGGTGCTGGCAACAACCATGTCAATGACCAAAAAAGGCACATAGATTAAAAACCCCATTTGGAAAGCCGTCTTTAACTCGCTGATCACAAAGGCCGGAATCAGTGTCGTAATGGGCACATCCTCCTTGGACCGGGGTCTGGGGCCTTGGGACAGGTTAACAAACAGGGCCAAATCTTTTTCTCTGGTCTGCCGGAACATGAATTCCTTAACCGGTTTTTCGGCCAAGGCCAAGGCTTCCTGATAAGTCACTTGCTGGGCCAGATAGGGGTTCAGGGCCTTAACCTTAACCTCCTGATAAACCGGCGCCATGGTAAAGAAGGTTAAAAACAGAGCCAGACCTATTAAGACCTGATTGGGGGGCGTTTGGTGAGTGGCCATGGCGCTGCGGACAAAGGACAGGACAACAATTATCCTGGTAAAGGAAGTCATCAAGACCAAGATAGCAGGTACTAAGGCCAATACAGTCAACAGGAACAAGACCTGCAGCGAACCTACTACTTCCTGGGGATGTTCAGCCCCGCCAATTTCCAGGCTCAAAGCCGGGAAAACCGGTTGTGCCCAGGCAGGTAACTGGATTAAGAAAAAGGCTGTCACCACCGCAATCCCAAAAATCAATCCATACCTAACTTTTCTCATTTTTTTCTCCCGGGCCTCCAATACCTCGCCTCCACATTTTCCAGCCGGACCCGGCGGCCGGAGGCCCGGGATCGGCGGGGCGCCAATCGGGCAGTTCGGTTATTAACCGAGGACCCTGGTCGCCTGAAGCGACTACAAAATACCTTCCTCCTGCTTCCACCAGGTACAGGTGGCTTTTGGCATTCAGGGATACCCGGTCCAGCACCTTGATAAAGCCGGTTCCCTGTAACTGCCAGCGCCTGCCTAACCCGTATTTAAGGCTGAAATAAGCCAGGGCTGCTACCAGCGGGAGAAAAATCAAAAGCCGCAAGACAGCGGTGTATAACTCACCCATTTTGCCGCACCATTCCTTATTCCTTTACTTCACCTAAAGCGGTAATCCGGATGCCAAAGGTGTCATTAATTACCACTACTTCTCCCCTGCCCAGGGGCTGCTCGTTAACCAGGAGTTCTGCCGGTTCCCCGGCGAGAGATTCAAGAGTAATTACAGAGCCTTCCTCCAAAGCCAGGATCTCCTTAACGGTAAGGGTGGCTCTTCCTAACTGGACAGCAACAGTAACTCCAATGTCAGCCAAGTGGCTTAGGGAAACCTTGGTCCCTTGTAAAGGGATGGGCTCCAAGGGTGAGAATTGAACCGGGGCAATTTTTGGCCCGGTATTCTGGTGGAGTTTATTGATCATCCGCTGGATTTCTGTCTCAGTCAGCACTGGTTGCCCCCCTATTGAATGATAAAGTCCCGGAAATAGATGTCCTTAATCTGGTTTTTCTCCAATACCCGATTGACGGCCTCAACCAGCTCCTGCCGCAGCTGGACGGTTTTGTCCGGATTATTGATGTCGGCCACAGTTTTACTGCGGAGCACCCCGATGATTGCGTCCCTTACCCGGTGCTCCTTTTCTCCCAGTTCTTTTTCCATTACTTTCTCTTTGCCAGTATACTCCAAAGCTATTGTGGTGCGCAGATACCGGCGGTAACCGGGGTCAGCCAGATTAACAGTGAAGCTGTTTAATGTAATCCCTTTTAACTGTTCGCCTTTTTCAGCTATCCCTCCCTCATCCTCGCCAGCCTTCCGCAGGAAAAACCAGTAATATGCCGAACCGCCCGCTATCAGCAGTAAAAGGAAAACGAGGATTAGAGCTAATAATTTCTTGCGCTTCCAGAATGAAGAATCTGGGGACAAGGGGTACACCTCCGTTCCTTTATTGGGAAAGTGGGTTTTCAAAGGGATTCCGGGCAATAATCATGATTACCACCCGCCGGTTTAGAGCCATATTGTCAAGGCTGGTATTGGGGACCACCGGCTGGTATTCCCCGTAACCTACTGCGGCGAATTTCCGTGGGTCTAAGCCCTGCTGTTCCACCAGATAACGCACCACCTTTACAGCTCTTCCTACCGATAATTCCCAGTTACTTGGGAATTCCTGGGTATTAATCCGCCGGTTATCTGTATGACCTTCTACCGAAATCTGATAAGGGAGTTTAGCCAGCAGTACTGACAAAGTATCAAGCAATCGCTTTGCTTCAGGCCTTAAATCCGCCTTGCCTGAATCAAACAAAACCCGCTCCTTAATATCCAGGGCGATTCCCCTGTCCTCGTATCTAACCTCCACCAGGTTTTCCAGCCCGCTTTCCTGCAGGAAAGCCTGAACGGTGAAGTAGGCTTCCAACAAGGGGTTAATCTCATTGACATGATCCAGCGAAAGACTATCCTGCTGGCTGGGGGTGGCAGAAACCTCGTTGGGCTGCTGGCTGTCCCGGGGATCTGTTTCTTCCAGGGGCGAAGTGCTCCAGTTGAGAACCCCGCTCCCCTGGAAAGAGGTTACAAAAGCCTTAAACTTGACCACATCAAGGACAGAAAAAGAATACAGGAGGATAAAAAAAGTTAATAACAGGGTGACCATATCAGAATAGGTGGTCATCCAGTCCAAAACCCCCATTTCCTTTCCTGACCGGCGCCTCTTACGCAAGGGAAGACCTCTCCTCCCTGACGCTGGCAGCTTCTTTGGCAGCCTTGGGAGATAAGAAGGCTGTCAGCTTTTCCTCCAAAATTCGGGGGTTCATGCCGGACTGGATAGATATGATAGCCTCCAAGATCATTTCTTTCAAAAGCAGTTCCTCATTGCTGCGGAGATTAAGTTTGTTGGCAATGGGGATAAAGACCAGGTTAGCCATAATAGTGCCGTAAAATGTAGTGATCAGGGCTACCGCCATACCCGGGCCCAGGGCGCTGGGGTCATCAAGGCGAGCCAGCATGGCGATTAAGCCGATTAAAGTGCCAATCATGCCGAAAGCAGGAGATAAAGCTGCCCAGGTGCGGAAAATTCCCTGTCCCAGTTCATGCCGGCGCTGGGTATACTCTATTTCCGTCTCCAGGACTTCCCGGATTAGCTCCGGGTCGAGGGCATCAACCATCATCCTGACTCCCCTTTGGAAAAACGGATCGGGATACCGGTTGATATCGTCTTCCAGCCCCAAAAGTCCTTCCCGCCGGGCTTTTTTGGCCAGTTCAGTCATCAACTGGATTACTTGATGAGGGTCGGGGGTATCGGCAGTGAGGACATGCCGGACGGTTTGCATGACCCCTTTAACCTGTTTGAGGTCGTAACTGATCAAGAGGGCCGCGAAGGAGCCACCCACAGTAATCAAGAGGGATGGAAAATTCCAATACATCTTCAGGGTACCACCGATAACAATGGCCCAGGCAATCAGACTGGTCCCCAGCACCAAGCCGATGCCGGTTAGCATGTCAAAACGGTTCATATCAGTCACCTCGTTGGGGCGCAGTACCTGCGCCTGACTCCGTACACGGCCCGGCGGTAGTCGATTATCCGCTGCAGTACAACATCAATGCTTTCCTGCACCAGGACCCTCTTGCCGCTCGTAAGGGTAATCAGGGTTTCCGGTATGCTTTCAAGCCGTTCAATCATATCGACGTTTAAAATAAATTCCTTATTATCCATGGCAGTCAGCTGGATCATGGCTTATCTCACCTATCCGCCGGCAGCCGCTTTTGGCGGGCTGCCGGCATAGTTTTGGCTAGTTTTTTCCCATCGTCTCTAGCGCTTCAGGTTGGCAAGTTCCTGCAGCATTTCATCAGAAGTGGAAATAACCCTGGCGTTAGCCTGGAAACCCCGCTGGGTGATAATCATTTCGCTGAATTCCTGGGCTAATTCCACATTTGACATTTCCAGGGCTGAGGGAATCAGGGTACCTCTGCCTTCAGTACCGGGATTGCCGATATTTGGTTCGCCGTCATGGGCGTTTGGGTCCATAACATACAGGTTTTCTCCCACTTTTTTCAGCCCGCCCGGGTTGGCGAACTTAACCAGACCAATTGTTCCGGCTTGGTTAAGACCGTTCTCATCGATGTAAGTCACGTTTCCGAAGGTGTCAATGCTGAAACTGCTGGCATTTGTGGGTACATTAATGGGGCTTGCGCCATCGGTGTCCACCAAGAATAGGCCGCTGCCGGGCACAACCAGGTTACCGTTGGCATCAAAGGCAAAATTCCCAGCCCGGGTATAGAAGAAGTTTTCGCCATCAGTCAGGATAAAGAAACCATCTCCCTGGATCATCAGGTCGGTGGGATTACCGGTAGCTCCTGCAGCCCCCTGGGTGTGGATTACATCGATACTGGCTACCCCAGCCCCCAGGCCAATTTGGCGAGGATTGGTACCCCCCCGATCATCGTCTGGAGCTGAGCCGCCCCTTAATGTCTGGTAAAAAATATCCTGAAAGGTCATCCTGGCCCGTTTAAACCCGGGGGTATTGACATTGGCAATGTTGTCAGCAATTACATCCATCCGCATCTGGTGGATACGCAACCCGGATACGGCGGCAAACATGGAACGCATCATATAGTTGTTGACCTCCTTTAAGTGGTATGGGGACACACCGCTTTTTTCCGCGGGTTATTTTTGCTGTAGAGTGTCCCCAAATAAATGGGGATACACGTTCTTATTCGGGTTACCATCGCCGCGGAATGTCCCCAAAAATGATTAACCGCGTCTGTCAGTCAGCGGTTTCGGGCTTCCTCCAAGAGGTCCAGCCCAGTTCTGCCTCTCATATAATTACCGCACTGTCAATGTTGGTAAAAACACTCTCCTTAATGTTTGTGCCGTTAACGGCTGTGACCACAGTACGGTTAGCAATGCTGACGATTAACGCCAGATCATCCATGAGAATAAGGGATTCCCGCGCACCTTTGCGGGCAGCCTGTTCCACCGCTTGGCTTAATCTTTCCAAATCCTGGGCCGACAGGCTTACTTGCCGCTTGGCCAGACGTTCCTGGGCGTGCTGGGAAAACTTTAACCGGCCGTTATCCTTAATAATTTCCCTTTCCAGCACTGCCTTAAAGGCTGTAGCCGTCTCCTTGGCTTTATCTGTCTTGGTGACTGGCGGCAGTTGAGGGCTTAGCGGGAGAACCGGCCGTGTCAGGTCAATCCTCTGGGACATCTTTGTTTCCTCCCGGTTCATTTTCAGGAGTAAATGGAATGGCTACCTCTTTCACATCGGCCAAAGCCACCTGGTGTTCTCCAACCACAAGGACGATTCCTTCGCCTTTTAGTTTAAGGCCTGACGCAATACCCGTAACCAGTCCACCCCCCTGGGCCTCACCTTCAATATACTTGCCAAGCATGGACAAGGCTTTGGCAAAAAGAGCTTCCTTGTCCCGTGCAGCTTGGTTTTCCATAAAATAGAGCAGCGCCAGGGAGAGGTTCTCCATTTGGGCAGCCATGTTCTGAGTTTGTTCCAAAGTGCTGAACTGGGCTAACTGGGAAATAAATTCCTTGTCTTCCATTGGTTTCAAGGGATCCTGATTTTGCATTTGGGCTACCAACAAGCGCAGGAAATCGTCTTTGCCTAAGGTCTTCAGGCTGCTCGAGGCACTTGCAGCCAACCTGTTTTGTTGATACATGACACTGCTGACATTCATCCGCCCACCTCCTATGCCAATAGGTTTATCCCTAGTGCAGCCACCCGGCCGGTTTCCATGGGGTCCTCGGTATCCTGCTGGGTTAAAAGGCCGACGGTTTTTGGGGAAGGAGCATCTTTTCCTTTGTTAAAACCGTTAAAGGCCTCTCCGCCGACATTAACGCTGGCCTGTTCAAATCTCAGGCCCGCTTCTGACAGCACAGTCCGCAGATGGTTAAGATGAGCTTCAATTAGCTGACCCACCCTGGGGTTTTCCACCGCAAACCTGGCGGTTACGACCCCGTCTTCCAGGGTTAGGCTCAATCTGAGGCGGCCCAGGTGCTCCGGTTTAAGCTGCACCTCCAGCTCACTGCGGCCCTCCGAAACTACCAGCCGGGCCCGATCCACCAACTGGTGGGACAAAGTGTGGAGATCCGAAACCGGGCTGCTTACCGCTGGGCGGCCCAACGAGGATGCTGACTGTTCTCGCTGGGCAAGAGAAAGGGACATTCCCGACCCGGCATCCATGGGCTCTTTGTTCTCGGCAACAGGTCCCGGCTCAAAAACCTTTATTCGGGGTGGTTGGGACAGATCAACCAGTTTTGCCCCTTGGCCTTCGCCGACAGGAATTGAAAGAGCAGCATAACCGGACTCTTGCCTAGGCATGGGTGGGAGTGGGATGGCCTCTTTTGAGACCCCTCCAGGCGCCGGTTCACTCGGCAATCCTGGCAATTCGGCCTTTCTACCGGGAATTTCTCCGGCAGCAGCCTGAGCTGGGTCAACAGGAAACAGCTTATCTCCAGCAAGACTTCCTGCCAAACCTGGAGAAGGTTCCAACATCACCTGATGCCCATTCCAACTGCCGCCTGGGGGATTGGAAAGGAGCCAAATTTTCTCTCCCTCAGGCTGAGTCCACTGCAGATCTGCAACAACTGGACTAAACCACGCTGGTGGAAATAGGAAAAGGTTTTCCTGGTCTTGCAGGAGCAGGTCGGGATTATCCTTGAGACAAAACTTCTGTTCTCCCGGGGTTTGGACAAGAGCCAAGGCCAAGGCAAACCCGCCATTACCAGACATGGCCTTTTCCCTTGTCTGCATTTGAGGCCTGGCTGTTTCCCGCACAGCTGCAGGTAGAGCCAGCTCCCGCATTTTTACTTGCATATACTTCACCTCCTTTCGTTTCTTTTATCACATATGGCTACCCGCTCTTAAGCCTACGCTTCTTTAAAGCGGTGGGAAATGCTCGGCAAAGGAAAAATATTAAAATCAATGAAGCCGGGCATGAAATTCGCTTGCAGGCCACATTTTAATTAGTGGCCTCGCTCATTAAATGCCCGGCAAGGAATAAAATTTGATTACAGCCAATGAAGCCGGGCATGAAATTCGCTTGCAGGCCACATTTTAATTAGTGGCCTCGCTCATTAAATGCCCGGCAAGGAATAAAATTTGATTACAGCCAATGAAGCCGGGCATGAAATTCGCTTTGAGGCCACATTTTAATTAGTGGCCTCGCTCATTATAAGAGCGGCTGCGCCATTGCATTAACTGGCCCCCTATGGGATTAACCAGTTCTAGGCTCCGGTAAACCGGAGCTTAGAACTGGTCGAATCTAAGCACGAGCGGGGGTCACAATCCCCCTCTGAAGCCAAGACCCAGTTGAAGGCTTAAAGGGCACTCCCCTGACCACCAATAAAATAATCCTATTCTGTCTCCCTGGTGTGACGCAAAAACATATTCCCGCCGATCTCATCCAAATGCCGCTGCTCCAGGTACCCCGCCCGGTAATTGTGCTGTCCCCGTTGCTTTTCTTTTAAGCTATCCATAACCCGGCGGTCCTGCACCGCAGCCAGCAAGTGTTCTCTACAGGCCCTAACCTGGCGGTCAGAACTTTCTACCTCTGCTGCCTGCCGGGCCACCAACCTTTCCAGATAATGCCTGTATTCCGCCTCCAACAGGGTTTGGTTCAAGTCAACCTGCACCCCTGCAGCAAATCCCCGCTGCTGACCAGCCAGCTCCTGACGGATCATAACCAAGCGGGCTTCTTCAGTTTTTAAATGGGCCAAGGACCCAGCCAGATTATGCTTGGCCTTTTCTTCTACCGAAAGACGAAACTGCAGAACTTTTTCCATCTTAAATCTAAAATCCCGCATTTTAATATCCCCTCTGGCCTCGCTACTGGCCAATTGTTGTTTTTAAGCCCACCAATGCCTGCTGGAAGGTAAAGTGATCGTTAATGTCCTGTTGCAAAAAGGACACAATGGCTGGATAAAAACGGCGGGCAGCGTCAACCCGGGGATTGGAACCTTCCTCGTATGCCCCGATGTTGATTAAGTCCTCCGCCTCCCTGTATGCGGCCAAGTAGTCCCTCAGCTTACCAGCCAGTTCCCGGTGCTTGGCATCTACTAATTCCGGCATTAACCGGCTGATACTGGCTAAAACGTCAATGGCTGGAAAATGATTACGCTGGGCCAAATCTCGGGAAAGGACGATATGCCCGTCCAGGATTCCCCTCACTGCGTCTGCCACCGGTTCATTCATGTCGTCAGCCTCTACCAAGACCGTATACATCCCGGTAATAGCACCCTTTTTCGTGTTCCCCCCTCTTTCCAAAAGCCTGGGCAGGAGAGCAAAAACCGAAGGGGGATAACCCCGGGTGGCCGGCGGTTCCCCGACGGCCAGGCCGACCTCTCGCTGGGCATTGGCAAAACGGGTAATGGAATCCATCATCAGAATGACGGATTTTCCTTGATCCCGGAAATACTCGGCAATTGCCGTGGCAACAAATGCCCCCTTTATCCTGATTAAAGGCGGCTGGTCTGAGGTGGCTACTACCACCACAGACTTTTGCAAACCATCCCCCAAATCCCGTTCCAGGAACTCCAGGACTTCCCTCCCCCGCTCACCGATCAGGCCAATCACATTTACATCGGCGTTGCTGTGGCGGGCAATCATCCCAAGCAGGGTGCTTTTCCCTACGCCACTCCCGGAAAAAATTCCGATCCTTTGTCCTTTGCCGCAGGTTAACATGGCGTCGATGGCTTTAATCCCAGTAGCCAAAACTTCCTTAATCCTGCTCCTTGCCAAGGGGCTGGGAGGAGGGTTGTTCACCGGATAGGGGCATCCCGCCTGACCGGAGTTGACCTCTTGCTGGCTGATTGGCCGTCCTAAACCGTCGAGAACCTGGCCCAAGAGGTGGGGTCCCGTCATAATATCATGCTGACGGCCTAAAGAGGTGACCTGGCATCCCGGCCCGATTCCTTCCAGACTTCCTAAAGGCATTAACAAGGTCCGTTTATTTTTAAAACCTACCACCTCAGCCACAATTTTATGGCCCTTAGCCAGGGTTTCAATCTCACAAAGCTCCCCCACCGGGGCTTTTAAACCTGTAGCCTCCACAGTGAGACCGATTACCTGAGCAATTTTCCCGCTGCAGCGCAACGGGTCAACCTCTTGTAAGCGCCGGCTGAATTGGACTAGGTCTAGCCAACTCTTCATTTTTCCTCCTGAGCCTGCAGGGCTTGCCGGAGCACGGTCAACTGATCCTGGACCCTTCCATGCACCACTGAAGTGTCTGTTTCCAGGTAGCAGCCGCCGGGCTCTATAGCAGCATCCGGCATTATTTGCATGCCAGCTCCTCTGGGCAAATGCTGTTCGATTTGCTGCCGGTGAGCTTCCACCACCGGCAGCAAGTCGGGATGGACGGATAGGAAGTAATTGGTACCGTCAAGAGCCTTTTTAACAGCTTCACGGCATATCTCAATGATCAGTTTAGGTTCAAGGCTAATCTGCTGCCGGATAATCTTTTCCGCCATAATAACAGCTACAGTAACAAGGTCTTCCTGCAGGTTAACAAATATCTCCTGGCGGTGGCGGATGGCCTCCTCAAAGACCTTTCTAGCCTCCTCAGTAACCCCGGCAGCATCCGCTAAGGCCTTTTGATAACCGGCATGATGGCCCTCTGCGTAACCGCGGTGGAAGGCTTCCTGGCGCAAAGATTCTGCCTCCCGGGCGGTTTCTTCTCTGATTTTAGCTGCCTGATTGCGGGCCTGTTCTAAAATTAAGGAAGCTTCTGCCTCAGCCGCCTTTGCCGCTGCCCGAAAAACAGGTTCTGCCTGAAGGTTGTCCAAAGAAGAA
Source organism: Bacillota bacterium (assembly GCA_040757295.1). Lineage (GTDB taxonomy): Bacteria > Bacillota > PH28-bin88 > PH28-bin88 > PH28-bin88 > JAGXSE01. Next base: position 35,026 of record JBFLXH010000010.1, on the reverse strand, counting down.
AATCCATTCCTAATTTCAAGCTTGAAAGGGCTTGTGGCATCAACAGGAGCGCTCTTAATCAGCCTAGACAATAATGGCATCCTCCCCACCCCGGCCAATAATAATCTCGCCTGATTCGTCCAAACGACGAATTACCTGGACAATGCGCTGCTGAGCTTCCTCTACATCCCGCAAACGGGTAGGACCGAGAAATTCAATGTCTTCACGCAGCATTTCTCCAGCCCGCTGGGACATGTTCTTGAACAATTTTTCCGCCACTTCGGTGCTGGCGCCTTTGAGAGCAAGAGCCAATTCTTTGGTATCCACTTCTCGTAGAACCCGCCGGACGGAGTTGTCATCCAGCTTGATAATGTCCTCAAAGACAAACATGCGTTTCCTGATTTCTTCAGCTAACTCCCTGTCTTCCATTTCCAGGGTTTCTAAAATGGTTTTTTCGGTCCCCCGGTCAACCCGGTTCAAAATGTCTACCAGGGTATCAACTCCGCCTACGGAGGTAAAATTCTGGTCTACCAGCGAAGACAGCTTTTGTTCCAGGACGCTTTCCACCTGCCGCACCACGTCAGGCGCAGTCCGTTCCATCAAGGCAATCCTGCGGGCAATATCCGCCTGCAGGTCATTAGGCAACGAACTCAGGACTACCGAACCCTGCTCAGGATCCAAGTAAGAAAGGATCAGGGCGATGGTTTGGGGATGTTCGTGGGAAATAAAGTTGACCAGGTGCTTGGGATCGGTTTTGCGCACCAGGGAAAAGGGGCGGATTTTAGAGCTTTCCGTCAGCTTTTTAATTATTTCGGCCGCCCTGCTGGGACCAAGGGTTTTCTCCAGTAACTCTTTAGCATATTTTACTCCCCCATGGAGAAGGAACTGCTGGGCTTCGTTTAACTGGATAAACTCCTCAATCACCTGTGCCTTCATTTCGTTATCAACTGAAACGGTATTGGCAATTTGGTAAGTAATTCTTTCAATATCGGTTTCAGGCAGTTGCTTTAAAACCTGAGCTGAAAGCTCAGGGCCCAAATTAATGAGGAAAATGGCCGCTTTCTCCAATCCGGTTAGACTCTTTTTAGGCAACTGTGCCCACTCCCTAATCCTCAGTTATCCAGGTTTTAACCAGTTGAGCAACTTCGTCCGGTTTTTCCCGGGCCAATTTCCGTACTTGTTCCTGTTTGCTCCGTTTTTGGGCCTCTTCTGGGGACAGTGGGGGCGGAGCATAGGCGGAGACAGGCTTGATGGGTTCATCCAGAGTAGCCGCTACCATCCTGCCGGAAGATAAATGGCTGATCTGCCGCAAGAGGCTTAACGCCAAGACAAAAGCAAAGATAACCCCTAATCCCTGCAGACCCCATTTTACCCACTGCCGGGTCCGCTCCTCTTTGGCCCTGGCGGCTGCCAGGGCAGCCATTTCCTTTTCAGCCTCTGCCAGGTGAGCAGTATTGAAGGCCAGGCTGATCACTTCAATCCGGTCTTGTCGCTCCTGGTTGTTTTGAAAGCCAATGGCAGCAGCGACAATATTCCTGATGTTAGTCTCTTTTTCGGGGGTAAGTTCTCCATCCAGCACAACTGCCGTCGAAAGGCTTTTAACTTTTCCCGGCGCGTGGAGGACCCGTTCCTGGGTTTGACCTATTTCATAGACCCGCTGGGCTTCCATCCGGTTATGGGCAGAACTGGCCTGATTTTCCGATAAAGGGTACCCGCCGCCGATATTAGTATTGGGGTCAAAACCAACGGGAATAGGCGCCCCTCCCGTAGAGGAGCTTTGCTCCTCCCGCACTTGTTCAGATCTTAATACCCCGGGATTGGTATATTCAATCCGGGTTACTTCCCGGGAGTTGAAATCCAAGTCTACCGTGACCATGGCCACAGCCCGCCCTGGCCCTAAGATCCTTTCCAACATGCCCTGCACCCGCCGCTCCAGGTCCCGCTCAAACTCTTTTTTCAGTTCCTGCTGGGCCGCTCGCTGCTGGGAAATACTGCCGCTAAAGGAAACATCCAGGCCGTCGCTCAAAATATTTCCCCGGGTGTCAATCACCTTGACATTCTCCGGCGGTAAGTTTTCCACACCGCTGGCAACAAGATAAATAATAGCCTTTACCTGTTCCTGCTTCAGTTTTGCTAAAGGGCTCAATTTTAAAGTAACTGAAGCCGAGGCAGGCCGTTCATCGCGAATAAAAACACTGGGCTCCGGCAGCACTAGGTGCACTCGGGCTTGCTCGACCTCATCAAGCTGGACGATGGTGCGGCGCAATTCTTCCTGCAGGGCCCGGAGATAATCCATCCGGCGCTCAAAATCAGTCATGCCCAGCTTGCTCTGGTCAAAGATTTCAAACCCCACTCCCCCTCCTACCAGCATGCCAGAACCAGCCATCTGCATCCGCAGTTCATAAACTTTGTCCTGGGGAACCATAACAGTAGCGCCCTGATCGGCAAGCTGGTACTTAACATTCAGCTCTTTTAGCTTTTCAACTATCTTGTTTGCCTCGCGGGGTTCCAAACGGGTAAACAAGGGAGTGTAGGTAACCTTACCTAACCACTGGATAAAGAAAAACCCTGCCGCTATTACTGCTGCAGCCATTACAATGTACATGGATTTTCGATTGCCCGGCAGGGAAGACCACCACCGGGACATCAAGCTCCAAAAATTACTCAAAAACTCCCACCCCTGAGCTGGCCTATTTATTTAAGGTATGGGGACACACCGCTTTTTTTTTTGCGATTTATTTTTGCTGCACAGTGCCCCCAAATAAACGGGATACACGTCCTTATTCCGGTTACCGTCGCCGCGGAATGTCCCCAATAGAAGGGACACACCGCTTTTTTCGCGATTTATTTTTGCTGCACAGTGTCCCCAAATAAACGGGATACACGTCCTTATTCCGGTTACCGTCGCCGCGGAATGTCCCCAATAGGAGGGACACACCGCTTTTTTCGCGATTTATTTTTGCTGCACAGTGCCCCCAAATAAACGGGATACACGTCCTTATTCCGGTTACCGTCGCCGCGGAATGTCCCCAATAGAAGGGACACACCGCTTTTTTGCGATTTATTTTTGCTGCACAGTGCCCCCAAATAAACGGGATACACGTCCTTATTCCGGTTACCGTCGCCGCGGAATGTCCCCAATAGGAGGGACACACCGCTTTTTTTGCGATTTATTTTTGCTGCACAGTGTCCCCAAATAAACGGGATACACGTCCTTATTCCGGTTACCGTCGCCGCGGAATGTCCCCAACAGGGTGTTTATACAAGTCAAAAGCATTCCGGCTTCTAGCAAGAAGCAAGGCTAGATCTGCATCCGGGATACTTCTTGATATGCCTCGATAACCTTGTTCCTAATCTGTACCGTAAGCTGCAGGGCCAGGCTAGCCTGTTCGGCAGCTATCATAACCTGATGCAAGTCTACCGGTTGCCCGGCCAGCATTTGCCTGGTAAGCTCATCAGCCTTCAGCTGGAGGCTATTCACTTCGGCCAGCTTCTGTTTCAATAAATCCCCAAAGGAACCTGCCGGAGCTAAATCCGCTTTGGGGGGGATACCCTTAGGCAAAACTAGACTTTGCGGAGCCATCAGAGCTACTTTCACTGGTTATTCCCCCTTTAGCCGCGGCCGATTTCCAGGGCCTTCAACGCCATGGTCTTTCCGGCATTAAATACGGTAACATTAGCTTCATACGCCCTGGAAGCAGAGATCATGTCTACCATTTCTTGCAGCACATCGATGTTTGGATAGGCCACATAACCGTCCGGGTTTGCATCCGGGTGGGATGGGTCATGGACCATCCGGGGGGGAGTATTATCTTTTGTTACGGCAGCCACCCGCACCCCGGCAACAGCCCCTTTGCCAGCTCTGGCTTGCTCCAGCAGCTCAGCAAATACCGCCACCCGCCGCTGGTAAGGACCGCCCTCCGGAGTGCGGGTAGTATTGGCATTGGCCAAGTTGCCGGCCACCAGGTCCAAACGAAGTCTTTCCGCCGTTAAACCGGACAGGCTGATATTCATGGAGTGAAATATTTTCACGGCTTATTTCCTCCCCTCATGAATTACGTAACGCGCCGAAGCAAATTTTGAGCTTAACAACTGGGTTGCCGTGTTATAGGTAAGGGTGTTTAAGGCCAGCTGGGCCATTTCGGACTCCATGTCCACATTATTACCGTCAACCCGCATGGAGGTGGTATTATCCCGCACTACCTGAGGCTGGACTTCTTTAACCCTGTCCATAGCCACTCGCCGGGAACCCCCGTGCCCGCTGCCCTCCAGCGCTCGCTGCAGAGCCTGTTCAAAAGCAACCACAGACCGCTTGAAGCCAGGGGTATTGGCATTGGCAATATTGTGAGCAATTACCTGCTGGCGGAGGCTGGCTGCGTCAAGGGTCTTGGCCAGAGCCAGCATAATGGGGTTATTCATTACATTCCACATGGTTGAACCCCCTTGCAAGACTAACTTACCGAAAACCTTGTTTATACAAAAACACCTATCCCCCAGGGCCAGTTCGCCTGTAGATAGGCATGCCAGCAAGATTACCATGGCAGCCTGGCAATCATAGTCCGACATGGTCAAACCTTAGACCCATAGCTTTGCGCACATTTCCTTTCGGAAAGCTTGCCTTTTTACAGAAAATCTCCACCAATTTCTTTTATTTAAAAATAATGTCAGGCTACCAAAAAATACTAATAAAATTTTACATATTATCATTCAACTACTATTCAACATAATCTTGTCGATTCCTGCCTGTAATGGATAATGTTCTACAAAAGATACAGAATTCCTACAAATAAGTGTTGGCGTTACGGAGATTCACAAGTTTAGGGCGACTTCAAGCATCCTTTGGGGGCGGTCTTTACCCTCACGGGAAAATCCCCGTTTGGCCTAATTGGACAGAAAAAATGACGGCGCCCACCGTCATTTAGGGAAAATTTATCACAGATGGCTACCCGCTCTAACCCTTTGCTTCTCTCCAAGCGGCGGGAAATGCTCGGCAAAGGAAAAATATTAAAATCAATGAAGCCGGGCATGAAATTCGCTTTGAGGCCACATTTTAAAATTAGTGGCCTCGCTCATTAAAAGAGCGGCTACGCCCCTGCATTAACTGGCCCCCTATGGGATTAACCAGTTCTTGGCTCCGGTAAACCGGAGCCAAGAACTGGTCGAATCTAAACAGGAGCGGGGGAAACAATCCCCCGCGAAAAGCCAAGACCCAGTTGAATGATTTTGCTAACCCTGCAAGCGCAGGCCGTTGGTGGAATAGTTATGGCTTTGATGCTGGAGGATTAACTGCTGCCAGGCATCCCGCAATTCTGTCAAGAGGCCGTTAACCTCGGCAATCAATTGGCGCTCTTTTTTGATATTTGCTTCCACCAAGCGTCGAAGCATGTAATCGTATAACAGGAAAAGACTTTCAGCTACCTGGCCGCCTCTTTCCCGGTTCAAGGTGACCTGCAGTTCAGTGATAATCTCCTGTGACCTCAACAAATAATTGTTGCACTTATTCCAATCCCTGGCGGCACAGGCCTCATCGGCCTGTTTCAAAAAGCGGAGGGCGCCTTCATAAAGGAAGAGCACCAGCTTCTCTTGGGATGCCGTCATAATCTGGTTTTGCTGATAGACCCGGTAGGATTGCTCTGTCACACTCATGAATTGTTCCTCCCTAATAAATTCGAAACTATTTTTTTGCGTAACTACCAGGAATCGGATGAGAGAACAGGCGAAAATAATAGGGGTCAGAAATCAGGAGTCAGAATGAAAGAACGGTTTATCGCCTCGAAGTATTCTGCCCTGAAAATAGCTTGTCATATTTTTTCATCCCTCTGATGGTGCCGCGATAAGCGGCGTGGGGGTCTGAATAGTAACATTTTTGCTAAATCAGCTCGTCCACCAGAATTCCAAGGGCCTTTTGCAACCGCCCTGCCACATCCATCACCTTTTCTGGAAGCACCTCCCGCAGGAGCCGGTTGGTGGAGCCATCAATGATCCGCACCAGCCAGGCGCCGTTTTTTTCCACCATTTCAAACCGCAGGGGGCTGTCCAGCACCTGGGTGGCCTGGTTCAATTTTTTTACCGATTTGGCCAGCTTGTCCTTGTATTCCTGCCGGCGGCCTTCCCGCTCCTGCTCCCTGGTTATTTTTGGCTGGCGGGTTTCCTGCACCACACCTTTTGCCGTCTGGCTCTGGATCTGGTTGATAATAACGGGATCCGTTCCAGGGATTTTGATCATGGTACTTCCCCCTTCTCTATCCAAGAACCCGGCCAACTACTCTTTGCGGTCCAAAAAAAACCCCTCGGCCTGAGGCGTTTGCTGCCCGTAAGCCTGAACTCCCTTTTTTTCCCGCTGAAGCTGTTGCATCTTTTGTGCCAGGTCTTCTCGCAAAAGCAGGACCTTATTGGTTACTGCGTCATCAATCCGCCGGGTTTCAGCAAGAGTCTCCCGAATAGCTCGCCTGAGACCCAAAGTCTCTTGCCACAGGGGTTTTGCCAATAACAGCGGGTCTTCCAGGGTACCCGTGCCCAGGAACTCCAGCATTTCTGCTTCCGCCTGGCCAGCTTGCATGTCCAACCCGTCGATGCGCCGGATCAGGGCTTCCTTTTGCTCCAAAAGTCCTTCCCAGTCCGCCAGGTCTTCCCCTTCCAGCCTCTCTCTCTGCTTTACTGAAAGAGAACGGAATTCTTGCAAGAGCTCAAGTTTTTTCTGGGCCAAGGCATGGAGCTTGGCAGTCATATGTTCAATTCCGCACATCAACTATGTTCACTCCTGCCTAAAATAGGATTGGACTACCTGGCATTATTCATAAACTGGGCAGTCAACCAGGCGCTTTGGGAATTCATTTTGGCGATTGCTTTTTCCAGGGCGGTAAACCTGCGCCAGTACTGGTCTTCTTTCTTCTGCAGCCGCTGTTCCGTCTCCCTGATGCGCTGGTCGTAGCGGCTGATTTCCTTGCCAATATTACTCTGGTCAAAGACACTGAAGGGCAAAGGACTGCCGGCATGAGCCGAAAGGCGGCTAAGCCCGGCATTCACTTCATCATATAACCGGAAAGCAATCCCCCGCCCCTCCGGTCCCTCACTCTCAACTCTCTTGGTAAAGAGGCGCATAACTCCCTCCGGATCTTTGACAAGGGCCTCTTTTAGTCTTCCTTCATCCAGGAACAATTTGCCCCCTTCGGTATAATGACCGGTCCGGATCCCGATGGCCGAAAGGCTGTTCAAACCGGAAGCCATTCCCTCAACCGGGCTGTTCGCCATGGTCCGCAGGCGGCCCAGAATACTGTCCAAGAGCGGGTCATTTCGTAAAAGGCCGCTTTTGGCCTTCTCTTCCCACATTTCAATTTCCTTATCGGTTAAGGCTTTGCGCTGTTCTTCCGTCAAGGGACGGTAATCTCTATGCCTTTGTTCTCTAAGTTTGTCATTGACTTTTTCCAGCAGCTCATTATATTTTTCCACGAAATTCTTAATAGCATTAAAAACAGCCTCTGTATCAGCGGAAACCGAAATACTGGCACGGACTGCCGGTTCCCCCAAACGGTCCGGCCCTTCATTGATGGTAATCTGCAGGCCCATCAGGGTGAAGGAGTTGCTGCTAAAGTTATAGGCAGCGCCGTTCAGTTTCACCAGGGCGTCCTGGCCGGTATATGCTTTTAAACCGTCAGGGGCATCGACAGGCAGTTGGAGCAGGTTGCCGGGCCCGCTGAGAAAACGCACCCCTGGTGTCAACTCCTCATCACTGACAACTTTCATACGCTGGGAGGCCCCTGTGGCAGGAGACATGAACACAAAACGGTCATTCGTGCTGTCATAGACAGCCCTAAAACCTAACCTGGCCCGGTTGATCTCGTTGACCACATCGTGGATGGTTTTCGTACCGGCATCGAAATGGAAGCTGGCCTGGATATAGTTCCCTTCCCCGTCCTTGGCGTTGCCCTCCAGGGCAAAAGAAATGACGGTACCTTCAGCCAGGCCGAACTGTTCTTTCAACGTCCTGGTGTTACCGCTGCCATCCTTCTCATCATTTAAGCTGCTGCCGCTGGCCAGGTAGACCCCATTAGCCCGCTGCTCAACTGTCAATTCATACAGCCCCTCTGCAGCGGTTGGCAGGGGGTTGACAGTAATGGCGGCAGCATTGCTAGCAGCGGCTTTTTTGGCTAGGTAGGTGGCCTGCAGCCCCAGGGAAAACACCTGGTCCCGGAAGGCAGCCAAGGCCCTGTTGATTTCGCGAAAAGCCTCCTGCCGCCAGGCAGCAACCTGCCGGTCCTGCCGCAGTTTGTCCAAAGGCACCCGCTCCACCCGCATCAAGTCTTTGACCATCTGGTCAATATCCAGGCCGGTGGCCAACCCTCCCAGGCGCAGCGATCTGACGGACATATGACACACCCCGTTACCAATGGAAATAATCTCTTGTAAATTAATTATCGGCATCAAAAAGCCAGAAATTAAGCCCAAAAAACAAAAAAAGCAGGAGCGTAAGCTCCCGCTTCATGGCATTACCTTCTTTCATCCACAAAGATGCCGGCCAGTTCCCACATCTTGGCCACCATGTCCAGGATCTTCTCCGGCGGGATTTCCCGGATTACTTCACCGGTCTCCTCGTTGATGACCCTGACCATGATCTCCTTGGTTCCTTCATGGATGGAGAACTTAAACATGGTATTGGGTCCTGTAATAGCTTGATTGGCCTTTTCAATGACCTCTATAAGTTCTTTTTCTCCCATACGAACCTGCTGCTGGTTAGGTGGACTGTCCTTCTTGGAAACCAGCGGCCTCTCTGTTTGCCGGTCCGTTAATTCTTTAGAAACAACAGGCGCCGTTCCGCCCACACCTACAATTTTCACTTTTTTCGCCCCCAACTAATAAACTCCTAATATATTTATCGGTTGAATCTGTCAAACATTAAGGGTTTAAGCAGGAATAATGAAAGATCACGTAGAAGTTACTTGCGAACATATGTTCCCCAGGGGTGGTGTTTAATGACTGATAAAGAATTGGTTGACTATTTAAAAGTTCATTATCCCGATACTAAAAACAAAATATTAGCGGATAAATTAAAAATACCCATGTGGAAACTCAAGACACTTGCTTCAGAGCACAAAATTCATAAAAGCGATCAATATTGGGAGCAGCAACATCAACAGTTAATGCAGGCTAAGGAGAAGAAGTACCTTGCAGGTATTCCAAAACTCACGCCAACAGAATTACAAACAAACATTATTACAGGAAGTTTGCTGGGGGACGGAACGCTTAGTTTTGCTCCCCGTAGCAGAAACGCTTATTACAGGGAACATTACACGGATAAGCGGATAGCAGAAACCTTAAACAGAAACTACTGGGGTATCGTAGACAAAATAAGGAGACTGAGAGAGCAAAGAAGGTTGTAAAAGCCGGTGGGTTTCCCACCGGCTTTCTGTGTTACCGTAACAGTTGTAGTACAGCTTGGGGCTGCTGGTTCGCCTGCGCTCTTCCAGGCCGGTTCCTTTCGGATACCGAACAGACTATATCTTCATCCTACGTACGTAGGAGCCGGGCACTTCGGGTAATTAAACCCTACGGGCTTCATCACCATGGGCAACTGCCTTTAGGTGGTATGCCCTAGTCGTTGAACCTTCCCCAACCTTTCGGTCCAGGGGCTTGGCTGCTGATTGGCCAATCCTGCCGTTTTTTCAAACCGTCGCGTCCGCCGTTTCCGGCCCCGCTGTGGTAAGGCAGGCTCTCAGGCTGTTCCAGCAATTCACCCGGTAATACTCCTGGAAATTACTCTCCAGGACGCCTGTGAGTTCCGGCTATGCCGCCGACCTCTCAAGCATGGCGGTGGCGGCCTGAGCAAGGATGTTCATCTTGGTGAATTCCATCATTTCCTTGGCCATGTCTACGTCGCGGACGCGGGACTCGGCGGCAGCCAAATTCTCGGAAGCCGTGCCGAGGTTAGCAATTGTATGTTCTAACCTGTTTTGTACAGAACCCAAATTGGCTCTTTCAGTAGACACTTCCTTGATTGCAGCATCCAACTTCTGAATTGCAGTTCCAGCTTTATCCTGGGTCAAGATATCCTGCCCACTAATGGCTAAAACGCCAGTAGTACGCATATCTCTAATATCCAAGCTAATAGTTTGGTCTTTATTTGCTCCAATATGGAACTTGGCAGATGATGCCGTAATAGTAATTGTATCAGCGGCGGCACCACCAAAGCTTGCACTACTTAAAGAACTATTTGCCGTGAAGCTAAATCCAATTTTGTCAAAATTAATAGTCGAAGTATTAGCACCGGTAGGCACAGCTACGTTATCTAATACCTGAGTCGTACTATTACCATCAGCATCAGTATATACTGCAGTCAATTTAACAGTACCGGAGTTTGTACCAGTTGCACTTGTTAACACAATAGCTCCAGCACTTGCTCCCGAAATGCTATAGTTTGTTATACCTTTCGCTGCTACAATATTATCTCCGGCTGTAGATGTTGCACCAAAACCACCTTTAAGTAAATCTTGGGTGTTAAATTGAGTTTCGTTAGCTATTCGGTCTATTTCACCCATTAACTGCTGAAACTCCTTATCAAGAGCAGCTCGATCATCAGCAGTATTTGTTACGGTTGAAGATTGAACGGCTAATTCACGCATACGCTGCAAAATCGCATTTGTTTCATTTAATGCGCCCTCAGCGGTTTGAATCAATGAAATACCATCTTGAGCATTTCTTGCCGCCTGGTTCAAGCCCCGAATCTGGCCGCGCATTTTTTCGGAAATAGCCAATCCAGCCGCGTCGTCCCCTGCTCTGTTGATGCGCAGGCCTGAGGACAGCTTCTCAAGAGACTTGGCAGTGCTGATTTGGTTGGCACCCAGTTGTCGGTAGGTGTTCATGGCCATGATGTTGTTGTTAATCCGCATCTTTCTTTCCTCCTTGAATTTTTCATTTCGGCATCCTTGCCGTAAAGTTGTGAAGCTTTTAAATCCCCTTGATTTTTGCGGCCGCATTGCACCGGGATTTAAACAAGGCACACCTCCTTTCTACGAATAATTATCGGCAGAAAAGAGGGCGGACTTTAGCAAATAAGCGAGAATTTCGGGGGAAATTCTCGCTTACAATCCCTTTAGCATGGGTGATTTTTCATGTAATTCGTTACCAGATACGTAACCGGTACCTCCGGGTGGCTAACTGGACAAGGGTTCCGTCCGCCAGGGCTTTCTGCCGGCGCAGCCGGTCCAGGTGAGCCAGGATAGCCTCTTCCGCCGCTGCCCGCGGGCGCCGGCGGGGCAATGGGCGGCCCCACGCGGCTGCCGCCTGCAGGTAGGCTTGGGCAGCCCTGGGTTTTAATTCCCGCATGTATTCATCAAGGTTTACCTTCCGCATCTCTTATGCCCCTCTTACAAATACTTGGACCGTTCCCGTTCTGCCACACGCTTTTCCCATGCGTTTAGATAAGCCTGACAATGGCACATTTTCCATTCTCCCCCACTGCTTCACGGCTAGAAGAGGCGGTCCACCTCAATGACCAGGCCCGGCAGCAGGGGCGAAACGATTTGACCCTCGTCCTCGTACTCGGCAAACTTCACGAGGCGGTTACGGTCGTCGCGACGGTAAACCTCAGCCACGCGCAGTTCGGGATCAAACAGCCAGTATTCCAGCACGTCATAACTGCCGTAAAGGTTACGCTTTAATTTTTTGTCCAGCAGGCGGGAGGATTCTGAGATAACCTCTGCTACCAGGTCCGGCGCCCCCTGCACGTTTTTTTCCGTCAGCCGGCAACGCCGCTCGTTGCTAATGAAAATCAAATCCGGTTGGACCACATCCTGGGGCGAGAGTACCACGTCAATGGGGGCAAAAAATACTTTTCCCAGGTGATTGCTAATAACGTGCTGGTAGAGCAGGTAAAACAATTTCGCCAGGAAGTGCTGGTGAGCAGTAGTCGGCGCCGGTGTCATATAATGTTCTCCCCCCAACAACTCATGCCGCCGTCCATCTTCCGGAAAAAGAATGTAATCGTCGTACGTCAGGCCGCCGGCAGCCGCCGTTTCCTCAAAAGCAACGCCCACGTTAACCCCCTCCTTCCTTACCAACATAGTAAGGCATCCACTATCCCAAGTCAATCAACGCTCCTGGTTCCCACCTAATATCATCATATACATATTCACTGCTTGCTTCCAAGGTGGGCCACCACCGCATCCAGGAATTCGCAGAAGGTGCTAACTTCTTTCCTGAAACGGTCCAGCAGCACTCCCATGGTTTCCAGCAATGGCCGCATGCGTTTCCACTGTAATTTAAAGCCGTAGTGGTGCCGGAACAGGTGCCGGAACCGGAGGTACTCGTCAAAATCGGCGGCCAACTCGGTGCTGATCACCGGGGGACGGATTCCCGGCAATTCGAGGGTAACGTTTCGCAATAGGTCACGGTGCCAGTGGGTGCCGGCAGGCAGCCCTCCGTCCAGGTCTTCCGCCACAGCAATAAAAATTTCCTCGGCCGCCAGGTAAAAATCATGCAAGATAGACCCGGCGGCGCGCACGATTAGGTGGTCCGGTTCGGTTTCTCCCGCTTTGGCCAGGAGTTCTGCAGCCTCTGCGCGGATCTTTTCCATCTCATTCAGGGTCTGCCTGATCTCGGCCGCCAGCCGGGCGATACGGAGGACATCCCGCGATGTCATAGAGCACCCTCCCCTCTGCCATAATTCGTTCCTTAAGCCAGGGCTTTGCCTCTTCGAGGAGGGTAAGGTCCACGGGGAAACCACCGGCCGCGGTTTCCGCCAGCTGCCAGGCAGCGAAAAAGTCGCCCGGCTCCAGTCCCTCTACGGCCAGGTCAATATCGGATTCTTCGTAAAAGCGGTCAGGTTCGTGCACGAGGGAGCCATAAAGGATCACCCGGCGCACATCAAATTCCCGGCCTATTCGGCATGCCGCCCGCTCCGCGGCAGCCAGCGCCCGCAAGCGCAGATCGGTCCTGGCCTCCTCCCGTTCTTTAACTCGTTTTTTCCATGCATCGAGGTAGGTCTGGTATTGAATCATCCAACTCACCACATCACTTTTACTTACGGGTATTATATCACAGAAAAGTCCGGGGTAATAGGAAATATTCCCATCCCGTGCCGGTTATCTTGCTATTCTGCCTTTTGTGCTTTAGGAGCTTGATGAGCCAGCAAGTCCGGAAGCTGGGACAGGACGGCCGCATCGGTAGCGGCGGCGGCCTGGTTTTCCCGCCGGACGGCGTCAACCAGTTCCTGGCGGAGGATGGCCAGTTCCCGGGGGGCGTCGATGCCGATGCGGACTTTGTCTTCCTCCATGGCAACCACGGTGATGCGGATATTGTCGCCGATCAGGATGGTTTCGCCCACTTTGCGGGTAAGTACAAGCACGCTGGTTCACCCCCCGGTCAGCGGGCGGCTGCCCGGGGGTGCTGGCCGGGCTGCCTGGGGAAGAGGAGATGCCTGGTGGTGTAACCCGTTCCCTCAAGGACTAACTGCAGGCCGCGTTTTTTCACCAGGTTGATGGCCACCGGCCCCACCAGATTGGCCATCATGTCCTTCACCCCGGAAGGCGGGATGGTCACTACCGCGTAGACCGCCACCTGGTCCGGGCCGTCCACTTGCAGCGCCTGTTCGTGCCGGGGCTGCAGCTCCACCTCGTAGCCCTGGAAAAACAGGAAGGGGTCCACCAGGAGGAAGGCCACTGCCGGTTCCTGGACCGCCTGCAGCCAGGTGAAGGCAGGGTTGCCAGAGACCGGCAACAGCACGTAGTCGTTCAGTTCTTCAAACCCCAGCATGCCGGACGGGAATTTAATGACTTCCTGCTCGTCAATCTCCAGAGTACCAAACCGGGTAGTCTGGATCTGCATCGTTATCACTCCTCATGTAAAGTTTGCAGCGAATGGACAAAATCTTTCTTCGGAAGACTTAATCTGGTTGATTTTGTTGAAACACATTCTCCTATATAGCCCCGCTCACAAGGAGTGAATTTACCGGTAACGCGGCAACTCATAATGTTCATACCCCGTGCGATAGATTTGGCGCCACGTCTTGCCGCCGTTACCATATATATTCCCTCCTTTGCGAGATATTACCCAGTCGTATTAAGAGCTTGTCTGCCAGTTTTATACACCAAAGCCCCTAACCTGCCAATGCGGATTTTACCGGTAGTTCAGGATGCGTTCCCGGTACTCCGCTTTCATTTCCGTTTGCAGGTAGCGGATAAACCGGTTTAAAAAGGCTGCGGCCTCCGCCCTGGTCATCACCTGGTTGGGCAGTACATAGCCGTAATCATCCCCCTTGACCAATCCCAGGCGATGTGCCACAAAGACAGCATCCCTGGCCCAGACGGGAATGGCGGCGTCATCCCGGAAGGAAGTCTTCCCCTGGGTCACCGGAGCTGTATTTTCCAGCCCCAAGGCCCGCACCATAATGGTAATGGCCTGGGCTCTGGTCAGGCTCTGCTGGGGAGAAAAGAGGCCCGGCCCGGTTCCCTGCATCAATCCGGCCTGAAAAACCGCCTTATAATGGTAGTAAAAGGGGTCATCTGCAGTTACATCGGCAAAGACGGGCTGTTCCGGCTGAGGCACCGTTCGGGTGGTTCCCTTCGGGGCAGGAGGGGGTACCGGGAGACTAAGTCCTGTGATCACTACCAAAGCTTTGGCAAAATCCCCTCTCAGCATGGGCAAGCGGGGTCCGAAATATTCACCGCCCCCGGGGAAGGCTTCCAAGCTGGCCAGGCTAAGGATATCCTCCAGAGCCCAATGGCCCTGGATATCCCGCAATAACGGCACCGGTAATCGCTGCTGCCTGGGGAGACTGGCCAGTTGGCGGGATCCGGCCTCCTGCAAACGGCGGCTGTCTTTCACCAGGCCTTTTTCCAGGTTAGGCAGGTTGCAATTGTACTGGAGGGTGCCGGTATCCTGACGGACCTCCAGATAGCCGCCAGCAAAGCTGATCTGGCTTGGCTCATTGGGCTGGTATGCCAGGCGGCGAGTGTGGCTGTTTGACAGGTTGACCTGAAAGCTGCCGGCCCAATTGGTGTTGTGTTGATTTTTATCTACCGTCACTTTCCCGTCAAAGTTTACGGTACCATCAATTCTGTGGGTAACGGTTTTTCCCCAGTTGTGCTGGTAGCCTACAGAACTGCCCCAGGTTTCCACAACCGCCTTACCGGCATTCTTATTTACATTGTATGTCTTCCTGGCAGTCCAGTTGGCGCTATGGTAACCCACCACCGGTTGTTGGTCGGTAATGGCGGAATGGGCAAACTGGTAATCCTCCAGGACATAGCGGTCCTTATCCACCGAAATGGTTTCCCGGAAGCTGGTCAGCCGGGTAACGGAAATCCGCTGGTTATCCTTTTGCTCTTGGGAAGCAACGAAGGTCAGGGATCTGGTCACCGCGATTTTGTGCTCCTGGTTGCCCAGGTTGGTATAGGTTAAGCGGTAAGTAACCGAACCGTCCTTGCCGGCGGTAACTGTTTCTTTGACCTTTCCGGTTAATAAGATGGGCCGGCCGGTAACCCAGAGCACCTCCCGGTATTCCTGCTCGTTGGCAATGCCCCCTTCCAGGTGCAGCACAGAGGCGGATGCTCCCACAGGCCATAGGCCAATGATTAAGGCCAGGGTCACCCATATTAAAGGAAGCCTAAAACCCATTTCCTGCACCTCCGCTGGATTATACCCGGCAAGAGATAAAATTGCATTATCATAATGAAACCGAGTATGAAATTCGCTTTGAGGCCACGGTAAATCAATGAATAATTAGTGGCCTCGCTTATTATAACAATGGGGTCTGTTTTTTCTATTCTTGGATAATGGCCACATAGATTTGCTGGTGGTCATGGAGGACCAAGACCTCTTCTCCCACCTGGAAGGACTGCCTGTCTGCCGCCTGTTCACCCTTAATTACCAGGGAAGCCTTGCTGTCCAGGGAAAGGTACAGGGGATTAGCAATCCATTTTTGGTTCCCTTCGCTCCAGTCCTGCACCCGCTCCAAGCGCAGGACCCCTTGCTCATTAATGGCGGTCACCCGGCCGAGACTAGTCTTCAGGGCTTGAGAAATTGTCCGGTAGGGGTAGATGACCATGGCTTCTACCCGGCCCTGCCTGCTGATCAGGTAGACGTATTCGTTGATATACTTGCCTGAAAAGCGGCTTCGGCGGAAGTCCTCCGGGGTTAGCAACCGCAGGCTGTCCTCCGTAAAATCTAGCACTTTGCCCTCATGGGATAAGGAAAAACTGGCATACTGGGAGCTGGTGCCGGCCTCTTGCCACCGCATGCCGTCATAGAAGCTGTACCGATGCAAACGGAAATCTTCCTCCCTCACCCGGTCCAGCACTCCCCGGGCAATCTGAAAACCTGCCGGCAGGTATTCCTGGGAAATAATCACCACTGCCCTAGTCAGGGCATCTTCCCGGTTGGCAATCAAAAAAAGGTGATCCTGGGAGGATAAGTCCTCTGGCTCAACCAATTGGCGGTTTTTCACCACAATGGTGCCGGGCCCGAACTGGAACGGGGTGGTCCAACCCCGCAACTCGACCTGTTCCTGCCCGTAAGAAAGGCGGCGCACCTGGCCGTTCAGGAGTTCTGCCTCCCCGGTTTTGGCTACCAGCTTAACAGCCGTCTCCTGCCCAAAGGGAGAAAGAACCGCCAGGTAGACTTCTTGATGGCGAAATTGTTGGGCCATTTCCGACCAGGCCACCGGTTGGTCACCGATATAGAACTCTGCCTCCGGAGCCAGATCAATGGTCATTAACCCGGTGCGGGGCTGCCACTCCCCGGCATCAAGATAAGCCACCTGGTACAAGACCGCCTGACGGGCAGCCGGATTAACCTTGTCCAGCCTGCCCCTATAGATCCCTGTCACCCTGCTGGCCGGACCGGCGGCCTCTACCCGCATGACCTCCAGTTCTTCATTGACCAAAAGCCGCAAGGTCTCCCCTGTTTTTAATTCTCGTGGTTTAACTGGCCTCCCCTGGCGCAAGACCTGGGTGAAACCGGTAATAGTATAAGTCCTTTCTTCCTGGGAGGTGAATATGGTCAAACCCCCCGCCCCTATTTCCCTCAGGCGCCCGGTTACGGCAAACTGGTGGGGCTGCCGGTAACCCGGCATCAAATCCTCCAGCATGGCCTGAACACGAGTTACCTGATCGCCTTTTAGAGAGAGAATTACCTCCTGTCCCGGCAACAGGTCCTTCAGGCTGGCTTCCCTGCTGCCAATCCTGACGGCAGCCTGGGGGCCCAGCCGGAAAGAGGTTAGGGGACCGTTTTGGGGGTATGCAATAATCTCCCGCCTGGTAGAGTCCACTTGCTGGAGAACGGCGGGGATATTTTTGACGGAGGCTGGGGCTGCTTCCACATAGATAACCTGTCCATGTGCAACAACTACCTGGAGGCGCTCCCCGGCAGTCAGGGTACCGGACAGGCCTAAGGCCTGCCCTTTAGCCACAATAAAATCCATTTGGGGTCCCGCCTGCAGGAAGATAACCTGGCCATTGTCCGCCAGAACCAAGTATTCTACTAGTCTGGCCGGCTGACCGCCACCTAATATCTCCCTTTCCCGGCTCTGCAACAACTCCCCGGCAAATATGCTTACGCCCCGCAATCCTGCCAGTTTTGGGTTGATCCTATCTGCAATAGCTGCTATCTGGCCGCGGGTAATTGGCTCTCTGGGGCCAAACAGGCCTGGGGAGACACCGAAAAATACCCCCTCCTGAACCACCGCTTCGATCATGGGAAGCCAGGCTTCATTAATCCTGTTCCGGTCCCGGAAACCAAATACTGCCACCTGCCGGGTTTCCGGCACCGGTTTTAAGCCCAAAACCCTGCCAACCCATAGCCCAACTTCCTGGCGTTCTGCCGGTTGACGGCGTTTACCCTCCACCATCTCCCGGCGTTCCACCTCTGAAATAATCCCCTGGGCAACAGCAGCCACCAGGTACCCATCAGACCAGTTCCCATTTGGAGCAGTCAGTTCCCTGGCTCTTTCTTCCTGGCCTAGCAGCCTAATCAAGATGGCCAGAGTCTCTTCTTTAGTCATAGCCTGATCAGGGAGAAAACGACCGTCACCATATCCCCGGATAATTGACTGTAAAGCCATACGATGGATAGACTCTCTGGCCCAGTGGTTGTTTATGTCACTAAATTTCACGGCATTCAAGTTTTGCGCTGTATTAATCCGGCCCTGAAAGATCTGGCCTTGGACTGGAAGAGCTTCGACCGGACCACCAAAAAACAAGTGGAGCAAACCCAGCAGAAACAAAACCAATATGCTTTTTTTCAACCTGTTTCACCCCACCCTTATGGCTGTTCTACCAAAACATACCTGCCTGGCCCTTTAAGGTCAACGGAAAGGGTTGGCCAATAGGGATCCCTGCTGACAGGCGCGGCCTTCCATGTTTGCGCGCTTCCATCATAATAATAGACGGCGGTTTTCTGCCAGTTTTTCTGGCTCAAGGTTTCCGGATCAAAGTTCAGGTTTAGGGTTACCGTGCCGTAGAACAGGTCGTTTACGAAAACCCTTCGCCCAACCTGGGTTTCCCAACCCACCTCAACCACCGGAGTGAGCAAACGGGTTCCTTTGGCCAAAGCCGCCAGGGCCTGTTCCCCAATGGATTGGCTGCTGTAGCCAATGGTTATCCGGGCCCAGGCATCAGCCATTTCCCTTGATGTGAGGTTATTCAGACGAGGTGTCCAAAGGGCCTGGGAAGCCATTTGCAGCCGCACAACACCGGTATCAATAATTAGGTTTCGAGGGGCTGCCTTAGCAACCTCCCCCGGAAGGCTGACCGAAAACCTGGAGGCCTGGCGGTATTCCGCCTGGTTCAGGATAATCCGGTAATAACTCCGGAAAGAACTATCATTTGGAATAATAACATTAACCTCGGAGCCCCCCGCGGCAATCCTAACTTGGGGCAGGGGAATGGCAGGGTCTTCTCCTGAGCTGCTGGTCCAGGCATAGTCAGTTTCCGAAAAGGAAGAAGCGCCTAGTTCATTAACGGCTCTTACTTTGAAATAATAGCGCTGATTACGATCCAAACCTGTCACATAGTAGCCCGTATCCCGGGTCTGGGTGAGGAAACGATAGGTTCCAGAACTGCTTTCACTCATATAAACCTCGTAATACTCGGCAAACTCCGACCATCCCCAGCGCAGCCTTAGTGTTGCGTGATCATGGGTGGTGACCCAGAGCCAGCCCGGACTGTCCGGCACTGCCCGGGGCCGCTGATAATAAAATCCATTTGCTCTGGCTGTCCAGCCGCCATCAGGGTTAATTAGCCGGACTTCCCGCCAGCCTACACTGCCAGGCGGGGTAAGCATCTTCAGGGTCCCTTCGTTGATCCAGCGCAGATCCGTCACCGGCTGGCCGCCCACAGTAACCAGGACCCCTTTGGCAAACTTAGCGCCAGATACCGTAATCTCTGTCCCGCCGGTGGCCGGCCCCTGGTTAGGGCTGACGGCCGTTATCACCGGTTCCGACACCTGGAAGTAGCTAAAGCCCCGGGCTAGGGTGAAAACACCGTGGTCTGGGTTTAAGACTGTCACATCTTTGGCGCCGGCTGCCCCCGGAGGAGTTACTGCGGTTACCGTCCGATAGTCCCTGAATTGGACCCCGGCAGCCTCCATCCCGTCAAAAAAAACCTTTATCCCTGGGCGGAAGTCCAGCCCAGTAACAGTAACGGCTGTACCCCCCAAGTGGGGGCCCCGGTTTGGTTCAATGCGGTCAATCCGCGGGTTGCTTTCGGGCACTCGGTAAGCAAAAGACCTTTCCAAAGTATGGCTGCCGCCGTCATAGTTGACTACCGTCACGTCAACTTCCCCCGGGTGGTACGGGGGTAAGAGAGCCATCAAAACCCCGCTGTCCAGGAGCCGTACTTTGGCAGCCGGCTGCCCTTGGAAATAAACCATGGCTTCCTGGCGGAAATCAACGCCGTGCAGGGTAATCCAGATACCTCCCGCTGTTGGACCGGCGGCCGGGGTGATGCCGGTAATCTCCGGACTGCTGGATGGGTTCTTATAAAGAAAGCCCTGTCGCAAGACAAATTCCTCGCCGTCAGGATTTACTACCCTGACATCCACATACCCCAGTGGCCCGGGAGGCGTTGTAATTTTTAAGGTTTGGGCATCCAGCCACTCTATTGCCGTATCTTCGATGGGGGTACTGCCGAAAAACAACTGAAAGCCCGTTTCCTGGATCAGGTTAACCCCG
This sequence comes from Bacillota bacterium, assembly GCA_040757295.1. Taxonomy (GTDB): domain Bacteria; phylum Bacillota; class PH28-bin88; order PH28-bin88; family PH28-bin88; genus JAGXSE01. Next base: position 14,886 of record JBFLXH010000010.1, on the reverse strand, counting down.
GTGATATAGACAATATCGCCGCCGGCCCGGCTGCCTGCCGCAGGATGCACAGAAATAATCCTGGGGGCCGAGGACCTAAATTCAAAGGCATTGCGGCGGGTAACACTGCCCAAGTCCGGGTTTAGGACGGTCACATCCACCCTTCCCTTGGCATGCTGGGGTGTATAGACCAAAATAGTATCATAGCTAATACTCGCAACCCTGCCGGGAATTCCCCCGAACAGCACCTTAAGTCCTGAACGGAAGTCGCCCCCGGAAATAGTAACCAGGGTTTCGGCCCCGGCCATCCCTACCGCCGGGTCAATGGAAGTAATGACCGGGCTGCTGCCGGGCACCATATACTCGAAACCATCCATCACCGTAATCACCCCGCCGTCCTGGTTGGCTACGGTGACTTCCACCCTGCCAGGCGGGTGAGGAGGGGTTTCCAGGGTAATGGTCTCCCGGTCAACCCGCACTACTTTTAAGGCCGGTAATCCGGAGAAAAACACCTGCACATCTTTCCAGAAGTTATCTCCTTTAATGGTAACAAAGGTGCCGCCCCCAGTTGTGCCGCGGTTCGGTTCGATGGAAGTTACCGTTGGCAGGTAGTCATCTGAAGGAGACATATAGGTAAAGGCATCACGCTTTAAGGCGCTCCCGCCGTCAGGGTTTACCACCCGCACGTCTACAGAGCCCAGTTCCCCTGGGGGAGTCAGGACCTTCAAGAGGGTGCCGCTCCTAAAATCAACATTGTCCTGAGGAACTTCCTGGGGACCGAAGAATACCCGCGCCCCTTCCCAGAAGTTCTGTCCGGTAATGGTAACATAGGTTCCCCCGTCCTTACTGCCCCTTGGCGGGGTAACCGACTGGATGGCAGGGGAAGTCAGACTGGGCAGGTATTCAAAGGCATCTTCCAAAACTCCTGCCCCCATATTGTTGGGGTTAATTACCGTAACCGGGTATTTGCCGGGCAAATTGGAGGGTATCCGCACTCTTAACTGGGTCTTACTGGCGGATACTACCTGAAGCACTCTTTCCCAGCCGAAATACACCACCGGGTTGGGAGGAAACTCCTGACCGGTAATCAAAACCTCAATATTGCCGCCAACAGGGCCAAAATCAGGCACTACCCTTTCTACCTGGGGCAAAGTGGTGGCGGTTACATAGGAAAAGGCTTCTTCCAGGGTAAAGCTGCCACCATCCCGGTTAATGACGGTTACGGGCACATTGCTGGCTGCGGTAACGGTTGCCGGCAGGCGCACCCGCAATTTCCCGCTGTTCACCAGGTACACCTCAGGAGCCTCCTGATGTACTGCCTGGCCTGCCTTGCCAAAGACCACCTTGATCCCAGGAAAAAACTGGCTGCCATTAATCTCGATAATGCCACTGCCGGAAGTGGAGCCCCGGTTGGGGTCCAGGGATGTAATGACCGGAGCGCTGTAATAAAAGAAGCCCTTGGCATCGGGGTCCGCCGGGTCGTTGGCATCCTGAGGCGGCGCCCACCAGGTAAATTCCTGGCCGTCCGGGTTCACCACTGTTACCCCATGCCATCCTGGCAAGGAAGGAGGAGTAACTACCCGGATCCGGTTCAAGCTTTCTACCAAGGTGGATGCGGCAGAGGCAGTCACTGAACCAAACTTCACCTGAGCGCCGGTGGCAAAATTATCACCGCTGATAACCACTGTTGTCCCTCCGGTAACCGGCCCCTGTACCGGTTCAAGACCGGTAATGATAGGGGCGTTGAAAACAGGCGGGAGGTAGAAGAAGGCGTTGGGCTTGGTGTATTCCCCGTAAATGTTCCTGACTCGTACTGATTTCCAACCTTGGGTGTAAGGCGGAGTGATGACGGTCATCCGTTCGCCCTGGCCGTCAGCCTCCACTTTATTGGCTGGGTCCTTAAAGCGGGCTACCTCGAAGTGTTCCGAACCATCGGCATCAACAATGCCGACCAGCACTACCAGGGTAGCCAGGTCTGTGCGAAAATTAGCCCCCCGCACAACTATCTCTGTGCCGCCACTGACAGGACCAAAGTTGGGAGTAACAGAATCCACCCGCAAGGCTCCGCCCCGGTAGGTATAGGCATTGCGGGCCCTAAAGGAGGCCCCGTCGGGGTTAATGACTGTAATATCCTTCACTGAAGGGGCTTGACCAACAGGCACCACAGCATAGATGTGGCGGGGGCTCAACACCGTCACATCAGTAGCATGGTCCAGCCCAACTAAAACCCTGACAGTCTCTCCTTCCTGGGGACTGCGAAAGTCCTGACCGGTAATGATAATTGGCGTCTGTTCAAACACTGGGCCTTCCGCCGGTCCCAGCTGTTCAGCTTGATCAGCCACCCACTGGTTTAAAGGGACTTCCAGCCGGTTAACAGCTGTGACCCTGGGCTGGCTTTGAGGGGTACGATACTCAAAACCCCTGGTAAGGACTACCTGAAGTGTGGAATCATCATTCAGCACTATCCATAAGATCACATCTTGTTTCCCAAGACTGCCTCCTGGGGTGATAGCTTCCAGGGTATGGCTGTTAATCACCCGCAACTCGCCGGAAACAGGGTTTGGGTATTCGCCGGCAGGAATGCCCCCAATAGTCAGTTCCATCCGCTGGATGTATTTCTCCCCCGGCCTGGCAGGGTCAAATTCCAGTAGAGGCAAGTTCAATAAGGAAATGGTGATGGGAGTGCCCCCTTCCCTGCTGCCAAAGTTAGGGGTTACACTCTCAATGGTAGTTTCTTTTTCAGGAATAACGTAATAAAACGGAACCATATTGGAGTTGCGGCCATCCGGGTTAACCACCAGGACATTTTTCGCTCCGGCTGTGTTGGGAGGGGTCAAAACGGTGATGCTGCCGGTGTTGATAGAGGTAATCACAGCCAGTTGGGCGCCAAAATAGACCCTTGGAAAAATAGGGTCTGGGGCGCCCACTGCCACCCGGAAGTCGCTGCCGAGGATGGTGAGTTCCTGGCCGCCGGTAGTCAGACCTGTGTTGACCGGCAGCAGGCCAGTAATTGTTGGGCTGCTCATTTCACTGGTATAAGTAAATCCTGCCGGGATGCGCACCTTTTCATCCGTTTCCGTTCCGTCCCGCACTATGGCTACTTCCAGGGAAACAGTGCCGGTCAAGCCGGAAGGGGCAGCCACCCACAGGCTGGTATCTGTAAAGGGCTTACTAGGCAGCAAAGGTGTAAGAATACCGCCGATTCTCACCGCCACCGTATCACCTAAGCGAAAATTGCTGCCCCGTACCTCAATCTCTGTCCCCACTTGGCCGGAGTTAGGAGTAATGTAATTGATTACCGGGCCGGGAAGGTATTCAAAACCCCCTTCCCATAAATCCCAGGTCATATCTGGATTTAAGATCAGCACATCCTTGGGGCCGATAGAATTGCCTGGCGGCACTTCCACCCTGAGACGTCCCGGGTTAGATCCCACGTCTGGCAAAAACTCAATGACTCTGGCAGTTTTTCCGTCAATCCTGACAATACTTTCAGCAGAAAAACCTGTTCCAATGATCTCCACAATATAGCCGCCGCCAATACCCCCCTTGAGAGGTGAACTCTTGTTTATCACGGGTACTGCCGCCTCAACAACCGGAGGAGACAAGAGAGGAAACAGCAACCCGGCAAACAATACAAATAGGAGCATAATAGAGGCCGTTTTACGAGGATTATAAACCAAGGATATGCCTCCTCCCCCCCCCCTGCGACAGGGGACGGTTCTCATGATGTCGCACACCAGGCAAGAAGGCAAGCAAGAAGGCAAGCAAGAACCGTCCCCACTTGCTCACTTGCTCACTTTGCCTATCGCAGAAAATTCACCAGGCTGGGCTGCAAGACCATGGCAGCCGTGGATAGGGCTGCATGGTAGGCGCTCTCCCGGCTTTTGAACCGGATGATGGCTTCGGCCAGGTCCACATCCTCCAGTTGGGATAAGAGTTTGCTGGTCTCCACATGGGCCTCCAGGGCCCGTTCTTTAGCAATCTGCAGGCGGTTGCTTTTAGCCCCCAGGACGGCCCGCTGCTCCAGGATATGGTCGGTTGCGTTTTCAATAGTCTGGATGCTCTCCCTTATTTGGCCCATATCATTATTTTCCAGGGCTGTCTTCAGGTCCAGCATCACCTGGAATACCTTGCTGGCATTTCCTTCTTTGACCTGAAAAGCTTCCTGCCCGCTAATGTTGACAGTAACCGTCACCCCAGGGGCCACTTCCCAGTTGTGGTTGAAATCGTTTCCTTCGTAAACAACCTGGCCGTTATGAAAGACGAAAGGAGGGCGGTGAGTAATAGATCCCCCAAAAACATACCTGCCGGCGTAACTGGTGTTGGCCGCCTGGGCCATCTCTTCCAACAGTTGGCCCACCTCCTGGGCTAAAGCCTGGCGGGATTCATCGGGAATTGTCCCTGAAGCGCCGTAAACCGCCAGTTCCCGAGCCCGCTGGAGGACTTTAGTCACATGGTTAAGGGCGCTTTCGGAAACGTCAAGCCAGCCAATAGCGTCATCCATGTTGCGGGTATGCTGCTCCATTTCAGCCAGGACGGTTTTATAAGTCAGGATTTGGGCAGTGGCAATGGGGTCATCGGACGGGCGGGTCACAGCCTTGCCGCTGGACATCTGGCCCTGCACTTTGGCCATATAACTGAGGTTGCGGTTCAAGTTTTGCAGGACGGTGTTCTTCAGCATGTTGTTGGTAATGCGCATGTATTTACCTCCTAACGCTTCAGGCCGTTGACAAGGGTATCCAGCATTTCATCAATGGTGGTGATCACCCGGGCTGCCGCCTGGTAGGCCCGCTGGTACTGAATGAGTTTGGCGGTCTCTTCATCAAGTGACACGCCGGAGATGCTATCCCGCCGGTTCTGCAGCTGATCAACAAGGGCCTGCTGGTTTTCTGCCATCCGCCTGGCTTCATGGGTAGCCACACCCAATTCAGCAATGAAATCCTTATAGAAATTATCAAATGTTGTTCCCCCTGCGCCTCCTGGAGCAGGTGTGAAGACCCCATCTTCCACCACCATCCGGGTGGAACGCAGCAAGAGGATCTGCAGGGCGTTGTTGCTGTCTCCGGGACCCCCGCCCGAGGAGGCGGCAATCAGGCGGACATCCTTGGCCAGCAAGGGGTCGACTGCCATATCGGCAGCGCCAGTGCCGGTGAAGAAAGCTCCCCCGGAATTCCCGTCAAGATCAAAACCCTGGCTGTGGACCTGATTGATCCGGTCTATCAAACCTCTGGCCAGGACATCCAGCTTGTCCATGTAATTCTGCACCAGGCTGTCCCGGCTGAATAAGACCCCAGCCAGCTGGCCGGAAGATACCTCCAAAAGAGGCGCGGTTCCGTCCACTTCAGACCAGCGGGGCAATAACCGGCCGCCCTGTTCAACTACCTGCAGCTCCCGGACTTGTTCGCTCCTTGGCATTCCCTGTCCCCAAACAACCAAATCCTGGCCCGCGACTTTCACCTTGACAGCGCCGATGTAATTGCCTTGGGCATCCGTATAGTCTTCCAGGGCGAAAGGAACTAACATAGCCAAGTGATCCAGCAATACATCCCGCTGGTCTTTCAGGTCGTTAGGCTGGTGGCCTGACTGCTGGATATTGGCGATTTGCACATTCAAATCGGCAATTTGCCGGGCTAAGGTGTTAATTTCCCGCACCTTGTTTTCCAGAGTCAGGTCCAGGTCGTTCTTTAGACTGTATAATTGGTTAAAGGTATGCCGGATCGCATTAGATAAGGCTATACCTGTCTCCCTGACGGTGGTCCGGACAGGGGTGCTTTCCGCATTTTTGCTCAGTTCCTGCCAGCTGTTCCAGAACCTCCCCATTAGGCTGTTTAGCCCGCTCTCTGAAGGTTCCATAAAAACCACTTCCACCCGCTCCAGGGTATCCCGGGTAATTTCCCAATGGCCGGCCGAACCGGTTTCTACCCGGACTTGACCGTCCAGGAACAGGTCCCGGATGCGGCGGATAAGGGTAATATCCACGCCGGTACCGATCTGGCCAGGGCCGCCCGGCCGGTTAAAACCCGGCATAGGAAAAGGAGTGCTGGCAGCCATCAGGGCCTGCTGGCGGGTAAACCCTGGGGTATTGGCATTGGCGATATTGTGGGCAGTGGTCTGCATACCGCTTTGTTGGGCCATTAAGGCCCTAAGGGCGGTGCTGATGCCCGCAAAGATGGTAGGCAAAAAGGATCACTCCTTGCAAAAGTCTGCAGCTAAACGGTCTTATCCAGAACCCCGGCTCTGGACAAAGGCTGGAGATGCCCTTCCGGGCTGTAAGTAGCTCCCTTATTAGGGGCCAGGTGGGGCAGAAGCCGGTTGATATAAGCGAGGGACTGCCGGATTAACAAGGTGTTTGTTTCGTTCAGTTCCTGCAGGCGCAGGCAGTGGGCCTGCAGTGCGGCAGCCAGTTTCTCCAATTGGGCCTGCTCCTTACCGGCATAGGGTAAAATATCCCGCAAAACCAGGCTGTTGCCTGACGGGAGCATGGCGCTCAACCGGCTTTGGAGATGGACCCGCTCCTCTTCCAGACGGGATAGGGCCTGGCTGGCCTTTTCCTGTTCGGAAACAATGGCACTCACCCCCGGCAAATCATTTTGCCTGAGGGCTGCCATTTCCCGCTCCCCAAGAAGCACTAGTTGTGCCATTAACTCCTCCTGATCCACCAGCAACTTAACCAAGGAAGCAAATAATTTATCCATTGCAGAGCACCTCTTTTATCACAAATGGCTACCCGCTCTAATGCCCCCGCTTCTTTTTGAAGCGGTGCCCTAAGAGCGGCTACGCCCCTGCATTAACTGGCCCCCTATGGGATTAACCAGTTCTAAGCTCCGGTAAACCGGAGCCAAGAACTGGTCGAATCTAAGCTTCAGCCTTCGTCTGAAGCAAAGACCCAGTTGAATCTTTTGCACCCCGGATCTCTTCTGCAATTTTTGCCGCCAGGGCCTCTACCGGCACCTGATACGTTCCGGCCCACACCCTGGATTTTAGATCCTGCACCAAATCTACCCGCACCAGCGGCTCTCCGGCTTCTTTGATCAGGTGTTGCAGAGCTTTGGCCTCGGGAGAAAGCTGCAGTGAATCCTTATTAACCGAGGGGCGGTGATCAGGCTCCGGCTTTTTAGTCTCCCCATAGGCCCTTACCGCCAGGATCGGAGGAAGGCCCTTGATTTTCATGAAAAACACCTGCCAACATAATAAAATAAAAATACCTGCCAATTTGTTTTTCGGCAGATATCAATCGAAACTTAAGGCTTAATTGTTTACTTGCCTAATTATTTCCGCAGCCATAGAGGCCAATGGGTAAACCCCGTCAACCACTCCAGCCTCAATAGCGGCCTTTGGCATTCCATAAACAATACAGGAGGTCTCTGCCTCGGCTAGGGTCCTGCCCCCTTTTTCTTTAATCTCTTTCATTCCTCGCACACCGTCACTGCCCATGCCGGTCAGGATCACACCCAGGGTATGCTGTCCGCAGGCTTCCGCTGCAGATAAAAACATCACATCCACTGAAGGTTTGAATAAAGTGGAAAAAGGAGCTTCTTTGGCCAATCGCACCTCTAATCTGCCGCAACTGCCCGCAAGCATTGTCTGCCATCCTGCCGGGGCTACCAGGGCTGTACCGGGCCTGACTATATCTCCCTCCTCCGCTTCTTTTACTCTAAGAGAGCTCAACTCATTCAGGCGTTGGGCCAAGGGTTTGGTAAAACCGGGCGGCATGTGCTGGGCAATTAACACCCCGGCTGGAAAATCTGCAGGCAAGGCAGAAATAATCGTTCTTAGCGCAGAGGGACCTCCCGTGGAAGTACCGATGGCGACCAGGTCAACAGAGGCCTTTGCAGGGTACAGGCGTTTTTCTTGCTGAGAGGCAGTGGCCCTAGCTGTCTCCTTACTGCGCACAACTCGCCCCAGAGACACCCCGGCTATGGCCATTACCTTGGAACGGAGTTCGGCAGCCAAAAGAGGCATATCTCCCTGGCGGGAAGGCTTGGCCACAAAATCCAAGGCGCCAAGCTCCAGGGCTTTAAGGGTTGCATATGCCCCTTCTGTGGTTAGAGCGCTGACCATAATCACCGACACCGGGTGTTGAACCATCAGCATAGACAGGGTTTCCAGGCCATCCATCTCAGGCATCTCCACATCCATTGTTACAACGTGAGGCTTTAAAACCGGTATTTTTTCCAGAGCCTCATAGCCATTGCGGGCATAACCAACAACCTTGATGTTCCCGTCCTGTTCCAGCATGGCGGTAAGGAGCCGCCGCATAAAAGCAGAATCATCAACCAAAAAAACCTTAACTGGCCAGTTCATTGTTGGCTTTCCCAGCTGCCTTTCCGACTAGACCCCGCACGTCAAGAATGAGGGCAACCCGCCCATCCCCCATAATGGTGGCTCCAGCCAACCCGGGAATTTGCCCGATGTAATCCCCCAAGGATTTGATTACTATTTCCTGCTCGCCGATTAATGTATCCACAATAAACCCCAGTCGCCGGTCAGAGAAGCTGACCACCACCACCGGAAATTTTTCAGGGGTTTCTCCGGTGCCCCGGAAACCCAGGACCTTGTCCAGGCGAAACAGAGGCAATACCTCTCCCCGAACCAGTGTCACATACCGGCGTTGGACCCTCTGCAGGCTTTCTCTGGCTATTTCCAGTATCTCCACCACATTTGCCAGTGGGAAGGCAAAAACCCGCTCCCCAACATAGACCAATAGGGAACGGCTGATAGCCAGAGTCAGAGGCAACTTAATAGTAAAAAGTGTCCCCCGGCCAACCTCGGTGTCAATTTCCACAGTCCCGTTTATTCTTTCGATATGAGACCTGACAATATCCATGCCTACACCCCGGCCGGAAACACTGCTCACCACCTGAGCGGTAGAAAAGCCCGGGAGAAAAATTAAATCCAATGCTTCCCGCTCATTTAACCCGGCAGCCGTTTCTCTGGAGATTAAGCCATTAGCCAGGGCCTTTTTCTTAACTGATTCAGGATTGATCCCCCTGCCGTCATCTTCTACCGTGATCACAATTTGGTTCTCCTGGTGGATAGCCATGAGCTTAACCATGCCAACCCGGGGCTTACCCGCTTTCAGTCTTTCTTCCGAGGTTTCAATGCCATGGTCTATGGCATTTCTCAGGAGGTGGATCAAGGGATCTCCGATCTCTTCAATCACAGTGCGATCTAGTTCTGTTTCCCTGCCTTCGACAATAAATTCAACCTCTTTGCCGGCTTTTTGCGCCAAATCCCGCACCATCCGGGGAAATCGATTGAATACCTGCTCAATTGGGAACATACGGGCCTTCATTATCTCTTCCTGCAGATCGCTGGTAATCCGGCCAATATGAACCGAAACCTCGTCCAAGGTTTCCACCAGTTCCTCGGAACCAAGACGGTTCCGCAGGTAAGCGCCAACCTGGGCTAGGCGGCCCCGGTCAATCACCAGTTCCCCCACCAGGTTCATCAGGTTCTCCAGGCGCTGGACATCCACCCGTACGGTCTGACCCAATTTTTTCTCGCTGAGAGCCAGCTCCGCTTTTTGCTCAACTTGCTGTTCCTGTACAACCGCCTGCTCCATGGCCGGCCCGTTGTCCTCCAGTTCTACCGGTATCACCTTTATACTTTCAATTTCTGAAATGGCATTAAGGATATTTTTGATAATATCCATATCCTCTTTGGTCACCAAAAGCATTTGAATATGGTAATCAAACCTCTCTGCCTCAATATCCTCAGTAGAGGGAACTGTTTTAATTATTTCTCCCGCGTCTTTTAAATTGTTAAAAATTATGTAGGCCCTGGCCGCCTTCATTATGCAGCCCCTGTCCAGGGTTACCGCAACATGATAGGTACGATAACCTTTTACTTGAGCAGCCCGCACCACATTTTCTTCAATCTCATTCAAGTCGAGACCGCTCTTTTCTGCCGGCTGAACGGTTTGCTGAACCGGGACGTCTCCAGCAGCCAGCATTTGCTGCAGTTTGCCGGATAGACTTAAGATATTCCCACGGCCATCTTTGCCAGCGGCGATTTCTGTCTTCATGGCCTGGAGATGGTCAAGGCAGGCCAAAAGGACATTGACCACCTCTCGGGTTACAGTCATTTCCTTTCGCCGCAGTTTATCCAGGATGTTTTCCATGTCATGGGTTAATGAGGCCATACTTTCAAATCCCATGGTTGCCGCTGCCCCCTTAATGGTATGGGCAGCCCGAAAAATCCTGTTTAAGAGGTTAATGTCCCCAGGATCCTGCTCTAACAGGATTATTGCTTGATCCATTTCCCGGAGCTGTTCCTCTGCTTCATCCAAAAAAACCCCCAGGTACTGGGTCATATCAAATTGGGATGTCATGCCAGCCCCCCCGTTTTAAAACTGTCTTTCAAGGCCCGCTGCTGGTCCGCATATAAAACCTTGTCCAGATTTAACAATATGATTAATTTTTCCTGCCACTTGCCTACCCCCTTCAGGTAGGACACATCAACGCCGGAGAACATGGCCGGAGGAGGCTCAATGTTGGCTTCCGGCAAACGCAGCACTTCCGAAACCGCATCAACAGTCATACCTACTGTTACCCCGTTAACCTCCACCACAATAATGCGGGAATTGGCGGTCTGCTCCTCCAATCGCAAACCAAAACGCTTGCGCAGATCAATCACCGGCACTATTCGCCCCCGCAAGTTAATCACCCCTTCCACGAAATCAGGAGTCCGGGGGACTTCCGTAATGGTTTGCATCCGGATAATTTCATGGACAGAGGAAATGTCAATGCCGTAGGTTTCCCCCGCCAGATGGAAAACCACCAATTGCTGTTCAGAACTGCTCTTATTTTTTTGGGCTGCCATTTTTCCCACCCTTTCTGGGTTATTTAAAAATAATTCCTGCCAAAAATTTCTGCAGTTAAAGTTCAACATATTTCGTTAAATTCCTTGTAATTTATTGCTTTGTTGGAAAAAGAATGTCTTTAGGGCCGAGGAGATCCCTTTGGCTTAGCTTGACATCCTGGAATAGCGAGGAGTAGAATTATACTCGGCAAGGGATAAAATTGCATTATCATAATGAAGCCGAGTATGAAATTCGCTTTGAGGCCACGGTAAATCAATGAATAATTAGTGGCCTCGCTCATTATAATTGCAGCAATAGGTTATTATCACAGATGGCTACCCGCTCTAATACCCCCGCTTCTTTAAACCGGCGGGATAAAAGAGCGGCTACGCCACTGTATTAACCTGGCCCCCTATGGGATTAACCAGTTCTAAGCTCCGGTAAACCGGAGCCAAGAACTGGTCGAATCTAAGCTTCAGCGGGGGTAATAATCTCCAACTGAAGCCAAGACCCAGTTGAACCAAGAGGAGGAACAATTTGACTTCATCATTGGTCCCATGGGAAAGCGTCGTGGCTGTTGTTAGTGGAAAAGGAGGAACCGGCCAATCTGCCGTAGTTGCGGCTATTGCCCTGGTGATGCAGACCTTTGGCTGGAAAGTTGGGATTTTGGAAATTAACCCCACCTTCTCTTCTGTTCCTTTTTACCTTGGTTTTGAGGGCATATGGCCCACGGAAAAGTCTACCCCCCAATTAATTAATGGCATCCACTATGCTGCCGGACCAACAGCTCCGGGGAGGCAATTCTCCCTTGCCAAATGGGTCCGGGACCAAGTTCATTCCTGCAGTTTTGGGGGTCAGGGCGAATGCCTCTTAATTGACTTACCGCCCGGACCTTCCGGATGGCTGCAGTATCTGCTGGGGCTTCCCAACAGCTGTCTGCTGCTGGTCACAACGCCCCATCCCACTTCCTGCACCGCCCTCTCCGGGGTTTTACGGCAGGCAAAAGATTGGGGATCTCAATTGCTGGGTATTGTAGAAAATATGTCATTTTTTACCTGCCGGCATGGGGATAAATTCTTTCCTTTCGGCCAAGGGGCCACTGACCGCCTAGCCGCCCAAAATGCACTGCCGGTCCTTGGACACATTCCCCTAACCAGCAGGTTTCCGTCAGGCTGGCAAACTGTCCCTCCTTTAGCGCTGGAGCTTGAGCAGATGACATTGACAATCATGGACCGTCTTAAGCTGGCAAAGATTACTTCAAGGTGAGGTGTTTTTCTTGGAACCAACAGTACAACTGGTCCGCTGGACGGAGAATGCAGATAGTCTGGCCCAGGAAGCAGCAGCAATTTGCTACGATACCGCCCCCTCACCCCAAGTGTTGCAGTTTTGCATTAAAAGCGGGCATCACTCGGTTTTAGAACATAATGCCTATACATTTAAGATTTGGGTTGCCCGGATTATCAGCCAGCAGTTTACCCGGCACCGGATAGCCTCGTTCTCCCAACGGTCCCAGCGATATTGTGTTGAGGACGCTTTCGCCTACTACACACCCCCCGAGATCGCCAGTAACCCTGAAGCAAACTCAAAATGGCAAGCCTTTCAGGCCACGGTACAGGAACTATATAACTTTTTTGTCCAAGCTGGTATCCCCGCTGAATCAGCCAGGATGGCTTTAACTAATTCTACCCAAACAGTTTTTTTGATGACTATGAATGCACGGGAATTGCGCCATTTTTTCAAACTGCGCCTGTGCCGGAGAGCCCAGCGGGAAATTCGGCACCTGGCCTGGGAGATGCTGGCAGCTTTAAAAAAGGTTTCCCCTGGTCTTTTCGGTGACATTGATTACCCCTGCAAGATGACAGGTTTTTGCGACCAGGGCCGGATGTGCTGCGGATTAAACCCTACATTGGAAGAAGTCTTGCAGGCATATTGGAATGCTACGGGCAAGGGTCCTTCATAAGGCCCTTGGCCTTACTCACTCACTGAATTTTAACCCCTGGATAAACATTTGGATCCGCTCCCCGCGAACCCCAGCCTTCAGGAAAACCCCTGGGTAGACTTTGCCGGCGGAGATAACAGCACCTGAGGGGACTTCAACTTTTGTTGGCGCCTCTGAGGGACTGCCTAATTCCATCACCCGCACATTTCTTCCGGCAACAATAGAGCCATTGCGGAAAATTCCCGGATTGCCGTCGATCACCACCTCATTGGCCGCAATTATATCGCAGTAATAGGCGCCTTTACCGGTAATCTTCACTTTCCCGCTAGCGAAAAGTTTGGAATTCTGGGCATAAGACGCAGTAATATTAGCCTGTTCCATGTCCTTGTCCAGGTAGCACTCTGCATACTGTCGGGCTGCTGCCTGCAATTTTTGGATAATTGGTTCAGCTTCTTCCAAAGAGCTAAAGCGGAGCGGCCCTAAGCCAGAAAAGCAGGAAATTGCCTCCTGACAGCAAATCCGCGCCTGCTCTACCACCTCAACAGGAACTGCCTCTTGCTCCAATTCGCCCAACTTTTCCACCAGGTTGGCCAATAAACCGGGCAGGTTCGAGTATTTTTTCTCCAGCAGAATTTTGATTATTATCCCTTCCCCATTCTGCTTAACTTGGGCCGTTCCGGCCAAACCCGGATGATCCTTAAGCTGCCTGGCTGAAGCCATCAACTCTTCCATAGCGGCGATGGTTTTGTCTAAAAAATCATGTGCAAGCTTAAACTGGGCCCAGGAGCCTCCTGCCCTGACAGTACTGCCTAGAATGCTTTGTCCAACCTTGATACTGCCGCCGGCTGAAACGGCGCTGTGGGCAATACCTCCGTGCACCTCCAGTTTTCCTTTTGCCTCTACCCGCATACCATCTGTAATATTCCCCTTAATCACCAGGTCCCCTTTAAATTTAATATGACCCGTTGTCACGTCAACATTGCCGTTCACAGTATGGATTGGGTATACGGCGAACAGGTTTTTCTTTTGTTCAGGCCGGCCGGCAGTTGCTGCTACCACCCGAACGCCCTCGTCTTCCACCTTCACCCCAGGACCGGCGATCAGGATCAGATCCCTTGGGACTGGAGGCGCTATTTCCTGCCCAAAGACATTCTTCCCAGGTTCACCAGGCCGCGGGGGCACCTTAACGGCCAGTAGTTCTCCAGGTTCAACGCTGATGATGCGGCCATAATCAAGGTAATCAACCCTTTGGTCATCAGATGTTTCTCGCGTTTTAATGTGTTTCTCCAGATAAACAGGTTGGATATAGGCATCCTGGCCGGGCTTAGGCGGCAACCCTTTTGCAATACAAGTTTCTTGGCCTATGACCCGATGATGAATAAGAGTGTCAACGGTTTCCCAATCAATTCCAAATACGACTCCAGCTTCCGCTAGCCGGGCAGCGACTAATTCCCGGGAGAGCAGGGGTTTTTCTGGTTCCATGGGCTTGTCCTTCTCGTCAGGTTGCTCCCCCTGTTCCGTGCTGGAATCCTCTCCGGCAGCAATCGGCTCCAGTTGTTTTTCCTCCAACAGCCTGAGGTAAGCAGCCATCTTATCCCGGGCAATACGAACCTGGAAATCCATAACTAACACCCCCGATAGAACATAACCTTTTTTGAAAGACTCTTTAATGATGTTTGATTTTGTTGAAACCCATTACAGAAATTATGACTTATCCACATTTTTTAACGAGCATAATTTCCTAATGTGTTATAAAAACAATTAAGCCTTTTGCCCGACAACCGGAAAAAAGGCTTCGCTTTAGCGGTAACCCGGCTGTCATGGCCATTTTTGGCTGTAGACCCGTAGCTTTGCGTCCTGTCCTTTCGGACAGTTTGCCCATTCTTTTATCTATTGAATTGGTGTATCAGGAGAAATACATTATTTCAAATAACTAGCCTATTATATTGTATTCGGCACAATTGTACAGTTTCCTTTCACCATCAGCATTTAAGTAAAATATACTCGGCATGGGATAAAATTGCATTATCATAATGCAGCCGAGCATGAAATTCGCTTTCAGGCCACGTTAAATTAATGTATAATTTGTGGCCTGGCTCATTAAATGCCCGGCAAGGAATAAAATTTGATTACAGCCAATGAAGCCGGGCATGAAATTCGCTTT
>JBFLXH010000009.1:0-81650 GCA_040757295.1 Bacillota bacterium | reverse complement strand
GCATTCCAGGCTCTACTTCCAGTATAGAAAGCGCTTCCTTACAAAGGTTTAAAAGCAGCGTGAGTCTGCTGTCCCCTTCCTGTGCTTTGGTGCGATAGAGGACATCGGTTTTGAAGTCGGGCTCCAGTGCTTTGGAAAGCGCTTCTGCACGCTTCTCTTTAGGTATCGCTTTGACGGCCTTGACCAGTACGTCATAAGCCAGCGACATCCGCCCGGCCTTCTTGATGTTGTTCATGAAAAGTGTGGTGTCTGTCCTTTGTTCCTCCAGCGTTATTCCGGTTTTTTCGGAAAAGTTGTGAAGCAGTTTTGATGAACTGGCCGAATAAGAGATCGTCCTTACCGGGGTTCTCCAGACAGTACTGATAGACTCTTTCTCTGAAATAGTAGAGGGTTCTTTCGGCAAGGCTCATTTCCCCAAGTGTCCTGATACCGACAGCATAGTTTACTAGGTAAAGGGTTAAGCGGGGTTTTCAATGTGCGCATTGCTAGTTTTTTACAGGAGTTATTGCAGTGAAATCAAAGATTTATCCTTACACAGCGGAAAATTCAATCCATGTGATGGAAAAATACCGAGGCCAAGGTGTAGCGTCTCGGCTCATGGAACATATGTTAAAAGAAGCCCACGGTCTTGGCCTGCACACAGTGGTCGCCCTGATAACCTCCACTAATGGGGCAAGCATAGCGTTACATCAGAAGATGGGATATGAACTTATCGGTTCCATGCGGGAAGTGGGTTGGAAATTTGGCAGTTGGCAAGACATGGTTATTATGCAAAAAATCCTTTAGTAACTCTCTCGATATTCGCAGGTCTACCCAATAGGGCCAAAATAAAAACCAGTCCCAATTTGCAACCATTTAGGCGGCGCCTCATCTTCTTCCGGGAAGAATACCAGGAATAGGAAGAGAGTCGATGAATTTTGTCAAAGACATTTAATCACCCCATAGGAATCCCTATATTAAAAATATTCCTTCGGGGAAACAATGTGAAAAAAAGCAGGTTGCCTGCACAAATAGTTTGCCTTCCCTAAAACAGATATAAAAAAGACCCTTTAAACCCCTGCTGGACTATGTTAGTGCTCTGCAAAAAATTTTTCAACAGATGGCAAAAACCTTTGTTTTTGGTCCTTAATGCCCTTTTTGATGTTTTCTTTTTTCACTAGGACAAAAAAATCCCCCGGATCAGCCCAGGGGCATGCATAGGCAGGCTAATATTTAAAATCAAACAGGAACAAGATCAGCAAGAAAATTAAAAGAAGCCTGCTTCCACCAAATAAACCACCAAAACCAAGGCCGGGGCCAAATCCAGGGCCAGGAGCCACTGGGCCTGGACCATAACCTGGGCCAGGATAAAAGCCTTGACTGTCAGCCATTAAATTGCCTCCCTTACTTTTTTTGAGTTTGCCTGTTAGCATTATATGCCTATTAAATCTAAAGGTGTGAACAATATCTAACGAGAGGAGATTTGAAATGGCTCAATATCAGATTACCGTAAATCAAGAACTTTTGCACCGTTTATTTTTAAGTGAAAGTAAAGATTCCGGTGTAGCAGCTCTATTAGAATCCGTATTGAACCAAATTTTGCAAGCTCAGGCTACCGAGCAACTAGAAGCCGAACCATATGAGCGCACTGACGAACGAAAGGGGTATCGCAATGGGACTTATCCATAATAAGATTACCACTCGTGTCGGCACCCTTACCCTGAGAATCCCTCGGTTTCGCAATGGCAAATTCTCCACAGAGTTGTTCGCCAGATACCAGCATAGAGTTGCACACCAAACCTAAGAAAGGATGGATCTCTATGCTCTCGAAGGATTTCAAAATTCTCCTAAACATCATAGGCTGCTACAGGTCACACTTCCTCCGCGGTCACCGCCAACGCAAAGGGTACGCCCAGTGCCTCGAAGTGCTTTTGTCCGCAGCGTACCTTGTCGGCCTCGCTGGTACACAGTTTTAGAAAGTCGCGGGTACCCTTGGTCTCGCGTACCAGATAGAGCGCCTGGCCGTCGTGCTTGAGAATGGCCCAGCCGGGGTTATACTTGCCGACGGGCGTGTCAATCTCGAACCAGCCGGGCAGCTTCACGAAGAGATTGATGTCCTCCCGCTCGTCCAGCCGCCGGGCAAACTCGCGCTCCACTTCCGAGTCGTACACAACGTACTCGTAGACCGCCTTATTTACCTGTAGGGCTGTCAGGTAGTTGATCAGCTCCTCGTTCTTGAAAAACAGCATTTCCCATTCTGCCGCGGCTCCGGTACCGTCAACGCGCTCGTACTTGATGCCGTCCACCAGCAGCTGGTGCAGTTCGTGCTTGAGGATGGAAGCCACCACGTCCATGAACCGCTGGGGGTTGTTGAAAAACTCTGCCAGGCGGCCGGACTCCTTGAGGATGCGTACCAGCGTTGAACGGGTCAACTCGGTTTCGTTCTGGAGGTAGGCGAGCACATCGGGAACGGGACGGCTGCCGTACTCCACCCGTTCCTCTGCCACGGTTACCACAGCAGTGGTGATCCCGCCCTTTTCGACACCGAGCTGCCCGGCGGCCACGCGAATCCGCGGCTTCTCGATAGGTTCCATGCGCTTGATCCCATCCAGGGCACGGCGTACCAGAGCCTCCGTCTCGAATTCCACGCGATAGGTGGTCTTGGGCTTGATGCGCTCCCATAGGGCCTGGAATTCGGGACTGAGGATAACTTCCTTCTTGAGCCGGTTGGGGCCGTCGTCTCGTTCGCGGTGGATGTGGCGCTGGATCTGGTAACTGGAAAGAAGGTCGATCACGGCAGGCGTGAGGTCGCGCTGCGCCTCCGGCAGTTCCAACTTGAAGTCCTTGCGCCTGGGATCAAAGGCGGGCTGTATCCGCCCATCCATATCAAGCATCCCCTGTGACACTAGTGCGTCGCGGATTGCCTCTGCAACGGCACGCCCGATGGGCTGCTCTGCACCGTCGACCACCCGAGTCAGTTTGGCAATGGCCGTAATAGGTACCTTGCCAAAGGTGACGCCGCAGTCTTCCTCGTACTCGGTCTGCAAGGCGCGGGCAAAGTCCTCGTAGCTTTCGTTAGCCATGACGTAGAGCTTGTTCACCGACTCGTCGAAGACCCGTCTGCCATCCTGGTCCACCGGCAGGCGCAGCCCGCGACCGATTTCCTGCCGCTTCTTGACCGCGCTTTTCGTTTCGTTGAGGGTGCAGATTTGGAAGACGTTGGAGTTGTCCCATCCCTCACGCAGCGCGGAGTGGCTGAAGATGAAGCGTAGTGGCTCGTCAAGGGAGAGCAGGCGCTCCTTCTCCTTCATGATCAGGTTATAGACCTCGTCGTCGGCCTGGGTGTCGCCGCGGGTGTCCTTGAGCACCCCTTTCTTATCATTGGCGAAGTAGCCGTTGTGCAGCTTCTCCACCGGCTCCCGGAGCCACGCCAGTTCCCGGTAGCGTTCGTCCCTGGCCAGGGCCGCCAGTTCCTCCTCGAAGGCCTGGGCGAACTTACCCGGCACTGGACGACCCGATTCGTCGTAGTCGCGGTAGTTGGCCACGCGGTCGATGAAGAAGAGCGAGAGAACCTTAATGCCGCGTCCCTGCACTTGCAGTTCCTTTTCCAGATGCCGTTTGATGGTGTGCTTGATCTGGGCGCGCCACACGTCCTCACGCAGGCCGCCTATCTCCTCACCCAGCCGCAAGGTAAGGCCGTTTGCGAAGCGGATGAACTCGCTGCCCGGTTCGGCGTTGATCTCGGCCACCTCGAAGCCATCACGGTAGTTGGCCCGCTCGTTGGATAGCACAAAAAGGTCAGCGCCCTGCTTGACCGTAACCGGCTTCTCCTTTGGCCCGTCGGCCGTCTGCATGTGGATAGGCAGCTTGGCCTTGATGCCCTTCTTGTAGTCGATTTGTTCCACGCGCACGAAGGCGTCATTGGCCGCGCCCTCGGCCGCGGCACTGGCCACCACGATCTGCTTTACCAGCTTCAGCTCGAAGGCGCGCACCGGGTCGAGCCGGTAGACCAGGTTGTACGGGTTGCGGTGCGTGGCGGAGTAGCGCAGGGTGCATAAGGGGTTTAACGCCTTGATGGCCTCCTGCGCTTTGTCGGTGGAGTCCACGCTCTGCGGCTCGTCGATGATAACGATGGGCCGCGCCGCCTGTACGAACTCGATGGGCTGGCGGCCGGAGAGCTTGTCGCTCTCCTTGTAGATGACGTTGCTCTTCTGCTCCTCCTCGGTGCCGGTGAAGTTTTTGCGGAAGGCGTCGATGTTGATGACCATCACCTGCAACATGTTGCTGGTGGCGAACTGCCGCAGACGGTTGACCTTTTTGGCGTCATAGACGAAGTGCTCGAAGGGCAGGTTGTTGTAGAGGGCACGGAAATGCTCGGCGGTTATCTCGATGTTTTTGAGCACGCCCTCGCGGATGGCTACGCTCGGAACTACAATGACGAACTTGGAGAAGCCGTAGCGCTGGGACAGCTCAAAAATGGTGCGCAGGTAGACGTAGGTCTTGCCTGTGCCGGTCTCCATCTCTACTGAGAAATGCGGGCAGCGGCGCGCCTGGTTAGCCTGGGTGTCGAAGAGCTCCCACGCCTCCAGGGGCGCGGCCGGGTCGGCCACCTCGATGTCGTTACGTAGCTGCACTATCCGGGTGTTTTGACGCAGCTTTTCTTCGTCCAAGAGCAGCCGGTTGCCCACGCCCAGCTCGGTGCGGTCCTGCCCTGCGAACAACCCGCCCCACTCGCCCAGGTTGATGACGGCATACTCCGGTGCGCCCTGCGGCTGGCCCTCAAAGAGGTCGGTGATCGCCGCCATAGCGTCGAGTTGGAATTGCTGGTTAGCGTCGAATTGGATCTTCATGCGTCACCCCCCTCTCACACCGTCTTGAAGCTGGTAACGCCCTTGGTCTTGAAGATCTGCACGGCATTAGCCTTGAGCTGGTCGTTCCCGGCAAAACCCTCATCCCAGCAGACTACACGCTCTGGCTTTATCTCGGCCATGGCGCGGATGAGTTCCAGCGTCAACTCTCGCTCCAGGCAGATGAAGAGCGCGCCCTTCGCCACGCTGTAGACGGTCTTTCCAGCAAGTTGGAGCGTCTCCACCGGAGCAGTGAGGGGAAAGCCGCTCTTAAGCAGGATCTCGTAGAGGATGTCCTCTTGCGTACGCCCTTCTCGGATGTGGTCAATGTGCAGTTCGAGCTGCCGCATCAGCGCTTGCTCGTCGTGTGGCACCTCGGCGTTCCAGGGGTTGAAGTTGGACTCCGCCAGCTTGAAGACGCGGAACCCGCGATCCTGCTTTGGCGCGTCTTCGTCGAACAGGCCAGGTTCCCTGGCGGCATCCTCGTCATTTAGCTTCTTGATGACGCGCCGGACCCGCTCCTTGCAGATGTCGGCGATAGTCGGGTAGTCGTCGCGCCCTGTGGGTTCAGGGAGTTGCACGAGGATGAACTTGCGGTTGCCGCCGTCTTGCTTGTTCAGGTCGAGGACGGCATGAGCGGTGGTGCCAGAGCCAGCAAAGAAGTCGAGGATGATGTGGTCTTCTGCTTCGTCTGTTGCAAGATTAATCATTCGCAATATCAAGCGAACAGGTTTGGGAGTATCAAAGCCCTGTGCTGATCCGGGGAATAACCCCTTGAGCTCCTTCTTTGCTTCGTCATTGTGGCCGCAGTCTTTATGCTGCCACCACGTGTCAGCGATGATTCCGCCTACGTCTGTAAGGAAACGTTTATATGATGGAACATCATTGTCCCCGCTAATGCCCCACCAGACTCGTCCTTCCCTAACGTTCTTCTCGTGCCTTTCTCTACTGTACCTCCAAACAGCGGTTCGACTCGGCCATATCTCTTTTCCAGTCTTAGGATGGACTATTGGATAGTAAAGATTCGGACGCTGTTCTGCGGACTTGTTACAAACATAGTTATCCGTCCGCCACAATCCGCGTGGGTCATTGTCGGGATTTTTGTACAGCCTATTCTGTTCATCGGTTCTTGCCATGCGAGCAAGTAAAGGTATGGCCTCGCCCGCCTCTGAATACTTACGCTCTTTTCCATACACCACTACGTAGTCGTGCGATGGAGAGAAGTCCACCGTATCATTTGAAGGCGCATATTTCTTCTGCCATACCACGCACGCTAAAAAGTTTTCTTCGCCGAACACCTCGTTACAGACCTTACGCAGGTTATCCACCTCATGGTCGTCGATACTGATGAAGATGACTCCATCATCCCGCAGCAGGTTCCTTGCAAGGTACAACCGCGGGTACATCATGTTCAGCCACTTGGAGTGGAAGCGTCCATCCGTGTCCGTATTGGTGCTGAATTTCTTCCCGTTACCGTCCACCTGCCCGGTATATTCCATGTAGGTTTGCAAGGACTCGGTATAGTTGTCGGGATAGATGAAGTCGTTGCCGGTGTTATAGGGTGGGTCGATATAGATCATCTTCACCTTGCCCAGGTAGGACTTCTGCAGGAGCTTGAGCACTTCCAGGTTGTCGCCCTCGATGATCAGGTTCTCGGTGGTATCGAAGTTGACGCTCTCCTCCGGGCAGGGCAGCAGGGTCCCCAGGCTCGGGGTTTGGATAGTCTTAAAGCAGTCGGCCTTGCCGGGCCAGTTCATGCCGTAGCGCTCCTTGCCCACGTCCACCGTCTCGCCCAGGGCGAGCCTCAGGCGCTCGAAGTCGATCTTGCCACCCTCGGTGCGAACCTCGGGGAAGAGGCGCAAGAGTTCCTGTCGCTTATCCTCGGAGACATCAAAAGAACACATGTCGAGTTTTTCAGGTTGGACCGACATGGCTAATCCCTCACTTATTGTCTTGTTGTTCATCTCAAGCTCCACCGCAAAGCAAAGAGATGCTCCTCCTATCTCGATACGCTGTTCCAGACGGCGGTTGACGGATTGGTGGCCAGGTAAAGCTGTATTCGTGGGGGTTGTTTGACTTTTCTGCTATAGATGGGACCGTGCTTCCTGGGGTACCCAGAAGACGTTTCTGCCTGGTACTCATCGCGGTCCTATAGGAATTCCAGGCAAGCCTGTTTTGTTAAAAAAAACACCGCCTGGAAAAATTGACTATAGACTATGGATATTCTAACCAATTCTCCATAAGTCCTTAAATTCCTTTTTGAAAACAGTCCGGTGCCCGCGTCGGCATAATCAGGCCGGGCCGGAAGGTTTTTAATGCGACGGGGCAGCGTCGCTTCTACTTCACCACCCCCTCCGGGGAGAGCAGGGAAGGGAGTGTATTCAATAAAAGAACCAGGGGCGGGTGACCGCGCCTGGTTCTTGCATCTGTGCGTTTCCCCTAGGGGACAGGGGGTCCGGGGACGGGGGATGCCCCGGTCCCCTCGTGGCCCTGGGCGCTTATTGCGTGAGCTTTATCCGTGACGTAAAAAAAGAGCAGCCCGCCGATTCGATGAGTATCTCTTCGGCGAAGCCGCTCCCACTAACATACCATAGGCTTCAGTCCTTGCAAGCACCGGTGCTTTCCCTTTGTTCCCAATTTGTTCGGCAATCTAGGATTTCCGGACAAACCGGTGAGCGAAGCGGAGCCTGAATGCCTTGGAATTATTAATTCACTGGAGCTGATGGCGGGATTCGAACCCGCGACCTGCGCATTACGAGTGCGCTGCTCTACCCCTGAGCCACATCAGCGTAAGATTAATAATCTTCACCTGCTTTTGCGCTTACATAAGCACCAAGTTTAACCCACTATAGTTTTGGCTTCCAAACGCATTATTTATATTAGCCATGGCGAGCCATATTGTCAAGTAGCACAAAGGTGGAAACCACGGCAAAAGCATGAACCCATTTCCTTCCAACAACCTGTCTCAAGGTTTTCTAAAAAATGCCGTTGCAGCACTTCAAAATATGTGGCAGGCAATATGTGGAGGAAATGTCCCCGGCATTACTTTGATCAGGTATAGGAAGCGTCCGGGGTCTTGCCTGATACTTGCTCAATAAGTAAATGCAATGCTGACCAGACATTCCTTTCCAGGATACACCCAGTGCATGCAAATTGCATCCTTATAGAGTTTTTTCGGCATCATTAAAAATTTATACTCATCAAGTAATCCAAGTAGTCCGTGTTGAGCGAAGCGGTAAATCTTTTGGCTTTCAAGCTTCTTTTTGCAAATCTTTCCTTGTCCTTTTTGACCACATTCAGTGCAAGTCTTCTTAACAATGCCAGATTTTCAGGGGCCTTCCCTTTCCTTGTTCTGTTTGCATCTTCACGAAAAGTTACATCAAGGCTCCAGTGTGTACTTTCTACACCCCAATGCATCCTGACTGCATTGGCATAGTCCCCAACTGTATCTACGCTGCCAAAGTGATATTGCCTTTCTACAGTTTCTTTATCGCTTACTTGCACTTTCCTTATCACCATGCCAATCCCCGTCATTTTTGCCCAGTCTTTTCTGGCATCCATCCACTTGATGTCTGTTGAATAATAATATAGCCGTTCCTCAATTCGTCCATGTCCTTCTCCAGTGTCCTGTGAAACTGAATCTTTTCATCCTTAAATCCGCCTTCTTCAGCATCTTTAAAGTATTCTAACACTTCATTATGTAGTGTCTCATGGTTTTCTTTGAGCGCCACCACATAGTCCGCCTTCTTTTCATTGACTATTTTATCTACTGTTTTTTTCTGGGTATTCATGGCGTCCACCGTCACGATACATCCCTTAATAAACAGCATATCAAGAAGTTCCGGTACTGCTGTAATTTCATTGCTTTTTTCATCTGTTTTTACCTGCCCCAGAATCATCTTGTTGCTGCTGCACCAAGCATTCACAATATGAATTGGCTTCTTGCCTTTCTTTTTATCTGCCGTCCCACAACCCGTTTTCCCATCTATCGCTACGATGGTTCCCTTGCTCATCTCGGTCACATCTCTCATCCACTCCGTAAAACATTTGGCAAATTGTTTCGGGTCGATTACATCACATACCCTTTCATATGTGTACTGGGACGGTATACCATTCGGTAATTCAAGATATTTCCTTAACCATTCCTCTCTTTCTCTTGCCCAGATTTCTATTTCCAGCCACTCGTTGCAATTGCATATGGTTGCAGTAACCACGATAAACAGAACATCAATCAATTTATGCTTGACTTTTTCTTCCTGCCTAGGGTCATAAATGGTTATAAAAAAGTCAAAAAAACTTCCTTCGTATAGCTCATCGCTCATACTCTCTACCTCCACACCAGGTACATTTCTGAGCAATATCATACAGTAAGGAGGGTTCTTACGCAAAAACTGATATAATTACCTATTACAAAGGATCCATGTCAATGAAACACGCGAACTGTTGCATTCTTCAATGGAATATAATGTCAGAATACCACTCGATGCGTAAGAACCGTAAGGAGTGCTAATTGTCCAGCAACGTTTCTTTCTTACATTATTTAACTTCATGCTTTTGCCGTGAGGTGGAAACATGAAACTGCCATTTGCATAAAGCTATAGACGGCATCCATTCGGGTTAGTTTTCATGATAGGCTGCGACTCAAAGAGCCATGAATGTTATATTAAGCTCCGTATGCCAGATAGCCCCCGTCTACAGGCAGCACAGCGCCTGTAATAAAGGCTGAGGCCTCCGATGCCAAAAAAACATGGGCCCCAATTAAATCCTCCGGCTTGCCATAGCGACCGAGGGGTGTGCGGCTGCAGATTGCCTCTTGTACCTCCGGACGTCCTAAAAACATCTCGTTCAGCGGGGTTTTAAACCACCCTGGCGCCACCGCATTCACTCTAATGTTATAGGGCGCCCATTCAACAGCCATAACCTTGGTTAATTGGACCACACCACCCTTGCTGGCACAATAGGCCGAGGACCGCTTGACCCCCAGGAAGGACCCCATAGAAGCGCAATTAATGATTGCGCCTCCACCATGTTCTCTCATTTTTTCGGCTACCACCGTCCCTGTCACAAACATTGACTTAAGGTTGACGCTCATTATCTTGTCCCATTCTTCATCGGTAAGCTCAAACATGGGTTTTTTGTAAAGCGTGCCGGCCATGTTAACCAAAATGTCAATATGCCCTAACTCTTTAACAATTTTTTCAACAAGCTCTCTCATCTGACCCCGGTCAGTTGCATCAACCGACGTGGCAAAAGAACGCCGTCCCAAGGCCTGAATCTCCTGAGCCAACCCCCTGTTATTTTCTAGGTTGCGGCTTGCGGGAATTACGTCGGCCCCGGCCTCAGCCAAACCAATAGTGATTGCTTTTCCAAGAGCGCCACTGCCCCCAACTACCAGAGCTACCTTACCATTCAAACTGAACATGCTGGTTCCTCCTTCAAAAAACCTTTTAAATCCTGCCGGACAAACACATGAATAACATATGTTTTCTTTTGGTCCAGCCATTTCCGATAACGGGTTTTCAGTAACAATTAGTTCTTCAATTTTATTAAATTTCCTCCTGAAAAAGAAAAGAATATCCATTTTTTGCTATTTATTCTGGCCTGGAGGCTTCCGGGCTAATTTAGAAAAAGTTATTATTTTCAGGCTACTAGACAAAAACCATTAAAAATAAATTTTCCTTCATGGAAATGATGAGTTTATCAAAAGCATTAATAGATTGTAAAACTTTTCTTTAAATCTTGAAGGATTTTTTGGGTTTTTATCCAATAATTTCCTCAAGGAAAACCTTTTATTCATGATTCAATTGCACAATATTGATGTATTGGAGGTGGCTAGAGTTCAAAATTGGCCAGTTGCCTGTAACTACAGGTACAAAAACAAAAAAGGAGGTTTTATTTGGTGAAGATGAAAAGGTATCTTTTACTGTCATTAGCATTGGTGTTCCTGGTTGTTTTAGCCCTGAGCGGGTGTGCTTCCAAGCCGGTCCAGACTACTACTCCAACCCCAGAAGCTCCGAAAAAAATGGTATGGAAGATCGGCGCGTTTTTCCATGAACAACACTCTTTAACCCGTGCCCTATTCGTTTTTAAAGCGGAAATGGAAAAACGGGTAGGCGACAAAGTAACAATTCAGATCTACCCCAATTTGCAGTTGGGGGGAGGGCGGGAAATGGTTGAAGGGGTGCAGCTGGGCACCATTCAGGCCTGCGAGGCGACTTTAGCCTTGGTTTCAGCTTTTGACAGCAGCTTTTTTGCTCTCAACCTCCCTTACCTTTTCCTTACCCGTGAAATCGCTTTCGATTTTCTGGATGGGCCCATAGGAACTGAAATGGCGAAAAACCTGGAGAAAAGCGGCATAAAAATACTTGGTTATTTTGAAAACGGGATCAGGCATGTTACTAACAATGTACGTCCTATCAGGACACCGGCCGACTTGCGCGGCCTAAAAATTCGGACCATGGAAAATCCCGTTCACCTGGCTACCTTCCGCAACCTGGGAGCCAACCCAACACCGATGGCCTTTGGCGAAGTCTTTACGGCCCTGCAACAAGGCACTATTGATGGCCAGGAGAACCCCTTCGCCAATATTGCTGCCATGAAATTCGATGAAGTGCAAAAATACATGACCCTGACCGGACACTTCTATGATGTGACTGGCTTTATGATGAACCTTGACCTCTACAAGGGTCTGCCGGAAGACATCCGGAAGGCGGTTGACGAATCTGCGGCTGCCGCCGTCAAGGCACAACGCAAATTCGCTACCGAAGACGAGGAGCGCTTCCATAAGGAATTCCTTGCCAAGGGATCTATGAGCATCATTGAACTGACTGATGCAGAAAGGTTAGCATTTAAAGAAGCCGCCCTTAAGACCTATGATGAAATGGCCGACCGGATCGGAAAAGAAATGCTTCAAAAGATTTTGGCTGAGGTTCAACGGATTGAGGCCAAGCATCTAGGCAAATAACATAACTTTTTTGCAACGCGGGGGCAACCTGAGTTGTCCCCGCCCTGCTTCGCAACCAAAAGGCGGTGAAAACAATGTTACGGCTGTTAAAGAGAATTTTTGACAACCTGGAAGAATACCTCCTGGTTTTTGCCCTCGGCAGCATGGTAGTGTATATTTTTATGCAAATCCTTTTTAGATACATTTTCAACCTGCCCCTTGCATGGAGCGAAGAATTAGCCCGTTTCACTTTTGTATGGCTGATTTATTTGGGCGCAAGTTTGGCGGTAAAAAGAAAACGCCACTTGCGGGTAGACGCAGCACTGCTCCTCTATCCAAAGGTAATCCGTCCTTATGTGACACTCCTAGGCGATCTTCTTTTTCTCTTTTTCGCCATTGTGATAGCCAAGGAAACTGCTACATTGATCCATGCCATTACTTTTGTCCGTCCTCAGGTTTCCCCTGCTATGCAAATCCCCATGGGACTGGCTTACCTAGCAGTCCCCATCAGTTTCGGATTGATGATCATCCGCATTGTACAAAACATAGTATCTTTTTTCCGCTCGAATACCATTAATAAAAGTTCCGCCTCAGTTAATGTCATTCAGAAGTAACAGTCGGGAAGACTGCGGTGAAGGAGGTATGGCATGTCGGCTGCATTATTGTTAGGCGGTTTCGCCTTCTTTCTTATCCTGCACGTACCTATAGGAATTGCTATAGGTTTAGCCGTCCTGGTTTTTATGACCTTGAACCCTGATGTAGTTCCCCTCCGTTTCTTGGCACAAGGCATGTTCAGTTCAGTAGATTCTTTTCCCCTCATGGCAGTCCCTTTTTTCATTCTAGCAGGCTCGCTCATGGAGGGTGGAGGACTATCCCGCCGATTAATTCGACTTGCTTCAAGCATTGTAGGTTCCACACCTGGCGGCTTTGCTTCTGTCACGGTGCTGGCATGCATGTTTTTTGGAGCTATTTCCGGCTCAAGTCCCGCTACAGTGGCAGCCATCGGTTCAATTATGATCCCGGCAATGGTCAAGCAGGGTTACGATATTAAGTTTTCAACTGCCTTGACAGCTTGTGCCGGGGGTTTGGGTGTAATTATTCCGCCGAGCATTCCAATGGTTATTTATGGTGTTGCCACCGGCGCCTCAATTGGAAAGCTGTTCATGGGAGGATTCGGACCCGGGCTGGTGGCTGGTGGAGCCCTCATCCTTGTGGCTCTTTATTACTCCCATAAGTTTGGGTACAAAGGCTCTGACGAAAAATTCAATATGAGAAATGTAATTACCGCTTTAAATGAGGCCAAGTGGGCATTATTTGTACCAATTATTATTCTGGGTGGAATTTATGGGGGAGTTTTCACTCCCACAGAGGCAGCGGTGGTTGCCGTTGTATATGGGCTATTGGTAGGGCTTTATGTTTATAGGGAGCTGCAATGGAAAGATGTACCTCAATGCCTTATTAATACTGCTCTCATGACCGGTACAGTCCTAATAATCGTTGGTACCGCAACCACTTTGGGGAGGATTATGACCATCGAGCAGATCCCCAACATGATCGTGCAATGGCTTCTCAGTATTTCCCAAAGCAAATTTATTATTCTGGTGATAATAAATGTCTTTTTGTTGTTCGTTGGGATGGTGATGGAGACCCTTGCCGCAATATTGATCCTGGGTCCCCTGCTTTTAAAGGTGGTTATGCAACTTGGAGTAGACCCGGTCCACTTCGGGTTAATAATGGTGCTAAACCTGGCCATCGGTTTTGTTACCCCGCCGGTGGGGGTCAATCTGTTTGTAGCATGCGGTATCACCCAAGTTGATTTTATGAGCTTAAGCCGCAATGCCCTTCCCTTTGTAACTGCCCTGATACTCGCCTTACTGGTGGTAACTTTTATCCCGGCAATTACCCTGTGGCTTCCTAAGTTACTAGGGATTTAATTTCACAATTTCCCACAGTTCTTTTATATTAATTCCATACTTATGTCCCATACTACTAATCGGGAGGTGCTAAAAAAGTATTGAAGGGAGTGATTTTTTATTAACTGGAAGAAGAAGTCTACAGCTGTTATTCTGGGCCTGGCTCTTTTGGTGCCTACAGCAGCATTTGCAACTAGCAGTATAAACACAAATGAAAATGGGGTTAAATTCGGCAAGCCACGGGGAGCCACGGCGGAGCGCATGAAATCCGGAGAGAAAATGGGTTTCGAAGGCGGGCTGGCAGCAAAACAATGGCAAAACAAAGGCCGCGCATTGTCTCCAGAACTGAAAATAAAAATTGATGATCTTAAGAGTAAGCTTGAAAGCGGCGAAATTACCAATGAACAGTTTCGGGAAGAAATGATGCAATTAATGCCGGAGAAATTTCACCTCAAAAGAGGGGTTAAAGGACACCCTAAGGGAGCAATTCCCAAAGAATTAAAAGCAGAATTTGAGAGCCTAAAGACTAAGCTTGAGAGCGGCGATATCACCCCTGAAGCGTTTCGCGAAGAAATGATGAAATTAAAGCCAGAAAAGCTTCAGTTCAAAGAAGGGGTCAAATGGCAGGTCAAAAAAGGGGTACTTCCTGAAGAATTAAAAGCAGTATTAGATAACCTCAAGAATAAATTGGAAAATGGCGATATCACCCCGGAACAGTTTCGGGAAGAAATGATGAAATTAAAACAGGAAAGATTGCCAAACAGGAAAACCCGATAATAAGATTACCACCTCCCTGGACAATTAAGGAAGTAATAAGGACGTGATCAAAAAACACGTCCTTTTTGCTATAATTTATAATTTCTAATAGAGGTGGTAAACAGTATGTCTTTTCGTATTTATTTGGTTGAAGATGATGATAATTTGAATTCGGTCTTAACTTCTTATTTAGAAAAAGAGGGGTGGCAGGTTTGTTCTTTTTTCACTGGAGAAGGAGCAAGACAGGCATTTTGGAACCCCCCTGACTTATGGATACTGGACATTATGCTGATATTGACGGTTTTCAGCTAATAAGGGAAATTAGAGCTGAATCAAATCATATCCCGATAATCTTTTTTTCTGCCCGGGATGCTGATATTGACCGGGTTGTTGGCCTGGAAATGGGTAGTGATGATTATTTGCCCAAGCCATTTTTGCCTCGCGAGTTGGTTATCCGAGCCCGCAAACTGCTGGAGCGGGTATATACAGATCCTGCAAACATGGCAAGACGTCAACCATAACAATTCCCCCGTATTACATCAATGAAGCAAGCAGAACGGTTAGGTTTGGGGACGAATTTATTGAACTGACTTCCAAAGAATTTGACTACTTACTCTACTTTGTAAAAAACCAGGGACAAGCCTTATCCCGGGAGCAAATTCTCAATCATATCTGGGGCGACGATTATTTCGGAACAGATCGGGTTGTTGATGATTTGGTCAGACGGTTACGCAAAAAAATGCTCGAACTGCGAATTGAAACGATTTACGGATATGGTTACCGGATGCTGAAGTCATGAAAAACCTTCCATTATCTTTGCAGATCTGGTTGGTTTTTGCTGCTATTATCCTTTGCATTTCTATTTTATTAACCGTTTTGTTCCCTTGGACTTTGCGGGACTTCTTTACCAGAGAAATTTATGCAACCATCGAGAACGCCCAAAGTATTATGTTTAATCGTTTCCACAACGAGCTTTCCAGAGAGGCCTGGGAAGCCGGTTTTTCCCAAGACCGGAGGCAGCAGATGCAAAACATTCGCTCCGTTAATCATTTTTTAGTATCGGGTGAAGACCAGGCTATCATGTCCCCTCGCCTGCCCCTAGAGTTCTTGCGGAAGGTCGCCAGTGAGGTTAAGGAGCAAACATTAGATACCCAGCGCTATAGTGGTCAAGTTGATGACAGAAAAATATTTTATGTGATAACAAAGGGTACAGCATGGGGGCACGACGTTTTTCTAGTCTCGTATATGTGGGACTCCTATCGTGAGGATCTGGTGCAAACCCTGTTTAGAAGATTAGTTTTTATTATGATTTTGGTCTTTCTGCTTAGTTGGTTAACTTCTCTTGGGCTGGCAAGGTATTTGTCCAATCCGCTGGTAGCCCTGGAGAAACGGGTAAAAAACCTTCCCGTGAGATTATTGCTATGGATAAATTGATTAAAGAAGTTGTGGACAGATTTCGTTGGCATGGTCTTACATTGTGCCCCCTAGTATTAAATTTTTAGGCAGGGGAATACTCTTCCCTAACAAAGCGCCCGCCTGGATATCCAGACGGGCGCTTTGTTAGGATTTCTTAAAGTTTTTTATTACCATGCTTCCTTGCCGGTGATAAAAGACAGCAGGCTTGAACCTACGGGCGGACAACCTTTACAGAACGAGAAGCCGCTTTTTTTTGCTGTTGCAGCAGTACAGTTTCCTATAAGGTAAGTTGCAGTCCCTGCTACATCTCCCTCCGCCAAGTCCTTTCCTGCAGCTAAGGTAAATTTTAGGTCGTCGGGGAATTTATTGCCATGGGTCTTTAGAAAAGCCATGATGGTTGCGCTGCAGGCGCTGCAGGCACCCTTTTCCACAATGCTTATATTGGGATAGACGACTTTAAGTTTTAGTTGGGAGGCCGGTTCAAATTTCTTACTGAACTTCATAAAGTCCAACGGTTCAACAACTATATCCTCCAGCCGTGGGCCCAGTTTTTCCCGGACAAGATTTAGGTGGGGGATGTCCTCCCACCCCATGCCCATTAAACGGATAGCCACCAGGTCGGCAGCAACGGCATTCTTGCTGGCCACAACCACATCAAGGGTTATCTCGCTGCCTACGCTTGGCCCGAAGCCTTCCATACAGACTATGCCATCGATTACTGCATAATGAGGCATTAATATGGAAGCCATATCAGCAATGCCGTAGTCCAGAGTTAAGCCCTTTCTCCGATCAGGCGGGGCCTTATCAATCCGGTGCAGTTTGGTTTTTTCCTTTTTATAGAGACAGCCCTTCATGTTTTTAATGCTGAGAGTGACACCGGTATACATATGAGTTTTGATTACCGGCACAGACACTACCAAGTCAACCTGCCTGATAAACGAAGAGACTTTTATACTATCGGCTATTACTGCATCCTTGATAGGTATGTCCATAGGCTGGTACTCATCAAGGTCAACACATTTGGCTCCTGTCTCTTGGCAAACTTCCATGATGCCCGCAGCTGCAAGGGCCTCCCATTCATCAACACCGAACAGGGGTCCATCTCCAACATAGATTTCCGCGGCGCCCTTTTCCTGAAAAAAACTAATTAACCCTCGAATTACTTCAGGATGGGTGCAGAGACCGCTTTTAGCCGGACCCTTCCTTCCTGTGTTGGGTTTGAGCAGGACCTTTTTGCCTTGAACATCGTCGTCAAAAACGCCTTTAATTGCATTATAGGCTAGGGTAGCCGGATTTGGGCCATGTTGTACTGCAACTTTAGCCTCGTTCATATTAACCTCCTGAAGGGGAGCGCCTAAATAATTATTCCTTATTTTAGCAACCCTTTTTCTTTGTAGTACTTTTCAGCCCCCGGGTGGAGAGGAATGCCTGATAAATCTGTTACTGCCGCCTCCAGCTTCATCTGATTAACTATTTTATGGGCAGGCCTGATTACATCCAGGTTTTCCCAAAAGAGTTTAGTCAAGTTGTAAATTATATCCTCAGAAACCTTGGCATCGGCAATAAGAACCATCTTTATTGCCAGGGTATTCACATCCTCTTTCTGGTTCTCATAGGTACCAGCTGGGATAACAAAGTCTGCATACCAGGGGTACTTAGCCTTTAGGGCTTGGCGCAGGTTCTCATCAATACTTAGGAGTCTCCCCCCTGCAGTAGCAGTCATTTCGGTAACCGCTGCAGTAGGAATGCCGGCCATAATCATGGCCCCGTCAATCTGTTTATTCCGCATCAGGTCAATGGCTTCTGTAAACCCAACAAAATGGGGCTTAATATCATCAGGGTACTTAAAACCGGCTTCGGTTAAAAGCAGCCTGGTTTCCACTTCCGGAGTGCTGCCGGAGGCGCCCGGGGCGAAGTTTTTACCTTTAAGGTCAGCTATTGTCTTGATGTTGGCCGCTTCTCTTACAACCAGTTGGTTAGGGTTATAATACAGGCCGGCAATAATCCGCAAATCTTTATAAGGCCTGTCTTTAAATGTTGCCGTACCATTTAGGGCCTCCCAGCCAATCCCTGTGGTAATAAAGGATATTTGCGCGTTTCCTTCCCGCATCAGGTTAAGGTTATGCACTCCACCGTTAGAGGCCTGAGCAGTGACTTTAACATTGGGAAGCATCGTATTCCACATATTGGCCATGGCCGCTCCCAAGGGATAAATTGTCCCCGTGGTGGTAGCTGTCGGAAAGTTTAGGGTTACTATCTTGTCTTTGGGTGCCTCTTTTGGCGCTTCTTTAGGAGCCTCTTTGCCTGAACATCCTAAGGACAAACCTATAATCAACATAATAACCAGCAAATAGACGATTGATTTGTGTTTCATTTCTTAATAGCCCTCCTGTTATTTTTTTCTTTTGCCTCCTGCGCGCTCTATGCAAAACCTTGTGGTAATACATCACCTCCGCCTAAATGGGGCAATTGCTATGAAGCCAGAACAGCTTTAAATGGGCTTAGCTTCTGTCCCTTCCACCCTAGTTTTAGCCAGAGATAATTTTTGCCATAAAACTACACCCATGAAAAGCCCAAAACCTAATAAGTCAAATACTGTTGAAGGTTCAAGGGTTAAGAAGGCAGTTAAAAAGAGCAAGACCCGAGTTATCCAGTTATGCTTTGTTAACAGCCACCCCTGCAGGGCTGAGGCCAGAGATATTACTCCCAGGGTAGCTGTTAAGGAAGCATGCAAACTCTGCCACTTACTGGCTCCTTCAAAGAGCAGGGCCGGATGGTAGAGAAAAAAGAAAGGCAATAAAAATCCTATTAGGCCAAGTTTTACCGCTATGCAAGAAGTTTTATTCTGGTCGGAATGGGCTATCCCGGCAGCAACATAAGAGGACATGGCTACCGGCGGCGTAATATTGGACAAGCAGGCATAAATCAAAACAAACATATGAGCCGCCATAGGGGTTGCCCCTACATGGATCAGGACGGGGGCTGCCACTGCCGCCACAATAACATAAGCCGCAATACCGGGAACACCCATGCCCAGAATAATGCTCATTAACATGACCAGGAAACCGCCCAGGAATAATTGCCCATCACCCACAAACCGGAGGATTTGATAGCCAAAAGTCAACCCCAAACCTGTTAAGGAAACGGTTCCAATGATGACCCCAATGATAATACAGGCAACCCCCACACCCACAGCGCTTTTGGCGCCTTCTTCCAGGGCCTGGATAATGGAACCCAAACTCATGCGGGTCTCCCGGGATAGCCAGCTGGCCGCAATTGTAGCTAGGATGGAAAAGACGGCGGCATAAAGGGGCGTATAACCAAGAAAAAGTATGACCAGGAGAGTAATCAGTGGTATTATCAGATGGCCTCTCTTTTTAATCACTTCCAAGGCCTTCGGAATGTTTTCTTTTGAAAGTCCCCTTAAGCCGGTCTTTTTTGCCTCGAAGTGGACTGCCATGATTAGTGTCAAGTAATAGAGAAAAGCCGGAATTATTGCCGCTAACATTACTTTGGTGTAAGGCACCCCAAGAAACTCTGCCATGATAAAGCCAACTGCCCCCATAATCGGCGGGCAAAACTGGCCACCAGTAGAAGCCACGGCCTCCACCGCAGCAGCAAAGTTGGCATTATAGCCGTTCTTTTTCATCAGGGGAATGGTGATAGTCCCAGTAGTGGCTACATTAGCCACTGCACTGCCATTAATCATTCCCATCAGAGCACTGGCCAGGACAGCCACTTTGGCCGGTCCACCGGCAGTCCTGCCTGCTACAGTCAAGGCCAGGTCGTTAATAAAACTGCTAAACCCGCTGATCCGTAAAAAGGCCCCAAAAAGCATAAATAGAAATATATAAGTAGCTGAAACCCCAATTCCAATACCTAAGAGGCCCTGGCTGCCCCAAAACATGTGTTCTACTACCCTCTTCCAGGCAAAACCGCTGTGGCCAAAAGCGCCTGGAATAAATGCACCCGCAAAATTATAAAGGAAGAAGATGCCAGCCAGATAGGCCAGATTCCCTACAGTCCTGCGGGCAGCCTCAAAGACCATAATGACCCCGATGGAAGCTGCCACATAATCAACAGGTAATAGATAACCTCCACGTAAGGCAATGGTCTTGTAATTAAGTAATAAATAAGCAAAAGCTCCAATGCTCAGTAAAATACACGCTATATCCAAAAAGGCAGGGCTGGAACGGACCTTTTTTTCTCCTTTAGAAGCAGGATATAAAAGGAAAGCCATGGTTAATAGGAAAAGGATATGCCAGGTCCTGAGCCTGATTGCATCGAAAACGCCAAAGCTGGTTGCATATAATTGAAAAAGCGACCAAATAACGGCAAATATTGTTACAAATTTCCCGGCTAGTCCTATGTAACTTCTTATCCTTTGCTCACTATCTTTTTCTTCCAGCAGGCCTTGAAGTTCTTTTTCTTTCTCAGCTCCTACAGCGGTATTGGTCATCTTAGCCCTCCTTGTTGTTAGCGCGGTCATCGAAAGCTAAAAAACTTTTGTTTTCCACCCCGCGACAAGAGAACCGTCCCCTTGTCTGCGCACCCCGCGACAAGAGAACCGTCCCCTTGTCTGCGTCCTCTGTCGAAAAAAACAAAAACACACACGGGAGTGTGTGCTCAAAATGACACCTCCTACCGTTCTTCCCATCCTGCCGCCAGTTTCATTGTCCTGGGAACCCATCCTGCATATCAATAGCCTGTTTAGATGTAGTTTATATCTATTCCTCAGAAAAAATCAAGAGGCATTTATCAAAAAAAAGATTGTTTAGCGATCCAGTCTGAAAGGACAGAAAAGGTTATTTAGCATTTTTATCCAGGGACAAACACCGTCAGTTATCTGAACACATAGGCTACTACTGAAAGGAGTGATCACCATGCCCAACGAAAGGTTTGAAACACAAATCTTTTTCTTTCCCGGCATAATTTTTCTGATCCTGTTCTTCCTGTTTTTTGGCGGCGGCTTCTTCCCACCATTTTGGGGTTTTAATGAATAGATTTTAGCTACTGGAGTTAAAACCTCCAGTTTTTTTATGCCTTAGGCAATACTTCGGCATTGAAACTGCATTTCCCTTGCCTTGAAGGAATTTACCGACTATTGTAGAAAATTAGTTTATGGACCAACAAGGAGGAGATGCTCCTGAAAACGCCGCAGTTTTTCGCACGAGTACAAGAAATCTCGCCTAATTTCAGCGCCGGGCAGAAAATGATTGCCGAATACCTGTTATCGAATTATGATAAAGCAGCCTTTATGACTGCCGCCAGGTTGGGCGCAGTCATCGGAGTAAGCGAATCAACAGTGGTACGGTTTGCTTATGCCCTTGGGTATGACGGCTATCCTCAGATGCAAAGGGCTTTGCAGGATATTCTAAAGAACCGGTTGACCACAGTAGACCGGCTGCAGATGACTGTCCGAGATACCAATGACCATGTGGTTGACCAGGTGTTGAAGAACGATATTAACAACATCCAGCTGACTTTGGAGGAAATATCCCGGGAGGATTTTAACGAAGCTGTCTCCATGATCCTGTCAGCCAGGAATATATATATCATCAGCTTGCGGAGCGCCACGGCTTTGGGCCATTTCCTCAACTTCTACCTCCACCTGTTGCTTAAGAACTGCCGGATTATCAGCGGCGCAGGAACCGTCTTCGAACAGCTTACAGCCGTAGGCACTGGGGATCTGGTTATCGGGATTTCTTTTCCCCGCTACAGCCGCCAAACTGTTGAGGGGCTAAAATATGCCAAAGAAAAGGGGGCTACTACTCTTGCTATTTCTGACAGTGTGATGTCCCCTCTTGCCAAACATGCCAAGGTTACCCTGGTGGCTCACAGTGACATGGCCTCATTCATTGACTCTTTCGTTGCTCCTCTGAGCGTGATCAATGCCCTGATTATTGCTGTGGGAACCAAAGAAAGCGGCCGGACGGAAGAAGCCCTCCGCCAGCTGGAAGAAATCTGGCAAACCTTTAACATCTATTATACAGATGAGTAATTTCCAAGCGAAATATTGAGAGACATGACCTTTTGACGGGTTCATGTCTCTTTTATTTGTTTTCTACGTTATACCGGCATTACTTTTAAATCGGGGTGAACGGATAGGGGCGCCTCAGTAGCCATTAGGACCTCTTCGGGCTTTACGCCAGGAGCTACTTCAGTCAAGACCAATCCATTCGAAGTGACCTGGATTACTCCTAGGTCAGTAACAATCAAATCTACTTCATTAACGGCTGTTAAGGGCAGGCGGCACCTTTTTAATATTTTTGGGCTGCCGTCCTTGGCGGTATGTTCCATAGCCACTATTACCCGTTTTGCTCCAACTACCAGATCCATAGCTCCGCCCATACCGGGAACCATTTTGCCCGGGATCATCCAATTGGCCAAATTACCTTCAGCATCAACTTCCAAAGCGCCAAGGACAGTGGCATCCAAGTGGCCACCCCGGATAATCGCAAAGGAAGTAGCGCTGTCGAAACAAGAGCCCCCTGGCAATATGGAACTGGGCTGGCCGCCGGCATTGACTATATCTTTGTCCCAGTTAGCCTCGTCAGGTACCGGTCCGATACCTAAAAAGCCGTTTTCGGAATGGAGGATCAATTGAACATCTGGCGGCAGGTAATTGGCAACAAGCGTCGGCAAACCGATACCCAGGTTTACTACCTGGCCGTCTTTAAATTCCTGAGCGATCCGCTTGGCGATCATAGCCCGCTTATCCAAGTTCCTTGCCCCCTTCCGGTTGTATGACCATATGCACGAAGATCCCAGGTGCCATTATCTCATCAGGATCAAGACCGCCGATCTCCAAAAGGTGTTCGGTCTCGGCAATCACCAGGTCAGCGGCGGTAGCCATAACCGGGTTAAAGTTGCGCGCTGCTCGGCGGAAGGTCAGGTTGCCGGCTTTATCAGCCCGGTGAGCTTTAATCAGGGCTACATCAGCCCTAAGGGGCAATTCTAAAAGGTACTCCCGGCCGTTCACAAAAAGCTTTTGTTTGCCTTGCTCCACTACGGTCCCGGTGCCGGTGGGCGTTAGCACCCCTCCCAGGCCGGCCCCCCCGCAGCGAATCCTTTCCACCAAGGTACCCTGAGGCACCAGGTCAACTTCTATTTCCCCCCCGGTCATCAACTTGCCTGTGACAGGGTTTGTGCCAATATGGGAAGCGATTACCTTTTTCACCGCCCTAGCATCGATCAGTTTGCCGATGCCCACTCCGGGAAAGGCTGTATCATTTACAATAATGGTTAGGTCTTTCAGTCCTTTTTCAACCATCGCCTGAATTAAGGCATGCGGGGTTCCGGCGGCCATAAACCCGCCAATCATGACGGTCATTCCATCCCGCAGGTAAGCCAGGGCCTTTTTGATTGTCACGGCCTTATTCATGCAATTCCTCAACTCCCAGGTAATAATCTAGCCTCTCGGCTTCAGGCCAAGGATTGCCCTCGCTTCATCCGGGGTGGCAATCTCCCTGCCCACCGCTTTAGCAATAGCTACTATCCTTTCCACCAGACGCACATTGGTAGCCAGTTCTCCTTTTGCAAAATAAATATTGTCTTCAATCCCGACCCGGACGTGGCCACCCATAGCCAAAGCCATCGTTGATAAGGCCACATGCTGGGGGCCAATAATGGAGACGGTCCACGGACATCCTGCCGGGATGCTTTCCACCAGGTGCATCAGGTTTTTGGGAGTAGCCGGCAAAGCCCCCTTGATACCCATCACAAAGTTGAACTGCAAGGGTTCTCGGATCAACCCTCTTTGGGCCAATAAAACGGCATTATTAATCATTGCGGTGTCAAAGACTTCGATCTCCGGTTTAATGTTTCGATCTTTCATCATTTGAGCCAGGTGTTCAATCAGATCCGGCGCATTGACATAGGCCATGTTGGGAAAGTTGGTAGACCCGGTACTCAGACTGGCCATTTCCGGGTTTAAGGTCAGGTTTTGGGAACGCTCCTCTAAAGTTTTGCCATGGCGGCCTCCGGTGGATAACTGCCGGATAATCGGAATACCGGTAGCCTTCAAACCCTGTAAAATGGCAGCAAAGACATCCACCCGGGGGGTTGGGCGGTACTCCTCATCCCTGGCATGGATATGGGCTACGGCGGCTCCAGCATTATAGCAGTCATAAATATCCCGCACAATTTCTTCCGGCGTCACCGGCACGTGAGGAGTCATTTCCCGAGTAGGCACATTACCGGTAGGGGCAATGGTAATAATCAGTTTATCCATAGCTTTTCTCCTTTAGTTTAATTCACAGCTTGCGTGCAACTCTTGTTCCAGGTCAGCAAACCCGTTAACTATGCCTTGAACCAGTTCATCGGCCTGTTCTCTCGTAATAATCAGGGGCGGCGCCAGGAGGAAATGGTCCCCGGCAATCCCGTCGGCTGCTCCGTTACCAGGATAAACGATGACGCCGTGATGCATCAGCTTCAGGGTGGCCTTTTCCGCCATGCCCAGTTTAGCCCCAAAGGGCGTCTTGCTCCCCTTTTCTTTTACTATTTCCACGCCCTGCATCAGGCCCCGGCCGCGGACATCGCCAACGATAGGAGAATGAGCCAATTTTTCCTGCAGCTGTTCCAATAAATACTGCCCCACAACCCGGGAATTTTCCACCAGGTTTTCTTCCTGAAGGACTTCCAGCACAGCTACTGCCACTGCTGCGGCCAGAGGATTTCCGCCATAGGTATGGCCGTGGACAAAAACACCTGAGCCTTTCTTGAAGGTCTCATAAATCTCGTCTTTAACCACAACACCGCCCAGGGGTATGTACCCGGCACTCATCCCTTTGGCTACGGTAATCAGATCCGGTATTACTCCAAACTGCTCCATGGCAAACATGGAACCGGTGCGGCCAAAACCAGTCATCACCTCATCGGCAATGAACAGGATGTCATGCTTATCGCAGATTTCCCGGATGGCCTTAAAATAGCCGTCAGGCGGCACTACTGCGCCGGAAGCAGCCCCGATAACCGGTTCGGCGATAAAGGCAGCCACGCTGTCCGCCCCAACCTTCATTAGAACCTTTTCCAGCTCATAGGCGCAGTCCAAACCGCAGTGAGCAGGGTCTTTCCCGTAGTCACAGCGGAAGCAATAGGGGGGATTGATTTTGGGGAAGTCCAGCAGCAAGGGCGTATACTTCTTGCGGCGGTTGTCCCCGGTCATGGAAAGGGAGCCAATGGTATTCCCGTGAAAACTCTTCCAGCGGGAGATGATTTTGTACTTGCCGCTAACCCCATCCCTTTCGAGAAAATACTGCCGGGCCATTTTCAAGGCTGATTCGGTAGCCTCGGACCCGCCGGATACCAGGTAGAGCTTGTTAAGACTCCCCGGAGCCAGGGCAGCTACCATATCCGCCAGTTTCCTGGCCGGCTCAGAGGTCCAGCGGGAAAGATGGGTAAAAGCAACTTTCTGGGCCTGGGCCAACATCGCGTTAATCACCTTGGTATTCCCATGGCCGATATTTGCGACTGCCGACCCGGCGCACGCATCAATATAGCGCTTGCCGTTTTTGTCATAAAGGTAAATCCCCTCGCCCCGGTCAACTACCGGATGCTCTTTGCGCACGCTTCGGTAAAAAACATTATCAGGCACTGCTTTTCACTCCCTTAGCATGAAGGATTTTCGTCTACCCAGTGCATTTTATGCATGAATTCCTTCGCTAGTTGCCCATATTCGGCAGTCCCTGGAAAATTTCCTGCCGCCGTGAAGAATTTTTTTTAATTTTTTTACCAGAGCTGACGCACGACTTTTAAAACGCAGACATATCAGGGCTTACAGGGGCTGGAACGAAATAACTTTTCGCGAAAATGTCTTGACAACGGGGTTCACTACAGATAATCACTCATATGACTACCCCTTTTTGGTTGAAAAAAATCCCCGAGACAAGAACCCTTAAGAAAAGGCTCAGGTAATTAGAATTATCGATAAAAATTCAAAGGAAAAGACCGCGTTGCCGCGGCCTTTAACTGGTTACTGAGCTAAATCAGGCGACTGGCTGCCAAGTTTACGGCTTGATCGCATAAACTGCAGGGCATACCCCAGACCAACCAGAACCACACCAACCAGGTCTGTCACTGTTTCAGGGCTGACTAAAAGCACTCCTCCGACGATTAGGAAGAGTCGCTCCCATATTTTGGCATTTGTTAAAAGGTAACCGGTTAACCCGCCACCGATGCCGATCATGCCGATTAGGGCGGTGATCATGGCCTTAATAACGGCAGGGGCAGTTGCATCAACCAGCACCAGAACAGGTGAAGTAGCAAAAATAAAAGGGACCAGGTACGCTGCAAAAGCCAGCTTAAAGGCATTAAAGCCTGTTTTCATAGGTTCCGAACCGGAAATCCCGGAAGCAGCAAAGGCTGCCAGGGCTACCGGCGGGGTAATGTCGGCAATAATACCGAAATAAAACACAAACAAGTGAGCGGCAATCAAGGGCACCCCAACAGCCATCAGGGCCGGTGCAGCAATGGTGGCCTGGATGATATAGTTGGCGGTTGTCGGCACTCCCATTCCCAGGATGATGGAAGCGACCATGGTAAACATCATCGTAAGATAGACACTGCCCTGGGAAAGATCAATAATCCCATTGGCCATTTTCAACCCCAAGCCGGTCAAGGTAATAATTCCAACCAGCACACCCGCCGTGGCACAGGCTGCCGCCACAGGGACCGCGCCACGGGCGCCTTCCTCCAGGGCCTGCAACAGCTGGCGGAAATTCAACCGGGTATCTTTGCTGATCAAACTGACGCCTATGGTAAGGAGAATACCATAATAGGCTGCCTTCATGGGGGTAAAGCCTTTTATCAGGAAGACCACTATCCCAACAATCGGCAGCAGCAAATACCATTTTGTCTTTAATAATAACCCAGCATTGGGCAATTGTTCTTTAGGCATGCCCTTAAGGCCGGTGCGCTTGGCCTCCAAGTGCACCATCACAAAGACGCCGGTAAAATAAAGGATGGCCGGAATAGCTGCAGCCGCAGCGATTTTGATGTAAGGCAAACCGGTAAACTCTGTCATGATAAAGGCTGCGGCGCCCATAATCGGCGGCATTAACTGTCCTCCGGTAGAGGCAGCCGCCTCCACTGCGCCGGCAAACTCTTTCCTGTAGCCGATACTCTTCATCAAAGGGATGGTGACGGATCCGGTTCCCACCACATTAGCCACTGAACTGCCGGACACCGTACC
This sequence comes from Bacillota bacterium, assembly GCA_040757295.1. Taxonomy (GTDB): domain Bacteria; phylum Bacillota; class PH28-bin88; order PH28-bin88; family PH28-bin88; genus JAGXSE01. Next base: position 54,605 of record JBFLXH010000009.1, on the reverse strand, counting down.
CTGACAGGCGCTGGCCACAACAGCTGCTTTAGCCGGCCCGCCGGAAGTGTGGCCTGTCAAGGACACAGCCAGGTTAGTCAGCCATTCCCCTATTCCGGTTTTACGCAAAAAGGTGGCAAAAACCAAGAACAGGAAGATAAAGGTTGAGGAAACCGCAATAGGCACTCCGAAAATGCCCTCGGTGGAGATAAAGCTGTGGGTTACAATCCTGGTGATGGTATAACCCCGGTGAGCCAGGAAGCCGGGCATATATGGCCCAAAATAGCCGTACAGCAGGGCCAAGCTGGCCACTGAGACCAAGACCGGCCCGGCTACCCGCCGGGTAGCCTCCAGCACCAGGAGAATCCCTATTGCAGAAATAATAGTATCCTGCAGAGTGTAAGCCCCTGCCCGATGGATTAATTCTTCATAAAAGACTACATGGTACCCCGTAGCGACTGCGGATAGGGTGGCCAACAAATAATCGTACCAGGGAATAGTGTTCCGCCGGTCGCCGCGCTTAAAAGGATATAGCAAAAAGACTAAAACCAGAGCAAATCCCAAGTGGGGCGCCCGCTGCAGGGTAGGAGGAAAAACCCCCAAAGCGGCTGTGCGAAGCTGGAATAAGGCCCAGACTATCGCAATCACAGCAACTACCCGCGCCATGATGCCTTGCAGCCGCCGGTAAGAATACTCGCGGTCATATTTAGCCATTAATTCTTCCTGTTTTTTAACATCCATTACTTCTTCGGGTTTAGCCATGCGAAACCCCCTTTCCATGCAAACTCCGCGATTGACACACGGGCTGCCCTTATTTTTATATCCTGGCCCGGACCGGCCAACTGGACCAGAGAGACAATTTTGCCACCGATTTTCAGCCGGTGATCAGCGACCTGCTGGGCTACCAACAGGGGGATCTCCGGTAAAACCGTATCATAGTCCACTACCCGCCAGTGGTCTTTTTCAAAAATCCACTTGGTATTTCCTTCAGGGGATGCGGGCAGATTGGGGCCGGGTTCGTCAAAAACCATTTCTTTGATGGCGATCTGCCTGTCAGCGGTAACCCGGTAGATTTCTTCAATCTGCCTCAGGGTGACGGAATGGGTGAAAATAAGCTTGAATTCCTCTCCCCTACGCACAGGGTAACGGTACAGCACTTCCCCGGTGCGCCCTCTAGCCACCTCCAGCACAGTCAAGGGGAAAGAGCCTGCCATGAAAAGCGCTATCAATACGGCTAGCCACCGTGTTGTTTTCATAATTTGAATAAGGCCGGGTTATTAAGACCCGGCCTTAATCCCCCTTTTTACTTTAGGAGACCCTTTTCTTTAAAGTACTTGGCAGCTCCCGGGTGCAAGGGAGTGGTGATCCCGTCAAGAGCAGTTTTTAGTTGGATGTGTTTACCCATGGCATGGCCTTTGGTAATATCGTCACCTTTTTCGTACAGGATCTTGGTCAGGTTGTAGACGGTTTCTTCGTCCATGTCTGCGCGGACATACAAGGCAGCCTGCAGGGCAACGGTGTGAACATCCTTATCTACTCCCTTATAGGTACCGGCGGGAATAACATAAGGAGCTACCAGCGGGAACTGCTTTTGCAGTTTTGCCAGTTGTTCGCCAGTGATTTCCAGGAAGCGGATGTTCTTGGTGGTAGTTACGTCAACAATGGCGGAAGCCGGAGCAGCCAGGGCATTCCAGGCGGCGTCAATCTGGTTATCCTTGAACATGTTGACGGCATCAGCAAAGGTGGCATAAACCGGTTCAAAGTCTTTTCTGTCGACAAAATCCAGGCCATAGGCATTTACAATTGCTTGGGTAGTGATGGCGGTACCGCTACCGGTCGGGCCAACAGCAACTTTCTTGCCTTTCAAATCGGCAATGGTTTGGATGTTGCTGTCAGCATTGACAAATCCCTGCATGACCTCGGGGTAAATCACGCCAATGGCCAGGAAGTTTCTCTTGGCGCCTTCCTTAAAGGAACCAACACCTTTATAAGCATCTTCGGCAATGTTATTCATAGCCAGAGCCAAGTCGGCATTTTTGCTGTCCAAAAGGCGAACGTTTTCCGCGGAAGCTCCGCTGGACTGGACAGTCACATTAACCTTGTCGTAGCTGGAGTTCCAAACCTGGGCAATTGCGCCTCCCAGGGGATAGTAGGTTCCGGCAGTCCCGCCGGTGGCCATTAAGAGCTCCAGTTTTTTGACGGGAGCGGGTTTTTGATCGGATGCCTGCTGCTTGCTGCCGCCGCAGCCAGCGAGAGCCACGCTTAAAATTAAAAGCCCAATTACCATCCAAACCAAATGTCTTCTTCTCATCTTTTCAACCTCCCGATAAAATAATCCCTTCTTACGATGCATGCAGCTGAAAATCAAACGGCTCCTGCTACTTCCTCACCTCCTTAATGAATTCTTTAATATTCTTTATAGCTTGTTAGAACAGGATTAGGACGATTGCGACATTTTTTCTGCCAAAACAACAAAGGAACGCAGCATTTCCTGCACGAGTAATATTCCACACAGATTTAAAATATCCTGCTCTTTATTTTCAATTTGTTGGCAAGAAAAATCCAAGGGGTTATTCCTTGGATATGGACTTAGTTTTTTCTAATGATACTTGATAAGGGGATAAAAAAATAAACCCAAGGAGGTAATCCTTGGGTGAGTTAGTGCAGGAGAAAAAACTGCATGAACAAATGATTCCTGTTATGTTAATGTGGCAGAAAACCCCCAACTGTTAACACATTATCTGTTTCATGCGGCGAATTCCCTCCATAATATTGTCTTGGGAAGTAGCGAAGGAAAGACGGATATATTCTTGGTCATCATTTTTGGGCCCGAAGGCACTACCAGGCAGAACCGCCACATTTCCGTCGTTTAAGAGGGTCTGCTGCAGTTCCTTGGAGTCTTTCAGTCCCATGCGCTGACACACCTCAGTTACATTGGGATAGACATAAAACGCTCCCTGGGGAATAGGGCATTTCAAGCCGGGAATTTGGGACAGCTCCCTTACAATCAAATCCTTCCGAACAGCAAACTCGCGGATGATCTCTTCACTTCCGACCTGGGGTCCGGTAATCGCTTCCCTGGCGGCATACTGAGTAAAGGTAGCTACACAGGACTCGTTATTGATCTGGATGCGGGTCACCCAGTGGGCCAACTCGTCGTTCATTACGCCAAAGCCGATCCGCCACCCGGTCATGGCATAGGTTTTGGAAAAACCGTCCAGAATAATGGTTCTTTCCTGCATGCCGGGCAAACTGGCAATGCTGTGAAATCTGTTCTGGTAGATAATCCTTGAGTAAATCTCATCTGACAGGACCCACAGGTTTTTTTCCATAGCAATTTTTGCAACAGCCGCAAGCACTTCAAGCTGCAGCACCCCTCCGGTAGGGTTATGGGGTGAATTAATGATAATCATTTTGGTCTTGTCGGTTACTAAAGATTTCAGTTCTTCCGGATCAATGGTAAACTGCCCGGCAATCTCTCTGACAGGCACTGGAACAGCCTTGGCTCCCAGGAACCCGATCAGGGACTGATAAATGGGAAACCCCGGATTGGGGTAAATTACTTCATCCCCTGGGTCTACACAGGCCAGCAAGGAATATAGAATAATGGGCTTCGCGCCGGGGGTAACCACAACATGACCTGGAGATACATTTATTCCCCGGGTCCGGCTGTAATAGGCAGCTATGGCTTCCCTCAACTCAGACAATCCCCCTGCAGGGCTGTAATGGGTCTGATTTTCTTCAATAGCCTTGATTCCCGCTTGCTTGATGTTTTCTGGCGTATCGAAATCCGGCTCTCCGATAGCAAAACTAACAATGTCCCGTCCGGCAGCCGCGAGTTTTCTTACTTCAGCCAGTACTTCGAAAGCATTTTCGGTTTGCAGCAAATTAAGTCTTTGAGCTGTTTTCAATATAGTTCCCCTCTCCGCTTTAGGTAGTTAAAGAATTAAAATCATCTATTCGGCAGCAAAAGCCATCTTCCTGCAATATGTTCATCCCGCGCGTACATTTTTCTCTGGCACGCGCACACCGCAGGGTAAAAAAAACTGCAGGCGAACCTGCAGCAAGAGGCAGCCACTTCATCCCACCCACTGTGTGTTTGCTTCTTTTTGTTGCATTATATTCCGGCCTGCTGGCGCAGGACAGAGGCTTTGTCCGTTTTTTCCCAGGGCAGGTCAAGGTCCGGGCGGCCGAAATGGCCATAAGCAGCTATCTGCTGGTAAATTGGCCGCCTAAGGTTGAGTTCCTTAATAATCCCAGCTGGCCGCAAATCGAAATGGGACTGAATTAGTTTGATTAATTCCGTTTCGCTTACCTTGCCGGTACTAAAGGTCTCGACCATTATGGATACCGGGCGGGCAACTCCGATGGCATAAGCCAGTTGAACCTCACAGCGGTCAGCCAACCCTGCTGCCACCAGGTTTTTGGCCACATAGCGAGCGGCATAGGCTCCGGAGCGGTCTACCTTAGTAGGATCTTTTCCGGAAAAAGCCCCACCACCATGCCTGGCCATACCTCCATAGGTATCAACGATTATTTTACGCCCTGTCAGACCGGCATCTCCCTGCGGTCCGCCGATTACAAACCGTCCGGTGGGGTTAATAAAATACCGGGTCTTGTCATCAAGTAGTTCAGCTGGAATAACAGGTTTGACAACTTTCTCCAGAATATCATTCTTTAGTGTATCCATATCCACATCCGGCCGGTGTTGGGTAGCAATTACAACCGTATCCACCCGAATGGGGCGGTCATTTTCATATTCAACTGTGACCTGGGATTTACCATCGGGGCGCAAGTAAGGCAGCAAGCGAGTCCTCCGGCATTCCGCCAGCCTGCGGGTCAAGGCGTGGGCAAGGGAAATGGGTAATGGCATGTACTCCTTTGTTTCGTTGGTGGCAAAGCCGAACATCATCCCCTGGTCACCAGCGCCGATAGCCTCAATTTGGGCATCAGTCATTTCTCCCATTCTGGCCTCTAGGGCCAAATTAACCCCCATAGCGATGTCAGGAGACTGTTCATCAATGGAGGTAAGCACTGCACAAGTATCAGCATCAAAACCAAACTTCGCCCTGGTATAGCCAATATTCCTAATGGTTTCCCGAACCACTTTGGGAATATCCACATAACAGTCAGTCGTAATCTCCCCGGCTACCAACACTAAACCTGTTGTAACCGACGTTTCGCAAGCCACCCGAGCCATCGGATCCTTGGCTAATATGGCATCCAGCACTCCATCAGATATCTGGTCTGCTATCTTATCCGGATGCCCTTCAGTAACTGACTCAGATGTAAACAGCCTTCTGGTCATTGCGTCTCCTCCTCTTCCCTAATTCTATCAATAGGATTTGTTGCTCCAGCATCATAATCCAGAACCTGATCTAGAATTTTATGAGCTAACTGGAGTTTTGTCATCATCGGCAATGAGATTTTCGCTCCGTCTTTAGTTAAGAGGATTGCGATGTTGGTATCTGTTTCGAATCCTGCCCCAAGCTGGGTAACATCATTCGCGACAATCAAATCAAGGTTCTTCTTCCGCAGCTTATGCAGTGCGTTATGTAAAAGGTCATCAGTTTCCGCAGCAAAACCAATTATTATTTGATGGGGCTTCTTCAGCTTCCCTATGGATCCAAGGATATCAATGGTGGGTTCCAGTTCCAAAACCAGGTTATCCCCAGATTTCTTTATTTTATGGTCAGCAGGATTACTGATGCGGTAATCAGCGACGGCAGCAGCTTTAATAACTATGTCAGCTTCATCGAAAACCTTGAGAACGGCTTCATACATGTCCTGGGCACTTTCCACCTGGATAACTTCTACTCCGTTTGGAGGAGGTTGACTGGTACAACCGTTAACCAAGATCACCCGGGCGCCTCTGTTCATGGCAGCAATGGCAATGGCATGTCCCATTTTGCCGGAACTTCGATTACCGATATAACGCACAGGGTCGATAGCTTCTCTGGTTCCCCCGGCAGTAACCAAGACTGTCTTTTCCTGCAAATCCATAACAGGGAACAAAAGGGACTTTACTTCCCGGATAATTCGTTCAGTGTCAGCCAAGCGGCCTTTTCCTTCAATACCGCAGGCCAGTCTACCTGAATCAGGTTCAACTACCTTTACACCCCGCTTAATCAGGACCCCAAGGTTCTCTTGCACTGCCGGATGCTGGTACATGTTTACATTCATTGCTGGCGCAACCACCACAGGGGAGGACACAGCCAGCAGAACTGTACTCAAGAGGTCATCGGCGATACCCAAAGCCATCTTTGCGATAATGTTGGCAGTAGCTGGGGCGATCAGGCAGAGGTCTGTGTTTTGGGCGAGGTCAATATGCTGGACCCCGGGAATTCTTTCAGCAAACATATCACTCAAAACAGGCCTGCCGGCGAGGGTGGATAACGTTAGCGGGGCAATAAAATGTTTAGCCGATTCAGTCATCACAGGCTGAACAATGGAGCCTTCTTTGACTAAACGGCTAACAATATCTGCAGCTTTATATGCCGCAATTCCGCCTGTGATGCCGACTAATATCCTTTTGCCCAACAATACCGGAAACCTCCAACTATACTACTTTTGCTTTTTAGCCAATTACTTAATCCCGGTTTTGGTCCGCTCAAAACTTACCTTCCGCTGAGAAATTTCGTTTAGAGCAACGGTCACAGCTTTGGTGGATTTTTCTGCTGCATAATTGCCTTTTTCGGTCAAAACCCTGGCTCTTTTTGCAGCAACAACCACCAGGGTATATTTGCTGTCAACTTTATTCATTAATTCATCTAGGGCTGGTTGATTCACAGCTTCGAGCCTCCTTTAGCAATAAGTTACAGCCTAATCGGGCGCCGAAACGGACGGCATTTTTCAGCAATGATAATGGCTTTTATCTCTTCAACGGCTACCCGCAAATCCTGATTGATTACAACATAATCATACTGGGGTGCGTAGGCAACTTCTGTTGCAGTAGCTTCCAAACGCTGGCGGATAATATCGGGTGGTTCTGTGCCGCGCAAGGTTATCCTTCTACGCAATTCTTCCATTGAAGGCGGCGCAACAAAAATAAACACCCCTTTGTCGTACTGCTTTTTAACCTGCAAAGCGCCCTGGATATCAATTTCCAGCAGCACATCCTCCCCGGCAGATAGTTTCTCCTCAACAAATGCCCGCGGAGTACCGTAATAGTTGCCGTACACAAAAGCCCATTCCAGAAAATGGTTTTGCTCGATCATTGTGGTAAACTGGGCCGGGGTATAAAAAAAATAATTTACTCCATTTGATTCACCAGGTCGGGGTTGCCGGGTAGTTGCCGATACCGAATAGCCTAAATGAGGCCATTCGCTCCGCAAGGCGTTACACAAGGTTCCCTTCCCAGCTCCTGAAGGACCGGAGACAACCACCAGCAAACCTGGCATCAGCGGCTCAGCTTTAGTCGGCAGCTTCATGGCCGGAAGCGTGGGTTTCTTTAACATTCAAGCGATGGGCAACAGTCTCGGGCTGCACAGCAGACAGGACCACATGACCACTGTCAGTTATGATTACGGCCCTGGTCCGGCGGCCATAGGTTGCATCGATCAAGACACCTTGATCTCGGGCTTCCTGAATGATTCGCTTAATGGGAGCCGATTCGGGACTCACAATGGCAATAATCCGGTTTGCTGAAACAATGTTGCCAAATCCAATGTTAATAAGTTTAATATCCATTTATTTCACCTCTGCTAATTATTCTGCATTCCTAGGAACAGCTGTTATTCAATATTCTGCACCTGTTCCCGCAGTTTTTCGATTTCACTTTTGACCGCAACCACCTCTTGGCTGATCACCAGGTCGCTTGCCTTGGAACCAATGGTATTTATTTCCCGATTCATTTCCTGTACCAAAAAATCCAACTTGCGTCCAACCGGATCGGATAATTGAAGGCTTCTTTCCAATTGAACCAAATGGCTTTCCAGCCGCACCAGTTCTTCGGAGATACTGCTTTTATCAGCAAAAAGAGCCACTTCGGCCGCCAACCTTGCAGGATCAACCTCAATGCCCGAGTCCTGGCGCCATTCTTTTGTTCGCTGGGTCAATCTCTCCCGATATTCTTCCACCACCAAAGGGCTACGTTCACTGATTACCATGAGCATTTTGCGGATGGAATTGGCCCGGGAAACCAAATCTGCGGCAAGGCTAGCGCCCTCAGTCAACCGCATCTGGACCATTTCGGCCACTGCCATGGTTAATGCCTGCTCCAGCGACATCCAGAGGTCTTCCAAATCGGTTTCCGGGTCCTCACTTGTGATGACCCCGGGAAACTGAGCAATTTCCAGCAGTCCAAAATCAGCCGGCAGATCCAAAATCTGAGCCAATTCCCTCAAAGATTGATGATACGCTACGGCAAGATCTTTGTCAACCTTAATACTGCGCTTTTTTGCTGCCCCGTCTTCAATATTGCAGTACACTTCCAGATAACCCCGGGAGACAGAGGATTTAAGGAATTTTTTTATCCGTTCCTCCAGGGCCCCATATTTTTTAGGCATGCGGACGGATATATCAATGAAACGATGGTTAACAGACTTTATTTCCACTCTCACGCTTTGGTTTTCGCTGGAAGCCTCCCCCCGGCCATATCCGGTCATACTGCAAATCATCTGGTTTCCCCCTCGGATTAAGCGCTTTATATATACATACCATAATTTCATTGTTTTGACAAAAATAATTCCAAATTTTTGGCCGAGGTGGGTTCAATCACCTCGGCCGGAATCTGTCGGTTAATCTGCCTAAAGAATGAATTCCCCCCGAAAGACCTCTACTGCTGGGCCCGTCATGTATACCCTGTTATCCTGTTGATCCCAGAGAATCTGCAGGTCACCTCCCGGCAGCCCGACTGTAACCTGGCGACCGGTTCTGCCTGAAAGCGCCCCGGCAACTGCCACAGCACATGCTCCGGTCCCACAGGCTAAGGTTGGGCCGGCGCCCCTTTCCCACACCCGGACTTTCACCTGTTCTTGGTTGCTCACCTGGACAAACTCCACGTTGGTCTTCCGTGGGAAGGCAGGATGGGTCTCCAGTTTGGGCCCTAGGGTGTCAAAAGCAACGGCGCCCACATCAGGGACAAAAACAACGCAGTGAGGGTTGCCCATGGAAACTGCTGTAATAGACAAGGTTTGCCCGTCAATTTCCAGGGGCTCGTCCACTACAGGACCGGAAGCGAAACCTCGCATGGGGATCTTATCCGGTTCCAGGACCGGTGGCCCCATATCCACCTGAATTCCGGAAATTGTAGCGCCTTCGATGATCAGTCTGGGCACGATAATCCCGGCAAGGGTCTCAACACGGATTATTTCTTTGGGGACAATGCCTTCCTGATAAACATATTTGGCAAAGCAACGGATCCCATTCCCGCACATTTCGGGTTCGCTGCCATCGGAATTAAAAATCCGCATCCGGATATCTGCCTCTTCGGAGGGCAGAACAAAGATCAAACCGTCGGCTCCGACACCAAAATTCCGGTGGCACACCCGCCTGGCCAGCTCTTCCAAATTACCCAGGTTTTTTTCCACCAGGCCGTTAACAATGACGAAATCATTACCCAGGCCATGCATTTTACTGAACTTCAAATATTTCTACCTCCTTAGGTGGTTTGTTGATCTTTTAGGCTCGCGAATCTCCAGGAAGCAGTTAATTAAAGTATTTCCTGCTCCACCCACTAGTATTATTCCTAAGCCCGCAAGTACACAAGGCGCCGCCTGACCGGCATCAGTATATAGTAAGCTAGCCCTTTGCAGAAGGTACTTCCGCCAGCCACCAGCAAGATCATACCCCATTGGAAAGCATTCAGCGGAACGGTTTTAAAGATGGACTGGAAAACAGGCCAGTAAACCACAATAAGCTGCATAGCCACAGAGCAGGCCGCTGCCGCTACCAGGTACGGGTTTGATAAAAAGCCTAATTGGAAAACAGAATACTTTTCCGACTTGCAGTCAAAAACATGAAAGAGCTGGGAAAAAACCAAGGTGCAAAAAGCCATGGTGCGGGCAACGGCCAAGTCCCCATTACCCAGGAAAAGGGCTGACAAAAACACCAAGGAGGTGCCTGCTCCGATATAGACTCCTCTTGATAGTATTTTCCATCCCAAGCCGTAGGCAAAGATACTTTCCTGCGGCCGTCGAGGACGCCGCTGCATGATATCGGGGTCCGCTTTGTCGACACCAAGGGCCATGGCCGGGAACCCGTCTGTCACCAGGTTTACCCATAGGATCTGAATGGGCAAAAGGGGTATCGGGTAACCGAGCAGGGTCACCAGGAACATTGTCAATACTTCCCCAATATTACATGACAGCAAATAGCGAATAAACTTGCGAATATTATCATAGATAGCCCTGCCTTCTTCTACAGCCGCAACAATGGTGGCAAAGTTATCATCAGCCAAGACCATGGCAGAGGCTTCTTTGGTCACATCGGTACCAGTCTTCCCCATGGCCACACCAATATCAGCCTCTTTGACAGCCGGGGCATCGTTGATGCCGTCTCCGGTCATGGCCACTACATGGCCGCAGGATTTCAGGGCTTTCACAATCCGCAGCTTATGTTTTGGTGATACCCGGGCGAAGACAGCGACATCCTCAACCCTTTCAGTCAGTTGGGCGTCGGACAGATGATCCAGCTCCAGGCCTGTCATCACTTGGCCGGGGCCAGCCGGAAGGTTTAATTCCCGGGCAATAGCCCGAGCTGTCAAGGGGTGGTCGCCGGTGATCATTATCGTCTTGATACCGGCCTGGCGGCAGTGCTGTACTGCCCTGACCGCTGCCGGACGGGGCGGGTCGATCATGCCGGCAAGCCCTACGAAGACCAAATCTCTTTCCATCTGCTCAGCATCACCGGTCGTTTTGCCCGCCGGCAAAGACTTATATGCCATACCAAGGACGCGGAGAGCTCCGGCAGCCAGCTGCTCGTTAACCTGCAAGACCTTTTGCCGCAATTCCGGCGTAAGGGGCCTTTCCCTGTTATTCAGGTAAATCCGGTCACATAAGCTTAATATTACATCCGGTGCTCCTTTTGTATAAAGCCAGGCGGCCTGACCCGGTTTGCCATAGATTACGGACATCCGCTTGCGTTCTGAGTCAAACGGCAGTTCAGCAAGCCGCTGCACCTCCTTTTCGACACTATCCCTCCAGATTCCTGCTTTGGCTGCCACGACCAGCAAGGCTCCTTCAGTGGGATCTCCGGCTAAATGCCAGGAATCTTCTTTTTTTGAACGGAACAAGCCGGTTACAGCCATTCCGGACCTTTTTAGGCGGGCATTATTGCACAATGCGCAGATGGTTAAGAGGGTTGCAAGGCACTTATCTTCTCTAGGGAGCACTAACCGATCCTGTTCCAGGAAATCACCTCTGGGTTCAAAACCTTTGCCGGAAACCTCCAAGAGCCGGTCCCCTACTAATATACGGGTTACGGTCATCTCATTCTGGGTCAGCGTACCGGTTTTATCCGAACAAATTACCGTTGCACAACCTAAGGTCTCCACTGCTGGCAGTTTCCGGATAATGGCCCTTCTCCGGATCATTTTTTGCACCCCAATGGCAAGAGAAACGGTGACGATAGCCGGCAGTCCCTCGGGGATTGCCGCCACTGCCAAGCTAACCCCGGCCAAAAACATCTGGTAGGGAGGCTCACCCCGGAAAACTCCTGTCACAACCACTATTCCACAGATAATCAGGCAGAGGCCAACCAGCCAGCGGCCCAGGTGATCAAGACGGCGCTGTAAAGGGGTTGGCTCAGCAGCAGCCTGTTGTAGGAGACCAAAAATCTGGCCCATTTCTGTGGCCATGGCAGTGGCCACTACCAGCGCTTTGGCTCGGCCCCTGGTAACTACAGTGCCCATAAAGACCATATTCCTGCGGTCGCCCAGGTTTGCGTTCTCCGCCAGCAGGAGGTCATGTTGTTTCCGCACCGGCACGGATTCCCCGGTTAGCATAGATTCTTCCACTTCCAAGGAAGCTGTTTGCAGGAGCCGGGCATCAGCCGGCACCCGGTTGCCTGTGTCCAACAGAATTATATCCCCAGGCACCAGGGAGCTGGCAGGCACAGTAAGCTCCAGGCCATCCCGCAATACCACAGCTTCCGGAGCTGTTATTCGCTGCAGGGCCTCCATTGATTTTTCCGCTTTATATTCCTGAACAAAGCCTAACACAGCATTAAATATGACAATGGCCATAATAGTAAAAGCATCAGCTACTTCACCCATGAATCCGGATATCGCCGTTGCCGCCAACAAAACAACCACCATAAAGTCTTTAAATTGGTTAACCAGCACCTGCCATGGGGAGATGCCCTTGCGCTGCTCCAATTGATTAGGTCCGAAGCGCTGTAGTCTCTGTTCAGCAACAGCAGCGGAAAGGCCATGTTCAGAGTCGGTGCCTAATATCTCCAAGGCTTTGCCTGGAAATAAGCAATGCCATCCTTGTTTTTGCATTATTGCCCGCTCCTCCCTACAATGGTAGTTGCTCCCTTAAAATGGGTATGCCTACCATCAGGAAAAAATGCAGTCCTTCTGTAAATTGCTTCAAGAAGAAGTGAATGCTATACTGGATGTTGTCATGTTTTTTTGAAAGGATGTACTTCAATGGCATTTGATGGATTTGTCATGGCTGCTATTGCTGCAGAACTTAATCACCAGTTGATTGATGGCAAGATTAACCGGGTCTACCAACCCTCGGAAGATACCCTGGTACTCTATATCCGACAGAATAAAGCAAACAAAAGACTGCTGTTGTCCAGCCATGCGGTTCATGCCAGAGTGCACCTGACCGAGCAGGAGACGGAAAACCCTGCCACCCCTCCGATGTTTTGTATGGTTTTACGCAAACACCTAGAGGGCGGCAGGATTGTTGAGGTCGAACAGCCCCGCTGGGAACGGTTGTTGCGCCTAAGGGTTCTTGCCTATGACGAGTTGGGCAGGTGGCAAGAGAAGGTTTTAGTATGTGAAGTGATGGGCAGACACAGCAACATCATTCTACTTGATAAAGACACCAATATTATCCTTGACGGTATTAAGCGTTATTCCCATGCTGTAAGCCGTCACAGGGAAGTCCTACCCGGGCGGCCCTATGTAGACCCGCCAGCCCAGACAAAGCTGGACCCGGCCATCCTTGATGAAGAACATTTCTTTCATAATGTTCTCACAGGGTCTCTTGCTGACCAATTGGTTAAGGTTTTAGCTGAACACATGGCTGGATTTAGCCCCTTGTTAGCCCGGGAAGCAGTGGTTTCCGCCGGCTTACCCCAGGATCTGACTGTTGATCAATGCGGTCAACTGGAACTAAGGCTTGTGTGGAAAAAGATCAAAAAGTTTGCCGTCGCTGCAGAAGAGAACAATTTTTATCCTACCCTAGTGGGAGACCCCAAAAACCCAGTGGCATACGCAGCCTTTGATCTCCTCCAGTATGAGGGGCTGAGGAAAAAACACTTTCCATCCATGAGCCATACCATCGATGCTTTTTATGCCGGGAAAATGGCAGCCGAAAAAATAAACCAGGCGCGAAACCACCTGAACTCAGTTTTGACAAAGGAAGCAAAGCGGGTTGATAAGAAGCTGGAATTACAGGAGGAAGATCTGCGCCAGGCTGGAAATGCTGACGAATTTCGCCTGAAGGGAGAACTGCTCACAACCTATATGCATCAAATCCCCAGAGGGAAGGCTGAAGTGGAACTGGATAATTACTATCAGCCGGAGAGTCCTTTAATCAAGATTGTTTTAAACCCCCATTTAACCCCGGCGGAAAATGCCCAGTGGTATTACAAAAAGTACGCTAAAGCCAAAAATGCTGCCGTACAGGCCGAGGAGCAAATGGCAAAATCCCGGCTGGAAGCTCAATATATTGACAGCCTCCTATTCGCTGTTTCCCAAGCCGCCGAACCTGCCGACCTGGCGGAAATCCAGCAGGAAATGGAAAAAGCCGGCCTAATAAAGGCCAAGGCCCAGAAACCTGGTCAGAAAACGGCGCCAAAAGAGGAAATAAGCAGGCCATGGGAAGTGGAGTCAAGAGACGGATTGGCCATTATGGTTGGCCGGAATAATCTGCAGAATGAGTACCTTTCTCTAAAGTGGGCCAGGGAAAGGGATTTTTGGTTTCATGCCAAGGATGTTCCCGGCTCCCATGTGGTGGTGCGATCTGAAAAGGCTGACCTGCCTCCTGATACCTTGCACCTCGCGGCCATGCTGGCTGCATATTTCAGCAAGGCCCGCAATTCAGCCAATGTTCCGGTTGATTACACCCTGGCCAAGCATGTCCGCAAGTTAAAAGGCGGCAAACCGGGCATGGTTATTTACGATCACCATAAAACCCTTTATGTAACGCCAGACGCGGAAATCATTAAAAGCCTGGGCATTAGAGACTAAAAAGCCGGGGAACTCCCCCGGCTTCTCTGTTTTTGTTTAAAGGGTGGCTAGGATGGACTCCAGGGCGGCGGCAGGATCAGGCGCAGCGGTCACCGGGCGGCCAATGACCAGGTAGCTGGCCCCGGCCTGAACTGCCTCGGTTGGCGTCATTACCCGCTGCTGGTCGTCCTGGCTGGCGCCAAGCGGCCGCACCCCGGGGGTCACCACTAGAAAATCCTCCCCGCAGCTTTCCCGCACTGCCCGGATTTCCCAAGGAGAGGCCACTACCCCATGCAGGCCGGCCTCCTGGGCTAACTGGCTCCAGTCTTTAACAACCTGGGAGATGGGTTTGGCAATGCCTGTCTCCTGGGAAAAGGCTGTCTGGTTCCAGCTTGTCAGTACCGTCACCGCAAGGACCATGGGAGAAGGAATACCCAGTTTGGCTGCTTCCATTGCCGCAGCCTGCGCCCCGGCCTGGAGCATCTCCCTTCCACCGGAGGCATGCAGGTTGAACATTGCTACACCCTTACGGGTGATAGCCCGGGAAGCCTGGGCAACTGTGTTGGGAATGTCGTGAAATTTAAAATCTGCAAAGACCTTTCCGCCCCGCTGGTGAACAAGGTCAATTACCGATGGCCCCAAGTTATGGATTAACTGCAGCCCAATCTTGAACATCCCAACTTGATTCCCAAAGAGGTTAACTAGTCTTTCCACCTGGTATACTGTATCTACATCAAGGGCGATAATTATTCTTTGCTTGGACTTTATTGGTACTCCCTCCTTTTTTTATTAATGTGGCAGGTACTGCTGAACGGAGAAGACTTCAAGGTCATGCCCCTCTTGCAGGGAAGTCATTACCTCTATCAGCATTGCCACGGTATCCAGAGAAGTTAGGCAAGGAATTCCATGTTCCACTGCCGCTCGGCGGATTTGGAACCCGTCGCGTTCAGGAGCCCGGCCTTTTGTCATAGTATTAACAACCAGGTGCACCCGGCCTGCCCGGATGACATCCACCATATGGGGAGAACCTTCTCTAATCTTGTTAACAGTTTCAGCGGGAATTCCAGCGTGGGCCAAGGCTGCGGCTGTTCCGGCGGTGGCTAAGATGCGAAAACCTAGATCGTAAAAACCTTTTAAAAGGGGTAATGCCTCTTTTTTGTCCTTATCGGCTATGGTTGCCAGGATGTTCCCTTTTGCGGGTACCCGGCAACCAGCAGCTACCAAGCCTTTATAAAGGGCGCTGGCCAGGGTTGTGCCCACACCCATCACCTCTCCGGTAGATTTCATTTCGGGCCCGAGGGAAGTATCCACCTGGACCAGCTTGCCGAAGGAAAATACCGGCGCTTTTACGGAAACCAGCGGAGGGGCAGGGCTGAGCCCCACTCCGTAACCCGCTTCCCGCAGCCTTTGGCCTAAGATGACCCTGGTGGCCAGCTTAACCACCGGGATACCCGTTATTTTGCTCATATAAGGTACCGTCCGGCTGGAGCGGGGGTTGACCTCCAGTACAAACACCTGGTCCTCGAAAACTACAAATTGGATATTGATGAGGCCTTTTACCCGCAGGGCTTTTGCCAGTTTTTCCGTATACTCCACAACTTGGGCAACAAGGGCCGGAGACAAGGATTGGGCCGGATAGACGGCTGTACTGTCCCCGGAGTGAATCCCGGCCCGTTCGATATGCTCCATTATTCCCGGGATGAGGATTTCCTCACCGTCGGAAATAGCGTCAACCTCAATCTCTTTTCCCTTGAAGTATTTGTCAACTAGGACGGGGTGGTTAGGAGAAATTCTGGCTGCCGCAGTCATATAAGATACCAGTTCCTCCTGGCTATAGACGATCTCCATAGCCCGCCCCCCCAGGACATAGGATGGCCGTACCAGCACCGGGTAACCTATCCGTTGGGCAGCCGCCACAGCCTCTTCCATGGTCAGCACTGTCTGACCGGGGGGTCTGGGGATACCTAGCTCCTGCAAGAGCTGGTCAAATTTCTCCCTGTCTTCAGCCCGGTCAATATTTTCTACAGAGGTACCCAAAATGGGTACTCCGGCGTCGGCCAGGGGCTTGGCCAGGTTGATGGCTGTCTGCCCGCCAAACTGAACGATAACCCCTTCCGGGTTTTCTTTTTCAAGCACATGAATCACATCTTCCGCAGTCAAAGGTTCAAAATAAAGCCTGTCTCCCGTATCAAAATCAGTGCTTACGGTTTCAGGGTTATTGTTGACAATAACAGCTTGGATCCCTGCTTCTCTAAGGGCCAGGACCGAATGAACGGAGCAATAGTCAAATTCGATGCCCTGCCCGATTCTGATCGGGCCTGATCCCAGCACAATGATTTTCCGGCCAGAGGGTACCATTGTTTCATCTTCTTGATCATAGGCTGAGTAATAATAAGGGGTAGCTGCCTCAAACTCAGCAGCGCAGGTGTCAACCATCTTGAAAACCGGCTTAATCCCATGGCTTATGCGCAATTCCTTGATATGGCCTTCCGGCAGGGCAGTAATAGCAGCGATGCGGCTGTCAGCAAATCCCATTGTTTTAGCCTCCTGGATTAATTCAATAGAGAGATGCTGCCCGGCTCTTTGCAGTTTTTCTTCCATTTTAATAATGTTAGCGATTTTACCCAGGAAGAATTTATCCAGGGCTGTAAGCTCTGCCACCCTTTCGATGGCTAGGCCCCGGCGCATGGCTTCAGCAATAACAAATAGGCGCATGTCGTCCTTAGTTTTCAATTTTGCTTCCAGCAGATCTGCCGGCAGATCGGCCAAGCCGGGATAGAAAAGGCTATCAACACCGATCTCCAGGGATCGGATAGCTTTTAACAGGGCGGCCTCCAAAGTCCGCCCGATCGCCATCACTTCGCCGGTAGCCTTCATTTGAGTACCTAAAGAACGGTCAGCAGAGGCGAATTTGTCAAAGGGGAACCGGGGTATTTTCACTACAACATAGTCTAAAGCCGGTTCAAAACATGCGAAGGTTTTCCCTGTAACTGAGTTCTTTATTTCGTCCAGGGTGTAACCAACAGCGATTTTAGCGGCGACCTTGGCAATGGGGTAACCGGTTGCCTTGGAGGCTAGAGCGCTTGACCGGCTGACTCGGGGGTTTACTTCAATAACGTAGTACTGGAAACTAGCCGGATCAAGGGCAAACTGAATGTTGCAGCCGCCCTCGATACCCAGAGCGCGGATTATCTTCAAGGAAGCGGTGCGCAGCATTTGGTGCTCCCTATCTGACAGGGTTTGGGAGGGAGCCACGACAATGCTGTCTCCGGTATGGATGCCCACAGGGTCAATATTTTCCATATTGCAGACGGTAATGCAGTTGTCAGCAACATCGCGAATTACTTCATACTCAATCTCCTTCCAGCCCGCTACTGAGCGTTCTACCAAGACCTGGTTAATCAGGCTGTGTTTTAAGCCTCTGGCAACTGTTTCAACCAGCTCCTGCCGGTTGGAAACCACCCCGCCGCCTGTGCCGCCCAGGGTATAAGCCGGACGGACAATCAGGGGGTACCCTAACTGTTCCGCAAAACTAATGGCTTCTTCCAGCTTTTCTACTATACAGCTCTCCGGGATTGGTTCATTAAGTTCTTCCATGGTTTTTTTAAACAGATCCCGGTCCTCTGCTTTCTTAATGGCAGTGAGGGGCGTGCCCAAAAGCTCTACACCATGTTCGCCCAGAACACCGGAAGCTGCCAGTTCCATGGCCAGATTAAGGCCCACCTGACCGCCCAAGGTAGCAACCAGCCCATCGGGTTTCTCCAATGCAATAATTCTGGCCAAAAACTCTGGTGTCAGCGGTTCGATATAAGTGCGGTCTGCCGTATCTTTATCGGTCATGATGGTGGCAGGGTTGCTGTTTACAAGTATAACCTCCAGGCCCTCCTCTCGCAGAGCCTTGCAGGCCTGGGTCCCAGCATAATCAAACTCTGCCGCTTGGCCAATGATGATCGGCCCCGAGCCAATCACCAACACTTTACGCAAGTCCTTTTTTATGGGCACTTTGCTCCTCCTTTTCCCTATACCGGATTCTCCGGCGCAATTTCTAGTGTTTGCTCTGGCGAATTAACCCCATAAAGCTGTCGAACAGGTAACGGGAGTCTTCCGGCCCGGGCCAGGCTTCCGGGTGGTACTGTACGGAAAAAGCCGGCACGAAACGATTCTTAATTCCCTCAACGGTCCCGTCGTTTAGGTTTACATGGGTTATTTCCACATCGTTGCCCCTTAGGCTGTCCGGGACAAGGGCATATCCGTGATTTTGGGAAGTGATATAAACCCGGCCGGTCTGCAGGTCTTTTACCGGATGATTAGCGCCCCTATGGCCGTAGGGCAGCTTATAAGTATCGCCGCCCATGGCCAGTCCTAAAAGCTGGTGGCCTAAACAGATCCCGAAAATAGGCACCCTTCCCAAGAGTTCCCGGATGGTGGTGACAGCGCCGGTGACCTTTTTCGGATCACCGGGACCGTTCGACAACAGCACCCCGTCCGGCTGGCAGCCTAAAACTTCAGCAGCTGAAGTAGCGGCAGGAAAAACGGTAACCTTACAGCCATGGGCCATCAGGCTCCTAATAATATTTTGCTTAACACCAAAGTCAACCACTGCCACATGATAACCGGAACCATGGAGAGTATAGGGGGCGAGGGTGGTGACCCGGTAAACTGGAGAGGGATGAGGCTTTGCATCTGCTGTCCTGACTTCCTCCAATAGATCTGTGGCTTTATAGCTGCCAGCGGCAATTATTCCCATCATGGTACCCCGCTGGCGCAGTTTCTTGGCCAGGGCCCTGGTATCAATTCCCTGCAAACCGATCACACCCCGGTCAGCCAGGAATTCGCTTAAACCTGTTTTCGCCCGCCAGTTGTTGGGCATTTCAGCTAGCCGGTGCACAATCAAACCACCCAGGTGGGTGGTGGTTGATTCCATGTCAGCATCATTAATGCCGTAGTTGCCAATCAAAGGATAAGTCATAGTAATAATTTGGCTGCAATAGGACGGATCGCTGATTACTTCCTGGTAGCCGGTCATGCTGGTGTTGAAAACCACTTCCCCGATATGCTTCCCTGCGGCGCCAAACCCTTCACCTGAAAAAAGGGTTCCATCTTCCAGTACCAAGAAGGCCTTCATATCAATTCTCCCCTTCCAGCAGTTTGCCGTTTTCCATTACCAAACGGCCTCTAACTATAGTTGCCACTGGCCAACCCCGTAAGACCTTCCCTGCAAAAGGCGTATTCCTGGCCTTGCTGACAAAGGTTTGGGGGTCAACTGTCTTTTCCATCTGCGGGTTAACCACGGTGATATCTGCAATGCTCCCTACAGCCAGGCTCCGTGAGAGACCCAAAATCCTGGCAGGATTTAAAGAAAGAAGGTTAACCACCTGGGCCCAGGATGCATATCCCGGTTCGATCAGATAAGTGACTGCCAGGGGAACTGCCGTTTCCAGACCGATAATTCCAAAAGGCGCATAATCATACTCTACATCTTTTTCTTCAAGGGCATGGGGAGCATGATCCGTTGCAATTGCATCGATGGTACCATCTTTTAAGCCCAGTAGTACTTCAGCCACATGTTCCTCGCTCCTTAAGGGCGGGTTCACTTTGGTACTGGTATCATAACCCTCCACTGCCCGGTCTGTGAGGCTGAAATGGTGGGGGGCCGCCTCAGCGGTTACTTTCACTCCCCGAGCCTTGGCTTCCCTGATCAGGCGAACGCTGCCGGCTGTGCTGACATGGGCAATGTGGATCTGAGCCCCTGTGGTTTCAGCCAAGATGATATCCCTGGCCACCATAATATCCTCTGAAGCGGCAGGAATACCTTTTAAGCCAAGGAGCATGGAATAATATCCTTCATGCATGACTCCCTCCGCAGCCAAAGACAGGTCTTCACAGTGGCAAATGATGGGTTTATCCCACATTTTGCTGTAATCCATAGCCCGGCGCATCAGGGCTGAGGATGCAACAGTCTTACCATCATCAGAAAAGGCTACCGCTCCGGCCTCCACCATTTCCCCAATTTCAGCCAGTTCCTCGCCTTTAATCCCCTTGGTAATTGCCCCAATTGGCAAGACAGGCACCAACCCTTCGCTCCGGCCCTTTTCCAGCACAAACCTGACCATGGCCTGGTTGTCAACCACCGGTTGGGTATTGGGCATGGCTGCCACAGCAGTAAATCCACCCATAGCGGCCGCCCTGGTGCCGGTATGAATGGTCTCTTTACCCTCAAAACCAGGCTCCCGCAGGTGAACATGCATATCGACCAGGCCCGGCACTACTACGCAGCCTGCAACATCCAACACTCGCTCCCCATTTTCTGCCGGCAAATTCGAACCTATCTGGGTGATCACTCCCCGGGATACCCTGACATCAAATGGCTTGTTCAGCTTATTGGCCGGATCGATAACCCTGCCGTTTTTAAGCAGTAACTCCATGTGAGCCTGCACCTCCCATAATCAAGTAAAGTATGGCCATCCGCACAGCAACTCCGTTTGTAACTTGTTCCAGAATTAATGACTGGGTGCCGTCGGCAACTTCGGGGGCGATTTCCACTCCCCGGTTCATTGGCCCTGGATGCAGGATCAAGGCCCCTGGCTTGGCATAGCGAACCCGCTCAGGGGTGACGCAATAGAGCCTGGCATATTCTCTCAGGGATGGAAACAGACCTTTTTGCTGCCTCTCCCTTTGGATCCTGAGCACATTGATTACATCCACCCCTTCCAGGGCTTCCTCAATGCGGGAGTGGACGGTAACTCCCAGTTCACCGATTTGCTTGGGCATTAGCGTGCTGGGGCCCACCACCCGGACTTTGGCCCCCATTTTCACCAGGCCCAGGATGTTGGACCGGGCGACGCGGCTGTGGAAAATATCCCCCACGATAGCAACTTCCAAACCTTCTAACCGGCCCAGTTTTTCTTTGATTGTAAACATATCCAGGAGGGCCTGGGTAGGGTGTTCGTGGGTGCCATCCCCGGCGTTAATTACCGAGGCTTTCAGTCTTTTAGCCAGATAGTGTGGTGAACCGGAAGCGGAGTGCCGGATAATGACTACATCCACTCCCATGGCTTCCAAAGTCCAGGCGGTATCTACCAGGCTTTCTCCTTTGGTTACACTGCTGGAGCTGGTAGCGATATTGAAGGTATCAGCGCTCATGTATTTTGCTGCTGCCTCGAATGAGGTCCTGGTGCGAGTACTGGACTCATAAAATAGGGTTAGGATTGAGCGGCCCCGGAGGGTAGGTACCTTTTTGATGTCCCGCTGGAGAATCTCTTTCATGGGAACGGCTGTCTCCAAAATTAAATTAATTTCATCCCGCGACAGTTCTTGCAGTCCTAGTAAATCTTTCCGCCCAAAAACCATGGGTACTGCCTCCTTCACATAAATAATTTGGCCTCCCGCCAGCCAGAGGGAGGCCTGAAATCCAGGGACTCCCTTTCCAGCCTCGCGGGACCGGTTTAAAAGGAACCAAGTTTTTTCTGCTTTACTGTTCTTTACTGTTCCAACTCATGGATGACTACTTTATCCTCGCCGTCTATCTCCTCCAGGTGGACTGCCACTACTTCCCGGCGGGAGGTTGGCAGGTTCTTGCCGATAAAATCCGCCCTGATGGGTAATTCCCGGTGGCCCCGGTCTACCATGACCGCCAGTTGAATATTCTCGGGCCGGCCCAGGTCAATCAGGGCATCCAAAGCGGCCCGCACAGTACGGCCTGTATACAGCACATCATCCACCAAAATAACCCGCTTGCCCGAAATGGAAAAGGGAACCTCAGTTTTGTGGACTACCGGCTGGTAGCTTAGGGTAGTCAAGTCATCCCGGTATAGGGTAATATCCAGAATGCCCACCGGGAGCGTGACTCCTTCAATCTCCTTGATTATTTTGGCCAATCGTTCAGCCAGGGGCACCCCTCGGCGCCTGATACCAATCAGCACAAGATTCTCAGCAGTCCTGTTCCGTTCAATTATTTCATGGGCTATCCGGGTTAGAGCACGGCGAATTTTTTCACCGTCCATAATTTGGGCTTTTAACGCCAGATTATGGCTCAAGGCCAATCCCTCCTGTTTATAATCCTTCAAGTCCATCAAAAATGCCTGTCCCGCTGCGTACAGTGGAACAGGCATTTGTAGCCTATCAGCCAAAAACTACCTTATACCACCTTACCGGCCTCACAGGACCAACTTAAAGGCTTATGTTTTATTGGGTTTATTTTATCTTTATTCTTAAAGTTTTGTCAAGGTCTAGATACTTCAGCCTGCCTTGAACTTTCCTGCCCTGACACCGGAAATATACTCCAAACAGTATTCGTCCTGTCCAACTAAGGCTTTAGCAGCAGCCAGCAAGGACATCATCGGCTGGTCCAAGGGATCCATAATGAAGGCATCCATACCAGCAGAAATTGCCATTACCATAAAAGCTCTGTTTAACAAGCGGCGCTCCGGCAAGCCATAGGAAACATTGGACAAACCGCAAATGATATGAACACCGGGATATTCCTGGCGCAGGGCACGGGTACTTTCGATGGCTTCCATGGCGAACTGAGTATTTACGCCGAGGGGTTTGATTAACGGATCCAGGTAAATGTCTTCTAGCGGGATACCCGCGGCCACCAGGCCGGGAACCAGCTTTTCCGCTTCCCGCAAGCGGTCCAGAGTAGTCTCCGGCATTGCCCCATCGCCCATGCAAAGGGCTATTACTCGTGGCCTGTATTTTTGTACAACAGGCAGCAGTTCATTCCAGCGCCGGTTTTCTGCCGTAATGGAATTCAGCATGGCTTTTTCCCGGCACATGCTGAGACCGGCCTCCATGGCAAGAGCGTTGGGGCTGTCAACACATAAAGGAACTTCCACAGCCTCCTGAACGATTTCTACCAGCCATTTCATGTTATCTACTTCATTACCCCCGGCTGCCGCATTGACATCGATAATTTGGGCGCCTGATTCTACCTGGCAGCGGGCTAAATCCTGCAAGTAGGCCTTATCTCTTTGCTCAAGAGCCTGGGCAATAGCTTTGCGGGTAGAATTGATCAACTCACCTACAACCAGCATTAAAAGCCGGCCTCCTTTCACCTATGAAGCTAGCAGTTCCGTCGCTATTTCAACAGCCGTGGCAGCATCGGGAGCATAAGCATCGGCTCCAATTTCCTCAGCAAACCTTTCAGTTACAGGAGCTCCGCCAATCATCACCTTAATTGAATTGCGGTAAGGTTTAAGTTCTTCAACGGTGGATTTCATCTGGGTCATGGTAGTTGTTAACAGCGCTGAAAGTCCTACGATCTGAGGTTTGTGTTCTTTAATGGCCTGGACAAACTTTTCCGTTGGAACATCTATTCCCAGGTCAATAACCTTAAAACCGGCGCCTTCTAGCATCATAATCACAAGGTTTTTTCCGATATCGTGGAGATCGCCCTTGACAGTGCCGATTACAAATGTACCCTTAGACTGAATATCGCCGCCAGCCAACAGGGGTTTAATAACACCCATTCCCGCATGCATTGCTCTGGCCGCAATCAGCACCTCGGGAACATAAACTTCATTATTTTTAAACTTAACTCCAATAATGCTCATACCGCCGATTAAGCCTTCGTTGATCACATCGTTAGGGTTAAGGCCACCGGCCAGGGCTTTTTCGGTAAACTCTTTCACTTTAGGAGGGTTCCCGTTAATCACTGCTTGCTTGATATCTTCCAACACAGACATGGCTAAAACCTCCTTGCTATCCTTTCTTATTCAATTTTATCATCGTCGTCTTTTCCCGGACAAGTAAAATATTTTGCGATTTGTTTGCTTTATTGCTCTTGGCGATTTCTTTGTTGGGCAGCTAAAGCTGCCACCAGCCCGAAGGCGCCGGCCAGCATCATGTTGCCGTGGGGCACAGCCAAATAATACCCGGCTTCCTGGCTCATGGCCCGCTTTGGCCCAGTGACGGCTACCAGCGAAAAACCTTGCGCCGGACTATAGTGAGGGCTAATATAACAGCCATGGCCGCCATCCTGGTATACTTCGGCATGGGTTAAGACTCCGCAACGGAGCCGGTTGACATAATCGATTAATTTTACAGGGTTCAACAAACCGGTATGATGCTCAAACAGCCCATAGACCTGCCATCCTTTCAGCAGTACTCCCACAGTATGCTGATTCCCCACATTGAGCAGGATTACCCCTTCTGCCCGTCTGTCGTCTACCTGCGGGTCTTCCAATGCTCCCCAAATAGCAGCGGTACCCGTGTCGGCCAGATAGGCGTG
This sequence comes from Bacillota bacterium, assembly GCA_040757295.1. Taxonomy (GTDB): domain Bacteria; phylum Bacillota; class PH28-bin88; order PH28-bin88; family PH28-bin88; genus JAGXSE01. Next base: position 30,048 of record JBFLXH010000009.1, on the reverse strand, counting down.
GGGCACTGCCGCTTTGACGGCCAGCATTCTGGTTAGGTATGAGGGAATCTCCTTATATAAAAGCCCCCGGATATCCCCCCCAACTTCCTCCATGAAGCGCTGCCAGTGTTGGAAACGAAATAACCGGTTGCTTATGCCCAGGCTTTCACCATGATCCTGCACAGCAACTGCAATATGTTCCGGCAGCTCAACTGCAAAAGGCTTAAGAGCCGCTGTCAAGGCCGGCAGGTTGATGTCGCCCATAGTGACTGAAATACAATTTTCGGGTGGATTTTCAGTAATAATAACCCCCATGGCCCGCACCTTATCCAGGTCATCGTTCAAGGTTTTGGCTGCATTAGGATTAGCATAAACCCGGCACCCGGCGGCAAGGTGTTTCCGTACGGCTGAACTGGAAGCCCCCCCGCCCATTAAGCTGCCCGTGAGGAACAGGTCTTTTCTTCTTCTGGTAATTTCACTGATCTGCCGTGCAATTACCTGGGTCTGGGAAGGAAGGACCATCTGCACACAGTTTTCCACCGGCTGACCGGGTTGAAATAAAAAAATATCCTGCGTCCCTCCGCCTACGTCTATGGCCAATACTGGTTTGTCAAACCGCATCTGGGATCAGCCCCCTCCGAATGGTTACATAGGTTCAAAAAATATTTCCACATATGGTAATTAAACTCCTCTAAAAAAACGCTTACGTGAACAAAGCCCGGATTAATCCGGGCGTTTATAAACATCGGGTCAAGGATACTCTCGAGTAATTATTCTTCCTTATTCGGTGGAAGAATTTTTGGGTGCATGGTCCTAAAACCAGAAGGAATTTTCTCCCTGTCCGCCGTCATACCAGTCTTTCTCTGCAGGATGTCCAAGAGGAACTTTTCCCGCTGGTCATGGTTCTTGTATTGGTCTGCCAGAGCTTGATGGTTCCACTTGTCCTCCCTTTCCAGGTTATCTTCAATTCCATCTTTTTTATCAGTCACTTTAATCCACCTCCAACCCTTATTATATCCTTGTCAAGGGGAGCTATCCGAAACCATCGTTCCGGTTGACTGCGAGGCGAGGCAAAGGCTAAAATGAGGTTATCAGGTTGATAGGAGTGGTAAACAATGCATACTGCCGATGTAGTTGTGATAGGAGCCGGAATCATTGGTTTAAGCGTAGCCTATAACTTAAAGAAAAAAGACCCCAACTTAAAGGTCATAGTCTTGGAAAAAGAGATGTTTGAAGGAACCGGTTCCACGGCAGCCTGCACCGGCGGCATCCGCCACCAGTTTTCTGCCAGAGAAAACGTAGAGCTATCTCTCCTCAGCGTTCCCTTTTTTCAATCCTTTGCGGAAGAAATGGGCTATCCTATCAACTACCGGCAAAACGGCTATCTTTTTGTTACCTCCCGCCTTGAGCAAATGGAGCTGTTTGCCAAAGATATCCGCCAGCAGCAGGAACTGGGGGTACCCTCCCAGTTATTGAACCGGGAAGAGATCGGTCGGAGGTTTCCATACCTGAAAACCGCCGACCTCCATGGCGGCAGTTTTTGCCCTATTGATGGGTCCGCGGATCCTTACGAAATGGTCAAAGGGTACCTGAACCACGGGAAAAGGCTTGGGGTCAAATTATTTTTTGAGGAACCTGTTATTAGCATAATTGTAGAAAAGGGGAAAGTCCGGCAGGTGATTACCCCCAAGCAGGCTGTTTCCACAACAAAGATAATTAACGCCGGCGGCCCCTATGCCGCCAGTGTGGCTGGTTTAGCAGGAGTAAACCTTCCGGTAACACCCTACCGCCGGCAGGTTTTTGTGGCTGAGCCTATCCATGGTCTGCCAAGAACCATACCCCTAACGGTAGATATGGACACCGGGTTTTACCTGCATCAGGAACAAAACGGCCAACTCTTGATGGGGGGAACCGATAAAACGGCAGCCGCAGGCATGGACACTACCGTTGATTGGAGCGGTTTCGAACCAGTCGCCCAAGCTGCGGTGAAACGGATACCCATACTGGACGAAGCAAAGATCACCAAGGCCTATGCCGGGATCCGGTCTGTTACGCCCGACTTCCAGCCTGTCCTAGGGGAGGCTCAGGAAGCGGAAGGTTTTTACTGTGCCAACGGTTTCACCGGCCACGGGTTTATGCATTCACCGGCCATTGGCTTGTTATTGGCTGAACTGCTAGTTGATGGAAAAACCAGTTCAATGGATATCAGCACCCTGTCGCCTGCCAGGTTTTCCAGTAATGCAGGCAGAAAACAACATGAAGCCAATATTTTCTAATGCCCAATCCCTCCAGTTTAATATCACTAATGGGAAGCCGGCTCCTGATGTAATGACCCTGTAACCGAGCTATTATCTAGTTCGAGGGCTAGGACTGTGGTTAATTTGCAGGTCTTTCGCACCAACCGGTTATACTCCATTAAAATATTGTGGTATTCAAACATGTCCTTAGTGCGGTAGACCTGCATAATGGTCGCTTTGATTTGGAGTTGTTTTTTGTTGTATTCGCTTAAGAGATTGGAATTCAAGTCGTGGCCAAAAATCAGGTGGTTAAATACTTGGCGGTGTACTTCCAGGGCAAGCCGGCCAAGTTCCGCAAGGTCCTGCTTTTGTTCGGGCATTTGATCTTCGGCAGCTATCAGGACCCCGCTATGGTGGACTTCTAACAGTCTCTCCAGGTTGGAATACATTGCATTAATCCAACGGTTGGTATCTTCCAACTGCTTGCCCGGAAGCAACAGGGGAAGACTGTTTTCTGTTGCCAGGCTGTACAATTCCCGGCACTTATTTATTTCAGATCTGATATCATCAGCCATTTGCTTAATGAGGGATTTGGCGCCAAGGTCCGAGCTGGCAATCTCAGCATGTACAGCCTCCATGAGCCGCTCCAGTTTTTTGCGGGTATGATCAATTTCCTCCAGCAACCGGGATCTGTAGTCCGGCGGCATAATAACCACATTAACAGCGAAAGCTGTCGCTAAACCCATAGTAACCAAGGCCAGCCGGTTCAGAGCGAATTTCAACAGGTCAGCGTCCGGGCTATCCATGATAGCAATAACGGTAATGGCTGCCATGGTTACCGCATCAGCAAACCCCAACCTTACCGCAACTGTCATCACCATAATCGAAGCTATGCCTACTACCACGGGATGATACCCGATATAAAGGGCAAAAACCACGCCTATTACGGCGCCAAAGAAATTGGCGACCAGTTGCATCTTAGTGGTTTTATAAGATTTGTTGATGGAGGGCTGCATGGCAACCACAGCAGCAACAGCTGCCAGAGTGCCAGGCTTTAGCCCCAGCCAAGAAGCGAAAGTCAGGGCCAAAGCTATGGCAATCCCTGTTTTCAGTATTCTAGCCCGTACTCTAACCAACCAAGTCATTGCACATCACTTTCCTGATCAAAAATATATCCTAAATTTATGGAGTAACCCCTCAATTAATAACCGATGGGGAACTATTGCACCAATTTTTTCCTAACCAGAAAAAGGGGGATCCGGAAGAAAATCACGGCAAAAGTAGCCAACCAGGCGGCATGGCCGAACAAGAGCCAAGAATATTGCCCTAATACCAGGCTTCTAATGAGCTGAACAGAATGATAAAGGGGGGTAAGCCAGGCAACTGCCTGCACAACGGCTGGCATCCCTTCTAAAGGAAAGAATATCCCCCCGAACAGAAACATGGGAGTAATAATCAGGGTAAAGAAATAACTAAAATGATCCGTCTTGGGTACCAGACCCGTCCAGGTTATCCCCAATTCCGCAAAGATCAACCCGCTAATGACCAGAACCAAAGGTACCAGCAAGGCTGTTGCCGCAGGAACCAGGCCGGCTATAAATATCACCAAAAGGAAAACTGAACCATAAAGCAGGCTTTTGAAAGTACCGAACAGCATTTCTCCAACAACTACTTCCTCCAGGCTGATTGGGGTTGCTGCAATGGCATGGTAAATTCGTTGATATTTCATTCGCATAAAGCTGTCATAGGTAGTTTCTATCGCTGTTGCCCACATGGCTGAAGACGCAATTAGGCCAGGCGCGATCCACTGGATATACGGCAAACCTTGAATCTCCTTCACATAAGCTCCCAGGCCAAGCCCGAGGGCCGTCAAGTACAAAAGTGGCTCAATAAAGTTAAACCCGATATTGGTAAGCCAGGTCTTTTTAAAAACCATCAGGTTGCGCCGCACCACCAACCAAGAGCGATAGGATATGAGCGGCATCTGCCACCATTTTAGGCCAACCATCAATCCAACCCCCTGCCAGTCAGCTTTAAAAAAACGTCTTCCAAGTTAGTGGGCCGGAGCAGCTGATGGCTGATCATGCCGTTCGCCTGTTGCAACCTGTACCACAACTCTTTACCGTTATTGGAATAGAGGAAAAGAGATTCCCCTACTACTAAGGAATGGCTGTACAGGCCTTCCAAGGTCTTCTCAATAGCTTCCCTTTGCTTGGCAGCGCCGCCAAGCTCCAATACTTCCCTGCCTGCATGCAAGGAGACCAGTTGGTCCGGCGGCCCTTCGGCCAATATTTCCCCCAGATCCATCATGGCAATGCGGTCACACAAGCGATGGGCTTCCTCCATGTAGTGAGTTGTTAGGATGATGGTAACACCTTCCTGCTTCAGGTGCAGCAGCCGGTCCCAGATCAAGCGCCGGGCTTGTGGGTCTAGCCCTGTGGTTGGTTCATCCAAAAGCAGAACTTCCGGCTGATTGACAAGAGCCCTGGCAATGGTTAACCGACGTTTTAAGCCGCCGGAAAGTTCCTCCACCGGGGTATTGGCCCGGTCTTCAATCTCCACAAACTGCAGCAATCGGGGAGCTCGACCCAAGGCCTCTTCCTTACTAATTCCGAAATAGGAAGAAAACATCAACAAGTTCTCCAAGACCGTCAACTCCGGGTCCAGGTTGTCTTCCTGGGGCACCACCCCGATCCGGGCCTTAATGCTTCTTAATTCAGCCGTCACATCCATTCCCAGTACCAGCAGTTTACCAGCGGTTAAAGGAGAAAAACCGTATATCATTTTTAAGGTGGTAGTCTTACCGGCTCCGTTTGGCCCAAGGAATCCATAGCATTCATGGCTGCCAATCCGGAAACTGATGCCTTTTACAGCCTCCAGGGCTTGATATCTTTTAAACAGTTTTTCGGCAACAACAGCCCAGTTCATTACGTTCCTCCCTGCGGACCTTTTATCCGGACCTTTATCTATCTCAAAAAAGGAAACATATTTTTCCCCTGTCTTTCAAATAATACCATAGATTAAACTTGGAGCAAAACCCTCCCCTGATATGAAGGTGATTGGAGTGAATCAGGGTTGAACAGAAAAGATGACTTTAAACTGCCCTACCGGTTTTATCACCGTCAAGTTAAGCGATATTTTAAACCGATTAAACCCGATACGGTATCCCTTAAATTACGGGTCAGGCCGAAAACCGAGGCAACCTGCCAGGTCTGGTATTTGGATGGAGATTGGCAGCCCAAAACTATGTATCCCTTTGCTGCTACCCCCAGGTCTGTTTACTATCAAACCTATGTTACTACCAGCAAACCTCAGCTTAAGTACCTTTTTCAACTTGTATCCGACGGCTTCAGTTACTGGATCGGCTCTGGCGGTGTAGAAACCGGGCCTGACTTCCCGAAAAACCTGCAGCCCTTTAGCGGCTCCTGGCAGCCTGACCAGGTTTTTGTTGTACCGGACTGGGTTCAGGAGGCAGTGTTTTACCAGATCTTTCCCGAAAGGTTCTATAATGGGGACCCCAGTAACGATCCACCTAAAACAGAACCCTGGGGCGGAATACCAACCAGAACCAATTTTTTTGGTGGGGACCTGCAGGGAATTGCAGCCAAAATTCATCATTTGGTGGAACTGGGGGTTAATGCTGTTTGGCTGAATCCCATTTTTGCCTCGGTCTCTAATCACAAGTATGATACCATGGATTACATGAAAATCGATCCCCATTTCGGAGACATGGACACTTTTAATAAGTTGGTGGATACCTTTCGGAAGCACCAAATCAAACTCGTGCTGGATTGTGTTTTTAATCATACCGGTGATGAGTTTTGGGCCTTTCAGGATATTGTCCAGCATGGGTACGCCTCGCGCTACAAAAACTGGTATTATATCTACGGGTACCCGATTTCAAAACACCCGCCAAACTACGCCTGTTGGTGGGATTTTGCGGACCTGCCCAAATTAAATGTAAAAAACCCAGAAACGAGAAAATATTTACTGGAGACAGCCGCCTTCTGGACTAAGAGAGGCGCAGACGGTTGGCGCCTTGATGTGCCTAATGAAGTGGAACATGAGTTTTGGCAGGAGTTTCGCCAAGTGGCAAAAGGGATTAACCCTGAAACCTACATTGTTGGCGAAATATGGCGGGATGGCAGGCCTTGGCTGCAGGGTGACCAGTTCGACGGGGTTATGAATTATCTTTTCCGAGACCTGGTCATTGACTGTTTTGCAAAAAACAGAATTGGTCTGCAGACCTTTGACTATCTTTTGGGCCTGATCCGCCTGCGCTACCCGGAGCAGGTTCATGGCTGCCTTCTCAACCTCCTTGGAAGCCACGACACAGCTAGGATTATCACAGAGTTCATCAACCATCTGCCCCATGGGCTTACAGAGGAAGAGGCATATCAGGCAGCAAAGGACCGCTTGCGGCCCGCCCTTATATTTCAAATGACTTACCTTGGGGCACCGATGGTGTATTACGGCGATGAGGTAGGAATGACCGGGGGACCGGACCCAGGCTGCCGCGGCACCATGGTCTGGGAAAAGGACCGCCAGGATCATGATCTCTTTTCCTTATATAAAACCCTCATTGCTGCAAGGCACAAGCACCCAGTCCTAAAAACCGGCACTTTTGAAACGCTATTCGCTGATGACAACAGGGGACTTTACTGTTATCTGAGGCGCAGCGAGCAGGAAATAGCCCTAGTTGTATTAAACAGGCACCAGGAGCACCACGGGCTAGTGATCACCCTGCCTCATGTGCCGCCGGACATTGTTTTTTCAGAGTGCAGCACCGGTTATTCCTACCCGGTTACCGGCAATCAGCTGGCTCTGCCACGGGTACCAGGTTTTGGGGGAATCATCCTTACCGGAGAGCTCTAGTAGTTGTCATACAAAAACCTTTCCTTAATTTAATTCAAAGGAATGGTTTTTGCGTCCTTCTATGATTTCAAAAAGCTATTGTCGTTCCGGCGCCATCCGGAGGTGATGGCAATAGCCCAGCGTACCAGCCAGTGGTTCATACGGCGTTTTAACAAGCGTCGTTCCTCCTGGAGTTTAACGACTGTTCGCTCAAGGTCATCGTTGGCAATGATCGAATTATGCAGCTTGGCCTCCAGTTCCTTCAGCCGCTGGTTCACCCGCAAATGCTGTTCCTCGATCTCTTCCCGCGATCGGCTTAAATTACCCTGAAGCTGTAAGGTTCTTGATTCAAGCTGCTCTGCTTTTATCTTTAGACTATCTCTTTCCGCTCGGAGGGTCTGAATCTGTTGTTTAGCCTTTTCCATTTCCTGTTGGAGACAATCCCGGTGTTTCAGCTGTTTATCCAGTTCGGCCCTGGTCCTGGCATGCTCCCGCTGCAATTCCTCCAACTGGTCCCTTAAACGGCGTATTTTTTCCTGCAGTTGAGCCTCCTGATCCCGGTGGTGGTTTTTTAGATAAATTAATTCGCCGTACAGACCCTCTTTTTCCATAACTAGCTGCTGGTTCTCCTGAAGGGCAGCAGCAATCTCCTGCTGGGAACGGGATATTTCATCCCTAACCAAGGAGAGTTCTCGGGCCAGCTTATTATAAGCTTCGAAAATGGCCTGGTTAAAGCGCCAATTACCTGAAGTTGTCCGCTCAAAATATGGGGTATTTTCCAACAATCGCCCGATTTCGTCCGGGGAAACTGGTCGAATAGCTGTCATTACTTGCGCTACTTCCTCCTGTGGCAATCCGGCAGGGAACAGTTCCATTACCTCCAAAAGCAATTGATCTAAGGAATAATTTTCTGTCTGGTCCTTTCGCCAAAGAGCCTCCAGTTTGCGCACCCTGGACCCCTCAGTAAATACCTCTGCCTCTCTCTCGCTAGTAATTTCGATGTTGAATATCCGCTCTTCTCCCATAACCCGTTTAATCCGGAGCTTACTGCCGGGCTCAAGGCCGTTTTGTAGGAACCAGTGGCTGAAACCCAGGATAGAGCCGCCCATCCGGAGATACCATGCCTCTAAAGGGCCAGTCGGCGTGTCGAAAGAAATCCAAGCCACTGGCGGTAAACCGGCAAACAACCTGTCCATCCGTTTAGTAATCCTCAGGGAGCCTCGCTCCAAGTCCATAGAGGACAGGATATATTCGCGGCAGTTGGGATCAGTGTCGTTCAAAATTAACATCAGCTCTGCTTCGCCTAAAGCAGCCGTTTCAGCCTTGCGAAAGGGTTCCAAGGCAAAGGCCCTTACTGAACCACTGTCAGCAGGGGTTGGGAGTAATTCCCTCAAATACCAATGATGCCCACCAACCCAAGCGAACCTGGGATCCTTCTGCAGGCAGGCTAAAAGATCGGTCCCCTCCGCACCGTGAGCCAATAGATTGCGGGCGATCTCTTCTACAGCCATAGGCTGCCTGGTTATACGCAGCTTCTCTGCCGTCTTATCCAGTTCCTTCCCGGTGACTTGTCTGATGATTTCCCAGTGGATTAAAGCCCATTTTCCAGTTTTTAAGCGTAAAAACCGGCTGTCTGTGACCAGATCTTTTTCTTGGATAAGCTCGGGGTCTATTCCCCTCTCCCGGGCCTTAAGCCTCAACTCAGCAATATTCATGGCTTGTCCTGTTGTTTGCAACCACTGGTACAGTTGATCATTACTCCTCTGCCCTCTGGTGTCTAATAGCCACCGGTTATTGGAAGCTTGATCAAAGGCGGGGTTTTTATGCAAACACCGGCTGACATGCTTTTCCAATTTAGACACAGTTTGATTTGTCACCATGCGTCTAAGCACCTTGGCAACAAGGTCATCCACAGTTTGTCCAGTCTGCTGGTACAAATAATATTTAAGCATGTCAGTTAAAGAGTCCAGACTACCATTGACCCGTACCCGAATCACCTTTCGCTTCTTCAAAACCTTCACCCCACATCTCTTGTCTATCCCAAATGCTGGGGCATATTTTTGACAAAAGCTTCCTGTTTTCCTTCGGGAATTTTGTAAGCTTTTGGAAAAAATGCGGAGACCTTGCGACATAGTCCCCGCTTTTTCCCAAATTGATTACTAGGTATTAGTTCCCATCAATTATTGTCATTATCTGGCAAAGAGGTTTCCGGTTTCGCGGCCCAGGCTGTTCGCCGGGAAATCCAACGGGGATTAATGCCACAAAATCCCAGTCCGGCGGAACCCCCAGGATCTTTTCGATCTCCTGTTTAGCCTGGACCGGGCCAGTCATCCAGCAGGCTCCCAGTCCTAGCTGGTGGAATGCTAAGAGCATTTGAGTAATAGCTGCGGCTGCAGTCTGCACTCTTGTGCTGCAGAATTGTCGATTGGCGAAAATCTCCCTGGCCGCAATATCAGAATCTTTTCTGGCGTTAACAAGAATGTCGGTAATTGACTGGTATCCTCCGACGGTAACCGCAATGACCACAGGGGCCTGACGAAAAAAGGCTGCCGTCTTTTTCCATTTATCCACCGTCTCACGGTGAGGATCGGCTTCGGGCCACCCGGCCATTAGTTCCGTCTTGGCCTCGACCGCATCAGCAATCCTATTGATGACTGGCCTGCTTTTAACCACATAAAAATGCCACGGCTGATGATTTCCACCGTTAGGCGCCCAGGTAGCCAGCTCTAATGCCTTCTCAAGCAAGGCATCAGGGATGGCCTGATGCTGCCATTTTCGAATTGACCGCCTGGTTTTGATTAATCCTTCCAATTGATGGATATCCATTTAGACCCTCCCCATTTATTGCTTGCGCAGGATTACGATATTCTGATGAGTAATATTGGGAACAAAAGCAGACATTATGCCATATGGCTTTAATGGCCGTTGGGTTGCCTTGTTGCACCAAATCTTGATCCCTTTCAACTTGAACCCTTGCTCCTGCATTGTCCGGCCAACCATGGCGCCAAGGGGGATGTATTCTCCTTTTTGGTAACGGTCGCCGATAATCAGAACAAAATACCGTCCTTCTTTTAAGACCCGCCATACTTCTTTTCCTAGCAAAGCCATCATGGCTAGGTACTCGTCAAAGCTCTTTGCGTTAGCAAAATCAAGGGGTTCATCTCCGTTGAACATGTTGAAGTTTGTTTCATCTTTGAAACCCGTAACCCCATGCTGACAACCGTAGGGAGGATCTGTGATTACTGCGTCAATTGAAAGAGGCTGTAATCGGGCCATGAGCGCCATGCAGTCTCCCTGCTCCATGACCCCGTTAATATCTATAGGGGGTCCTAGACCTGTATTAGGTAACTCCCTGGGCTCTAGTTTTCCCCCCCGTACCACAAACCGGCGGCATATTTCCCTGTACACATCTACCCAAAGGGGGTTAAGTTCAAATCCAAGAGAAAGCCGCCCGGCCAAGGCAGCGCCTAGCAAAGTCCCGCCTACCCCGGCGAAAGGGTCAAGCACCGTTTCCCCCTTTTTGGTAAAAAACCTGATAATATCAGCCATTACTTCCGGCGGCTTCATTGCCCCATGCTTTTTCCGCAGGGAATGGGTAACATCAGGGGGGGAATTTGTAAGGTAAATGCTATCAGTCCAATAAAGCCACTGAGACCCGTTCAAATCATTTAATTGATTGTTCTTTTTTCTGCCCACAAGGCCTGCCCCCTGTTGAAATAGCTTAGGCCAGGTTTTCCTCTTGATCCCTGGTTTGATGGGCAAGTCTTGCTGCAGCAGCGGCGGCGATTGCAGCCACGATATCGTCTAAAAAGGTGTTGATAACCCTATTCCTGTGTTGATTCAGCTCTTTAATAATGCCAAGCTTTATTTTATCCAGATAGCCAAAATTCGTTAGACCAATTGAACCGTAGACATTAACAATGCTCAAGGCTAGAATCTCGTCAATCCCGTACAGCCCGTCATCTTTTTTAATCATGGTTTGCAATGGTTCCCGGATCAGCCCTTTTTCCGCCAGCTCATCCAGGGAAAGACCGGTAAAAATTGAGTTTTGCACTTCCCGCTTATCCATCACCCTGTCTACGCTGCAAAAGCAGTCTTCTATACTAAGGTTGGGGATATAGGGCTTTTGAATCTCATAAACCAAACCGGCAATATCTTCCAGGTTTACTCCCCTTTCTTGCAGCCACTCGATGGCAAGATACTTCAGCTTCTGGTTAGTTGGCTCAGGGAGTTTACAGGTAAAATTAAAAGACATTGGCCTCCTCCTCCCAAGATATTATCTATAAGCATAGTTCTAGATTAATCTCAGGGTCCCTTCTGCAATAATCTGGAACCGGCTTAATCCGTTGTTTCCTCCCTCAATTGACCTAATTCTTCAGCGCTAAACCGGTAAAGCCGATTGCAGAAGTGACACCTTAGCTCGGCTCCCCCTTCTTCGCGCATGCTGGCCAGCTCAGCCTCCCCAAGCCCTGCCAGCGCCCGTTGAAAACGCTCCGGCGAACAGTTACATTGAAAGGAAAGGGGTTCAGGCTGGAAGATTACCGGACTGAATCCTTCTAACAGCAGTTCCAAGACTGCTTCCGGGGTTTTTTTGTTGCTGAAAAGTTCGGTTACCGGCGGAAGGCTGAGCAGCTTTTGCTCAATTATTGCCGCTAATTCGTCAGTAGCGCCAGGCATTAACTGGACCATGTATCCACCGGAAGAAATTACTGAGCCGTCTTTATCAATCATTACTCCCAGGGCCACTGCCGTGGGTGCTTGCTCAGACAGCCAGAAATATTGGGTTAGATCTTCGGCAATTTCGCCGGAGATCAACGGGATTTGGCTGATATAAGGCTCCCGCATCCGCAGGTCCTTGGTAACAGCCAGGATTCCTTGGCCAACACCACGGCCTACATCAATTTTTCCGTCATCCCGGGAGGGCAAATTGACCTCGGGGTTCTCCACATAACCTCTCACTGTTCCCCCTGCCTCCCCTACTACCACCAAGGCTCCCAGCGGGCCATCACCTAAAACCCGCAGGGTTATTGTCTCTTTTCCGGTTAGATCCACACCCATCATACACCCGGCAGTCAGGCAGCGGCCTAAAGCAGCTGTGGCAACAGGGAAGGTATTGTGGCATCTCCTGGCGTACTCAACTAACCCAGCTGTAACAGCCGCTTTAATCCTCACCATCCCATCCGCTCCGGTCCCGCGAACCAGATAATCCTGCATTGAACTAGACTCCTTTCAGGGATTAGGCAAAATACTAGACAACCACTAATTGATAAACTAAAATAGGATTAGTTTGGATTCAGCTTGGAGGCCCATATGCGATTTACTACTTTTATTTCTTGCCAGGCTTTAATGTTTTTTCTTTGGTTTACCTCCATGTACTTAATCGGTTTTTCGCCGGAAAAGTCTGCCATGCTCGCCTCAAACATACTTACCTTTATACCTGCAAGTTGGATTATGATGCGATGGCTAAGGCACCTCCCTAATCTTGCGTTAAATGTTTTGTCTGTTACCATTTCCTTTAACCTGGTCACTTACCTACTGCTGATTGGAGCCCATGGGCCATTACCCTCAACCAGGGAAATTGTCTCAGATTTTATCATGATTTTAGGACTGACTCTTATTGGCATCTTCCTCGGCTTGAAATATCCCAAGCAGCCAGAAGCCTAGCCGACCTTACCTCTGCAGCAGCTTTAACATATCCTCCATCATGGTGAGGCGTCTCCGTTCGTCCTGGACAATGACTGAAATCGATTGTTCCAGCATTTTGAGTTGCCTTTCATCAAACATATTAATCAGTTGTTCCAGCCGGAGTTTCTTATCATTAACATGCAGTAATTCCACCAAATCGCCGGTTTTCAAATCAGAGGCATTGGCCTCATCTGTATCAATGTGAAATTCTGTATGGGTATTGGCTGGATCCACCCTGACCACAACAAAGTCAAAGACTAAAGAACGGGCTCCTTTTACAACCACCATAGCATAGTCTTTATGCTGAAACCCCAGGTCACCGGCATCAGCTTCCGTCATATGGATATGCCGCATGGCGGCAATTAACCCCTCCTGAATAATTATTTCCTGTTGGGGACCAATCAGAGTTAGGCCTGGCGAACCCTGCAAATTACCGGATAAACGGGTTGGAGGAATAACCCCCAAGGCGTAACCATCGGATTTCGCTATCTCCACCTGGGTCTCGGGTCTTGGCGGGCCAATTACAGCCACATTCCGCAATTCACCCTTGGGACCCCTTAATATCAGCCGTTCTTTAGCAATAAATTGGGTCGCAATAGACAAGGATCGTTCCGGCTGTAGTTGGTAACCGGAACCGAATAAACAATCCAGATCTTGTTTGGATAGATGGACGTGCCTGGCAGACACTCCTACACCAATTTGCATCAGCAACCCCCCTCCGAAAAATGATATCTGATTTTTTACAGAGATAACCTGTTCCACAGTCCGGGAGTACAAAGATCCTTCAGCAGTACATCCCGGTAGTCCTTTTTTCCGCTGAAAGGACTCTCTCCCCAGTCTTCAATGCGTAAATCAGGTTGGTCTCCCTCATGATAGGCAGGTATTTCCTTCACCTGAGCAGCATCCTCCAGCCACAGCCTGACCAGCTCGTCCTCTCCTAGGTTAACCACTAATTCCCGCAGATCCATGGCATTTTTTGATAAAGGAGCACAAATATACGTGCGGCAGACCAAAGGCCGGATCGGGTAAATGCTGCATAGCCCTTTATTTCGGTCCAAATAAATACATAGCCCTTCCTGGTCAAGTCTCATGGTGATATCAACCTGCCTGCCCTTCACAGAAATAAGGCTGATTTTGTCCAAGAAGCGGCGCCAGGGTTGTTCTTCAGCCTTAGCCAGGTGGTGGGTAAAAAGCCGATCATAATCAATCGAAGTTAAGGGGATCCGTTCCTGACAGCAAGCGTAACATCCCAAACAGCAAGGCGACCCCTGGCTTCTAGACCGCTCCACAGGAGCTCTAGAGATAAAACCATCAACAGCGGAAAGATAGTCAGCAACAGAGGCGTTGGGGTCCGCAACCAAAATATCTAAGCCTGTCTTCCCTTTAATATCCACGGGACGGGCGATCACCTTCGGTTTATCCATCAAAGCCTAAATCCTCCTGCTCCAGCGGGACTTGGTTTAAGAGCAACTCCTTAGCCTCTGCAACCTGACCCTTGGACACAAATACCTTAACCTCGGCCAGAGGGCCGGTCTGCAAACCATAAATGGTTCCCAGGGCTTCCCCTTCCAGGCGCACCAAAAATCCTGCCGCTTCCAGGAAACCCCGGATAAACTCTGCTTGGAGCCTGCTCGCAGCCTCAAGAACCAGCTCCCATTCTTCTAATTCTATTTCCATGATTCGCCCCTCACTCTCTTAAGTTGTTTGCTCTAACCGCCGTATGGCCAGTTCCATCCTCTGGGGTAATGGAGCGGAAAACTCCAAGTACCCGCCAGTGCGAGGATGGACAAATCCTAAGGTAGTTGCATGAAGGGCCTGCCCCTCTAACCCTAGTTCATTATTGGCAGAGCCGTATCTGGGGTCACCTACTAAGGGATGGCCGATATAGGCCATATGAACACGGATTTGGTGGGTGCGGCCGGTTTCTAAACGGGCTTCGATCAGATCGTACCCACGAAATCTCTTAAGGACACGGTAATGAGTGACAGCTTTCCGTCCGCCGGGAACCACAGCCATTTTTTTCCTGTCAACGGGATGGCGGCCGATTGGGGCATCGACAGTCCCTCGTTCATTGGCTAAATTACCCCGAACCAGGGCGGTATAAACCCTGGCTACCGAGTGTTGTTTTATTTGTTCCGCTAACCCCTGGTGGGCAAAATCGGTTTTGGCCACTACAAGGACACCGGATGTGTCCTTGTCAATACGGTGCACAATTCCTGGCCTTAAACGCCCGTTGATGCCGGAAAGATCCTGACAGTGAAAAAGCAAAGCATTGACCAAGGTGCCGGAATTGTTGCCATCGGCGGGATGGACTACCATTCCTTGGGGCTTGTTGACTACAACCAAGTCCTGGTCCTCATACAGCACTTCCACAGGAATCTGTTCAGGTTCAACCTCCAAAGGAGCAGGTTCCGGCACTTTAAATTCAATTCTGTCACCGGAACGAATGCGATAACTGGGCTTTTCTACTTTCTGGTTCACCGTGAGTAATCTTTCGTTGATAATCCCTTGGATGCGAGACCTGGACAGCTTAGGGTATTTTTCCGCCAGGAAAAGATCTAACCGCGCCCCAGCCTCCTGGGGCAATACCTGGCATGCAAACACACCGCTATCATCCATTAGTTTTTTCACCTCAGCCATTGGGTTTTGGTTTTGTTTCCGGAGTCACCAAGAGAAACCATGACAGGAGTATTACACCAATAACTATGGCGCTGTCGGCTATATTGAAAACAGGCCAAACCCGGAAATCGAAAAAATCTACCACATACCCGGTGCGAATCCTATCGATTAGATTGCCGACAGCGCCTCCCAACTGCAGGGCTAGGGCCACCTTGAGCAGCTTTCTTTCCGGAGGCAGTCTCAGTAAAACTATTATAATGGCAGCTACTACCAGGAAACCAACGATAATAAAGAAATTAGTCCGAAAGGCCATAATGCCGAAGGCAGCTCCCGGATTGCGCCAGTAGGTAATGTGAAAAATATTGGTTATTACAGGGATGGATTGGCCAAGCTCCATGGTCTCTTGAATAATCCATTTGCTTAGCTGATCAAAAAATAATACTGCTGCCGTAATTAGTAAAGCTGGCACTTCTATCTCTCCCCCATGCCAAAATCAGTGTGTTAATTTTACCATACCATAAAACTATAAACAACAAACCTGCCGATTTATCCGATTTATAGAAACCCGGCCTTGAAAACTCATCTCCTTGTGGGGTGGGATGAAAGGGGCGGCTTACGGAGTTCATGCCGCGGGAGTGCTAATTCTTGCATAAATAAAGCTAAATTGCCTGGCTAAGCAAAAATTCCGTACTATGCCTTTTTCAAGGTGAATTTAAGATTAGGTAAAACAGGGCAATATTTAACACTAAAAATGGCAGTAAATGGGGGCAAAGAAAGATTAGGTATTCTCTTTCTCGGGCTGACTTGGCAGAGATTAGGTTTGAGCAGAGGCAGGGAAACGAGGTATGTTAAAGCCACGGGCATAAGCGTTCTTCAGGGGGCCATGGGCTATTGGTCATAATGACAATAATATGCCTAAGCTCTATAGATAGGCGGCATAATTTTATATCCTTTTATTTTTCCGTATTCCATAAATTTATCATACAATTTCATCTCTTTAATCAGAAACGACATAAAGAGTTCTCTGGTTTTCGGAGAAGTACTGTGAACAAAAGCCGCTGTGAGTAGGCAAAAATGCTAATAGATCTATTATACTTCATCCCCCTTATTCTTTTTGCCTTTTTAATAATTGCCCAATCTTATTTTAGCCTTTTTAATATTATTTTTCCCGGCCCCGGGTTTCTTTCGGGCCCGATCCCATCCCTCATCACCAACTGTTCTTTCACCGGGCACATCCTCATCATCATCACCGACCAGATCCTCGTAAAACATGCCATCCGCACCCTTAAAATAAGGAATAGCCTCTACATCATCCACCGTACCCCGGTCTTCATCCAGATCCGTTCCGCCATAGTAAGAGCCGGACTGGGCGGTTTCTGCATGCTCATTCCAGCGGGCCAAAATTTGCCAGGTGTCCTCTCCGTCAAACATTATTTCGTCTTCCGCATCGGGTTGCTCCCCGGCAGAGTGATCATGGGTGAGACCGCCGTAAGGAGGCGCAATGACATCTTCCTCAATCGGCCTGGGGTGGCGGTCCGGCAAATCCATCCTGTTAGAGCAATCAATACAAAACTCTGCCTCGGGTTCAGCTTCCAGCCGGGCATGGGATATTTCTTTTCCGCAAGCCAAGCATTTGCCATAAGTGCCGGCATCCATTCGATCCAGGGCTTTTTCGATTTTTTCCAATCTTTTTACGGCCAGGCCTCTTAAGGCCAAATCCTTGCTCCGTTCAAAGGTTTCGCTCCCTATATCTCCCGGGTGGTTATCGTAGCTGGAAAGCTCTGCTACAGTTTCCCGCAACGGAAGGGAAAGTCCCTGCCGGTCAATCCCCTCGACAATTCTGCCGGCTTCTTCCTTTGCATTGACAAGTTGCTGCCGGTACCGTTCCTGGTGGTTCATAAAAACACCCCGCCTCCCCATTTTATAGTTCCATCTGGTACTGAATCATTTTGATTAATTCTGCAATAAAATCACTGATTACAGGTAAGTTCAAAACAACCAGCTTCCTTAAAACCAGGATTACTAAAGCCCCGAAGAGGGCAAAACCTATCGCCGTACCAATTCCCCGGGCAATACCTGCTAGAAAATTAACAGCCATAACCCTTCCAGGTCTATGCATCATTTCCACATATTCAGCTATTCCGGCTTTTTGGAGTTCAATCATAACCGCATCTATTTTTTTTTTTGATTTCTTCCAATAAACCATTAATTTGCGTCATCACAAGAGGGCACTGCCGTTTCTGACAATGTGTACTTTATCACCATTCTTGATCAGGGCGCAGTTAGCTTCATCGGTATCGATATGCATTTCCAGGACAAATTTTTCGTGGACCCTAATCAGTACATTTTCTAAAATGCAGCCCCGCTCCCCGTTAACGTAAACCTGGACTTTGTCACTCTTTTGTACTCCAAGTTCTTTAGCGTGGGCAGGACTCATGTGAATATGGCGGGCAGCCAATATTACTCCTTTTTTCAAGGCAAGGGCGCCTTTTTGGCCGACAATGGCAATGCCGGGAGTACCATCCAGTTTCCCAGAATCCCTTACCGGAGGTCGCAACCCAATTCGATAGGCATCGGTCATGGAAATCTCAATCTGGCTGTAGTTACGGGCAGGCCCAAGGATCCTGACTCCCTCCAACACTCCCCGGGGGCCGACAAGAGTGACCACTTCTTGGGAGGCAAATTCTCCCGGTTGAGAAAGCTCTTTAAAAACAGCTAATTGATAGTTGGGACCGAACAGTTCATCCAGATCCTGTTGGGTCAAATGGACATGCCTGTTGGATATTCCAACCGGAATATCCAACAGGATGAGCCGTTCATAAAAATTCTGGTCTTTGCCGTTAAGCATGCTGATTTCTCCCTCCGCCAGCTGCTGGAATTAGTATGCACGGCCTAAAATGAAGTAATTCAGTTAAGTTATTTGAACATCCTCCTTTATTTTCCATTTAAAAAGAGGGGTTAGCACGTAGGCGTAAGCTAACCCCTCTTCCCTGTCGGTTTTAAACCACCCATAAATATCTAGCAAAATGGTTTCAAAAGGCTCACGTTTTAATGAAGCCATATTGTCTAGGTCAGGGGGACCAGGTTCCCGGTGTGGTCAGTTGGGCCATGGCAATCATTTCTTCGCCTCTTTTTTCCTTTCTTTCCTGGGGATATATCCCGGCGACTTTCAAAAAAAAAACTCCGGCAAAGCCGGAGAATTAATGGTTTCAAGTATTTAAGCCAAGGATTGCACTACCTCGACACACCTGGAGCACAGGGCAGGATGTTCTGCATCCCCGCCAACGGTTGGGCTATACATCCAGCAGCGCTCGCATTTCTCGCCTTGTGCCTTTTGGACTAATACTTTTAAGCCGCTAATTTCCTCGCAGCTTCCCGCAGCTTCCGGCACCTCAGCGCCCGGCCGGTGTACCAGAACAAGGGAGGTAATAAAGAGGGTGTTGAGCAGGCCTTCATTCGACTTCAGAAAACCGTATACTGTCTCGTCCAGGGCATAGAGGTGTACCTCTGCCTGCAATGAACTGCCGATAAGTTTTTCCTTCCTGGCTCTTTCCAGATAACGGGCAACTTCGCTGCGGACATCCATTAAGCGGCCCCATTTTTGTTCCAATTCCACTGACAAATACTCCTGCTTAATCTCCGGCCAACCGGCCAGTTGGACACTTTCCGGCTGTCCTGCTTCTTTAGGTAGGTACTGCCAGATCTCCTCGCTGGTAAAAGCCAGTATCGGAGTCAGCATCCTGACTAATGAAGTGATTATTTCGTGGATTACTGACTGGGCAGCCCGGCGGGGCTTGCTCCCGGGAGGCAGGGTATACAGCCTGTCTTTGATAATATCCAGATAAATAGCGCTCATATCGACGACACAAAAGTTATGGACAGCATGATAAACAACATGGAATTCATAATCCCGGTAGGCTTGGGTAACCCGGCGGATCAGTTGGTGCAGGCGCATCAGGGCCCACCGGTCAAGCTCTTCCATCTCCTGGTAAGAAACCTGGTGCAGGACAGGATCATAATCATAAAGGTTGCCCAAAAGAAAGCGACAGGTATTACGTATTTTTCGATAGGCTTCCACCATCTGTTTCATGATGTTGGGAGAAGCAGCCACATCTCTCCTGTAGTCAGCAGATGCTACCCATAACCGCAAAATATCAGCACCCATTTCTTTGATGACATCCATGGGGTCAATCCCGTTACCCAGAGACTTGGACATTTTGCGGCCCTGTTCATCCACAACATATCCATGGGTTAAGACTGCATGGTACGGAGGCAACCCCCTGGTTGCTACGGATGTGGACAGGGATGAATTAAACCAACCCCGATGCTGGTCGCTTCCCTCCAGGTAAAGGTCTGCCGGCCACTGCAGGTCTGGGTGGGTTTCCAGCACAGCAGCATGGCTGGAACCAGAATCAAACCAGACATCCATAATATCGGTTTCTTTTCTGAACCGGGTGTGGCTGCAACTGCCGCACTTTAGGCCGGGCGGCACCAGATCATCGGCCCTGGAACTGAACCAGATGTCTGAGCCATGCTGGCGGAATAGGTTTTGGATGTGGCTAATGGCATCATCGTTAATAATGACCTGATTACAAGCATCGCAGTAGAAAATCGGGATCGGGACGCCCCAGGTCCTCTGCCTGGAAATACACCAGTCTCCCCGCTCCGCAACCATATTGTGAATTCGCTCCTGTCCCCAAGCGGGAATCCATCTGACCTTTTTAATCGCTTCCAGGGCTTCTTGCCTGAACCCGTCAATCGAGGCAAACCACTGCTCAGTAGCCCGAAAAAGAACAGCCTTTTTACACCGCCAGCAATGGGGATACTGATGCTGCACAAAGCCGAGGTGAAGCAGCATTCCCTTTTCCTGCAGTTCTTTGCCTATTGCTTTGTTGGCATCTTCTACAAACAGCCCCTGGAACTGCTTTCCTTCATGGGTAAACCTGCCTCGATTATCGATAGGCGAAATCACCGGCAAGTTATATTTTTTCCCAATTTCAAAGTCTTCCTGTCCATGGCCTGGGGCAGTGTGAACGCAACCGGTACCCTGATCAAGGGTAACATGTTCGCCCAAAACCACTACAGAATCCCTTGCCATCAAGGGGTTCTGACAGACGATTCCTTCCAGTTTAGTTCCCTTCCACTCTGCCAAAATCTTAGTCTCTTCCTGTCCGGTAAGTTTAAGCACCTCTTGGTGCAGGAGTTTAGCCATAATCAGACGTTGATTTCCCGCTTCTACCAGGACATAATCATATTCAGGATGCACTGCGATGGCGACATTTGCAGGCAAAGTCCAAGGGGTGGTTGTCCAGATGACCACAAAGGTATTCTCCTCGGAAAACAAGCCATTAGCCGTTTTTACCGGGAACTTGACATAAATGGAGGGTGAGCGCCTTTCACTGTAATCAACCTCCGCCTCAGCCAAGGCGGTTTCACAGTCAGTACACCAGTAAACAGGCTTTAACCCTTTATAAATAAAACCTTTTTTGGCCATTGTTCCGAAAACGCCAACTTGGATAGCCTCAAATTCAGGAGACAAGGTGAGGTAGGGCTGTTCCCAGTCCCCTCTAACTCCCAACCGTTTAAACTGCTCCCGCTGAATACCCACATATTTCATGGCATAATCCTTGCATTGCTTGCGGAATTCCTGCACATCCACCCGGTGACGGTCAATCCCGAGTTTTTTGATCACCTGCTGCTCAATTGGCAAACCATGGGTATCCCATCCCGGTACATAAGGAGCGTCATAGCCCGTCAGGGAATGGAATTTTACAATAATGTCTTTCAATATTTTGTTAAGGGTGGTACCTAAGTGAATATCCCCATTGGCGTAGGGAGGACCATCGTGGAGGATAAACTTAGGCTTGCCAGCGGTTGATTGCTGCACATGGCGATAGATGTTTTTTTCTTCCCAGAACTGCAAAATCTCTGGCTCTTTTTGCGGCAGATTTCCCCGCATGGGAAAGTCTGTTTTTGGCAGGTTTAGCGTTTGATCATACCCCATTTTTTACTCACTCCTTAAAACAATAATCCATAAAAAAAGCCTTCGTCCAAGGACGAGAGGCTATTCCCGCGGTACCACCTTAATAGTCTGTCTAAAAACCCAACAGACCCCTTTATACCAGGATAACGGTTGGCAACCGGCAGTCCTTACTGACCTATCCGCGTTCAGCACTCCACTCACGGGTGATTGATCGACAAGGTTTCAGGTACCTGGCTTGCACCATCCCAGGCTCGCTGCCACTTAATAACCTGCCTCAGTCCCGCTCATCGTTTTCTCAATAGTGACCTATTACTGGGTATTATACTAAGCGGGGGGAGAATAGTCAAACCTATCGTTGTAAGTCACGAATACCTTCAAATATTCCCTTAATAAGCAAAAACCCTTTAGCGCTGATTTGGTTTTCTTCAGAAAAATTTAAGGGATTAATGATAATAGTTATGAACGGTAGATTAAAGCGCTGGCATGCTTCAGTCACCATAATGGCCTCCCGGTCCGCGCAGAAGGGCCCTTCAGCAACAGTAACTGGAGTACCTGGAGCAATCAACTTGCCAGCCAGAAGGCGAATATCCCACGTCTGGGCTATTGTTTCCGCCGCAGCCAAACCCAAATCAACCAGCTTTTTGTCTACTGGTATCACCACCGGATCTCCCTGAACACCGGCAATAACGACCTCATTGCTGATCATAAACTCTACCGGGCGACCTGAGGCTTCCTCAATCGGCGCCATACCAAGGAAAATAACCTTATCTACTCCCTCGGTAATCAAGAGCCTCAGGACTTCATCCAATCCAATACTACATTGGGCCAAACTAACCAGGGCTGTTTCTTCGCCAAGAATCCTACCGCGCCACATACCTGTGCAGGAGTCTATTTCTTGTTTCTGGGAAAGGTAATCCCTTAATAGCTCTCCGCTTGGTACAGGTCCATACAAAACTCCAATTTTTTTTGTGTTGCCCATTAAGGTATTATCAATTCTCCTTCCTATCCAGTGCAATCAGCGCCGCCTGACGACAGGCCTGCAGCAGCCTCCTGGTAATACTGCCTCCCCTGTTCCCAAAGCTCCAACTGGGCTAATAAGAAGCCCCGCATGTTGGCCCGAAACGCTTCGGCTCTATTAACCATTTCTTCGTACCTGCGCATTCTTTCTTCAACTTGCGCGGCAGCGCAGGTTTTAATGTTTTCAGCCTGGGCTTTAGCCTCCCTGAGGAGGAGCTCAGCCTCCTGGTCCGCTAGTCTCCTGATCTCTTCGGCAGATTTTTGAGCCAAAACTAAGGTGTTTTTCAGGGTATCCTCCATTTGGCGGTAAGTATCAAGGAGAGATTGGATATTTATCAGGTTTTCCTTAAGCTCCAGGTTTTCCTTATAAATCATTTCATAATCCCTCAAAGCCTTGTGCAGGAAACTATCTACCTGATCACAGCTATAGCCCCGCCAAGACTTTTTAAACTGGACACTCTGCAGGTCCAAAGGAGTTAAAGGCAAGTGCAACACCTCCTTACCAGGGATAATTTTCTAATTCGACATTGTTCTACCGATTCCTCCAGGGAATCAGGTGTACTTTTCGAGCAAGAGTCCAATTCGACCCTTTTTTGTTTGCCCGGATAAATGGATAATTATCACCCGACCCCTGCCCCGGCAGGAAATTACATCCCCTTCTTTCAGCTGAAAATCAGGTTTTTTGACCAGCTGCCAGTTGACTTTAAACCTTTCTGCCAGAATCTCGCGCTGGACATTATTCCTGGACATCCCAAACCCAAGACTGGCAACGGCATCCAAACGAAGAGAAGCCACTGTTCCTTTTTTAATTATCCCTTCTTTCGACCTGAAATCAGCATTGGAAGACACTTCAGTTATTGATACAATTTCACGGCCCACCTGCTTAAGATAACCTTTGATAAAGACTGCTACTCCCTGGTCAACTACTGCCTTGCATCCTGCCTCCTCTACCAGCAAATCCCCGATTTTTTCCCGGCGGATACCCAAGCCTAATAAGGCCCCTAGATAATCCCGATGCTTTAGAGAGGAATTAAGACCACAGGGATTAATAACAAGGAGAGCAATTTTGGCGTTAATTTCCGAAGGCACGTGATTACTGGGGAAAATTAGGATGCGCTTTCTTTCCGCCTCAGAATACCCTCCAACAAAAGAAAAACCAACCTCAGGCATTCTTTTTAGAATTCCTTCAGCCAGCATAATGAGGTAAGGATCATAAAAATCAGTTACATCAGGAACTTGTCTTTCCAATACTCCCTCTGCCAAGTCGATTACCCTGGCCAACTGGTGTTTGGTTTGGTTATCCTGAACATGGCTTAGGAGCTTTTCCCGATTATTCAATTGCATTCTCCCTTAATACGACATATTTCTAATGAGGTTCAGCAAAAGCCATTCCAACAAGTTTAGGGACAAAATAGCCAGGAAAGGGGAAAAATCAATCATACCCCCCTTTGGCAGGATGCGGCGAAAAGGAGCCAGAACGGGTTCCGTAATCTCGTAAATAAAACGGGTAATCGGATTATAGGGCGAACGGAAAAAGGAAAGGATTACCCGTGCAATAATCAACCAGTATAGTACTTGGAAGGCTACCATAACAAGTCTGATTAAATCAGTCAATTGGATTCACACTCCATTTCATGTCTTTTGGCGTAATTCCCGTGCTTTTTCTGTTGCGGCTACCACAGCGTCCATAAAAGCTGCCCGTACTCCACGGGCTTCAAGGACATGCAGTCCGGTAATAGTAGTGCCGCCAGGAGAGGTTACCATATCCTTTAATTCCGCAGGGTGCCTCCCGGTATCCCGCACCATCTTGGCAGCGCCAAAAACAGTTTGGTACGCCAAGATACTGGCAGCCTGGCGACTCAGCCCAACCCTTACCCCGGCATCGGTTAAAGCTTCAATAACCAGATAAATGTAAGCAGGGCCACTACCACTTAAACCGGTTACTGCATCCAGGTCTTTCTCAGGCAAGGAAAAAACCGGGCCAACAGACCGAAGCAGCTTTTCCGCAATCTCCTGGTGCTCCGGCAATGCTTTGCTGCCCAGAGATATCACAGAAACTCCTTCTCCCACAAGGCAAGGGGTATTCGGCACCACCCTAATAACGCCAGTTCCTTCTGGCAGCATTCTCTCCATTTCTGCAATTGTAATTCCGGTTACAATAGAAATAACTAACTGGCAGGGAGAGAAACAGCCGTTTAAAGCCTGCAAAACCCCTCGGAGATCCTGCGGCTTTACCGACAGAACTACGGTCCCTGCCTTCCGTACCAGGTCAGCATTGGAATCTGCAGCAGAAATTCCATAGCGCTTTGTCATTATGTCCAGCCGCGACGACATTATTTCGCTAATGATAATATTTGAGGGTTCAACGGTTCTTGCCTGAAGCAGACCGCTGATTAGGGCCTCAGCCATTGCTCCAGCCCCGATAAAGCCGATTTTAGCATCCATATTGTTCCGATCCTTTCAACTGATTAGGGGCGAGTTAGGCTTTCCCAATGAAATACTCCGTGACTGCGAGCCTCCTCAGCCATTTCCCCACTTACTTCCACATTACTGGGGACAAATAAAAAGATTGATTGGGATACCTTTTGCATACTGCCGTTTAAGGCATAAGCTGTACCGCTGACAAAATCCAGGATCCGTTTTGCGGTGTCCTTCTCAGTATCCTCAAGGTTAATAATTACCGGGCGGCGGGACTTCAGGTGATCGGAAATCACCTGCACCTGTTCAAAAACGACCGGTTTGACCACAACCAGCTTTATTGGCCTGGAATTGTGCAAACTAACAACATTACTGCGATTGGGTTTTGCTGAAGATCCATCATTCCACGACTGGTTCTCCTCTTCAGGCCCCTCTACTTCTTTCACCTCTACCCCCATAAAGCCCAAGACCTTATCCATTAATTTGCCCATTTTCCTCCCCCCTCTGTTATCCCTTTCGCGCACCGAATATGCCGCTGCCGATTCTGACTATGTTGGCGCCTTCTTCTATGGCCACCTGATAGTCCTGGCTCATTCCCATGGAAAGATATCTCATTTCAACTAAGGGAAAGCCCTCACGGCTAATCTTTTCTGCCATTTTTCTTAAGCCTGCAAACACAGGCCGCACCTCTTCAGGCTGGTCCGAAATAGGCGCCATGGTCATCAAACCCATCACCTGCAAGTTATTCATAGGTATTAAAGCTTCTAAAAATGGCAACACTTCTTTTTCTTCCAGGCCAAACTTGGTGTTCTCGCGGGAAATGTTCACCTGCAAGAGAACCTTGACCAGAAGCCCTTTTTCTGCAGCCCTTTGCTGTAATTCCTTGGCTAAAGAAAGGCGGTCCAGGGAGTGAATCAAATCCACCTTGTCTATTAACGGCTTAGCTTTATTGGTTTGGAGGTGACCGATAAAATGCCAGCAAATAGAATCATTAAAAGAGGGGTATTTTTGCACAAATTCCTGTACCCTGTTTTCCCCAAAAGAATTAATCCCCAAAGCCTGGGCTTGTTGCATTATACCAACATCAACATTTTTTGAAACTGCCACTATCTCAATGTCTTCAGGCTTTTTTCCTACTCGGCAGGCAGCCTCTTTTACCCGTTCCCTGATCTCAGCAAGATTGGCTGACAGATGCCTTGTCATTTAGACGTCACCCCTGGTTTTTGTTTTTTTCTACGACATACCTTGTTTTTCCTTCTGTCGAAAACGGAAAAAGCTTTTTTACAAATTATTCATTTAAAAGCTATTTGTTCAGCAAAAACCTGGCAGGGTCAGCAACTATTCTTGATTCTGCCGCCAATCCAATCACTGCTGCCTGTCCTTCGACCCTTGCCCTTGATTTCAACGGGGTGCCACACTATGCCATGGGAACGGACAAGCAAGACTCCGTTTTTCCCCTGCTCAGTGACAATAGCCTTTTCTGGCACAATAACACCCAGCCACTGTTCAATCACCATTTTCCCTGATGTCATACGTTCCAAAGGGATTTTATCTCCGGACAAAGCCCGCAGCAAAAAGTCAATTTCAGCCCCTCTCCTCCGCCATCTTACCACACTGGCATCGGCAGAAGTACCATCGTTCCACTCCAATTTTACATGGCTGCCTTCTTTAGGCGCCACAGCCAGGCTGCCTTCCTGGGCAGTCGCAAAAAAGAAGGGCGGCGATAGATTATTTATTATTTTGGCAACGGCTTGCCCCGGCATAACAGCTTCTCCCGGTTTGTAGACGGTTGGATTATAAGAGGCTCCTAACTCTCTGATGGAGTTCCAGTCGTAAGTTAAAATGGCTCTTGGCGCCAATACTTCTTCGATTCCATCGATGGTATAACGGACAGTACCGGCTACAGGGGCAATCACTGGCACAGGACCAGAGACGCTGGAAGTAACCCCGGGCACAGGGCCAATATTTGCTAAAACTCCACCAGCTTTAACCCGCTCCCCTTCCCTGGCAACAGGGCTCCAAATCCCGGCGGCAGGAGCCGCTACTACTTTTTCTTCGCGGATAATCAGCACTTCAACAGGCACCTGCCGCTGCAGGGCACCCTCTAGAACAACCACAGTGGGAACCATGCGGCTAATAATGACATCTTTTGTCCTGGTCCACGCTACCCAGCCAAATATTAACATAATCACCAATAAAAGAATAAAGCGCTTTCGCTTCTTGGGTCTGGGTTTTGGAAGTTTGTTTTTGCCGGGTTGATTGGGATTTTTTATAATCGTGGCCACCCTAACCTCGCGCCCCTCTTATATTTATTTAAGCATTAACAAAGCCGCCATCCTTCCGGTACGGCCTTCCTCCTTGCGGTGGGAAAAAAACATCTGGGTGTTGCAGGCAGTACAAAGGCCGCTGACGGAAATTGAACCAGCAGGGATTCCCGCTTTTTCCAAAGCAATGGCGTTAGCTTGCCAAAGGTCCAACATCCCCTTTTGGCTGGATATAGGCTGAATTACCTCCCTCGCATAGGGCAAGTACTGTTTTACCATGTCCAACACTCGTGCATCTACTTCATAGCAGCAAGGACCTATGGAAGGCCCAATTGCCGCCAGGCAGCCGGAGGGCTGGCTGCCAAACCTATCCTGCATTTTTTGCAGAGTCTTTTGGGCTATTTCCAAAACAGTGCCTTTCCAACCTGCATGGGCAAGGCCAATTGCTTTCTTGACAGGATCAAGGAGGAAAACGGGAACACAGTCTGCAAAAAAAGCTGCTAACGGAATGTTTGGCTCAATACAGATTAGCCCGTCCGTATCAGGCAAAGCTCCCATCATATCCAAGGAGCCCCGTCCCAGGTGCTGCCTATTAACAACGGCTACTTCATCTCCATGAACCTGGTTGCCGGCTACCAAGTTCTCCAGCCTGAGACCAAGAGCATGGCACAAAAGCTGACGGTTCTTTACTACTATTTCCGCATCATCACCTACATGAAAAGCCATGTTTAAGCCCTGATAAGGCGGCAAACTGCAGCCGCCTATCCGGGTGGAAAAGGCGCTAACAGTTAAGCCTGTTTTATCAAAGAAAGGAATGGAAAGGTAAGCAAGACCTGATTGGTTCTCTATTAATTGAAATGTTCCGCCCAACAACTTACACCTCCGGCAATGCTCCTCGGAAGCAAAAAAGGGCCTCCGCAGCAAGGATAAAAGTAACAAAATTATACCACAAAACCCGGCTTCCTACTATCCGGGAAACTTCCTTTTATTGGGAAAGGGGACCCTACTGGATCCCCTGTTTTAGCATTACTGTCAACTCTCGCATGAAACTTTCTATGTCCTTAAACTGCCGGTAAACTGATGCAAAACGCACATAAGCGACTTCATCAAGTTCCCGGAGCTTGTCCATTACCATCTCTCCAATAACCGTTGAAGGCACCTCTTTATCATAGGTGTTTGACAAATGACGCTCGATATCAGAGACCAGAAGTTCCAACTGATCCCTAGCAACCGGGCGTTTTTCACAGGCCTTAGCAACCCCTGCCAGCAGTTTCTCGCGGGAAAAAACCTCCCGGTAGCCACCCTTCTTTACAACATAAATGGTTGCAGACTCAGTTTTCTCATAAGTGGTGAACCGGCGTTGGCAATCCAAGCACTCCCTCCTGCGGCGAATACAGCTGCCATTTTCCGCTGGCCTGGAATCAAGGACTTTTGATTGCATTTGGCCGCAAAAGGGACATTTCAAAACGGACGCCTCCTTTGCCAGAACCGTGCATTTGAACAAAATCTTTCTTTCAAAGACTTATTAATTATGGTTGATTTTGTTGAAACATATTACGGAAATTTTGACTTATCCATTTTTTAAACGCGCATAATTTCCTATGTGTTATGAGAAAAATCCTTCTTAACTTCTAATATTAGGCAAATATTCCCCGGCGTCAATCCTATTTTTCTGCAGGGTGGTTGACATCGGTAAAGCCGTGGATTTCCACCAGGATTACATCAACGCCAATTGTCCTGATTTTGTCCCACGGCACAGTCACATCCTCGTTTCGGCCGAAAAAACCCATCAGCCTGTTAGTACCGGGCAGGACTAAAGCCTTGACTTTACCCACTTCCAAGTCTAGTTCGATGTCCTTAATAACCCCTAGGCGCCTGCCATCAACAATATTAATAACATCCCGCAGCCGCAGATCACTTATTTTTATCATTTATGTACACCTCCGCAGACGCATAATTCCTTGTCCATCCCATCGCAACAACAAGCTAAGCTAACTAAAATATATGATGGGAAGGGAGAATTCTTGCCAAAAAAATACCCCTTTTAGCCAAGGGGTTCTAGAAAACCTGGTGATTACGGAGGTTAAACATTGTTGGAGGATTATTTTTTATTTGCGACATGGTCTTTTGACTGTTTCCATACTTCTAAGATCTTAAATCTTACTTCTACTCCCCTGCTCAGATCTTCTAATTCATTCCGGTTTTTCATTACCGGCTGAGCTCGGTCCCGGGGGACTGGCAAGCCCAATGTACCGGCAATATCAACAAAACATAGGGGTGGGAAGAGAACACACCACCAGTTTTCCCCGCGCCCCTCGCCTAAAACCAACCTCACAGCCTCGTAGCGGCCGGCAGGAAGGTTAAATCCCATATAAGAACGGGTAGGGAAGTTGTAAAAGCCGAATTCTGCTTGGGGTTGGTAATCAAGACCGGCTTCAGAAAGCTTTGCTTTTGCTGCCAGTTCCAATTTTGGCAGGGAGTTGGTGATTACTCTCCGGGCTTCCTCCCGGTGGGAAACCCCTGCAAATTCCTCCGCCAGAGCAGCTATGGCTACATCCCGCACCTGCCGCTTGATGCTCTGATCCAAAGGGGTATCGCTATTGGCAACAACATGAAAGCGGATGAGGTTGTTGGTATTAAAAGCTTCAACTGTTGGTTCCGTAGAAGCAAAGCGCAGGAAACCCAGCGGAAAGAGCAGTAGGACCAGCAGTACCACATATTTTTTGGTACACAACACACAATCACCTCAGATAACAATGTTATTAAACAATATTGTTACTATTCAGGTATTCAGACCCCCACGCCGCTTATCGCGGCACCATCAGAGGGATGAAAAAATATGACAAGCTATTTTCAGGGCAGTAGTCAGAATACTTCGAGACGTTCAACTGGGTCTTGGCTTTTTGCGGGGGATTGTTTCCCCCGCTCGTGCTTAGATTCGACCAGTTCTTGGCTCCGGTTTACCGGAGCTTAGAACTGGTTAATCCCATAG
>JBFLXH010000008.1:0-83927 GCA_040757295.1 Bacillota bacterium | reverse complement strand
GGCCACATTTTAATTAGCGGCCTCGCTCATTAAATGCCCGGCAAGGAATAAAATTTGATTACAGCCAATGAAGCCGGGCATGAAATTCGCTTTCAGGCCACATTTTAATTAGCGGCCTCGCTCATTATAAGAGCGGCTACGCCTCTGTATTAACTGGCCCCCTATGGGATTAACCAGTTCTAAGCTCCGGTAAACCGGAGCCAAGAACTGGTCGAATCTAAGCACGAGCGGGGGAAACAATCCCCCGCTAAAGCCAAGACCCGGTTGAAAAGGTGATGGTTTCGGGTCTAACGTAATAATAATGAAAGGGAGGTTGTTATTTGATGATCGATCTGGCCAGTTTATCCGCGTTGATCTTTTTCGTGGCTGCCCTGTTATTTGTGCTGTTTATCTTCAGTTTTATCCCCATCGGGCTTTGGATTTCAGCCCTGGCAGCCGGTGTTAGAGTAGGTATCTTTACTTTGGTGGGCATGCGGCTGAGACGGGTTATCCCTTCTAAGATCGTAAACCCCCTGATCAAGGCCGATAAAGCCGGGCTTCATGTGACCGTAAACCAGCTGGAAGCTCATTACCTGGCCGGCGGTAATGTGGACCGGGTGGTAGATGCCCTGATTGCCGCAGAACGAGCAAACATACCGCTGCCTTTTGAGCGGGCAGCCGCTATCGACCTGGCTGGCCGAAACGTCTTGGAAGCCGTGCAGATGAGCGTTAACCCCAAAGTTATTGAAACCCCCATTGTAGCTGCAGTCGCCAAAGACGGGATCGAGGTTAAGGTTAAAGCTCGGGTTACGGTGCGGGCCAACATTGACCGCCTGGTGGGTGGCGCGGGTCAAGAGACCATCATCGCCAGGGTCGGCGAAGGTATTGTTACAACAGTAGGTTCCGCGGAAACTCATAAAGAGGTTTTGGAAAACCCGGACCGGATTTCCCAAACAGTGTTGAATAAGGGACTGGATGCAGGTACTGCTTTTGAAATCCTTTCTATTGACATTGCCGACGTGGATGTGGGCAGAAACATTGGGGCTCACCTGCAAATCGACCAGGCGGAAGCCGATAAGAAGATAGCCCAGGCTAAAGCTGAGGAGCGGCGGGCAATGGCTGTTGCCAGGGAACAGGAAATGAAGGCAGCCGTGCAGGAGATGCGGGCTAAAGTGGTGGAGGCCGAAGCCGAAGTGCCGCGGGCCATGGCATCTGCCCTGCGGGAAGGCAAATTAGGCGTAATGGACTACTACAACATGCAAAATATTATTGCTGACACTCAAATGCGGGATAATATCGCCAAAGCAGGCCAGATAGATAACAGGGATCAGAACGCCTTGGGTGAAGACGGCAAGAACAAAAAATAACAGGTGACACCTGGTAATAAGGGGTGATGCCCTTTGGATTTTCTAGCCTTTTTGTTCTTCATCGGGTTTATGATCCTGCGGGCTTTAGCTGAGAGCAAGCGGAAACAGCAGGCAGGCCAGCGGCGTCCTCCCGAACGGCCCGCGAGACCCGTGGAGGAATTGCCTCCGCCTTGGGGCAGGCAAAAGCCCCAAGGCCCTGACCGGGAGCGGCCACCAGTATTTCCGCTGCCTTTACCCTGGGAACTGGAGGAGGAAGAAGAGGAAAGAGAGCAAGAATTTGTTTTCTACCCGACCAAGGCTGATCAGGCAAGAGAAAAAGCAGTTCCTCCCATTGTGGAGGTTGATCCGGAAGAACAGGCTGCCTCTGATTGGCGGCGAAAAGTTCTTGAAGAAACCCCTGCTCCGGCTGGCGTAACTCCCCTGGCTTTTCCCAGGTTTTCATCGGAAGACTGGACTCGGGGAATCGTCATGGCTGAGATTTTGCAGCCTCCCCGCGCCCGGCGCCGTACCGGTTATCCCACCAGCAGGAGAAAGTTTTTTTAGTTAAAGAACTTCGAGCGCAGTTTATCTGCGCTCAATCTGTTGAAAAGCTTTACAATCGGGCCGAGGCGTACCATAAGGAGTCGGTTTGAGCCAAGTGGCCGAGCAGACCGAGCGGGAATATGAGGCCAGAGGCAGGTCGAGCGGCAGGACGCCGCGAGTGGGCACCCTGAGGACAGGACGTCCGAATGTGCCCAGAGCCTGCCGGAGGGTGACATATGAAGCCGGTCTGCTCCACGAAGGCGAATGACAACGGTGGTACCCTCGGCCCAAGGTTGACATTCAACTCAGGCGCAGTTTACTTGCGCTTTTTATCGTTTCAGGCTTAGCAAGATAAGCAGTCCAAAGACCATCAGCATGGAGCCCGATATTCTGTTCACCCAGAAGAATCCTATTTGATCGATTTTGCTTTAGCATTAGCAAGCCCGATAACCAGCCCTCTAAAAAACAACTTAATCTCCATATAGTATCCTCCAGTGCTAAGTCTCCGGCATTTCCTGAATTAGTTTGAATTCTGCGGATATTCGACAAGTGAAGAGAATTTCCTTCTCCCCAAAAGGGACGAAATGGAATAGGTTGTTTTAACCTTTTCGAGCAAAAGAACAAAATTTAAAAGCCTATTGTTAAATATTATTTAACATGATAGGATGTAAATAAGCCACGCTGAATTATTTAAAAGGGGAAAGTGAAATGAGCCTGCTTAAAGAACAATTTCCCGAACTTTATAAAGCCATCGAGGCGGAAAAAGCCCGGCAGAACCAAAACATTGAACTGATTGCCTCGGAAAACTTTACCAGCCTGGCAGTGATGGAGGCAGCGGGGACCGTCCTTACCAACAAGTACGCCGAAGGGTATCCGGGGAGGCGGTACTACGGGGGGTGCGAGCACGTTGACCAGGTAGAGAGCCTGGCCATCGACCTGGCCAAAGGAGTCTTCGGCGCCGAACACGCCAATGTCCAGCCTCACTCCGGTTCTTCAGCTAACCTAGGGGTATACTTTGCCGCCCTGCCGGTGGGAGCTACCGTCCTGGGGATGGATCTGAGTCACGGCGGCCATTTAACCCATGGCAGCCCGGTGAATATCTCCGGCAAATACTTCAACTACGTGCATTACGGTGTGAGCAGGGAAAGGGAAACCTTGGATTATGACCAGATCAGGAGCCTGGCCCGGCAGCACAAGCCGGCCATGATCGTGGCCGGAGCAAGCGCTTACCCCCGGTTGATTGATTTTGCCCGTTTCCGGGAAATATGCGATGAGGTCGGAGCGCTATTCATGGTGGATATGGCTCACATCGCCGGTCTGGTAGCCGCAGGGTTGCATCCCAGCCCTGTCCCCTATGCAGACTTTGTTACCACCACTACCCATAAAACCCTCCGGGGTCCCAGGGGAGGGATCATCCTATGTAAACAGAAGTATGCCAAAGACATTGATAAGGCTATCTTCCCAGGCATCCAGGGCGGTCCCCTGATGCACATCATCGCTGCCAAGGCCATGGCCCTGAAAGAGGCCCTGCTGCCGGAATTTAAGGAATACCAGGCCCAGGTAGTCAAAAACGCGAGAGCTCTTGCGGCAGCTCTCGGGAGTTATGGTTTTCGTCTGGTATCCGGCGGTACCGATAACCACCTGATGCTGGTTAACTTGTCTTCGGTGGGCGTGACTGGCAAAGAAGCCGAACACCTGTTGGACCAGGCAGGCATTACCGTGAACAAAAACACTGTTCCCTTTGAAACCCAAAGCCCGATGGTAACCAGCGGCATCCGCATCGGGACGCCGGCTGTTACCACCCGGGGGATGCAGGAACCGGAAATGGAACAAATTGCGTGGTTTATTCATGAAACCATTAGTGGCAGGGAACAACCGGAACGGCTGGCAGCAGTGGCCGGTGCGGTGAAACATTTGTGCAGCCGTTTTCCCCTCTACCAGTAATTCTTGATCATTTCCCGGGAGCCGGTAATTCAACAAAAGACGGGGAGGTAATTCAATTGGACAAGACAAAAGTACCCTTTGGGCCTACTTACGAGGAAATGTTGCACCCGGAAAAGATTGACCCCGTAATACGGGAAAAAGCATTAAAGGCCCAGAAAGAAGACGAACTTGAACCCCTCAATCTGTTTAACATCACCTGGAAGGACGAGACCAGCCAGGTGCGGAAGATAATCCTGCCCAAGGAAATGACGGGCGTAGACGCCAACATTGTTGTAATGCTCGGTACCTACTTTCCTTCCGGTTCCCATAAAGTGGGGCCGGCCTATGCCACCCTCATGGAGGGGTGTGTAGACGGAGAGATCTTACCCGGGGAACACACCATCCTTGGTCCCTCCACCGGCAACTTCGGCATCGGTGTTGCCTATATCTGCCGGTTGATGGGCTATCAGGCTGTCATCATCATGCCGGATAACATGAGTAAAGAGCGGTACGAGCGCATCAGGGCCTACGGAGGGGAACTGGATTTAACCCCGGGTACCGAGAGCGATGTTATATTGACCTTGCAGCGGACCCATGAATTGAAAAAGAACCCCAAAAACAAACCCCTCGCCCAGTTTGAATTGTTGCCAAATTACCGTTTTCACCGCTACGTTACCGGTAACTCCGCCATCGAGGCGGTAAAGGGTATCGGCAACGGGCGCATCGCCTGCTTTACTTCGGCCCCTGGGTCCGCCGGTACCATTGCTGCGGGGGACCAGATCAAACAGGCCTTCCCGGAGGCAAAAATCGTTGCCCTGGAGCCTTACGAGTGCTCCACCCTGGCTACAGGAGGTAGGGGGCAGCACCGCATCGAGGGTATTGGTGACAAAATGTGTACCCTCATCCACAACGTGCTGACTACCGATTTTGTAACACTGATCCACGATGACGATACCGTCAAGGCCTTGAAGATCATCCATGACGGGACTGAGGTCTTGATCAGAATGGGTGTTGGACCTGAAGTAGCCCTGAGAATGAAGAACTTGTTCGGAGTCTCCGGTATGTGCAATATCCTGGGGGCCATCAAAATGGCCAAATACTTGCGCCTGGGACCTGATGACAACGTGGTTACCATCGCCACCGACGGGTTTGACCGTTACCCGTCTGTACTGGAGGAACTTGACCGGCGGTATCTGGAGACACAGGACTTCGTACTGGAGCGCTGGTTCAAGGATATTTTCCTGGGGGCTAAAGAAGAATGGATTTATGACTTCCGTCGCCAAGACGTCAAAGAGCAGCTTTTCCGCCAAAAGGAAAAGGACTGGCTGCCCTTCGGCTACGCCAAGGAATACATTGATTCCATGCGCCGGCCGGAGTTCTGGGAAGAGGAATACGCCAAGATTGCTGACTACGACCGTAAAATCAAGTCGATGCGGGGAGCTTGCTGCGGAGGCCTCCTGAAGTTTGAAAAAATTTTTTGAAAACGAGCGCTTGTTCGATTGCCAACAAGGATAGGATTCTGTACAATGGGATTAAAAGGTGTTAAGTGGAATAAAATGCTATTGTTGGTTCGGCAAGCATTGTTTCGAGTTCTGTTGTTAAACATCTAGTCAACTAGGCAGGGCTTCGCTGCGGCAACCGTATGCCCACTCCGTGTAACAGGGCGAGGGGAGGGGCAATCCTTGGGAGCGGAGTTTTTTGCCCATCAGTTGGAGGCGGCATATGCACTTTTTCTTAAATGGTATGCAAAAACACTGTCCGGAGGAACAAAACAACCGGAACCTGTTGGAATACCTTAGAACTGTGGCCGGGATCACTTCTGTGAAAAACGGTTGCGGAGAGGGCGCTTGCGGGACCTGCATGGTTTTAATTGACGGGAAAGCCGCTCGTTCCTGCCGTTTAACCCTGGCACAGGTTGCCCGCAAGCGCATAGTGACCGTTGAAGGTCTCTCAGCACGGGAACAGGAAGTCTACCAATGGGCATTTACCCAGGCCGGAGCGGTTCAGTGCGGTTTTTGCACTCCTGGTATGGTGATCAGCGCCAAAGGGCTCTTAGACACCAACCTCGCTCCGTCTGAAGCGGAAATAAAGCACGCGTTAAGAGGGAATCTCTGCCGGTGTACCGGGTACGTAAAGATCATTGACGCGGTTAAACTGGCGGCAGAGGTGTTCAGGAATGAGAAAACACCGGTTGCCGAAATGACGGGCTACGGAGTTGGCGCTCGTTACCCCCGGTTAGACGCCGGTGCCAAAACCCTGGGTACGGCGGTGTTTACCGATGACCTGATCTTGCCTGAAATGTTGTATGCAGCAGTGCTGCGTTCACCCCATCCCAGAATCATTGTTAAGAAAATTGATCCTTCCAGGGCCAAGAACCTGGCCGGTGTACTGGCGGTCCTCACTGCCCAGGATATCCCTGGCCAAAGATACCAGGGATATATCAAAAAGGATTGGCCGGTTTTGGTCGCCGAAGGTGAAGAAACGCATTACACAGGGGATGCCCTGGCCCTGGTGGCTGCTGAAACCCCGGCCATCGCCCGGCAAGCCCTGGACTTGATTGACTTAAGCTACGAAGTGTTGCCACCGGTAACCTCTCCAGCCGCTGCCATGGATGCTGGTGCTCCTCATCTTCACCCGGGTGGAAATGTTCTCAGTACCACCAGCCTTTACCGGGGGAATGTAGCGGACGCCCTCCAGCAATGCCGTTATGTAGTTGCTGGGCGTTACAGCACGCCGATGACCGAGCATGCCTTTTTAGAGCCTGAAAGTGCCGTCGCTTACCTGGAGAAGGGCAGTCTGGTTGTGCTTGGGGGCTCCCAAAGTGTGCATCATGACCAGCACCAGATTGCCTCATTATTGGGATTGCCGTTGCATCAGGTCAAGGTAGTGAATAATTTTGTCGGCGGCGCCTTCGGCGGCAAAGAGGACCTCAGTGTGCAGCACCATGCGGCCCTATTGGCCTGGCATGTGAAAAGGCCGGTAAAGCTGACCTTATCAAGGGCAGAAAGTTTAATGGTTCACCCTAAAAGACACCCCATGGAAATCGAAATTACCACCGGGTGCGATGAGGCGGGTAATCTCATGGCTTTATCGGCAAGGATCGTTGCCGATACCGGCGCTTATGCGTCGTTGGGCGCCCCTGTTTTGGAACGGGCCTGCACCCATGCTACAGGGCCTTACCGGATTCCCAATATCTCGATTGAGGGGCAAGCTGTATATACCAATAACCCTCCCGCCGGTGCCTTCCGGGGTTTTGGGGTACCCCAGACGGCTTTTGCCATCGAAAGCCAGCTTGACCTTTTGGCGGAGAAAGTTGGGATTAGCCCGTGGGAAATCCGGTATCGGAATGCTTTAATTGAAGGCGACCTCCTGGCCACCGGGCAGGCAGTAGTTGATGTCCACTTGCAGGAAACACTGCTGGCAGTGAAAGATGACTACGAGGGCAGCCGGTATGCCGGGATCGCCTGTGCGATGAAAAATGTCGGTATTGGGGTTGGCCTCATTGATACCGGCAGGGCAAGGATAGCCGTCGAAAACGGAAAAGTGAAGGTATATACCGGTGCCGCCTGCATTGGGCAGGGGTTGGCCGGTGTGGTGATGCAGATCCTTTGCGCAACAGCCCCTGTTTCCCCGGAAATGGTGGAAATTGTGCTGGCTGATACCGGCAGCACGCCTGATTCCGGAGCTACAACGGCTTCCCGCCAAACCCTTTTTACCGGAGAAGCCGTACGCTTGGCGGCCGAACAGCTGGCCAAAGACCTTGCGACCCACTCTTTGGGGGACCTGGCAGGTAAAGTATATCACGGTGAATTTCACGGGACCACCGACCCCTTGCACAGTGAAAAGCCCAACCCGGTCACCCATGTGGCCTACAGCTTCGGTACCCAGGTAGTTATACTTAATAAACAAGGGAAAGTGGAAAAGGTAATCGCCGCTTATGACGTTGGTCAGGCCATTAACCCAACTTTACTTGAGGGCCAAATTGAGGGTGGCGTCATCATGGGTTTAGGCTACGCCCTGACGGAGGATTACCCCCTATCCGGCGGTGTTCCTCAGGTAAAGTCTTTGGGGAGATTAGGTTTGTGGCGGGCTCCAGACGTGCCGGAAATCAAAATTGTTTTAATCGAAAAAAACAGTGATGGCAAAGCCTACGGCGCCAAGGGCATCGGAGAGATTTCCTCCATCCCCACAGCTCCGGCGGTTGCGGCAGCTTACTACGCTTTGGACGGGAAACGCCGTTTCCGGTTACCCTTGGAAGGAACGGCATATCCAAGGAAAACCGCAGTTTCCTCAAGAGAACGGGAATAGAACGTTAACAGTATAAGTGGTTTGGTTTTATACGCACAATTAACAAAATATTAATATAAAAAATTGCTTTCGTATACAAAGGAGGTTAAATATGTGCAGAAACTAGAAGCATCGCCAGCTAAATCTTGGTCGCCTTACCAGGCGTTAATGGAAGCCTCGCGCTGCCTTTACTGTCATGACGCTCCCTGTGTGCAAGGCTGCCCAGCGGAGATTAAGATTCCGGACTTTATTCGTAAAATAAAAACGGGTAATATGCGCGGGGCGGCCAGAGTGATCTATGAGAGCAATACTTTCGGCGCCGTCTGTGCCGATGTTTGCCCGCAGGCCGAGTTCTGTCGCAAGGGCTGTACCCATGCGAACTTGAAGGAACCGATTAACATCGGCCAGTTGCAGAAGTTTGCCTTAAACAGTGCAGGCCTGGAGGCAACCCCTGTTCCACCTAATGGGAAAAAGGTAGCGGTGGTCGGAGCCGGCCCTGCGGGTTTAAGCGGGGCATATATCCTTGCTCTAAAAGGGTATGAGGCGACTGTATTTGAAGCCAGCCCTTATGCAGGGGGTACGGCGCTTTGGGGCATTCCCGATTACCGGTTAGATTACCGAGTGCTTGAGCGGGAATTATCCCGCATCAAAAAAGTGGTTAAGAATATCCACTACAGTGTGGTAGTTGGTGAGGATGTGCCGGTTGAAGCGCTGCTGGCTGAGTATGATGCCGTGCTTGTAAGTTGCGGGTTAGGCAGCACACCGGCCTTGGAAGTTCCAGGAGCCGGTTTAAGCGGGGTTTATCCGGCGGAAAAGCTTTTAGCTGCGCACAATCTTAAGGTAAAATTAGGAACTGGTTCAGGTGTTCCCGTTGGAGCAAAGGTCGTGGTGATCGGCGGAGGTAACACGGCGATGGATGCTGCCTGTATCGCCAAAAGGGCGGGAGCCCAGCAGGTGACTGTTGCTTACAGGCGTTCGCTGGCGGAAATGCCTGCCTGGCAGGAAGAATACCAGTTTGCTGTAGCGCAGGGCATAGAATTTAGGTGGTTAACAGCGCCGGTAGCAGTCTTGGGCACAGAAAAGGTAACAGGGATCAAGCTAATCTCTATGAAGCTTGGCGATAAAGACGAGACGGGAAGAAGAAGGCCAGAGCCGGTACCCGGCAGCGAGTTTGAACTGGCGGCCGATATGGTGATAGTAGCGACAGGGCAGGGAGAAAATCCCCTTGCTAAAAAACTGGCCGGGATGTCCAAGGTATTCCTCGCCGGAGATGCGGCCAATGGTGGAGGTACCGTGGTGCAGGCGGTAGCAGAGGGTCAAAAAGCAGCCATCGCCATTGATCACTTTATCATAGATAGCTACCCGCTCTAATACCCCCGCTTCTTCGAAGCGGTGGTAAAAGAGCGGCTAAGCTGCTATATTAACTGGCCCCCTATGGGATTAACCAGTTCTAAGCTCCGGTAAACCGGAGCCAAGAACTGGTCGAATCTAAGCTTCAGCGAGGATAGCAATCCCCCGCTGAAGCTAAGACCCAGTTGAATCAAGATGCAATGAAACAATCGGAGGGGTGTTAGCAATGGTCGACCTGTCTTTGGAGTTTTGTGGCATTAGGTACCCTAACCCGTTTGTCCTGGCAGCCTCCCCTTGTACAGATGATGAGGAAATGGTCGCCAGAGCTTTTGCGGCTGGCTGGGCCGGTGCGGTACTGAAGACAACCTCCGTAGAAACCGAGGTAGTTAATTTGGCTTACCCGATGATGGCCGGGCTGGACTATGAAGATAAACGCCTGGTAGCCCTGCAAAACATTGATTTGATTTCCGCGCACCACGTGGATGTGGTCGAGGGGAGAATCAAGCGGTTAAAAAAGGAGTACCCCGACAAGGTCGTGGTAGCCAGCATCATGGGTCAAAAACAGGAGGATTGGCAGCAACTGGTGCGCAGGTTAGAGGCTGCCGGCGCCGACATGATTGAGTGCAGTTTTTCCTGTCCCCACGGCATGCCGGAAAAAGGCATGGGGAGTACCATCGGTCAAAATCCTGAACTCACCGAAAGAACTGCCCGGTGGGTGAAGGAAGCTGCCAAAAACATTCCGGTAGTCATCAAGCTTACCCCGCAAATTGCCGATATTACTGCTGCTGCGGCAGCAGTAAAAAGAAGCGGGGCGGATGGAGTATGTGCCATTAACACGGTTAAAGGCATCATCGGGGTGGACCTGGATAGTTTTTCCCCTTATCCCCAGGTCAACGGCAAGTCTTGTATCGGCGGCATTTCCGGGGCTGCCATCAAACCGGTGGCTTTAAGGTGTGTCGCCGAGATCGCCAAAAAAGTTGAAATCCCCATCACGGCCACCGGCGGAATTACTACCTGGCGGGATGCCGTCGAGTTCTTGCTGTTGGGCGCCCGTAACCTGCAGCTATGCACGGTGGTGATGCAGCATGGCTTTCGAGTGATCGAAGATTTAATCGATGGCCTCAGGAATTACCTGGAGGCGAAGGGATTTGCGGCAGTGGAAGAACTGGTCGGGAAGGCTCTGCCTAATCTGGTTGAGCATTCCCAACTGCCCAGAAAACATAAAGCGGTTTCAGTGCTGCACGAAGCACTGTGCCTCAGGTGCGACCGCTGTTACCTTGCCTGTCGCGATGGCGGGCACCAGGCAATCAGCATTGACCAAAACCGTCTACCGGTGATTGACCGGGATCAGTGTGTCGGCTGTGGTTTTTGTACTGCTGCCTGTCCAGTCCCCGCTTGTTTGACGATCCAGATAACCAGTGCCTAGGGGGTAGAAGTAAGTGTTATTAGTCGGAAATGGGACGCTAATTACCTTAG
Source organism: Bacillota bacterium (assembly GCA_040757295.1). Lineage (GTDB taxonomy): Bacteria > Bacillota > PH28-bin88 > PH28-bin88 > PH28-bin88 > JAGXSE01. The sequence goes on along the minus strand of JBFLXH010000008.1, from coordinate 73,023 downwards.
CGGGCGATAATCCGCTCATTCCTGATGGTGCCGTTTACATGGCGGATGATGTAATCGTTGAGGTAGGTACTACCCAGACCTTGAGAAGCAAATACAATGCAGCTCAATTCGTGGATGCCAAAGGCGGCCTGATCATGCCCGGCATGACCAATGTCCATACCCACTGTTACAGCACCTTTGCCAGGGGGATGGCCTTGAAAGATGCTCCCCCGGCAAACTTTACGGAGATCTTGGCCCGGCTGTGGTGGAGGTTGGACCGGGCGCTGGACTTGGAAGATGTGTATTACAGCGCCTTGATTCATTTTATCGAATGCGTCAAAAACGGCACCACTACTGTCCTGGATCATCATGCCAGTCCTAATGCCATCACCGGCAGCTTGCGGACCATTGCCCGGGCGGCTCAGGAAGTAGGGGTCCGCAGCTGCCTTTGCTACGAGGTTTCGGACCGGGATGGGCAGGATAAGGCCGAAAGAGGGATAGCGGAAAATGAAGATTTTGTTATAGATTTGATTCGCCAGCCTAATCCCATGTGCAAAGGTACTTTTGGCATTCATGCCTCCTTTACGGTTAGCGACGATACCTTAAAGAAGTGTGCCGCTAAGTGTGAGGAGTTGGGTGTGGGTGTGCATCTCCACGTTGCGGAGGATTTAGCGGATGTCGCCCATTGTTTAGCGCACCATCAAAAGCGGGTTGTCGAAAGGTTAAACGCATTTGGCCTTTTAGGTTCCAAAACCATGGCAGCCCATTGCGTACATGTTAACGACGATGAGGTGCAACTATTAGCCGGGACTGGTACGAATGTTGCCCACAACCCGGAGTCCAATATGGGTAACGCGGTAGGGTGTGCCCCGCTGAAAGAGATGTTAGGGGCGGGAGTATTGGTGGGGATGGGTACTGATGGCTATACTGCTGATATGTTCGAGGGTATGAAAGTTGCAAACCTGCTGCATAAATTCAACCGGCGAGACCCCAGTACAGCCTGGGATGAAGTTCCCCAGTTGATTTTCGGCAATAACCGGCAAATCTTATCCCGTTATTTCGACCGGCCGCTAGGTAAGCTGGCGCCGGGGGCCTACGCTGACGTCATTACGGTCAATTATGCCCCGCCAACGCCCATCACGGCAGACAACTTTTACGGCCACCTGTTATTTGGGGTTTCCGGCGCGATGGTGAATACCACTATCGTAGGTGGAAAGATCAGGATGCTGGACAGGAAACTGGTAGGAGTGGATGAAAGAGAACTGGCAAGGGAAGCAAGGCGCCTGGCCAGCAATCTGTGGAAAAAATTTTAGCTTGCATGACTGGGCTCTGGTCCTGCTCTTCCAGCCTGTTAACACCCAAATCAACATCATCACAGATGGCTACCCGCTCTAACCCTTTGCTTCTCCAAGCGGCGGTATATGCTCGGCAAGGAATAAAATTTGATTACTCAATGAAGCCGAGCATGAAATTCGCTTTGAGGCCACACTTAATCAAGGAATAATTGGTGGCCTCGCTCATTATATGCTCGGCAAGGAATAAAATTTGATTACTCAATGAAGCCGAGCATGAAATTCGCTTTCAGGCCACGGTAAATTAATGTATAATTTGTGGCCTGGCTCATTTTAAGAGCGGCTACGCCACTGCATTAACTGGCCCCCTATGGGATTAACCAGTTCTAAGCTCCGGTAAACCGGAGCCAAGAACTGGTCGAATCTAAGCACGAGCGGGGAAAGCTTTCCCCCCGCAAAAAGCCAAGACCCAGTTGAAGGAGGTATTATGTATCAAGCAAGGTCACCCCTGTATATGGAAATAGCCAACGAATTCAAGCGGAGAATTTCGGAAGGGTTATATCTTGCCGGGCAACAGCTACCGGCGGAACCGGAATTAGCCAATGAGCTGGGAGTGAGCCGGGGAACGTTACGGGAAGCATTATCGGTATTGGAAAAAGAGGGCATTCTTTTCCGTCGCCACGGGGTTGGGTCTTTTATCAAAAAGGAACCCAAAAAGGTTATTGCCGGGATGGAAAAGCTGGATAACCTCTTTAACACCATTGAAAATGCCGGATGGCGGGCCGAAGACAAGGTAATCAGGATATACCAAGAGAGACTGGACCCCAAAATTGCCGCGGCGCTGGAACTGGATCACAACTCCCAGGGCTACATTGTCGAGAGTCTCCGCCTGGCGGACGGGGAACCGGTAATCTACTGCTATGACGTTATCCCTCTCTGGCTTTTAACCAATGAGTCATTGTTAAAAGGGAGAAGCCGGTGTAAATCATTAACCGAATTCATCAGGCAGTTTACTCCTTACAAGCCCAAGCAATTTGTCTCGCGGGTTAACGCCGTTTTGCCTCCTAAGGCTGTTGCCAAACTGCTGGGAGTTGATACTTTTACACCCATGATTTTCATGGAAGGCGTACTTTATGACGAAAATGACAGGGCGATCAATTTTGGTCGGCAATACTATCGCGGCGACAAGTATGAATTCACCTTGGTGAGAAAATAGGGCTTTTACCAGCAAGGCATTAGTTCTAGCTTCAAGACACAATAACATCAAGAGAGAGGGGTGGGTAGGATCTGGTTGTTAATAACCTTATCAAGGGGGGGATAGCCAAAATCTAGAAAGTCACTGTTAAAAAAAGAAAGCCTAATCGTTAGCAAATAAGCGTTTTGTCAATCGCTAAGGTTTTTTCTTATCCCCTTTACCTACCATGCAGATAAGCAGGTCTGTACAGACCATTGGGTCATAAATTTTGCCGGTGAAGGCGATGGAGCTCAGGTTGCGTTTATTCGGTCTGCATGCGACTTGGCGAGGTGGGCTGGTTTATGAACTAATTAGGTAAGGGAGTTGAATATAATAATGAATAACAAGGTTATTTACCCGTGGTTTAAACGGGAAGATATTGACGGTTTCTTTGCCCTCTTCCAGAATAACCTGGCGAATTTTGCTCTCCTGGCCATTACCATGTTAGGTCTCAAGTTTCCTCCGGAGATTGTTTTCGGCAAAATGATTCCCGGCGCCGCAGTGGCAGTGGCTGCTGGCAACTTCTACTATGCCCATATGGCTAAAAGACTGGCCGAAAAGGAAGGCCGGACAAATGTCACCGCCTTGTCTTACGGCATCAGCACTCCTGTCCAGTTTGTTTACATGTTCGGCGTGGCCGGTGCGGTACTGTCCCAGACCCAGGACCACCTGCTGGCGTGGAAACTGGCGGTAGCCGCCTGCCTCCTCGGAGGTGTGGTGGAGGTATTGGGCGGTTTGATCGGCCGCTGGGTGCGCCAGAACCTGCCCCGGGCAGCAATGCTGGGAGCCCTGGCCGGCGTGGCTTTTACACTAATCGGTGGCGAACTCTTCTTTAAAACCTACTCACAGCCAGTAGTAGGCATCATCGCCTTAACCCTCATTCTATTAGGTCTGATCGCCAAAGCGCCCATGCCGGGCCGGATCTCGCCCGCTCTGTTTGCTGTCCTTTTTGGTACGGTAGTGGCCTATGTTCTTGGAGTGGGAAAGGTCGCCGATATTACAGCGGGGATCAAAACTGTGGGCTTGTATCTGCCTCTACCCACTTTTGCGGCTTTTGAAGGCATGGGCCTGCTCTTTACCGACTACTCTTACCTCCTGGCGGTCATTCTCCCGATCTCCATCTATAATTTCATTGAAACCATGAACAACGTCGAAGCCGTATCTGCCCTGGGAGACAATTATGATGTCCGTGAGGCCCAGTTTGCTGACGGAGCCGGTACTATCCTCGGGGCTCTATTTGGCGGTATTCTTCCTACCACAGTTTACATTGCCTCAGTGGGCAGCAAGGAGATGAATGCCGGTCGCGGGTATTCTGTGGCTAACGGCGGTGTGTTTTTACTGGCGGCGACTTTCGGTCTGATTGGCGCCGTCTCCAAAATCATTCCGCTGGCTGTGATCGCACCCATCCTGGTTTTCGTTGGCATTACCATGGTTTCCAATGCGTTTGTAAACTCTCCCCAGCGCCATGCTCCGGCTGTTGCTTTGGCGATGTTTCCTTATTTAGCCAACTACATGGTGGCCAGGTTTAATAGAGGGGCATTAGACGCGGCCAACAGCGGCGCCAACCTGGTCAACCAGATATCCCCCAACCTGGTACCGCTGGCTCAGGGTGCCATGTTTACCGCTATTTGCTGGGGTGCTATTGCTGCTTTCCTTATTGACCGGGATTACCGCAAAGCGGCTGTCACAGGCGTGGTGATGGCCGTGTTGGCTGCGGTCGGGCTGATTCACGCTCCCAAGCTGCAGCTGCTGGTGACCCCGGCACAGACTCAGTTCGCCATCGGCTACCTCATCCTGGCAGGTTTCTGTTTTGTTTATCCTTATCTGGTGCCTAAAGATGCCCCTGCCTCCCAAAAGGCTGGTAATACCGTCGGGGTGGATTAATGAGGGTAGGCCTTGGGTAGCGGGAACCCTCAGTCCAACGGAACCAACCCCTTTCCTTAACAACCGGCGCACTGCCCTGGGGGGAGCAAAGCTCCTGCCAGGGCGGGTGGGCGGGGAGTTCAACTGGGTCTTGGCTTCAGTGGGGGATTGCTTCCCCCGCTGAAGCTTAGAGCCAGTTAATACAGTGGCGTAGCCGCTCTTATAATGAGCGAGGCCACTAGGCCACTAATTAAAATGTGGCCGAAAGCGAATTTCATGCCCGGCTTCATTAGCAATAATCAAATTTTATTCCTTGCCGGGCATATCCCGCCGCTTTAAAGAAGCGGGGGTATTAGAGCGGGTAGCCATCTGTGATAAAACTAAGGCAGATTCCCACAGCGATTATCAAGCACATCGAAGGACTCCGGGAAAGCAAGGGATGATTGATCCCGGTTAATGTGAGCATGAAGGGGGGAGAAAAATGGAAACCACGGTAGTCATGGCCTTCGGGGGAAACGCAATCATCAATGCCAACCAGAAAGGGACTTTCGCCGAACAACTGAGCAATGTCGAGCGAGTGTGTCAAAGCGTAGTGGCCTTGGTACAAGAAGGTTACCGGGTCCTAATCACCCACGGTAACGGGCCCCAGGTGGGGAACATTTTGTTGAAAAATGAACTGGCCAAAGACACTGTGCCTGCCATGCCGCTGGACGTCTGTGTCTCCAATACCCAGGGTTCCATTGGTTATGCCATTCAGCAAAAACTGGGCAATGCGTTTAGCTCCGCAGGAATAGATAAGCCGGTTATTTCTGTGGTCACCCAGGTATTGGTTGACCCGGCAGACCCGGCTTTCCACCAGCCCACCAAGCCCATCGGCCCTTTTTACACCGCGGCGGAGGCTGCCCGGCTGATGGACGAAAAAGGGTACCGGATGATGCAGGTGGGCAATGATGCTTGGCGGCGGGTGGTTCCTTCTCCCTTTCCCATCCAAATCATCGAAAAGAACGGCATCAAGGCTCTGCTGGACAGCGGGTATGTGGTGGTTGCTTCCGGTGGTGGGGGTATTCCGGTGATGCGTGACGCGGGCGGGATGCTGCAAGGAGTGGAAGCGGTCATTGATAAGGACCTGGCAGGACAATTGCTGGCCCGGGATGTGGGCGCTGAGCATTTTCTAATCCTCACTAATGTTAACCGCGTGGCGCTAGACTTCGGCAAACCCAGCCAGCGGGAAATAGCGAAAATGACCCTGGTAGAAGCCCGTGCTTATTTGGCCGAAGGCCAGTTTCCACCAGGCAGTATGGGTCCGAAAGTGGATGCAGCCTGTCGCTTTGTGGAGAACGGTGGAAAAGAGGCGATTATCGGACCCCTTTTGGCTGCCCATCAAGCGGTGCAAGGGCTTACAGGAACGAGGATCGTCCGGACCGCTTGAACTGGGGGCACGCCTGAAACAGATCCAAAGGCCAAAAATAAATTCCAATTTATTGCAGGAGATTAGAGGAATGCTGTTAAATATTATCCAGCAATAAAATTAAAATAAACTGTTTTCGTATATCCTCGATAATATGGTTCGAGGGTTTCTACCAGGTAACCGTAAATTACCAGGCTACGAGAAGAGGGTCGTTTGGCCTTTTTCTTGCTTGGTGATTGACGAAATGCTTGGTTTTTATGTTTTGGGGTGACGTTTTAGGGGGGATACGTGATGGAAAAGCAAACAATTACCTTTACCCTGAACGGCTTGCCGGTTGAACTGGTAGTAGACCCCGGGGCACGGCTGGTGGATGTCTTGCGGGAGGAACTGGATCTTACGGGTACCAAGGAAGGCTGCGGCCAGGGTGAGTGCGGTGCCTGCACGGTGCTGGTGGACGGCCAGGCGGTAAACTCATGCTTGGTGCTGGTGGGCCAGGTACAGGGCCGGGAGGTTATCACGGTAGAAGGTTTGGCCAAAGACGGAATACTCGACCCGTTACAGGAGGCCTTTATTACAGAAGGGGCGGTCCAGTGTGGCTACTGTACGCCGGGCATGCTGCTTTCAGCCAAAGCCCTGCTGATGAAAAACCCATTTCCTTCTGAGGAGGAGATCAAAGAAGCCATTGCGGGGAATCTGTGCCGGTGTACGGGATATGTGAAGATCGTAAAGGCGATCCAAACCGCTGCCGCGAGGCAAGGGAACTGTTCAACTGGGTCTTAGCTTCAGCCGAAGGCTGAAGGTTAGAGCCAGTTAATACAGGGCGTAGCCGCTCTTAGGCTGCCGCTTCAAAGAAGCGAAGGGTTAGAGCGGGTAGCCCATCTGTGAGTGAGGAGGGATTGCCCATGACCTTGAAATGGATAGGCAAGCCGGTACCGCGCCAGGATGCCGGCGGTAAAGTGACGGGCGCAACCAGGTTCATGTCTGATCTCAGCTTCCCAGGTATGTTGTGGGGACGTGTCCTGCGCAGCCGTTATCCCCATGCCTTGATCAAGAGCATTGACACCGGCGAGGCGGCCAGGCTCCCCGGGGTAGTGGCGGTACTTACCCACCACGATGTGCCCGGACTGAACGGCTATGGCATTGTGGTCCAGGACCAGCCGGTACTTTGCAGTGACAAGGTGCGCTACATGGGAGATGCCGTAGCCCTGGTTGCCGCTGAAACCAAAGAAATTGCCGCTAGGGCCCTTGAACTGATCCGGGTGGAATACGAGGAACTGCCGGGGGTTTTCGACCCGGAAGAGGCCATGCAGGCAGGAGCTCCGCAGGTTCATGCCACCGGAAACATTTTCCGGCACACCGCGGTGGCCCACGGGGACGTGGAGGCGGCCTTTGCCGAGGCCGACGTAATTGTGGAAAACGTATATCGCACCTCCCGCCAGATGCCTGCCTTTCTGGAAACTGAAGGAGGGGTGGCCTTGCTGGATGCAGGGGGCCTGCTCACCGTCTGGTGTGGCTCCCAGTATCCTGACCGGGACGTAATTCAGATTGCCCGTGCCTTGGGCATGGCCAATGAGAAAATTCGGGTGATTGCCAACCCGGTGGGCGGAGGGTTTGGCGGTAAGGACGAAGTAACGATACAAATCCACCTGGCCCTCTTGGCCATGAAGACCATGCGGCCTGTGAAAATCGTGCTGAGCAGGGAAGAATCGGTGGTGACGGGATGGAAGAAACATCCGATGGTAATCCGGATGAAAACCGGGGCCCGCAGGGATGGGAGCCTGGTCGCCCATCAGGTGACCATTGTCTCGGATACCGGTGCTTATGCTTCCCTTGGCGGCACCATTTTAAATTCGGCCATCGAACACTGCAGCGGCCCTTACCGGGTGCCCAACGTGCAGGTGGACGGTTATTGTGTATATACCAACAATTCTGTCAGTGGCGCCATGCGGGGCTTTGGGGTCAACCAGGTCACCTTTGCCATGGAGACGCAAATGGAAATCCTGGCTGAAAAACTGGCTATGGACAGATTAGCCATCCGCCTGAAAAACGGCTTGCAACAGGGGGACAAGGGGGCTCTAGGCAATGACCTGGTTACGGCGATGGGGCCGGTACCAACTTTGGCAGCGGCAGGCGCTACCGACCTGTGGCGTCAACGGGAGGTCTACAAGGCTAATCCTTCGCGGCCTTGGAAGAGAAGGGGAGTGGGTCTTGCCGCCGCCATTAAAGGGTGTGGCTTGGGGTTTAGATTACCGGATTTTGGGACTGCGACCATCGAGTTGCTGCCCGGCGGATATTTCCGGGTGGGGGTCGGCTGTCCGGAGATCGGGCAGGGAAACAGTATTGCCTATGCTCAGATGGCGGCAGAAGTCCTCGGCTGCCCGGTTGACCAGGTAGAGGTGGTGACCGGAGACACGGCCGCCACACCGGATTCCGGGACTTCCACGGCTTCTCGTTCGGTCTATGTGGCTGGTAATGCCATCATTATTGCTGGACAGCGGATGCGGGAAAGGCTGAGAGAGGTTGCGGCGGCGGAACTGAACGTTCCCGCCGGAGAAATCGATTTATGCGAAGGGTTGGCGGCAGCGGGAGGGAAAAGCATTTCCTATACCCAGCTGGCGGCAAGAATGCTGGCCGGTGGAAAAGATTGCAGGGAGCTGGGCCGTTTTCATTCCCCCAAGGCTGATCAGGAGATCGCGGGGGCTTATGGCCTTCCCCACCTGGTTTTCGGTACCCATGCCCATGTGGTCCTGGTAGAAGTGGATACCCTCACCGGGCAGGTGGAAGTGCTGGAAACGGTAGCCCTGCCCGATGCAGGCCGGGTCATTAACCGGCAGGGCTTAGAGGGACAGTCCGAGGGCGGTACCTTGATGGGAATGGGCTATGCCCTTTCGGAAGAGGTAGTGCTGGAAAAGGGTGTTACCAAAACCCTCAATTTTAACAATTACATTATTCCAACCGCTGTAGACGCCCCGCCGGTAGCAACCATTCCTGTGGAAGTGATGGAGCAAACAGGTCCCTTTGGGGCAAAGGGGATTGGTGAAGCGGTTTGCATCTCGATTACTCCGGCCATTACCAACGCCATTTACGATGCCGTGGGGGTTAGGATTACGGAACTGCCTGCCAATCTGGAACGGGTGTTGGCTGGAATGCAGACCTGTGGCATCCGGTAGATGCGGGAACGGGATAACAAACAGAAACCTCCTAAGGAAAGGTGGGAGTGACATGGGAGCATACGGGTTTGTTTCTCCCAGCACAGTAGCGGAAGCTGTCGACATATTGGCCAGCCATGGGGATGCCAGGATTCTGGCGGGTGGGACAGATTTGGTGATCCAGTTGCGGGAGGGCAAGACATCTACCGGGTTGTTGATTGACCTTTCCCGGGTAGATGAGCTGCGCTATATCAAGCTGCAGGAGGAAGTCATCAGCATCGGCAGTATGACTACTTTCAGTCAACTGGCCAGGGATACCCTGGTGCAGCTACATGCCGCTACCCTGGCCCGGGCTGCCGGGCAGGTCGGCTCGGTACAGATCCGCAACCTGGGTACCATCGGAGGCAATTTAGCCAACGCCTCACCGGCAGGGGACAGCATCCCGCCGCTTTTGGTGCTGGAGGCCACTGTCGAGGTGGTCAGAAAAAATGGGAGCCGCCGGATTCAAGTTGCAGAGGTTTTGGCGGGGGTAGGTAAAAACACATTGGAGCCGCTTGAACTGATTAAAGAAATCAGTTTCCGGGTGCCCCCTGCCGGGAGCAGGAGCGGTTTTGTCAAACTGGGGCGCCGCAAGGCCTTGGCTATTGCCCGCATTAGCATGGCCGGCTTGCTTATACTGGACCAGGACAGGGTGATCCGGGAAGCGCGCCTGGCCCTGGGAGCGGTAGGCAGCACGGCCTTCCGGGCCATTGAAGCGGAGGAAGCGCTGCATCACCGGCCGTTAGGGCGGGCAGCCGTATCAGACTGCCTGGAGGCACTGCAAAGAATTGTCGCGGAAAGGCTGGGGAACCGGGCTTCGGCTTCCTACAAGCGGGAGGCCATCCGGGGAGTAGGTGAGGAACTTTTCTACCAGCTATTCCCCGAGATGTACCAGTAGCCGAAAGAGGCCAACCCGTTCTATTCCCCAGGTAGACCCAATGGCGGCAAGCGGGTTCCATTATCTGTTATTTGAAGATATGGTTGTTGCTGGTCGTTTTTTGGGCGGTTAAAAAAGGAGGTGGTCTATGAAGGCTGTGCTTCTTGGGCTGTGTTTTGGGTAAAAAGGAAAAACCAAATTTCACAAAGGGAGGTAATTAAGGATCATGCTGGAGCGAGTGTTCAGGCTGTCGGAGAACAACACCAATGTCAAGACGGAGGTGCTCGCAGGATTAACCACCTTCATGACTATGGGCTATATCATTTTTGTCAATCCTGCCATTCTGAAAGACGCCGGGATGCCTTTCGGCGCCGTGCTGGTGGCTACTTGTGTATCAGCTGCCGTTGCCACTTTGCTGATGGCTTTTCTGGCCAACTACCCCTTTGCCCTGGCTCCCGGAATGGGACTGAATGCCTTCTTCACTTATTACGTTGTCCTCCAGTTAGGTCTTAGCTGGCAGGCCGCGCTGGCAGCGGTGTTTATTTCCGGTGTTATCTTTCTGGTGCTTACCATGACTAAAGCACGGGAAGCCATTGTTAACGCCATACCCCTTTCCCTGAAGCTGGCTGTCAGTGTAGGTATTGGCCTCTTCATTGCCCTCATTGGTTTCAAGAGCGCCGGTATTGTAGTCGGGAACGAGGCCACACTGGTGGGTATTGGCAGTTTTAAGGACCCGCAGGTAATCCTCGCTACCCTGGGACTTTTAATCACGGCCGGTTTGGTCTTAAAAAGAGTGAAAGGGGCGCTCCTTTTAGGCATCCTCATTACCACCGTGGTCGGTATTCCCATGGGCATCACCAACCTGGAAGGCTTCAGACTGGTCAGCATGCCCCCCAGCGTGCAAGAGACCTTTTTCGCTTTTGCCAGTCCTGACGCCTGGAAAGAGGTGCTGAAATTCGGGATCATTCCCATCATCCTTTCCTTTACGTTTGTAGACCTGTTTGACAGCATCGGCACCCTGGTCGGAGTCTCCAGTAAGGCCAACATGCTTGATGCCAAAGGGCATCTCCCCAGGGCGAACAAGGCGCTCCTGGCGGATTCCATCGGTACCATGTTCGGCGCGGCGATGGGTACCAGCACCGTCACTACATACGTGGAAAGCGCCTCCGGGGTTGCTGAGGGAGGGCGCACGGGACTGACGGCTGCAGTGGTCGGCCTGCTTTTCCTGGTAGCCCTGTTCTTTTCGCCCCTGGTGGGGATCATTCCGGGAGCCGCTACCGCCCCGGCCCTCATCATCGTGGGAATTTTCATGATGGAGCCGGTGATGCGGATCGATTTTTCCAACTACCTGGAAGCCATCCCGGCCTTTATGGCTATTGTGATGATGCCTTACACCTTCAGTATCGCTGAGGGTATTGTGTTCGGTATTCTGGCCTATACTCTGCTTCACGTGATTGCCGGCAAGACGAAAGAAATCAGTTTAACCATGTGGGTCTTGACCATTCTTTTCTTGGCCAAGATTGTATTTTACGGCAGCTAGCATCCCTAGCGCTATTGCCTGTCTGTGATGCCGTCAGGTTAGTTTGGAGGGAAGAGCCGGTGAACTTAGAAGCTCTTTTAGCAACAGGTGTAGGAAAAGGCCAAGCGGAAAAGGTTTTTAAAAACGCCAGGCTGGTGAATGTGTTTACCGGGGAAATCCTGGAGACCGGCCTGGCTGTCACCGGCGGTCGGGTAGTGGGGGTAGGCGATTACCGGGGGGCAGAGGAGTTGGATCTGCAGGGCAGGTATGTCTGTCCCGGCTTTATCGACGGCCACGTCCACCTGGAGAGTTCCATGGTGACACCGGCGGAATTTGCCCGTGGGATTGTTCCCCAGGGAACCACGACGGTGATCGCTGACCCCCACGAGATTGCCAATGTATGCGGCGTAGCGGGAATCGAGTACATGTTGGCGGCTACAGCGGCCCTTCCGTTAACCGTCTACCTGATGCTTCCTTCCTGCGTACCGGCAACATCGCTGGAAACTGCAGGAGCGCGGCTTACTGCCACTGACCTGGCTCCTTTTTGTTCCCATCCCAGGGTGTTGGGCTTGGGCGAGGTGATGGACATCAATGCCGTGCTGGCGGGCCAGGCGGACATGATGGCTAAACTGGAACTGTGCCGGGACATGGTGCTCGATGGCCACTCCCCGGGATTAAGCGGTAAGGAATTAAACACATACATCCTGGCAGGAGTACGATCAGACCACGAGTGCGTGCACCCGGCGGAAGCGTGGGAAAGGCTGCGTTTAGGGATGCACCTGATGCTGCGGGAGAGCTCAGCCAGCAAAAACCTCCAAAGTTTGTTGCCGGTGGTGACTCCCTTTACCGCCCGCCGTTGCCTGCTGGTTACCGATGACCGCCATCCGGCCGAACTGTTGCATGAAGGTCACATTAACCATCTGGTCCGGTTGGCGGTGCAGGCGGGGCTCGATCCTGTCACGGTGATCCAGATGGCTACCATCAACACCGCCCAATATTTTGGCCTGAAGGACCTGGGGGCCTTGGCGCCTGGATATGCTGCCGATTTCCTGGTGCTGGATAACCTGGAGGATTTCCGCCCGTTAAGGGTTTACCGGCGCGGGCTTTTGGTAGCTGAAAACGGCCGGCTTTTGGTCGAGCCGGCCGTGCACCGGGAAACAGCGGTAGAGCATACCCTCCGTTTGTCCCCGCTGCAAAGCGACCAACTGCGGCTGCCCGCCCTCGGCTCCCGGGCCAGAGTAATCGGCCTGGTGCCCCAGCAGATTACCACGCGCAAAATGGAAATGAAGGCACCCAACCACCAGGGTTGTTTCGTGGCTGACCCGCTGGCCGATGTTTTGAAGCTGGCGGTAATCGAACGCCACCACGGGACCGGTAACGTGGGGAAAGGACTGGTGAGCGGTTTCGGCCTGTCCGGTGGAGCAATCGCTTCGTCCGTTGCCCACGACTCGCATAATGTGGTGGTTATTGGCGCCAATGATACCGACATGATTACAGCTGTAGCAGAGGTGGCCAGGCTGGGCGGCGGATTGGCCCTGGCGCGGGACGGTAAAGTATTGGGTTCCCTTGCCCTGCCAATTGCCGGGCTGATGTCCTTAAAGCCCCTGGAAGAGGTGGAAGCGGAGCTGTCTTGCCTTCGCCGGCTGGCATTTCAGATGGGCGTACGCCCCTGGTACGACCCCTTTATGACCCTTGCGTTCCTTGCCCTCCCGGTAATCCCTGAGTTAAAACTGACCGATCTTGGTCTGGTCGATGTGAGAGAGGGCAGCATTGTACCGGTGGCAATCGCCTGATGGCGCCCAGCATGCAATTTCCTTTACCAGTGATGAAATGTCATCCGGATGAAAGAAAAAACGGTAGGTGAGTAAGTGGTGAGAAATACTGTGGTAGGTAGTTCCCCGGTGAAAGTGGACGCGATGGAGAAAGTTACCGGCAAAACCAAGTTTCCGGGGGACTTGTGTGCCAAAGGGATGCTGTACGGCAAACTGCTGTACAGTCCCGTGGCTCATGCGCGGATAGTCGGGGTTAATACGGACAGCGCCCGCCGGGTACCCGGGGTGAGGGCCGTACTGACTGCGGCCGATGTGCCTGGCCATAACGGCCACGGGGTGGTCATTCCCCACCAGCCTGTACTTGCTGGGGAAGTGGTGCGCTCGGTGAATGACGTGATTGCCGCCGTGGCTGCCGAAACCCCGGCAGCAGCGGAGGAAGCCCTGAAGAAGATCCGGGTGGAATTAGCCGCATTGCCTGCCGTATTTGATCCACTGGCGGCCATGGAGCCGGGGGCACCCCGGGTGCACCCGGAGGGAAACATTGTCTACCACCTCAAGATCCGCAAAGGTAGTGTCGAGGAGGGTTTTGCCCAGGCGGCAGTAGTTGTGGAAGATACCTACCGGACCCAAATGGTGGACCACGCCTTCTTGCAGCCGGAAGCCGTCCTGGCGGAGCTGGACCAGCGGGGTCACCTGGTGTTGCAGGTGGCCACCCAGTACCCCCACTGGGACAGGACAGAGCTTTCCCGCGCCTTAGGCCTGCCGGAAGAACACATCCGGGTCTTGACGCCTGCTGTAGGCGGCGCCTTTGGCGGCCGGGAGGACATGACCCTGCAGGTCCAGGCTGGGCTTTTGGCCCTGAAAACCCGGTGTCCGGTGAAAATAGTCTGTAGCCGGGAGGAGTCCTTCCATGCCCATAGCAAGCGCCACCCGATGGTAATGTACTTTAAGACCGGGGCGGACCGGGAAGGCCGTTTAACGGCCATGGAAGCAAGCATCGTGGGCGACACGGGGGCCTATGCCTCCTGGGCCCCTAATGTCCTGCGCAAGGCGGCAGTCCATGCCACCGGACCCTACGTGGTACCCAACGTTAAGGTCGATGCTTATGCCGTTTATACCAATAACCCCTTTGCCGGGGCGATGCGGGGTTTTGGGGCTACCCAACCTGCCATCGCTTATGAGGCGCAGATGGACCGCATCGCGGAGGAACTAGGCATGCACCCCTTTACCGTCCGGTGGCGGAACGCCTTTGCTGAGGGCAGCGTCACTGCCACGGGGCAGGTGCTGGAAAGCAGCATCGGCTTGCGCCAGACCATGGAAGAAGCTGCCCACGCGGTGGGATGGGATATAGGCAAGCTAGTAAGGCTCTAGGAAAAGGAGGGAGAAACGGTGAAAAAACGGGGCGTGGGCATGGCATCCATCTTTTATGGCACTGGTTATGGCAACGGTTTCCCCGACGTCTCCCGGGCCTTTGTGGAAATACACCCAAACGGTACGGCGACAGTGCGGACCGGGGCAGTGGATTGCGGCCAGGGTTCCAGTACCGTTTTCGCTATGATTGCTGCCGAGGTGCTCGGCCTCCGGGTCAAGGACGTGACCGTAATCACTGGTGACACCGATACTACTCCCGATACCGGGACCACTGCCGCCACCCGCCAGACCTATAACACCGGCAATGCCGTGCGCCTGGCGGCAGCGGAAGCCTTAAGACCATTGCTGCAAATAGCTCAGCAGGAACTGGGCGTCAATACCGCGGACGGTCTGGTGGTAAGGGATGGTTCTGTCCAGGTGAAGGGTTTCCCTGCCAAGAGAATTGCCCTCCAGGAACTGGCTGTCCGGGCTTGGGCGGAGGGCTGGCAGCCGGTGGGTGATGGGACCTTCATCGCCCATACAACCCAGTTGGATCCGGAAACCGGGCAGGGAGCTCCCTACTGGCCCTATGCCTTTGCCACTCACATCGCGGAGGTGGAGGTAGATACGGATACTGGACGGGTAGAGGTGTTGCGGGTGGTTGCCGCCCACGACGTAGGCCGGGCCATTAACCGGGCCGGTGTGGAGGGTCAGGTAGCGGGCGGCGTGGTACAGGGAATGGGTTATGCCTTGATGGAAGAGGTTAACCTGGACAGGGGGCGGATGCAGAACCCCTCTTTCGCCAAATACCTTATTCCAACCGTGATGGATGCTCCGGCGGTAGAAACAATTATTGTAGAAGCAGCAGAGCCCAGCGGGCCTTACGGGGCCAAAGGGATAGGTGAACCGGCTTTGATACCTGCAGCTCCGGCGATATTAAACGCCATTTACAACGCTGTTGGTGTGAGGATAACTGAATTGCCCGCCACACCGGAAAAAATCCTGCAAGCCTTGAGATTCAAACAGAACCGAGGTGAGGCCCGTTGAGCATCCTGATTAAAAACGCCCTTGTCGTCACCATGAACCAAAAGCGGGAAGTCTTTTCCGGCAACGTATATGTGGAAAACGACCGCATTGCCGAGGTAGGCAGCCACAGGGAACAGGCGGACCAGGTGATCGATGCCGGAGGGCATGCTTTAATCCCCGGCCTCATTCAGCCCCACATTCACCTTTGCCAGACCCTTTTTCGGGGATGGGCCGATGACATGGAGTTGTTGGATTGGTTGAAGTTGCGCATCTGGCCGCTGGAGGGTGCCCATGATGCCGAATCTATCTACTATTCGGCCTTGTTGGGGTGTGGTGAGCTTTTTCAAGGGGGTACTACCGCCATCGTTGATATGGAGACGGTACACCATACCGAGGCGGCCATCCAGGCCATTGCCGACTGCGGCATGCGGGCCATCACCGGCAAGGTGATGATGGACTGGGGGGAGAACGTACCTCCCACCTTGCGGGAAGACACGGAGACTTCCCTGCGGGAGAGCGTGCGCCTGTTGGAGAAATGGCATGGTAGCGCGGGTGGACGCATCCAGTATGCCTTTTCGCCCCGTTTTGTGGTGTCCTGCACTGAGGAGCTGTTGGTCGAGGTGCGGAAGCTGTCCCGTCACTACGGGGTGAAAGTACATACCCACGCCTCAGAGAACCGCGGGGAGATTAAACTGGTGGAAAGGGAGCGGGGCATGCGCAATCTCGTTTACCTGGACCACCTAGGCTTGACCGGACCGGATTTGATCCTGGCCCACGGAATTCACCTGGACGCCCGGGAGATGCAGATCTTGTCTAAAAGCGGGACCAGGGTGGTCCACTGTCCCTCCTCCAACATGAAACTGGGTTCGGGTATCGCTCCCGTCCCCGAGATGCTGGCCAATAACATCCACGTTTCCATTGCTGCCGATGGAGCACCGTGCAACAATAACCTGGACATGTTTCAGGAGATGCGGTTAGCAGCCCTGATGCAGAAACCAATCCACGGTCCTACTGCCATGCCGGCGGCCAGGGTGTTTGAGATGGCTACCCTGGGCGGCGCAAGGGCCATGGGGATGGAAGACCTGCTGGGAAGCGTGGAAGTGGGGAAAAAGGCCGACCTGGCAGTGGTAGCCTTGACAGGCTTGCACAACGCCCCGGCGGAGGAAACCGATATTTATGCGCAACTGGTCTACCAATTAAAGAGCTCAGATGTCGTAGCCACCATGGTTGACGGCAAGTGGGTTTGGAAAAACGGCGCCTTGACCACCATCAAGGCAGCAGACGTTCGGCTTCAGTGCAACCGGGCGGTCGCCCGCCTGCGGCAGCAAGCCGGTATTTAACTCATGCCTGAGGTCCGGTAAGATCTCCGGTAAAAATGAGGCGGGACACCTCCGGGGTGCAGTAGAATACCCCTTGTTAAATAACATTAAACGTTCTATAATATATTTAACGAAAGCTGAACACCGGCAGGGATGCCTGCCAGGCCAGCTAACTTGTGTTAAGAAGGGTGAACAGTGTTGCAACAGGTCAAGTACTTAGAATGCCTCCAATGTGGCCGGCAATATCCTCCACTGCCCGATACGTACACATGTCAAGCCTGTTCCGGTTTGCTGGAGGTGGTATATGATTACGACTGCATTGCCCGGCAGGTGAACAGGGACTATTTTCAATCGTCGCGGGAGTATTCCATGTGGCGCTACCTGCCATTCCTACCTGTAGACCCTGCAACTCCCAGGCCACCATTAAGAGTCGGCTGGTCCCCTCTGTACAGGGCTGCCGCCCTGGGCCGGTCCCTGGGGTTAGACTCGCTGTTCATCAAAGACGACGGCCTTAATCCCACCGCTTCCCTCAAGGACAGGGCCTCCGCCATTGCGGTGGTCAAGGCGGCGGAAGCCGGAGCCCAAACCGTGGCCTGTGCTTCTACCGGCAATGCCGCGTCTTCCCTGGCGGGAAACGCTGCCGCCGTGGGGATGCAAGCCTATATTTTCGTCCCCGCCAGGGCTCCCCAGGGGAAGGTGGCCCAATTACTTATTTTCGGCGCCAAAGTAATCAGCGTGCAGGGTAGCTACCAGGAAGCCTTTGAGCTTTCAGCCAGGGCGATCGACCTTTGCGGCTGGTACAACCGTAACGCAGCCATCAACCCATACCTGGTGGAAGGTAAAAAGACCGTTACCCTGGAAATCTGCGAACAATTGGCATGGAACGTACCGGACTGGGTGGTCTTTTCCGTAGGAGACGGTTGCACCATTGCGGGGGCGTGGAAGGGTTTCGTGGACCTGTACCATACGGGCCTTATCGACAGGTTGCCCAAAATGGTGGGGGTGCAAGCCGAGGGGTGTTGCCCAATCAGTAAAGCCTTTCACAGCGGAAACCCCCTGGAACCAATGGAGGAGAATACCCTGGCTGACAGCATTGCCGTGGGTGTCCCGCGCAACCCGGACAAGGCTCTCCGGGCGGTGAGGGATTCCGGGGGTACCATGGTTAACGTGAGTGATGAGGAAATTCTCGCAGCCATGCGGCTTTTGGGGAAAACCTCCGGTGTTTTCGGCGAGCCGGCAGGGGTAACCGGTCTGGCAGGTTTGCAGAAGCTGGCGGACCAAAAGGTAATCCGGCGGCAGGAAACGGTAGTGGTTTGTATCACCGGGAACGGCCTGAAAGACGTTGCTAACGGCATTAAAGCCGCCGGCGAACCATTACGGGTACAGCCGGACATTAACCAGTTGCTGGCAATGTTAGAAAAAGGTAGCGTGAATTGATCAAGGCTATCCTTGATGTCGATAGGGGGCTGGGAAATGGATTTGCTGGTGCGGGGAGGTACCATCGTAAACGAAACCGGTCAACAGAAGGCGGATGTGCTCGTCCAAAATGGCAAGATTATCAGGCTAAGTGACTGTATTTTGCCGGTCCCGGGGATGCGGGTGATCGATGCCCATGGCATGTTGGTCTTGCCGGGGGTGATTGACGTTCATACCCATTATGGGATGGTATCCGCCGGGGGGAACAGGACGGCTGACGACTTTTTCCAGGGGAGCGCCAGTGCGGCATGCGGTGGGGTCACCACTATCATCGATTATGCCGAGCCCTTACCGGGAGAGTCCTTGCTGGAGGCCGCCAACAAGCGGCGCCAGGAGGCTGAGGGAAGCATAGCCATTGATTTTTCTCTGCACATGGTCATCCCGCGGTTTAGGGAAGGCCAGGCGGCGGAGTTGAAGGCTCTCCTCGACCAGGGCATTAGCAGCTGCAAGGTTTTCACTACATACAAAAGCTTAAAGATTGATGTCCCGGACCTCCTGCGTCTCTTGAAAAGCGCCAGGGACTTGGGCGTTTTGGTGACGGTACATGCCGAAGACGATGACGTTATTCAAAGGGCCCAGCGGCGGTTGCACGAGGGAGGTATGTTGGCCCCGAGGTATCATCCCGCCAGCCGCCCGGTGGAGGCTGAAGTCCAGGCTATCAAATGGCTGGTTAGCGCTGCTGCTGCACAGCGGTGCCCGCTTTATTTTGTCCACGTATCCAGCGGCGAGGGCTGCCGGGCTATTGGCCAGGCGCGGCAAGAGGGCATGCGGGTGATGGGTGAAACCTGTCCCCACTACCTGTTATTAACCCAGGAGAAGTACCAGTCGCCGGAGGCGCAACAATATATCATGTCACCCCCTTTAAGACGGCAGGAAGATATTGACGCCTTGTGGGCGGGGCTATCCTCCGGCGCACTGCAGGTGGTCGCGACCGATCACTGCTCCTATACCCGGGAGCAAAAGCAGGCGGCAGCGACTTGTCTTGATACCCTGCCCGGCATTCCCGGGTCTGAAACCCTCTTACCTCTCATGTATTCCGAGGGAGTGGGGAAGGGCCGCATCACCTTGGGTGAGCTGGTCGGCCTGCTGGCAGGTAATCCTGCTCGCATCTTTGGCCTTTACCCCCAAAAGGGCGTCTTGGCGCCAGGCAGTGATGCCGATATGGTCATCCTGGACCCCTATCAGGAGGTGACCATCTCTGCCCAGCACCTCCACTCTGCTGCCGGGTATACACCCTTTGAGGGGTGGCAGGTGAAGGGGTATCCGGTAACCACCATTCTAAGAGGGCGGGTTATTTACTCAGACGGCAGGTTTTCCGGTGCGCAAGGAGGAGGGGCTTTTATACCTGCGGGGCCGGGAACCTTTCAATAATAAACCTTGTTGCAGGCTGATTAAGGTTAAGCAAGCAAAGGAGGCGATAGGGCTTATGATGATTACTGGTTAAAACAATTAAAAAGCTGTGCAGGAGGCCCCTGGGTTTTTATGCAAAATACTCCGGCCGCGTATTGTCAATAATCTGATTATCATGTATGATAAAATTAAATAATTTAAGTAGCATAAAACACGGGGCTTGTTCGGAGTTGTTTTTTTAAAGCTTAGCTTGTTAGACATCTATACATAGAGAGACCAGCCTGGACATTCAAGCGATTAGGGGGATGCACGTGGACCAAGTATTAATTGATCAAATCAAGGCCAGGGTAAAGGGGTATGAAAAGGAAATAGTCAAGTTCATGCGGGACGTTATCGCCATCCCAAGTGTCAGCTGTCAAGAAAAAGCTGTTGTCGAACGCATTGCGGAAGAAATGCGGCTTAACGGCTTTGACGAGGTGCGCATCGATCCCATTGGCAACGTGATTGGGCGGGTTGGAAACGGCCCGGTAAAGATCCTGTATGACTCCCATATTGATACAGTAGGCATTGCCGATCCAAAGGCCTGGGCCTTTGATCCCTTTGCGGGGAAATTTGAGGATGGCATTATCTACGGCCGGGGGGCTTCCGATAATAAGGCGGCGATTGTGACCATGGTTTACGCTGCGCGGATTATCAAGGACCTTGGCCTGGCTAATGATTACACACTCTATGTTGTGGGGGTGGTGGAAGAAGAGTCCTGTGATGGCTGGGCTGTAAAGGAAATGATCGAAAAAGAGGGAGTGGTCCCAGATTATGTAGTCCTGGGCGAGTGCACCAACCTGGCTATCTACCGGGGCCACCGGGGCAGGATCGAGTTTAAGGTAGTTACTAAAGGAGTATCCTGCCATGCCAGCGCCCCTGAGCGGGGAGAAAACGCCGTCTACAAAATGCAGCCCATAATCAAGGGGATCGAAGATCTCCAGGGCAAATTAAAAGACGACCCCTTTTTGGGTAAAGGGAGTATAGCGGTTACCAAGATCGAGTGCAAGACTGGCTCATTAAATGTGGTACCCGATGAATGCACTATTTATATTGACCGGCGGACCACCGTGGGAGAAACCAAGGAGACCTGCTTTAACGAAATCAAGTCTCTGCCCGGTGCAGACCAGGCCCAGATCGAAATGCTTTATTATGAAGACCCTAGCTGGACCGGTTATACCAAATGTACGGAAAAGTATTTCCCCACCTGGGTGCTGGACGAAGACCATGTGCTGGTCCAAAGCGGTGCCACTACGGCCGAAATCCTGTTTGGGCAAAAACCTCTGATTGATAAATGGACTTTCGGGACGGACGGGAGTTCCCTCATGGGAAAACTGGGTATACCCACCATCGGTTTTGGGCCCAGTGAAGAAAAATGGGCCCATACCGTAAACGATCAGGTTTCGTTAGACCACCTGCTGAAAGCCACCATGTTTTATGCCTTGTTCCCCGGTGTTTTGGCAACAAAACTGTCAACAAAAAATAACTGAAGCGGAAGGAGACCATCAATATGCATAGCATGTTAAGAGGAAGAGATTTTATCACCGAACAGGAATGGACTTTGGAAGAACTTAACCTGTTATTTGATGTAGCAGCAGACCTGAAAAAACAGTTTGCCCTGGGCATTCCCCATCGCCTTTTGCAGGATAAGACCCTGTTTATGATCTTTTTCGACAATTCAACCCGCACCCGCAACTCATTCGAAGCAGGAATGACCCAATTGGGCGGCCATGCCCATGACCTGACTCCGGACAAACTGCAAATATCCCACGGAGAAAATGCCAAAGACACGGCCAACGTACTAAGCAGATTTGGCCACGCCATTGCTGTCCGCCACTGCGCCTACCGGGAAGGCAACCAGTACATCAGGGAAGTAGCCCAGCACGCCAAAGTACCTGTCATTAATATGCAGTGCGATATTTATCATCCGTGCCAGATCCTGGCAGATCTGATGACCATCCGGGAACGTTTCGGTAAAAACACCCGCGGCCTGAAATTAGGGGTATCCTGGACTTCTGCTCCCAACTACGTCCGTCCTTTATCTGTACCCCAGAGCTTGATTCTGATGATGCCGCGCTTTGGTATCGACGTTACCCTAGCCTATCCGCCTGAATTTAAGCTGATGCCGGAAATTGAAGAACAGGCCAAAAAGAATGCTGAGGAAGCAGGAGCCAAATTTGAAATAGTCCATGAAATGGAAGCAGCTTTTGAAGACGCCGATATTGTGATCCCGAAGAGCTGGGGTCCGCTGGTTTACACCCAAAATAAACAGGAAGGACTGGACCTGATTTCCAAGTACCCCGGTTGGTGCTGTGACAGCAGGATGATGTCCCTAACCAAGCCCCACGGAATTTACATGCACCCCCTGCCGGCTGACCGCGGCAGAGAGGTAACTGATGAAGTTATTGACGGCCCTCAGTCGGTAGTGTATGACGAAGCGGAAAACAGGCTTCATGTCCAGAAGGCCCTGATGGCCTTGATCATGGGCGGACGCCCATAATCACTGTGGGAAAAAACTTGCCCATATCAATCTTGCAGATGTCAATAAGGATGGGATTATCGTGTCTAAAACACTGGTCATCGCTTTAGGGGGCAACGCCATCCTACAGCCAAAACAAAAAGGAACCTATGTGGAGCAGCTGGCAAATGTGGAAAACAGCTGTGTGCAAATTGCCCAGCTCGTCTCGAGGGGTTACCGGCTGGTGCTCACCCACGGAAACGGGCCTCAAGTGGGAAACATCTTAGCCCAAAATATTATGGCCCAGGACAAGATTCCGCCAATGCCCCTCAGTGTGTGCGGCGCCATGAGCCAGGGTTTTATCGGCTACATGCTTCAGCAGAGCCTGCGCAACCAATTGGAGAAAGTCGGGTATCCTCGCCCGGTGGTTACAGTACTGACACAGGTGAGGGTGGCACCCGAAGATCCGGCCTTTGTCAATCCTACCAAGCCGATTGGAGCCTTTTTCTCCCGGGAAGAGGCTGCGCGTTTTATGCAGGAAGGAACAGAGAAGTGGGTAGAAGACAGTGGCCGCGGCTGGCGAAAGGTAGTGGCTTCCCCGAAACCTGTTGCCATTGTAGAAATCGATGTAATCCGCAAATTGGTGGATAACGGGTGTATAGTTGTTGCTCTGGGTGGGGGCGGGATTCCGGTGGTGCGGAAGGCCGATGGTGCACTGGGCGGAACAGACGCTGTCATCGACAAGGACGTGGCTGCCGGGGTGTTGGCAAGGGAAATCAACGCCGACATGCTGATGATCTTGACTGATGTGGAAAAGGTTGCCATCAATTATGGCACGCCGCAGCAACAAAACCTGGATCAACTAACGGTTGCTCAGGCTAACCAATTCTTAGATGAAGGTCAATTCGGTTCTGGCAGCATGGCGCCGAAGGTCCGGGCAGCGGCGGATTTTGTCGAAAAAGGTGGGCGTGCCGCGGTGATAGCCTCGCTCAATCAAGTACTGCCGGCGCTTGAAGGTGCGGCAGGGACCAGAGTGGTTATGTCTAGTACGATTAGTTCCGTAGCGTAGTCAGGTTGATTTGCTTTTCAGCATGATTCTGCCAACAGCGATGGACCTATGCAGTGTTAAGTACGATGAGAAGGCCGCTATGCTGGGTCGCTGGATCACTCCTGTTTTTACGTCCTTTTTGCTTTCATCCCCAGTTCTGGGGCTGATTGCCTTCGCGATGGTTAAAAACGGGGGCAGGCTAATAACCCCACTTGAGCAGAGCAAACCGAGGGCTTGGTTTGCTCTGCTCCCTTTTTTTCATGTCATGTGGTGGCTTTCAAAATATCAGATTGGCAAGGCGGAACCCTGGGGATGGGCCCGGAAGACTTGCGGATTTGGATTTTCTAATCTCCAACGTCCAGGTTGTTTTGTTTCAATGTTATGGAAGCCTTTTCATATGGCCAAAAATGTAGTATATTTACAAGCAACAGGACAATCATCAAGTCTTACTGCACAGATTTGCCTTTGATTTCGGCTGCCAATGAAATTATTGGGAGGGACCAAAGTGCTTGGGGAAACCATTCGAAGAATCAGGGCTGAAAAGGGTTTAAGCTTGCGAGAACTGGCGGATATGACCGAGTTGACCCCCAGCTTTTTAAGCCAGGTTGAACGGGACCTGGCAGAGCCTTCAATCACCTCTTTGCGGAAAATTGCCGATGCCCTGGGTGTGCCAATTTTTTATTTTCTGATGGACAATGAAAAGCCCAGCCCAGTGGTTAGGAAGAATGAGCGAAAGGCTTTGAAAATGCCCGAATCCCATCTGGTTTACGAACTCTTAGTTCCCGACTTAAACCGCTCCATGGAGGTCTGGATGGGAAGACTTGCCCCAGGGGCTGTAAGTTGTGACACACCCCTTTCCCACCAAGGGGAAGAATGTATCGTTGTCCTGCAGGGGAAAATGGAAGTGCAACTGGGTGAGGAAACCCATGTTTTGGATGAGGGAGATACCATCTACTATTTTGGCGCGGTGCCCCATAAGCTGAAATCTGTGGGTGACCAAGAGCTGGTATTTCTTTCCACTATTACACCGCCGTTATTCTAAAAAATAAAGATTGGCTGCCTTTCGGCTATCCTAAAGAATATATACTCGGCAAGGGATAAAATTGCATTGTCATAATGAAGCCGAGTATGAAATTCGCTTTGAGGCCACGGTAAATCAATGAATAATTAGTGGCCTCGCTCATTATATCGATTTCATGCGCCGGATGGAGTTCTGGGAAGAAGAGTACCGGAAGGTCGCTGAATATGACTAAAAAACCTGGCAATAAGGGAATAAAGGAGCTCTCGGTTGTGGGTTACAGTGTTTATGATATTATCGGTCCGGTAATGGTCGGTCCTTCCAGTTCTCATACGGCAGGAGCGGCCAGGATTGGGAAAATGGCTTTAAACATCCTGGGAAAGACTCCGGTGATGGCTACGGTCCTGCTGCATGGCTCTTTTGCGGCAACCTTTAAGGGTCATGGCACCGACCGGGCCCTGGTTGGAGGAATACTGGGCATGGACCCGGACGACCTGCGGATCAAAAATGCCCTGGAGATAGCCGCCGAACAGGGTGTCATGGTCCGCATATCGGCGGCGGACCTGGGAGATGCCCATCCCAATCTGGCCAAAATCATCCTGCAGGCTGAAGACGGAGAGCGGGTGGAAATACTTGGCGCATCTACCGGTGGTGGCAAGATTGTTTTGCTTGAGATTGACAGCTTTCCCCTGCAGCTGTCGGGCGAATACCCTGCCCTGGTATGTATTTATTCTGACCAGCCGGGGATGGTAGCCAAGGTTTCCAGTATCTTGGCCAAGCATGGAATAAATATTGCTTTCATGCGGGTTGCCCGCCGGGCTGAAGACCGGATGGCCCTGATGGTGGTAGAGACAGATCAGCCAATTCCCAGAGAAGCGGCATCAAAGATTCAGGCCTTTACCGATTTCTATAAAGTAAAAATAATTCCCCCGGTAGTTTAAACTGGGTCTTGGCTTCAGCGGGGGAAGAAATTCCCCTGCTGAAGCTTAGATTCGACCAGTTCTTGGCTCCGGTTTACCGGAGCTTAGAACTGGTTAATCCCATAGGGGGCCAGTTAATGCAGGGGCGAAGCCGCTCTTTTGCCGCCGTTTCAAAGAAGCGGGGATATATACTCGGCAAGGGGATAAAATTGCATTATCATAATGAAGCCGAGTATGAAATTCGCTTTCAGGCCACGTTAAATAAATGTATATTTTGTGGCCTGGCTCATTTTAGAGCGGGTAGCCATTTGTGATAAAACGGAGGCGGTTAGTTACCTGTGGCTTTTCAAACAATCCAAGACCTTGTTGCCTTGGCGCAGAACCAGGAGTGCGCCATATGGCAGATCGTGATGGAAACTGAGGAGAAAGAAAGAGGTATCCCAGGAGATGAACTGCTGCGGGAAATGGCCCGGCGTTGGCAGGTAATGCTGGAATCAATTGAGTCAACCGGCGTCCAGCCTTCTATGGGGGGGCTGGTTGGTGGTGATGCAGCCAGGGTCGCCCGGATCGTTGATGAAGCTGTAATCGGGAGAGTCCCTGCAAAGGTAATTGCCAGAGCCTTGGCGGCAGCCGAAACCAATGCGGCCATGGGCCGCATTGTGGCGGCTCCGACGGCTGGTTCCTGCGGCATTCTTCCTGCGGTCCTTTCAGTTGTTGCCGAAGAGACTGGCGCCGGGACAACTGAGGTCGCCCATGCCTTGCTGACGGCAGCCGGTGTGGGGATGGTGATTGCAAAAAACGCGTCTATTTCCGGGGCAGATGGGGGATGCCAGGCTGAGTGCGGCGCTGCGGCGGCTATGGCAGCAGCGGCGGCTGCAGAGTTGCTTGCCGGGGATCCGGTGATTGTGGCCCATGCGGCGGCCTTAGCCCTAAAAAACCTGCTGGGGTTGGTCTGTGACCCGGTAGCCGGCCTGGTGGAGGTGCCTTGTGTAAAAAGAAACGCCTTCGCAGCCGTCCATGCTTTAACAGCTGCCCAGATGGCTGTGGCGGGAGTGCAAAGCGTTATTCCCCCCGATGAAGTAATCTGGGCCATGCATAGGATTGGCAAAGCCTTGCCTGAGGAATTGAGGGAGACTGGCCGCGGGGGGTTGGCGGTCACACCCACCGGGAAAAAACTGGCCGCGAAAATCCATGATGCCGTTGATCAGGCTTAAATCTTTACTGTTCCCATGCCTAGGGCATGGAAAACGACCCCACCACCTCGCTGGCAGACTGTACCCGCGCCAAGGTAGAAATTGATGCTACCTTTGATTTGTCTTTGGTTAACTATTGCAAGCGGGTAGTCTATCCCAAGGTAAACTTAAAGGATTATCTGGACTAGTATTAATAGAATTAGCCGTATACTTGGAGCCGGGTTCTGGTGAAGGAGCCCGGCTTTTTTGTTGCTCCAGGATGAGCAGGTTTGTCCTGCGGGTAATTAAAGCCTATTGGCAGGCATAGAATGAACTAGAGCAATTTGTCGTTTTAAGAGAGGGGCGGAACCCTGTTGAGTGAGCGGACATCTCAGCGGAAGGCCATTCCCGGAAAGGAAATCAGGCATAAAGTGGCAGACCTTTTGGAGATGCCCCGGGAAGTGGTCATGGATCTGCCAAAAGTGACCCTGGTGGGGAATATGCAGGTCCTCTTGGAAAACCACAGGGGAATTATTGAATACTCCCCGGAAAGG
The DNA here is from genome assembly GCA_040757295.1 of Bacillota bacterium. Lineage (GTDB taxonomy): Bacteria > Bacillota > PH28-bin88 > PH28-bin88 > PH28-bin88 > JAGXSE01. The sequence goes on along the minus strand of JBFLXH010000008.1, from coordinate 46,161 downwards.
CTGCGCATCAGTGTCAGCCTGGGTGAAATAATTATCACTGGGCAAGGACTGGTCTTGCGGAATATCCTGCCAGATCAGATCGTTGCTGAGGGCAAGGTGTTTTCGGTTAGTTATGCCGAGTAAGGAGGACTGTCAAGGATGGATTTTGGCAGGTGGTGGGTTTACTTCAGGGGATATGTATTGATCACTGTACAGGGCACGGGGGTAGAACGCTTCATTAACCTTTCCCTTACCAAGGGCATAAGATTATGGGATATCTTTCGCCTGCCCAACGATACCGTAATCATGAAAGTACTCCCGGCAGGATTTTTCCAGCTGCGGGATATAGCCCGTAAAACCCGCTGCAGAGTGCGGATAAAACAAAAATATGGGCTGCCTTTTACCATTCATCAATTAAAAGGCCGCCGGATGCTGGTAGCCGGGGCAGTGTTTTTTCTGGCAGCCCTCGTCTATTTATCCTCTTTTGTTTGGTTTATTGAGGTGGCGCCTCAGGAGCCCCTGCAGTATGTCAACCCGATTGATATCCAGGAAAGAGCTAAGGAAAAGGGCCTGTACATTGGAGCTGCCAAAAGGCGGCTGGATGTAAGTCTGGTGGAAAAGCACCTGGAAAACAGCATTCCAGAGTTGGCATGGGTGGGAATCCAGGTCGAGGGCACTAGGGCTAGGATCAAAGTCGTGGAAAAGGTTTTGCTCTCGCCTCAATACCAGCGCCAGGAGCCTGCCCATGTGGTAGCTGCCAAAGATGGGGTAATTAAAGAAATTCTTGTGATGATCGGAAACCCCCTGGTAAAAGCCGGGGATACGGTAGTAAAAGGGCAGGTGTTAATTTCCGGAATTATCTATCCCCAGGATCCCAGCCTGGCCCAGGGGGCTCCGGCCCCTCCCAAGCCCCAGGACAAGGCTCAGTACCGGCGGGCGCGGGGAATTGTGCGGGCTAGGGTATGGTACGAAGCTGAAGAGATTGTTTTTTTGACGGAGCGGCAGGAGATACCCACTGGCAGGAAGGCCATGGCTATTAGCTTAGTAATTGGCAACCGAGAAATAATACTAAAGAGGGCGGGCAGACAGTTTGCCAACGCAATGCCCAGGGCCGAGGTGAAAACTTTGCCAGGGTGGAGGAATTTACCGGCCCCTGTCGAAATAATAACGACAACTTACCATGAAGTGGAAATTAGGGAGAAAAGCTTTACCGCTGCAGAAGCCCTATCTATAGCTGAAGCCAGGGCCTTGGCTCTTATTAAGAGCCAAATGCCGGCCAGTACTGCCATTGTTGCTCAAGCTGTTAAGACCTTGCCTGGAGATAAAGAAAAAGTTGCTGTTAAGGTCACCGTGGAAGCTGTCGAGGATATCGGGGTCGTGCAGCCTTTCAAGCTGTAAGTTGTCTGCCAGAGCTTGCTATTGAGGGGCAGCATCGAAGGCTGTATAATTATAATGAGCGAGGCCACTAATTATTCATTGATTTAACGTGGCCTCAAAGCGAATTTCATACTCGGCTTCATTATGATAATGCAATTTTATCCCTTGCCGAGTATATTATTGAAAGACATGATAGCGCTGCCATATATCAAACCGTTGGCGGGAGGTCTATAACGATTTGGCGAAAGATTACCATGAAATTAGGATGGCAATCGGCAACAACGGAGAAGCGGCTGCCATTTTTGGCAAACATGACGAGCACCTCAGGTTTATCGAAAATAATTGTGATGCGAAGATTGTGGCCAGAGGCAATCAGCTAATTATTTCTGGATCTGAAGAGGCTGTGGAACTCGTCCAGGACTTATTTCACCAGCTGTTAGCCTTGGTGCAGTCAGGCACCCCGATCTCAATAGGAACCATAAATTACGCCCTGGGTCTTTTAGGGAAGGACCGGAGCCAAAAGGGAAAAATAACCGAAGCCTTGTCAGAGCCAATTTATGTTACTCCCCGGGGTAAACCCATTAAGCCTAAGACCCTGGGGCAGTTGAAGTATGTCCAGGCCATTAAGAACCATGACCTGGTTTTTGGCATCGGCCCGGCCGGCACAGGGAAAACCTATCTGGCGGTGGTGATGGCTGTATCCGCCTTGCGGAACAAAGAAGTCAACCGGATTATCCTGGCTAGGCCTGCAGTGGAAGCAGGGGAAAAATTGGGCTTTTTGCCTGGTGACCTGCAGGAAAAGGTAAACCCGTACCTACGGCCTTTATACGACGGATTGTACGATGTGTTAGGATTAGATACAGCAGAAAAGTATATGGAACGAACCCTGATTGAAATAGCTCCTTTAGCCTATATGCGGGGGCGTACCCTTGACGACTCTTTCATCATTCTTGATGAAGCTCAAAATACCACTCCCGAACAGATGAAGATGTTTTTGACCAGGATTGGGTTTGGTTCAAAAGCAGTGATTACCGGAGATATTACCCAGGTGGATCTGCCCAAGGAAAATGTATCGGGTCTGGTTCATGTGCAGCAGGTTTTAAAGGGAATAAAAGGCATTGCCTTTGAGTACCTGACTGAAGCGGATGTGGTGCGGCACCCTTTGGTGCAGAAGATTATCCAGGCCTATGAACAGCACCAGTAAATTATCACAGATGGCTACCCGCTCTAAGACCCCCGCTTCTCCAAGCGGCGGGAAATGCTCGGCAAAGGAAAAATATTAAAATCAATGAAGCCGAGCATGAAATTCGCTTTCAGGCCACGTTAAATTAGTGTATAATTTATGGCCTGGCTCATTTTAAGAGCGGCTACGCCACTGTATTAACTGGCCCCCTATGGGATTAACCAGTTCTAAGCTCCGGTAAACCGGAGCCAAGAACTGGTCGAATCTAAGCTTCAGCGGGGGAAGCAATCCCCCACTGAAGCCAAGACCCAGTTGAAAGGGAGATGGCTATAGGTGAACCTTAAATATGTAATCCGGGAGTTGTTGGTCCCGCTGGCCCGGACTTGGCGCAGTTTAAATATCCGCCGTTTTGTCTGGGGCTTGGTCTTTTTCTTGGCTACCATGCTGATCCTGGGGGCCAATTTAATGCCCAGAAACATTAAATTGGAGGCTGGACAGCCCAGCCCCAGGACATTTCCGGCTCCTAAAAGTATTACCTATGTGAGCGAGGTCTTAACAGAAGCAGCCCGGCAGGAAGCAGCTCGCCAGGTTAAGCTTGCTTACCGGGTGGACAACCAGGTGCTCCAAGAGGTTGAAGGGGCTCTACGCAGGTATTTTGCCAGTATACAGGAAATTGTCTCGGCTGGAGATGAAGAATTCCAGAAGCTGAACAATCTCAGGCAGCTTTTGCCTGTGTTTAACACTAAAGAGGCTGCGCTGGTGCTGCGGGCTGACCCGGCAGCTCTTCGCGCTTTGGAACTTAACGCAATTCAACTCCTCCGGCAGCATATGGGCCATGGCATCCAGCGGGAGGCGGTAGAATCCTCCAGGCAGAAGATGATACAGGAGGTTGACCGGCTGCCTAACAGCGCCTCTTTGGCTCCTGTCCTAAAAGCCGTGCTGCAGCTAGTAGAAATCCAGCCCAACCTGGTTTATGATCCGGTGGCAACGACGCGGAATATTCAACTTGCCCAGGATGCGGTTGCCAATCAGCATGTCAGTATTCAGATGAACCAGGTGATTGTCCGGGAAGGCGATGTGGTTACGGAAGCCCAGATCGAGGCCTTGCAGCAGCTTGGGTTGTTGCGTACCCAAGCTCCTTACCTGCCCCTATTGGGGCTGGCCATGCTGATCCTGATTTCCTATGGCTTAATCTTTTTCTTCCTCTACCAGCACCAGCGCGTGGTCTATGAGCATGAACCCTTTTTCGTCCTCTTGGGGATTTTGGTGGTTACAACCCTGGTCTTTACCAAGGGCTTTTATGCCATTAACCTGGGCAGGGGAGCAACCGCCATGGTTACGGGCTATCTGGCGCCGGTGGCGGCAGGGGCCATGCTGATCGCCATTTTAATGGATACAAAACTGGCTATTTTCTGTACCATCATCATGGCGATATTTACAGGGATAATCACTGGCGGCCAACTGTCCTTTACAGTGGTGGCTGTTGTAGGGGGACTGGCTGGGGTCTATAGTGTTTCTAAACTAAGCCAACGCTCCGACCTGGCTAAGTCCAGCCTTTATATCGCCCTGGCTAACGTTGTTACTATTACTGCCATGAGCCTCCTGATCTCGGCTTCTCTGACCACGGTTTCTCTTGCTGTGCTAATGGGGATAATTAACGGAGTGCTTTCGGCCATTTTAACTATAGGTTCCTTGCCTTTCCTGGAGACTGCCTTTGGCATCACCACATCGGTTAAGCTGCTGGAACTTTCCAACCCGAACCAGCCTCTCCTGAAAAGGATGCTGGTCGAGGCTCCTGGCACCTACCATCACAGCGTAATGGTAGGGAACCTGGCAGAAGCGGCAGCCGATGCTGTAGGGGCGGATTCTCTTCTAGCCCGGATTGGCGCCTATTACCATGATATCGGCAAACTAAAACGGCCATACTTCTTCATAGAAAACCAGTTTACGGCGGAAAACCCCCATGATAAACTGTCACCCAGTTTGAGCACATTAATCATTTCCTCTCATATCAAGGACGGGTTGGAAATGGCCAAAAACCATCGCCTGCCCCAGATAATATGCGATATTATTGAACAGCACCATGGTACCAGCCTGATCAGCTATTTCTATCACAAAGCTGTTGAGCAAGACCGGACCGGTTCCGTAACTGAAAGCGACTACCGTTACGAAAGTTCAAAACCTAGAAGCAAAGAATCTGCCATTGTGATGTTGGCCGACAGCGTAGAGGCTGCCGTCCGGGCCATGCAAAAACCAACTCCCGGTAGAATGGAGGGGCTGGTGCGCAGGATTATCAAGGATAAATTGGACGACGGGCAATTGGAGGCCAGCGAACTGACCTACCGGGAACTGGATAGGATCGCCCAGGCTTTTGTAAGGGTTTTAAGCGGAATCTTCCACAACCGGATCGAGTATCCTGATGCCGTCTTAAAAGAACTGGAGCGAAGGAGAACAAAAGATGTCGCTATTCGTGCAAAATCTGCAGGATAAAGTTGCCTTTTCTCCGCAAATGGAAGAGCTGCTGGAAAGAGTAGCCAACCTTGTCTTGCGTTTGGCAAGGGTCTCTTTGGAAGCAGAAGTAAGCCTGGTCTTGGTGGATGATCAGGAAATTCAACGCTTGAATCTTGAATACCGGGGTGTCGATGCTCCAACAGATGTGCTTTCCTTTGCCATGCAAGAAACTGGTGAAGAAGAGCCGGAAATCCTGGGAGTTGAGCCAGGGCTTTTACTGGGAGATGTGATTATTTCCCTGGAGACGGCAGCCAGGCAGGCCGAAGAGTATGGTCACAGTCTGGAGCGGGAAATTGGTTTTTTGGCTGTCCATGGCATCCTGCACCTATTGGGGTATGACCATCAGGATCCCGAGGAAACTAAAGTGATGCGCCAGGCGGAAGAAACGGTCCTGGCTGATCTAGGCTTGCACCGCTAGGAGATAGCCAATGAAAAAACAAAGGGGTTTGCCGGACAGGTTTGGTGATGCCTGGGACGGTATTCTGGAAGCTGTCCGGACGCAAAAGAACATGCGGGTCCATTTGGCCGCGGCAGTAGTGGTGCTGGCAGCAGCAGGCTTTTTCCGTTTAAACCACCTGGAAACAGCCTTGCTGCTTTTTGCTATTGCCCTGGTTCTGATCTGCGAGATGATCAATACAGCGGTAGAGGCTCTTGTAGATTTGGTAATTAACACTTATCACCCTCTTGCCCGGCGGATCAAGCATATTGCCGCTGGGGCAGTGCTGTTAGCGGCAATTACTGCAGTGGTGCTGGGACTGATGGTTTTCTGCCGCCCCATTAGGGAAATAATCAGCAGGTTCTATTGATTTGGGTTAAGGAGGATAATACTTATGGATGAACTTGAACTATTGGCAGCTGCCCGTGCGGCTCGCCAGCATGCCTATGCTCCCTATTCCGGGTTCATGGTCGGAGCGGCCTTGTTGACTAAATCTGGCCGGGTCTATAGAGGCTGTAATGTGGAAAACGCTGCCTACGGCCTGACCATTTGCGCCGAACAGGCAGCCTTGGTGAAGGCCGTTTCAGAAGGGGAACGGGAATTTTCCGCCATAGCGGTAACGGCTGGCGGGGATGCCTTTTGCCCGCCCTGCGGCGCTTGTCGCCAAGTATTACGAGAGTTCGGCGGCGATATTAAAGTAATAATGGGGAATGACCGGGAGGAGCGCCAGGTGCTGACAGTGGTTGAACTGCTGCCGGCCAGTTTTTCCCTGGCGCAGGGTGAACCCAGCCCGGAAAAGAAATAGACTTGAAGCAGGTAAGGAGAAAGATATGACTGAAGAGGTATTCCGTTCCGGTTTTGTCAGTATTATCGGCAGGCCCAATGTGGGCAAGTCAACCTTGCTGAACAAGGTGGTGGGGCACAAAGTGGCGATTATGTCGGACAAACCCCAGACCACCCGCAATAAAATCCAGGCAGTACTCAATGGACCGTCGGGTCAGGTTGTCTTTATTGACACCCCAGGCATCCACAAGCCCAAGCATAAACTGGGCCAATACATGCGAGAGGTTGCGCTTCGCTCCCTGGCCGAGGTGGACTTGATTCTTTACGTGGTGGACGCCAGCGCCAAGTTTGGCGCCGGTGAAGAATACATCTTGGCATCTTTGGAGGGCATTGATACCCCCATATTTCTGATTCTCAACAAATTGGATAAAGTACATAAGGACCAACTTATCTCCTTGATTAAGGCCTATACTTCCCGCCGGGAGTTCACCCAGACCATCCCGGTTTCGGCGAAAACGGGAGAAAACACCGAGAAGATGGTTTCTTTGATCTGGGAGTACCTCCCTGAGGGTCCCAGGTACTTCCCCCTGGACATGGTAACTGATCAGCCGGAAAGACTGCTCATGGCAGAGCTAATCCGGGAAAAAGCCCTTTACCAGACCAAGGAGGAAGTCCCCCACGCCCTGGCGGTGGTGGTTGAACAGGTGGAACAGCGGCCGGAAAACACTGTGTACGTGTCTGCCGGCATCTATGTGGAACGGGATAGCCAGAAAGCCATTATTATCGGCAAGCAGGGGAATATGTTAAAGACCATCGGTTCCCTGGCCCGCCAGGACATGGAGGCTCTATTGGGCAGCAAGGTCTACCTGGACCTGTGGGTGCGGGTTAAAAAGGACTGGCGCCAGCAGGACCGGGACCTGCGTTTATTCGGTTATGTGCATGAGTAAAGGGCAGAAGTCAGTAGTCAGGATTCAGGAGTCAGGAGGCAGACGCTCATGAAACTTCGCTTCTCCATCAGATGGTGGAAAATGGTGCCGATTTATTTTCAGGGCAGAATAAGAGAGCGGCTTTTGGTCTCCAAGAATTCTGAATTCTGACTCCTGAATTCTGATTTCCTGAAAGAAACTGGGGTGAGAACAGGTGGGACCCTACCGTTCCGAAGGGGTAGTGCTGAAGTCAAGAGATTATGGGGAAGCAGACAAATTGCTGACCATCTTCACCCGTGCCAGGGGCAAGGTGCAGGCTATTGTCAAGGGTGTGCGCAAACCCAAGAGCCGGTTGCGGGGTGGGGTGCAGCCTTTAACCCTGTCCGATTTTCAGATGTATGAAGGCCGCAGCTTGGATACCGTGACCCAGGTGGAAGTCCGGGACCCCTTCTACCCCTTAGGGCAGGACCTAACCCGGATGACCTATGCCACCTATATGGCCGATCTTACCGATGGGATGCTCCCAGAGAAAGAAAAAAATGAGCCGGTTTTTTCCCTCTTGTTGTCTTCCTGGCGCCTTTTGGGAGAGGAGGCAGAGCCTGAACTGGTGGCCTTGATGTTCGAACTGCGGATGATGGCCCTGGCAGGATATTGGCCGGAAACAACCACCTGTGTTCATTGCCACGAGACCCCTGGTAGCGATACCAGGCATAAGTTCAGCTATCAGTTGGGCGGTCTCCTGTGTTACCGCTGCTGGGAGGCGGACACCGGCGCTGCTGCCATTTCCCCGGCTTCCCTGGCAGTGATGCGGCAGCTTTTACGCATGCCTCCTGCCATGCTGCCCAGATTAAAAGTGACGGCCCCTGTGAGCCGCCAACTGGACGAAATCCTCCACAACTATATTAAATACCGCCTGGAACGGAACCTGCGTTCCCGTGAGTTCTTAATGGAAATCAAACGCCTTGGGCCTTAGCCGGACCAAAAATCTCCCTGGCTGGTGCGGGCCTTTTTTTGCCGCCTAACCAAAAGGCTGGCGCAGGCGGCGGTAATAGGTACAGCCAGAATTAACCCGATGCTTCCCGCTAAAGCCCTGACTACCTCTGACGCAATCATGTCAAGGTTTATGATTTTGATCAGGGGTTGGTCATGGGCGGCAATTAGCAGGAGTAGAGGTAGGGTACTGCCTGTATAGGCCAGGATTAGGGTGTTGGACATGGTGCCGATAATGTCCCTCCCTACGTTGAGACCGGACTTATATAAGTCCCACAGGCTCTGCTTGGGGTTGGCCAGGTAAATTTCCTGGATGGCAGAGGCGATGGACATACCCACATCCATAATGGCCCCTATAGCCCCGATGATCATGGCGGCAAACAACAACCCTTGATAATTGAAAATAATCTCCTGGGGTATATACTGCAGCATTTGTGCTTCCTCCAGGCCCAGACCGCTAAGTCTGCCTGCTGAAATCGCCAGTTTAGCGCAAATTCCTGCCATCAGAGTGCCTCCAACAGTCCCTAGGATGGCTGCAATTGATTTTTGATTTACCCCACCTACTACCAGGAGAGTGATGATGGTAACTCCCGCTGCCACCAGGATGGACAGCCAAACCGGGTCGTGCCCCTTCAAAAGACCGGGAATCAGCACATAGAGAACCCCCATGGCGGTAATCCCTAAGGTAATCACCGCTTTCAACCCTTTGAAACCGCCTATAGCCAGAAGCAGCAATACAAAAAAGGCTGTTAGGTAAAGCAATTGACTGTCCCGTGCCAGGTCGGCCAGATAGGCCGCAGTTACTTGCCCGTTTTCCAGGTCCAGAGAAAGGATGACCCTGTCGCCGGGAAAATAATCAATGTCCAGCGCTGAGATACCTGAAAGATAGTTTTCCACCTGGAGGATTTTCCCTTTCAAGGGTCCCTCTGAAATCTCCACTGTCACCTGCTGGGCGCCGGCAAAATGGAAATCCCCCTGGGGGGGCTGGACCTCCTTGACAACCTTTAGAACTTTGGCCCGGACCAACACATTATGTTCAACCTGGTCCTGTTCTGTCCCGGCGGCATCTAAAGGCAGGGGAACTGCCAGCAGAATGGCTAGGGCAAAAAGCAAGATAAAGTTCCGCATCCTTGTACCTCCTATGTGCATAAAACAGCTTGTTTTCATTGTACCAGATTTCGGCCTGGTCAAGGCATAAAAATTTTTCTAGGTTATGCCCAAATGCCTGGCGGATAGTATGATGACAGGAGAAGCTCTTTTCGCCAAACGGGGAAGGTCCAGTGAGTATCAACGCATACCCGCAAAAGCCCCAGGTTAAACTAGACAAAAAGGAGGGACTTAAGGTGCAGGAACTGGAAAAAATTGATGTAATCCGGGAGCGTTTAGGAGTATCCTATAAAGCAGCCAAGGAAGCCTTGGAGAAGGCTAACGGCGATGTGGTGCAGGCTCTAGTCAGCTTAGAAGAAAGGGATACCAACTGGGAAGACAGATTGCAGGCAGGGAAATCCAAGGTAGCGGCCCAGCTTAAGGAAATCCTGCATAAGGGCAATGTTACCAGAATCCGGATCAAGAAAGATGGCGAAACGGTATTTGAATTCCCGGCTACTGTGGGAGCCCTTGGACTGCTAGGGGTAATGGCCAGCAGTCAACTGGCTGTCCTGGCCGGGCTGGGTGGGGTGGCTGGCATGATGAACCAGTATACCCTAGAGGTGGAAAAAGAAGGCGGCCAGGTGACTGAGCACTCGGAAAAACTAATCTGATTAGTTGACAAGAATGACATCATTTGCTAAAGTATATTAAAAAATGTCCGTAATGATGGGGAATAGTACCACTGGAGCCAGCTTGAGCAGAGAGCCGGGTCAGGTGGAAACCGGTAAGAGGGTCTTTTGGGAAGGCGCCCCGGAGCAGTAAGAAGAAAACTGGACCTGCTGTCAGTGAGATGGATATCTGGCAGATGACAGGCCAGTGAGTAAACCTTGCAAGAATTAAAGGGGGCCGGTCAAGGGACCGGTCAATCAGGGTGGAACCGCGGGAATACCTCTCGTCCCTGTGGCTGTTTGCTGCAGAGCCGAGAGGTTTTTGCTTTAGCGGCATAAAAGGAGGCGCAAGACATGAATTTTCAGGAACTGATTTTAGCCCTAAATAAGTTTTGGGGCGACCAGGGCTGCATAATCGTTCAGCCCTACGACACGGAAAAAGGGGCGGGAACCATGCAGCCGGCTACTTTTCTGCGGGCCTTGGGGCCAGAACCCTGGAACACAGCCTATGTAGAGCCTTCCCGCCGTCCCACTGACGGGCGGTACGGGGAAAATCCCAACCGGCTGCAGCACTACTATCAGTACCAGGTCTTAATGAAACCCTCCCCTGACAATATACAGGAATTGTACCTGGACAGCCTGCGCCATATCGGTATTGATCCCCTGGCCCATGACATTCGCTTCGTAGAAGACAACTGGGAATCTCCCACCCTGGGGGCCTGGGGTTTGGGCTGGGAGGTATGGCTGGATGGTATGGAAGTCACCCAGTTCACCTATTTCCAGCAGTGCGGAGGTTTTGACTGCCGGCCGGTTTCCGCGGAATTAACCTACGGGATTGAGCGGCTGGCCATGTTTATCCAGAAAAAAGAGAGTGTCTTCGATATTGTCTGGGTAGATGGCATAACCTATGGTGATGTGCATCACCAGGCCGAGGTAGATTATTCCCACTACAATTTCGAAGTTGCCGACACCCAGTTGTTGTTCACCCTGTTTGATGCCTATGAAAAAGAATGTCTCCGCATTCTGGAGCATGGTTTGGTGCAGCCGGCTTACGACTATACCTTGAAATGTTCCCATACCTTTAACCTTCTGGATGCCAGAGGGGCCATCAGTGTCACCCAGCGCACCGGGTACATCCACCGGGTACGGGCCCTGGCTCGCCAGTGCGCTGCTGCCTTTATTAAGCAGCGGGAAGACCTGCAGTTTCCCCTGATCAAGGACCCCGCCGAACGGCGGCAAATGGGTCTCCTTGAGAAACCCGGATTGGGGAGCCGCATCGCCAAAGCAGTGCCGGAAGCCAGCGCGGCCGGAACAAAAGATTCCATGGACATAAAGGAGGCTTGAAAATATGGCCCAAGACCTGCTTTTTGAGATTGGTACGGAGGAGATTCCAGCCAGGTTCATGCCTCCTGCCTTGGAGCAATTAAAAAACCTTGCTGAAACGGGATTGGCTTCCAGGCGCCTTAATTGCCAGAGCCTCCTGGTCTGGGGGACTCCCCGCCGCCTGGCCTTGAAGGTGGAAAAACTGGCTGAACGCCAGGCAGACATTGCCGAAGAAGTAAAAGGCCCTGCCGTCAAGGTTGCCTTTGACGCAGAAGGAAAGCCAACCAAAGCCGCCGAGGGATTTGCCCGGGGACAAGGGGTCAGGGTGGAGGACCTGCAGGTGAGAGAGACCGCCGGCGGCTCCTATGTCTTTGCTGTGCGCCGCCAGGCGGGGCGGCCTGTCCGGGAAGTCCTGCCTGAATTTCTGGAATACCTGGTGCACTCCCTCAGTTTCCCCAAGCCAATGCGCTGGGGCTACCTGGAAATGCGGTTTGCCCGGCCCATCCGGTGGCTGGTGGCCCTTTACGGCGAAGAAGAAGTAAAAATTGACATCGGCGGTGTTAAGTCCGGCCGGATAACCAGGGGCCATCGCTTCTTGGGACGGCAAGAGTGTACCCTGGCAAAACCTGAGGACTACCGGCAGGTGCTGGCCGACAACTATGTGATGGTAGATCAGGCAGAGCGCCGGCAGGAAGTCTGGCGGCAAATTACCCAACTGGCAGCCCGGGAGAATGGATGGGTAAAGGAAGATGAGGAACTGCTGACGGAAGTGACCTTCCTCTTGGAATGGCCTACCGCTCTCTGTGGCAACATTCAGCCTGAGTTTCTGGAACTCCCTGAAGAGGTAGTGATTACCCCCATGCGGGAGCACCAGCGCTATTTTCCGGTTTACGGCAAGGATGGCCGGCTTTTGCCCAAGTTTATTACCGTTAGAGACGGAAATGATCACCAATTGGCCACTGTCGCCAGCGGCAATGAAAAGGTTCTGCGGGCTAGATTGGCTGATGCCAGCTTCTTCTACCAAGAAGACCTGAAAGAGCCCTTGGAAGTTAAGGTGGAACGGTTAAAGCCCATCGTGTTTCAAGCTCGCCTGGGGACAATGTACCAAAAAATGGAAAGATTGGAAGGCCTATCCCGTTTCCTGGCGGAACAAATGGAGCTGCCGGAAAGAGCCAGGGCTGATGCCCTTCGCTGTGCCCGTCTGGCCAAAGCAGACCTGGTAACGGGCATGGTCTATGAGTTTCCGGAACTGCAGGGCATTATGGGTTCCTATTACGCTGCCCATGCCGGTGAATCAGAAGCCGTGTGCCGGGGCATCAGAGAACACTACCAGCCCCGCTTTGCCGGTGACGAGCTGCCGGACACCCCGGTGGGAATTGTGGTGGCGGTTGCGGATAAGATTGACAACATTGTCGGCTGTTTTGCTGTTGGGCTGCAGCCTACCGGCTCCCAGGACCCCTACGCGTTAAGGCGGCAGGCCCTTGGCATTTGCCATATTCTCTTGAAGATTGAAAGCGACCTGTCCTTAATGGAGCTGATTAAGGCCTCCTACCAGGCCTATGGCGATGAGTCCGAGTTAAAATTCTCGGCTGAAGAGGTTTTGGCAGAGGTAATGGCCTTCTTCCGCCAGCGGATTGAGGCCATTATGGAGGAAAAAGGTTTTAAGTTTGATGTAGTGAAGTCAGTCTTGGAAGGAGGCGGGGATAATCCCACTGATGTTTACCGCCGCTGTGCGGCCTTGCAGGCTTTCAGGGAAGAGGAGGATTTTGCCGCTCTCCTGACTGCTTTTACCCGGGCAGCAAACTTGGCTGGCAAGGCTACTGTGAAAGGGGTGGATCCGGGCGCTTTTTCCGAAAGGGCAGAGTCGGAGCTTTACCAAAGTTTTCTTGCTGTCAAACAGGAAGCGGATCAACGGTTGGCGGTTCGGGACTATCTTGGCGCTTTGCGCCTTATCGCCTCGCTCCGGCAGCCCATTGACAATTTCTTTGCCGGTTTGATTGTCATGGTCGATGATGAGAGGGTCCGCTCTAACCGCCTGGCCTTGCTCAAGCTGATTGCTGACTACATTGGCGGCATCGCTAACTTATCCCACATAGTTCAGTAAATCTGGCTCAAGTCCCCGGTTCATTGGCCGGGGATTTTTTTGAAAAAAAAGTTTGTCTCTGCAGGAATTATGGCCTAATGTTAGTATATATTGCATAGAATTAATCGGTGCTATTAATTAAATAGTATGTCACATTTGATGCCAGCAGAAGGCGGTGAAGCCTATTCAACTGACAGAGCGACAGGAGCGGATTGTTGCCCTGGTTAAAGAGACAGGGCCCATTACTAGTGAGCAGATCGCGGAAAGACTGGGGGTGCACCGGGCTACTTTACGGCCGGACCTTGCTATCCTGACCATGACCGGCATATTGGAAGCTAGGCCGAGGGTAGGCTACTACCATCGGGGGAAGTCTGCCAAGGTCCTGATAGCGGAGGAAATTCGCCGTTACAAGGTCAAGGACATCAAGTCAGTTCCAGTGGTGGTAAAAAGCGGCGCTGCCCTTTACGACACAATTGTGACCATGTTTGTGGAGGATGTCGGGAGCGTATTTGTGGTCGGTGACGGCGGGATCTTGGAAGGGGTGGTTTCCCGAAAGGACCTGTTAAAGGCTACCCTGGGGCAAATCGATCTGCGCCAGATGCCAGTCAGTGTGATGATGACCAGAATGCCAAACCTGGTTGTGGCCTTCCCTGAGGAATCCGTCTATGAAGCAGCCAAAAAAATCACCGAGCATGAAATTGATTCCCTCCCGGTAGTCAGGCTGTTGCAGGGTGAAAAGTATGAAGTAATCGGCCGGATCACCAAGACCAATATCGCCAGGCTTTTCGTGGAGATTGGGGAAGCTGTGGTCTAGCCTAGTCCCCCATTGCAAGAGAATTATTAACATTGATATGGATTAACCGCACAAAATATTCCTCAGAAAAAAGCTGGGTTAGGAGGGGTCCTTATTACTACCAGAGAATTGCCTGTTATTTATGTTATTTCCGATTCTCTTGGCGAAACGGCAGAGTTTGTAGCCCGGGCAGCGGCCAGCCAATTCAATTCCGGCGAAGTTGAAATTCGCCGGGTTCCCTATGTGAACGACCTCAGCTACCTGGAGGAGGTAGTGGAGGAAGCCAGCGGATACGACAGTGTTTTGGCTTTTACCCTGGTTCTGCCTGCCTTTAAATACCGCTTACAGGAATTGGCGCAGGCAAAAAAAATCCCCACTGTAGACATCATGGGGCCGATGGTGGAGGCTATCAAGGCGGTGGCTAAAAAAGAGCCCCGGTTGGAGCCCGGCCTCCTGCGCAAACTGGATGAGCAGTATTTCCGCAAAATCGAAGCGGTTGAATTTGCCGTGAAATATGACGACGGCAAGGACCCCAGGGGACTGTTATACGCTGACGTAGTCCTGATTGGCGTTTCCCGCACCTCCAAAACACCGGTCAGCATGTACCTGGCCCACAAGCGGGTTAAGGTGGCCAATGTGCCGCTGGTGCCTGAGGTATCCCCGCCAGAGGAGCTTTTTAACCTGCCAGGGCGCAAGGTGGTGGGCCTTACCATCAGTCCCCAGCTTTTATATGAGATTAGGCTGGAACGGTTAAAAACCCTTGGCTTGACCAGCAGCGCGGACTATGCCAGCATGGAGCGAATCTTGTTCGAGCTGGACTATGCCGAGGGAGTAATGAAGCGTTTGGGCTGCCCGGTGGTGGATGTGACTAACCGGGCGGTAGAGGAAACGGCCAGTAAAGTCTTGGAACTATTCTATAAGGGGGAGCGACATGGCAAATAGCAGGTATATTTATTTGTTCGGAGAGGGGAAGGCCGACCAGAAACTGCTATTAGGGGGGAAGGGCGCCAATCTTTCAGAAATGACCAGGATCGGTCTCCCCGTGCCGCCAGGCTTCACTATCACCACAGAGGCCTGTAAAAGGTATTATGCGGGTGGCAAGGCGCTTCCCCCTGGCCTGGAAGAAGAATTACACCAAATGCTCCAGGCTTTGGAAAGACAGGCGGGCAAAATATTCGGCCACCCGGCGGATCCCCTGTTAATTTCGGTCCGGTCCGGGGCGCCGGTGTCCATGCCCGGCATGATGGACACCATTTTAAACCTTGGCCTAAACGACACCACAGTAGAAGGCTTGGCCAACGCTACCGGGGACCGGCGGTTCGCTTTTGACTGCTATCGCCGGTTCATTCAAATGTTTGGCGATGTTGTCCTGGGAGTAGAGCACCGGTTATTTGAAAACGCCCTGGAAGCCCTAAAAACTAAGGCTGAAGTCCAGTTTGACCATCAGTTGACTGCTGACCTTTTGGCCCAGTTGGTTGAAGAATACAAAAAACTGGTCTTGCGGCATGCCCGGGCACCCTTTCCCCAGGAGCCTACCCAACAGTTAAGCATGGCCATCCAAGCGGTCTTTGCTTCCTGGCATACCCCCAGGGCGGTTACCTACCGGAAAGTAAACAAGATCTCCGATGATCTGGGAACAGCGGTTAATGTCCAGGCGATGGTATTTGGCAATATGGGGTCTGACAGCGGTACCGGAGTAGCTTTTACCCGCAACCCGTCTACAGGGGAAAGGGCCTTATATGGAGAGTACCTTTTGAATGCCCAGGGGGAAGATGTGGTAGCAGGCATCCGCACTCCTCTGCCCATTGCCCGTCTGGCGGAGGATATTCCGGAAGCCTACCGGCAGTTGGCAGATACCTGTCAGCTGTTGGAACGCCATTACCGGGATATGCAGGATATTGAATTCACCATTGAACGAGGCCGCCTGTTTATCCTGCAGACCCGCAGCGGCAAGCGGACAGCTGCAGCTGCTATCAGCGTGGCGGTTGCAATGGTTAACGAAGGTTTAATCACCAGGGAAGAGGCCCTCCAGAAGGTAGACCCGGGGCAACTGGACCACCTCTTGCACCGCCGGATTGACCCAGCTGCTAAACTCCAGGTGATTGCCAAAGGACTGCCTGCTTCCCCTGGCGCTGCTTCCGGGGTGGTAACCCTGGACGCTGATACTGCAGAAAAACTGGCGGGGGATGGTCAGAAGGTGATCCTGGTGCGGATGGAGACTACCCCCGATGACATTCATGGCATGGTGGCTGCCCAAGGGATTTTGACCAGCCGCGGCGGAATGACCAGCCATGCCGCAGTAGTTGCCCGCCATATGGGCAAACCTTGTATTACCGGATGCGACCTGTTGAAGATTCTCCCTGCAGAGGGGCTCATTTATATAGGAGATTTAATGATCAAGGCTGGCGAGACGATCTCCATTGACGGAGGGACCGGCAGGGTGATCCTAGGCGAGGTGCCCATGATTGACCCCCAGCTGTCCGAGGAGTTCCGAACTCTCTTGGGGTGGGCGGATGAGCTGCGGCGGCTTGGTGTGCGGGCTAATGCCGACACCCCCAGGGATGCCGCTAAAGCCAGGGAGTTCGGGGCTGCCGGCATCGGTCTTTGCCGGACAGAGCATATGTTTATGGCCCAGGACCGTTTACCTATAGTACAAGAGATGATTCTTGCGGCTGACAAGGAGGAACGGGAAGCGGCCTTGGCGAAATTATTACCATTGCAGAGGGAAGATTTCTATGGGATTTTTAAAGCGATGGAGGGTTATCCTGTTACCATCCGGCTGTTAGACCCGCCACTTCACGAGTTTTTACCCAACAGCGAGGATTTGGCGGTAGAAATCAACACTCTGCGTTTAGCCGGGGGCGACAAAGCCCTTCTGGCTGAAAAGGAAGCCCTCTTGCGCAAGGTTAGAAACCTGTCTGAGTTTAATCCTATGCTGGGCCACCGGGGCTGCCGCCTGGGAATTTCCTATCCGGAGATCTATGCCATGCAGGCCAGGGCTGTTTTCTTGGCAGCGGCCGATCTGGTCAGAGAAGGCTACCGGCTTTATCCTGAAATAGAGATTCCCTTGGTGGGCATGGTGGGGGAGTTGGCCATCCTTAAGGATCTGGTGGATGAAGTAGCTCGCCAGGTGCAGGCGGAAACGGGAATAGCTATTAGCTATACCGTTGGTACCATGATTGAAGTCCCCCGGGCCTGTGCCACAGCGGATGAAATTGCCCGGGAGGCGGAATTCTTTTCCTTTGGTACCAATGATTTAACCCAGACCACCCTGGGTTTCAGCCGGGATGATGCAGAAGGGAAATTCCTCGCGGTATACCTGGAGAAAAAAATCCTAAAAGATAATCCCTTTGTGGTCTTGGATCAGGATGGTGTCGGCAGCTTAATGGCCATGGCCGTGGAAAAGGGGCGCCGCGTGAGACCCGGTCTCTTAATCGGGATTTGTGGTGAGCACGGCGGCGAGCCTCTTTCCATCGAATTCTGCCACCGCCTCGGTCTTGACTATGTCAGCTGCTCCCCTTACCGGGTGCCCATTGCCCGGTTGGCGGCAGCTCAGGCCAAACTAAGAGAAAATAATTAGAGGAGGTGAACTTGGTGCCAATCGTAACTATCCAAATGATCGAAGGACGCACTGTGGAACAAAAAAGAGAACTGGTCGAGGCGATTACTAAAGAAGTCTGCCGTATTGCCAAGGTTGAACCTCAGGCAGTGACCATTATTATCCAGGATATGGCCACCCATAACCTGGGCAAAGCCGGTCGCCTGCGCTGCGACATAGACGCCGAAAAAAATAAATCCTAATGTAAAGGAGCTGCCTAAAAATCAGGGCAGCTCCTTCCTTTCTGTGCTAAATTTAGGGGCCGACACCTGCAGCATAACCAACCGATATTAGAGAATTGAGAAATTTTTCTAGTGCTGAAGGAAAAGGTTGCGTTTTGAACGTATTTACTTTAGGAGTCTAAAGGGGGTGGAAGGTATGTTGATTATTGGTTTAAATGGCAGTCCCCGGACTGAGAGCAATACTGCCATTATGGTGACGAAGAGCCTGGAGGTAGCTGCCGCTCTCGGGGCTGAAACCCGCTTAGTGAATGTGGCAGAAGTACTAACACCGATTGGGAAGCATCTGCCGCAGCCTTGGCAAAGCGGGTGGTCGAAGTGGCCAAAGCCACAGCTTCCTTGCGGCGGAGGATTTAAGTGATGCAGTGGCGGGAAAAAGTTGAGAAAAATGAACTGGAAACCCTTTCTCCCTTCGCCGCCAAAAGCAATCAGAGCAGGGGCCGGCAAAAGCAAGAGGACCCGTGTGCCATCCGAACCGATTTTCAGCGGGACAGGGACCGGCTTATTCATTCTAAGGCCTTCCGCCGTTTGAAAGATAAAACCCAAGTATTTATTGCCCCTGAGGGGGACCATTTTCGCACCCGCTTGACTCATACCCTTGAAGTGGCCCAGATCAGCCGTACCATAGCCAGAGCTCTCAGACTCAATGAAGACTTGACTGAGGCTATCGCCTTGGGTCATGACCTTGGCCATACTCCCTTTGGCCATGCTGGGGAAGACGCCTTAAGCAAAGTGGTTCCTGATGGCTTTCGCCATAATTTCCAAAGTCTCCGAGTGGTAGACAAGCTGGAGCGGCGCACCGGATTAAACCTTACCTGGGAAGTCCGGGATGGGATTTTAAATCACACTGGGGACATTGTTCCCGCAACCCTGGAGGGCCAAATCGTCAAGATTGCTGACCGGGTAGCTTATATCAATCACGATATTGATGATGCAGTGCGGGCAGGAGTAATCCGGCAGGAGGACCTGCCCGGGGAGTGTCTGGAAGTCCTGGGTTGGCAGCACAGCCAGCGCATAAATACCATGGTCATTGATTTGATTATCGCAAGCCAAGATCAGCCCCGGATTGCCATGAGCCCAGCGGTTCAGGAAGCAACCGACCGGCTGCGCACTTTCCTGTTTGACAGAGTCTATATCGGCTCGGTGGCTAAAACCGAAGAGAGTAAGGCCATTCAACTGGTGCAGAAGTTGTACCGTTATTATGTTGAAAACCCTGTTAAGCTCCCTTCTGAATATCATCCCTTTATTGAAGCCGAGGGGGTAGAGCGGGCGGTTTGTGACTATATTGCCGGAATGACTGACAGTTTTGCCATCAGCCAATTTCAGCAGCTGTTTGTTCCCAGGCCCTTTGCAGCCAAATAAAAAAAGGAAAGAAAAAACCTTCTGAGCTGGTCAGGCAATGAATTCAGGTAAATGACCGGATTACCTATGAAGATTTATATCCTTCCTCATTGGAGAATAATTTTAAATTTGGATAAAAATGAAGGGCTATAAACACTTTCTTCGCTGGTCAGGCTATTCAGGGTATTGACCGCTACCCGACAGAAGTGTATATGCCCTTCGTTCCGTAATATTGCCACCAGAGGGCTTTTTTATGCATAGATTCAACTGGGTCTTGGCTTTTTGCGGGGGATTGTGACCCCCGCTCGTGCTTAGATTCGACCAGTTCTTGGCTCCGGTTTACCGGAGCTTAGAACTGGTTAATCCCATAGGGGGCCAGTTAATGCAATGGCGTAGCCGCTCTTATAATGAGCGAGGCCACTAATTAAAATGTGGCCTCAAAGCGAATTTCATGCCCGGCTTCATTGGCTGTAATCAAATTTTATTCCTTGCCGGACATTTAATGAGCCAGGCCACAAATTATTCATTAATTTACCGTGGCCTGAAAGCGAATTTCATGCCCGGCTTCATTGATTTTAATATTTTTCCTTTGCCGAGCATTTCCCACCGCTTTAAAGAAGCGTAGGCTTTAGAGCGGGTAGCCATCTGTGATAAAGTTATTAGGCTTAAAAAAAGAACACCCGATGGGTGTTCTTAAAAAGGGAGGTTTAGAAAGAATGAAGGGAGCATAGTAATACTCTTAACAATAGTATAGCATTAAGTATATCAAATTTCATTAGGAGAATATTTCATGTTGCCTGCTCTTTGCATAAGGCCTTGGCGAAACTTCAAGGCTTGTTCCGCTGGTAAGGCTGCAAGAGGGGTAGGACCAGACCTTTGTACAGAACAAATACAGTGGTGCCGCCAATCAAGAAAAAAAGAACGAACGCTATTGCTTTCTCCATATTATTACACCACCTCCGTATCACTATTATGTCCAAACAAAGGGGAAAATATCAGGGTTTGGTTTAGATCATACAGATATATACCGTAAGAAGGCGGATTATTGATGGTTAAAATACTGGTAGATGCGGATTCTTGTCCGGTCAAAAACCTGATTACAGAAATTGCAAACCTTCGGCAAGTGGAAGTATGGCTAGTTGCCAGCCTTGCCCATGCCAGTCCGGCACAGCCTTTCCCGTTTTTACGCCAGGTCCAGGTGGACAGTTTTCCCCAGGCAGTTGATCTGTATGTTGCAAACCACACTAACCCCGGGGATATTGTGATCACAGGTGACTTCGGACTGGCTGCGGTGGTTCTTGCCCGCCGGGGTATTCCCGTTTCACCCAGGGGGTTAATCTACCATGCCCGGAACATTGATGCCATGCTGGAGCAGCGTCATATGGCGGGCCGCCTCAGGCGGGGCGGGTGCCGGGTGAAAGGCCCTAGAGCCATCAGCAAAACGGACCGGCAAAGGCTTTTTCGGGTTCTCCTCTGTCTTTTAGATAACTCCCAGGGGGTAAAAGGTCAGGAGCCATGACCCGCAAGCAGGAATTAACAAAAAAATGGCGAACAATTTTAGCAGAGCCCCAAGGAACAGTTCAACTGGGTCTTGGCTTCAGTCGAAGGCTGAAGCTTAGATTCGACCAGTTCTTGGCTCCGGTTTACCGGAGCTTAGAACTGGTTAATCCCATAGGGGACCAGTTAATGCAGGGGCGTAGCCGCTCTTTTGCCGTCGCTTAGAAAGAAGCGGGGGCATTAGAGCGGGTAGCCATCTGTGATAAAAGCTAGGTTAGGGTAATCTGGGGTGATGACCTGTGAATGTGCACATTCCCGAACATGTACTAGATGAAATTCGTTCTGCTACGGATATTGTTGATGTTGTTTCAGAGTATGTTGTGTTGCAGAAGCGGGGCCGCAATTACTGGGGGAGGTGTCCATTTCATACGGAAAATACCCCCTCCTTTACTGTCAGCAATGACAAACAAATGTTTTATTGTTTTGGCTGCGGTACTGGCGGAAGTGCATATACATTTCTAATGAAGATCAGGAATATATCTTTTGTGGAAGCAGCAAATATGCTGGCGGAACGGGCTGGCATCTCCCTCCCTGAAAAAGAACAAAGCCCCCAGGAAAGATTAGTCCGTAAAAAGCAGCAGCGTTTGCTGGACCTTTTGGCCCTTGCGGCAGAGTACTTTCAGAACAACCTCTCCAAACACCCGGATGCGTCCGCAGCCATAGCTTATTTGAAACAGCGGGGAATTAACGGGCGGATTGCTAAAGAATTTAGACTAGGATGGGCTCTGGAAACATGGGATCAACTGATCGGCTTTCTTTCCAAGAACGGCTTTGCTCAGCAGGAGATCCATGCTGCGGGGTTGGCTTCACCCAGAGAAAAGGGCGTCGGCTATTATGACCGCTTCAGGGGCCGCCTGATGTTTCCCATCATTGATCACCGGCAAAGGATTGTAGGTTTCGGCGGGAGGGTCTTAGACACTTCCGTCCCAAAATACTTGAACAGCCCGGAAACCCAGCTGTTTCAGAAAGGCAAAATTCTCTATGGACTGTCTTTGGCCGCAGACGCCATCAGGCAGGCAGGTTATGCCATCATTGTAGAAGGATATATGGATACTATTGCAGCTCACCAGTATGGTTTCGCTAATACCGTAGCCTCTTTGGGAACAGCCCTGACCAGAGAACAGGCTCAACTGCTCAAACGCTTCACCCGGGATGTAGTAATCGCTTATGACGCTGATGCTGCCGGGGAAAAGGCTACCCTGCGCGGACTGGAATTGCTGCAAGAGGTGGGCTGTCGGGTAAAAGTCGCGGTGATGCCCCCTAAAATGGACCCCGATGATTTTATCCGAAAATATGGGGCAGCTGTTTTTAAGGAATTGATGGAAAAAAGGGCTTTGTCCCTCATAGCATATAAACTAGAGAAAGAAATTGTTGTGCAAAATACTGAGACTGTTGAAGGGAAGGTTGATGTGGTCAATCACCTCCTACCTGATCTTCAACGGCTGGATAACGCTATTGAAAGAGGGCAGTATATTAAGCTGATTGCTGGCAGGCTTGACCTAGCGGAGGATGCTATTTATTTTGAGCTTAACCGGCGCTCTGGCAAAATGCAAAAAAATGGAACCGGCCGGGATAAAAAGGAAATTCCCAGACATAATAAGGATGAAATTGGCTCATTGGGCCTGTTGCCTTCGGAGGAATATCTCTTGCTTCGGATTCTGGAAGAACCTGAAGCCTTGGATCAAGTGCAGGCTGAACTGGGCCAGGATGTGTTCCAGCAACAGGCTGCCAGGGATATTATCCAATTACTGCAAGAGTGGATGGCTGTAAACCTGGACCCGCCCAGCCCGGCAGCTTTGGCAGACCTGCTTCCTTCCGGGGCGGCCAGGGACCTGTTGGCAAGGGTCATGAGCAGGGAAAAGGTGTTAGGAGGAAGCCTGCCGGACTTATTGCGACAAATAAAAATTTGCCGTCTGAGCCAGCAGGTTGAGGAGAGACAACGGCGAATAAGAGAGGCAGAAAGTGCTGGCGATCTGGAGGTCCAGCGCCAGTTGATAGTGGAATTAACTGCCCTTCAGCGGGAGAAAGAATTCCTGAAAAGATCCAAGCAATAATCCATATTTTTTGTGCTATTTTTTGGTCCACTCCAGACCCCATGAAGGGAGGGAAAAGGAATTGAAAGAGGAACAAAAACGAGCTGAAGTTAAAGATCTGGTGGAAAAAGGCAAAAAAAGGGGCATGTTAACTTATCGGGAAATAATGGATGCCCTGCAGGGAATCGAGCTTTCCCCTGAACAGATAGATGAGATCTATGAACTTCTTGGCAACATGGGAATTGAAATTATCCCTGAAACAGGTGAGATAGAAGTCCTGGAGAAATCCGAGCCGGAAGAAGAGATCGAACTTGATCTTTCCATTCCCGAGGGAGTGGGCATTGACGACCCTGTTCGGATGTACCTGAAGGAAATCGGCCGGGTACCTTTGTTGACGGCTGATGAAGAGGTGGATTTGGCTAAACGAATGGAGCAGGGTGACGAAGAGGCTAAGCGGCGTCTGGCTGAAGCAAACCTGCGGTTGGTTGTCAGCATCGCCAAGCGGTACGTTGGCCGGGGGATGCTGTTTCTGGATTTGATTCAGGAAGGCAATCTGGGGCTAATCAAGGCCGTAGAAAAATTTGACTACCGCAAGGGATACAAGTTCAGCACCTACGCCACCTGGTGGATCCGGCAGGCCATTACCAGAGCTATTGCGGACCAGGCCCGCACTATCCGCATACCGGTACACATGGTGGAAACCATTAATAAGCTGATCAGGGTTTCCCGCCAGCTTTTGCAGGAACTGGGACGGGAACCAATCCCGGAGGAAATTGCCAAAGAAATGGATATCCCGGTGGAGCGGGTGCGGGAGATCATGAAGATTGCCCAGGAACCCGTTTCTTTGGAAACCCCTATCGGCGAGGAGGAAGACAGCCACCTGGGAGACTTTATTGAAGACCAGGATGCTCTTGCTCCTGCAGAGGCGGCCTCCTTTATGCTGTTAAAAGAGCAGCTCCAGGAGGTCTTGGATACCCTTACTCCCCGGGAGGAAAAGGTCTTGCGGCTGCGGTTTGGTTTGGATGACGGCAGATCCCGTACCTTAGAAGAGGTTGGACAGGAGTTTGGTGTCACCCGGGAGCGGATTAGGCAGATTGAAGCCAAGGCGTTGCGGAAGCTCAGGCACCCCAGCCGGAGCAAAAAGCTGAAGGATTACCTGGAATAAAATAACTATTGACCGCTGCTAATCATTTAGGTATAATAATATAGTGTCCGATAATCCTCGGTAGCTCAAGGGTAGAGCAACCGGCTGTTAACCGGTAGGTTGTAGGTTCGAATCCTACCCGGGGAGCCATTAGGGCCCATAGCTCAACGGTAGAGCTGCCGGCTCATAACCGGTTGGTTCCTGGTTCGAATCCGGGTGGGCCCACCAAGGGCGATTAGCTCAGCTGGGAGAGCACCTGCCTTACAAGCAGGGGGTCGGCAGTTCAAACCTGTCATCGCCCACCAAGAATTCAAGCGCAGCTTCCTTTATTGGGAGCTTTTTTGTTATTACTTCATAAATTAATAACCTGGGTACCAGGTGCCAGGGTTAATTTTCATGATAGCCTGCGGCTCAAAGAGCCATGAATGTTTTTTTTCCTGAATAATTTACATAAACAAGCCCAATAATAGTTTACAACAAACTGGACCTGTGCTATATTAGAAAAAATTGCATTTCATCTTCATAACAACAGTGAAGGAGCAAAGTAGGTTAGCCCCAGCTTTTCCAGGGAGAAGGCGCCACAGACTGGAAGCGTCTTTAAAGTATGGTTAACTGAAGTTCTCTCCGGAGTTGCCGGTTGAAACCCTGACAGGGCAAGTAGACTGGGCCGTCTGCTTCCGACGTTACACGGAAGGGGGTATCGGAACTAAAGTTCCCGCACCTTGATTTCGAGTGGATCTCTATTGAGATCAACTAGGGTGGTAACGCGGTAAGCGCAAGCTTTTCGTCCCTTGGGATGAAAAGCTTTTTGTTTTCCCGGGAACCTATTTCTCGTTCCTGATCATGAGTGGGCCCGTTTTGGGGGTCAACTAGGGTGGTACCACGGAGGCCCATAGCTTTCGTCCCTTGGAGACATTAGCTATGGGCTATTTATTTATCTTTTGGGAGGTAATCAAAGTGGTCATTGTCATGAGCATCAGTTCTACCAGTGAGCAGATTGAAGCAGTAAACGAAAGGCTTGCCGAGTTGGGTTTCAAGGGGCAGCTGATCCGCGGAGTAAAGCGGATTGTGATCGGGGCGGTAGGGGAAAGAAGGGAAGATGAATCCCTGAAAAGCCTGGCCCTGATGCCTGGAGTGGAGAAAATAGTACCTATTATGAAACCCTACAAAATGGTCAGCCGGGAAGCCCGGGGAACAGAAACTGTCGTCCAGGTTAAAGGAATGACCATTGGTGGGGATTCCGTTGCCATTATGGCAGGACCCTGCTCGGTGGAAAGCAGAGAACAGTTGTTGATTTCCGCCCGGTGGGTAAAGAAAGCGGGCGCCCATATTTTGCGGGGCGGTACCTTTAAGCCCCGCACATCCCCCTACAGCTTTCAGGGACTGGAGGAAAAGGGTCTGAAGCTTCTGCGGGAAGCTTCTTTGGAAACAGGACTTCCGACCATAACTGAAGTAATTGATGAGCGCAGCCTGAATATGGCCGTGAACTATGTTGATATTTTACAGATTGGCGCCAGGAACATGCAGAATTTTCAGCTCCTCAGGGCCGTAGGTCAATCCAAGAAACCAGTGATGTTGAAACGGGGCATGGCTGCAACTGTGGAGGAATGGTTGATGGCCGCCGAGTATATCCTGTCGGAGGGTAACGAGGAGGTCATCTTATGCGAGCGGGGCATTCGTACTTTTGAGACTGCTACCAGGAACACTCTGGACTTAAGTGCTATACCGTTAGTTAAGCGGCTCAGTCACCTGCCTGTAATCGTGGATCCCAGCCATGGCACTGGTGACCGGCAGTTAGTCCTGCCCATGTCTCTTGCTGCCATTGCGGCAGGAGCCGACGGCCTGATGGTGGAGATGCATCCGGAGCCGGCCAAGGCCTTGTCTGACGGGGCCCAGTCCCTCACCCCTGAAGAACTGAATTATTTAATGCACCAGCTTAAAAGGATAATTCCCGCTGTAGGGCGGCAGATGGCTCTTGCCGAATTGGGAGGGGTGGCCCATGCTTAACAAGATGGCTTACTTGGGTCCTCAGGGCACTTTTTGCGAGGAGGCCGCGGGCCGGTTTTTAAAAACCGGTTCCTGGGAGCCGGTTCCTTATCCTTCCATCGAGGCGGTTTTTGCCGCCGTTTACCAGGAGGAAGTGAGTGCAGGCATTGTCCCCATTGAAAACTCCTGGGAAGGGTCAGTAAATCAAACCCTGGACCTGCTGGCCTATGACTATGATTTAATCATAACCAGTGAAATAATAATGCCCATAAGGCATAACCTGTTAACCCGCCCCGGGATCAGTTTGCCGGAAATTTCGCGGGTGCTGTCCCACCCCCAGGCCTTAGCTCAGTGCCGCCGCTTCCTAGCTGCCAACCTACCGGCAGCAGAACCCGTAAGTGTAACCAGCACCGCAGAGGCGGCGCGGCTGGTTTCCATATCCTCGGAGGCATGGGCTGCTGTGGGAACGGCGGCCTCGGCCCAGTTATACGGGCTGAAAATAGGGGTAGCCAATATTGCGGATCAACCCAACAATGAAACTCGCTTTGTAGTTATTTCCAGGCAGGAGGTTAAATGTGCCGGCCCTTATAAAACCAGCCTGTTGCTTTCTATCAGCGACCAGCCCGGAGCTTTGTTTCAAGCCTTGGGAGAGTTTTCCTTGCGGGGCATCAACCTGAGCAAAATTGAATCAAGACCTGCTAAGACAAGAATGGGGGAATACCTGTTTTTCATCGACATTGACGGCCATTACCGGGAACCACAGGTGGCCGAGGCTATGGGAGCCTTAAAGTCGACCGCCTTAAACTTAAGGCTGTTGGGCTCCTATACTTCTGCCGGTAAGCAAAAGGGACCTTTAGTTTCCGGCGAAATTACGGATTTAATTGCCTTGGTGGAAAAGCAGATCAGCCATCTGGTTGCGTGGCGTGAGCGGCTTTTAGGAAGCCGGGGAGAGAAACAGGAAAACGCCTATTAAAACCGGCAATGACCAAATCTCTTCCGGTTAAAAGAACCTGGAATGCAAAAATTTTCCTGTGGGCTGGCAGAGCCGTAATTTTAAACCCTGGGTTTTTGGGGAAGACTTTAAGAGATAGTTTCGCTTTATTTATCTAAAGGGATAAAAAAGGATTTTTGGGGCTTAACTAGAAGATATTAACATGATCGAAATTCTAAAGCAGGGAAGATGAGATGGAAGGTCAACTTTCCCCTAGACTGGCCGCTGTGGCCCAGCGGGTGATGGCCGGATATAAAATGGCTGATATCGGTACTGATCATGGCTACTTGCCCATCTTCCTGGTAAAAGAGGGAATTATCCCGGCCGCCGTTGCTTCAGATATCAGCTTCGGGCCTTACCAATCCGCGTATGAGCAGGTGCAAGCCCATAACCTGGAACACTTGATCGAAGTGCGTCATGGAGATGGGCTTACCGTGTTAGAACCCCACGAAGTGTTCACTGTTGTGATGGCAGGAATGGGCGGGAGTACTATGATCGGTATCCTGGAAGCTGTGCCGGAGGTAACCCGGACGATCCAGCGCCTGGTCCTGCAGCCCATGG
The DNA here is from genome assembly GCA_040757295.1 of Bacillota bacterium. Classification (GTDB taxonomy): domain Bacteria; phylum Bacillota; class PH28-bin88; order PH28-bin88; family PH28-bin88; genus JAGXSE01. The sequence goes on along the minus strand of JBFLXH010000008.1, from coordinate 18,570 downwards.
AGGATGCCCCCCGCCTTAGGGAATGGTTGGTAAACCACGGCTGGATCATTATCGACGAAGACTTGGTTAAGGAAACCGACCGCTATTATGTAATCTTGGTGGCAGAACCTGGTCTGGGCCAGCTCTTAAAACCCTTGGAAGCGGAAATAGGCCCCCATCTCCTGGCCGTTAAACATCCCCATTTAATGGATTTTATTGCTCGCCAGGAGGAGCAGATCAAAAAAATTCAAACCCAGTTGAACTTAAGTTCCCGGCCCGAGGTAGAGAGGAAGCGCCGGGATTTGACCAATAAACTAATGGAATTAGAAAGGGTGAAAGAATGGCTGTCAGGTGCCAGCGAATAATGCAGTTCATGGACACTCTGGCTCCACGTAACCGGGCGGAAGAATGGGATAATGTCGGGCTCTTGGTCGGCGACCCAGGGGCGGAGGTAGGCTGTGTCCTGGTTTCGTTAGATGTTGATGAAGCGGTAGTGGACCGGGCTATCACGGAGAAAGCTGACCTGATCATTGCCCATCATCCCCTAATTTTCCGGCCGCTTAAAAGCCTGCGTTTTGACCTGCCTTTGGGCAGCCTTTTGCGGAAACTGGTGCAAAACAATATTATGGTTTATGCTGCCCACACCAACCTGGACTGTGCTGCTATGGGGGTGAATGCCCAATTAGCGGGCAGGCTGGGACTGACAGATGTGGAAACCCTCAAAGTGACAGGCAGCGACCGGATGTTCAAGCTGGTGACCTTTGTACCAACTGAACACACCGCGGCTGTATTAAATGCCGTATCTGAGGCTGGGGCCGGCTGGATTGGGAATTACTCCCACTGTACTTTCCGCCTTCTGGGGACAGGCACTTTTCTGCCAAGGGAGGGGACGAACCCCTTCATTGGCCTTGCCGGCAAACTGGAAGAGGTGGAAGAGCACCGGTTAGAAACCATTGTACCGGAAAACCTAGTCGATAAAGTAATCAAAGCCATGAAAAAGTCCCACCCCTACGAAGAAGTAGCCTACGACATTTACCCCCTGCATCAGCCGGTATCTAATTGGGGTTTGGGCGCTATTGGCCGTTTGACATCACCGGTATCGTTAGGCGCATTTGCCCAACAGGTTAAACAGGCCTTGGGAGTAAGGGTGGTTAAATTATCAGGTGACAGTGAACGCCTAGTGACCAAAGTTGCCGTGTGCGGCGGAGCCGGGGCATCCTTAATCCATGCGGCTGCCTTTAAAGGGGCAGATGTTTTAGTGACAGGTGACCTGAAATACCATGAAGCTCAGGAAGCCTTTGCTTTAAAACTGGCGCTCCTCGATGCCGGTCACTTTGCTACCGAACAGGTGATTGTGCCTGCCCTGGCGAATATGTTGCGGAGTGAACTGGAAAGAAACGGTGAAGCCGTTAATATAGTTGCTGTTGAAAAAACTGAAGAACCATGGACCTACCTCTAGCAGGAGGCTCTTCTTAGAGCTGTCCTGCTTTTTTTGTACTTCATGAAGGAAGGAGCGGACAGAGATGGAGAACCTTGGCAAGCTTTGGGAGTGGCAGCAGGTGAGGCTAAAACTACGGCGCCTGGAGGAACAACTGGCCAAAAATCCTGAGGTAATTGAGTTTAAAAAAGCCAAAAAAGATATCCTGGCAGCTGAAGATGTTCTTGCGGGTGAAGAGCAGCGGCTGAAGGAAATGGAAAGGCAATTGAAGTCAAAGGAGCAGAAATTAGCTGACCTGACAGCGAAGGGTTTAAATCTGCTGAAACGGCTTTATGGTAATGATGCCAAGGGGCATAAGGAGCTTTCAGGTTTGCAGCAGCAGATTAACCTGTACCAGAAGGAAAAAAACCAGGCAGAAGAGGATATTTTGTCACTGACAGACCAGCAGGAAAAACTGCGGGAAAAAACCAAGGCAGAAAGGGAGCGCCTGAACAAGGCTATTCACCAGTACAAGAAGAAACTGCAGGTTTTCCAGGAAAGTAAACAACACCTGGAGGACGAACGGAGTATTCTTAAAGCGGAATGCGCCCGCCTGGAGATGGAAATCCCGCCGGCTACCATGAAATTATTCCAGGAAATGGAGCCCCGCTATGGTGGTCTTGTCGTATCAAAACTGGAAGGCAGCCGCTGCAGCGCTTGCCGGGTACAGGTTGCTGCCTGGCTAATCCGCGATTTGCGCAAAGGCGAGGGGTTGGTAAACTGCGAAAGCTGTGGTAGACTACTTTATTGGGAGAAGCCGCAAGAATAAGAGGTGGTTCAATATGCACTTAGTCATTTATACTGATGGCGCTTCCCGGGGCAACCCGGGCGATGCCGGTATCGGCGTTCTGATAATGGACATTGAAGGGCAAGTCTTGCTGGAAATAGCTGAATACCTGGGGCAGGCAACCAATAATATTGCTGAGTACACCGCCCTCATCCGCGGCCTGGAAGAGGGTCTGAGAATTGGCGGCACGGAAGTTCTTGTCTACTGCGACAGTGAGCTCATGGTGAAACAATTAAACGGTCTCTACCGGGTGAAAAACGAGGGCCTAATCCCCCTCTTTAGGCAAGTTTTTCAGCTGAGACAAAAATACCGGAAATTTACTATTGTTCATGTTCCCCGAGAAAAAAACAAAAGAGCCGACCAATTGGCTAACTTGGGCATTGATAGCGGCAGCTCTGTTTCCAATAACTCACTAGAAGGCTAAGGTTGATGGGAATCCTGTTTTCGTGCTATACTGACATTCCGACAAAAAAATAAAGCTATTGAGTAAATCAGGTGATCGCAGGCACAAGCGCCGCAAGGCCGTGCTTGAGGAAAGTCCGAGCTCCATAGGGCAGGGTGCTGGGTAATTCCCAGTGGAGGCGACTCTAAGGCTAGTGCCACAGAAACAAACCGCCGTTTGAGAGGTGGGAAGTGAGAGGTTTGAGGTTGGAATTGAGGGAATTTGCATAGCAAATTCTTCGAGAGTCCCACTTCCGACTTTCCACTTCTCACTTCCCAGACGGTAAGGGTGGAAAGGTGAGGTAAGAGCTCACCAGCGGCTAGGTGACTAGACCGGCTAGGTAAACCCCACCTGGAGCAAGACCAAATAGGGGAACAATGGAGTTGCCCGCTCCGTTCCCGGGTAAGGTCGCTTGAGGCGTTAGGCAACTAACGTCCCAGATAGATGATCACCCACGACAGAACTCGGCTTATGGTTTACTCAATTGCGATTTATGCAAGGCGATGAATATTTATGCATATTCATCGCCTTTGCTTTTCCCTCAAGTCCTACACCAAAAATCGCTTATGTAGGAGTTAGCCGACTTCTGTGGGAGAACGGAGACCCCACGCCTTTATACTTCTGACGCATACTTATAATATGATTCTACTGCAAAAAGCCTTTTTTGATCACCTGCCATGATCGTAGTCCCCACTTTGGGCTATAAAAGGAGCACTTTTTACTGGCTTTTGCTTGATTTTTTGGCCCAGAGTAGAGGGTTTCCCCCACCAGAAGCTTTGCGAACAGGTTTCTGCAGTAGAATCATAATATTATTTTAACTTTGGGAACAGACAATGCAAGCACATAATTTTCCATCTGATTCTGTCTTTATGGGTCTCGAATCTATCCCTTAAAAAGATAGACCTGAAATTGCTACAAATTTACCATAGGGACAAGGAAAAAGACTCCTTTTTGAAGAATAAATGGGGTTGCGAGTATCTGCTAAACAATGGTATTTTTGTGTACTCTTTTCAAGATGAGAGGGAAGGAACAAATATGGCACGTCTTGAAGACCTGAACAGGGGTGCCACCGTGAAGGGAATTCTCCCTGACCGCCTGGTCACTGTGGTGGATGTGAAATGGTATGGAACTACTGTCTTGGAGTTGACCTACAAGGATAGTGCCGGTCACCTGGGAAGCGAACTCCTCTACCGAGACCGGGAGCCTGTCTTGGAAATTGTGACCGCCGGGCGGCCCTGGAGCTTTGAGGCGGATGGAGAAATGCTACGACTTGTTTCCGAGGCCTACCGGATTCGCTTGGCCCATCTTTTTGACCCTCATCTGGCTATCCATACATCTATAGTAGAACCCTTGCCGCACCAGATTACCGCTGTTTACGGAGAAATGCTTACTCGGCAACCATTGCGTTTTTTGTTAGCCGACGACCCGGGCGCCGGTAAGACCATCATGACGGGGCTTTTGATCAAGGAATTAATGATACGGGGAGACCTGCGCCGATGCCTCATCGTGTGCCCGGGAAACCTGGCTGAACAGTGGCAAGACGAGTTGGACAAAAAATTTCTTCTGCCCTTCGAAATCCTCACCAGCGAGCGCATCGAAGCAGCCAGGACGGGGAATGCCTTTCAGGAAATTCCCCTATGCATCGCACGCCTGGACAAACTGGCTCGCAATGAAGACCTACAGGCAAAGTTGGAAAACACAGAGTGGGATCTCGTCGTCTGTGACGAAGCCCACAAGATGTCAGCGACCTTCTTCGGCGGCGAGGTCAAGTACACCAAACGATACCGGTTGGGACAGCTAGTATCCCGGATTACCCGCCATTTTTTGCTTCTCACGGCCACGCCCCATAATGGTAAGGAGGAGGACTTCCAGCTCTTCATGGCGTTGCTGGATGGTGACCGTTTCGAGGGGCGCTTCCGCGACGGGGTGCACGTCGTTGATACTTCAGACCTGATGCGACGCTTGGTAAAGGAGGAGCTATACAAGTTCGACGGTACTCCCCTTTTCCCGGAGCGCCTCGCCTATACTGTGAACTACACCCTCTCCGACGGTGAGGCCAGATTGTACAAGGAAGTCACCGAATATGTCCGCGAGGAATTTAACCGCGCCGACACCCTGGAAAGTGAAGGCCGGAAAGGTACGGTGGGCTTTGCCCTAACCATCCTGCAGCGCCGCCTTGCTTCCTCTCCGGAAGCTATTTACCAGTCACTAAAAAGGCGCCGCGAGCGGCTTGAGAAGCGCCTTCGCGAAGAGCAGCTCCGAAAGCGGGGGGCAACATTACAGTTTCAAGCTTTGGGACCATATTTGAGTGCAGATGACCTGGAAGACCTGGAAGATGCGCCGGAAGCCGAGTTGGAGGCAGTAGAAGAAGCGGTGGTCGACCAGGCCACCGCAGCCCGCACCATCGAGGAGCTAGAGGCGGAGATAGCCACCCTCAAACGCTTGGAAAGGCATGCGTACCAGGTGCGGGTGAGCGGGACCGACCGTAAATGGGACGAACTCTGCAAACTCCTTCAGGACACCCCCGAAATGTTTGATATATCGGGAAGCCGCCACAAACTGGTGATTTTTACCGAGCACCGCGATACATTGAATTATTTGGTGGAGCGCATCCGCACGGTTTTGGGCCGTGAGGAGGCTGTGGCCGCCATCCATGGCGGTATGGGCAGGGAGGAACGCCGGAAGGTCCAGGAGGCATTCACCCAAGACAAAGGGGTATTCGTCCTGGTGGCCACTGATGCCGCCGGCGAAGGCATCAACCTGCAGCGTGCCCACCTGATGGTGAACTACGATCTTCCCTGGAACCCCAACCGGTTAGAACAGCGCTTCGGGCGTATCCACCGTATCGGCCAGACAGAGGTCTGCCATCTCTGGAACCTGGTAGCCGCCGAAACCCGGGAAGGCGAAGTTTTTGACCGCCTGCTGAAAAAGCTGGAGGAAGAAAGGAATGCCTTGGGCGGGCGTGTCTTTGACGTATTGGGGAAGCTTACCTTTGATAACCGGCCCCTCAAGGATTTGTTATTGGAAGCCATCCGCTACGGTGACCGGCCTGAGGTCCGAAACAGGCTTAACCAGGTTGTTGACCGCGCCCTGAACACGGCATACCTCCGCCAGCTTCTTGAAGAACGGGCCCTGGCCAGGGATACCATGGATATCCGCCAGGTGATGGCCATTCGTGAGGAGATGGAACGCATCGAGGCTCGCCGTCTGCAGCCCCATTTCATAGCCTCATTTTTTCTCAGGGCATTTCAGTTCCTGGGCGGCCGAATTAGCGAGCGTGAACCTAAACGCTACGAAATTCTGCATGTACCAGCTGCCATCAGGAACCGTGACCGCTTGATTGGTACGGGTGAACCTGTTCTACCGCGCTACGAACGGGTTTGCTTCGAGAAGGACCTGGTGGCTTGCCCGGGGAAACCCCTGGCGGCCTTCCTTTGCCCGGGGCATCCCCTGCTGGAATCCACTGTCGATCTTATCCTGGAGCGTTACCGAGACCTTTTGAAGCAGGGAGCGGTTCTGGTTGATCCCAATGACTCAGGGGATCAGGCCCGCGCCTTGTTCTACATTGAGCACTCGATTCAGGATGCCCGGGTGGATCCCTCCGGTAATCGCCGCACCGTTTCCCGGCAGTTGCAGTTCGTGGAAATCAACAGCCAGGGGGAGGCCCGCACTGCAGGGTACGCACCTTACCTGGAATATCGCGGCCTCACCGAGGAAGAACGCTTCCTAGTGATGCCGGTCTTGTCCCGGTCCTGGCTCCAGAAAGACTTGGAGAGCATGGCCATAACGTATGCTGTACAAAACCTGGTTCCCCAGCACCTAAGCGAGATCCAGCACCGGAAGGAAGAACTGGTGACCAAGACCATGCAGGCGGTGAAGGACCGCCTTACAAAGGAGATCAACTACTGGGATCACCGGGCCGAGGAGCTTAAGGCCCAGGAACAGGCAGGTAAGGTTAACGCCCGTCTCAACTCCGCCAATGCCCGGCAACGAGCTGATGAACTTGCTGCTCGGTTAAAGAAACGGATGGAAGAATTAGAGCAGGAGCGCCGTCTTTCTCCGCTACCACCAGTAGTCATCGGTGGCGCACTGGTAGTATCTATAGGTCTGATTTCTAGCCTAAAGGGAGAGAATGCGGATGGTCCAGGGCTATTTGCGGAGGAGACCAGGCGTGTTGAGAGCATAGCCATGCGGACGGTGATGGAGAAGGAAAGGAGCCTTGGCTACGAACCGCGGGATGTCAATACCGAAAAGTGCGGCTATGACATCGAGTCTCGCATCCCCGGCACTGGAAAGCTCCGTTTTATCGAAGTAAAGGGTCGTGTTAAAGGGGCTACCACCGTCACGGTTACCAAAAACGAGATTATGACAGCCCTGAATAAACCTGAGGATTACTTCCTTGCCCTGGTAGAAGTGGATGGAGATCAGGCGTCGGATCCTATCTATGTGCGCTCCCCCTTCACCCGAGAGCCTGACTTCGCTGCGACCAGCGTCAACTACAGTCTTCGGGAGCTGGCGCGCCAGGGACAAGTCGTTGTGTGAGGCTATGTTCAATAAAAGGCATTGCGGAAAAGAAGGAGACAACGAGGAATGACTATAAAGAAAAAACTCATTGAAGTAGCATTGCCCCTTAAAGCTATCAACGAGGCATCGGCCCGGGAGAAATCCATCCGCCACGGGCACCCATCAACATTACACCTATGGTGGGCAAGACGGCCTTTAGCAGCATGCCGCGCAGTCCTTTTCGCTTCCCTGGTAGATGACCCTTCCAGCCATCCAGATGAGTTTCCTACGGAGGAAGCCCAGAAGAAGGACCGCCAGCGGCTCTTCCGTATTATCGAGGACTTGGTGAAGTGGGAGAACTCCAATAACGAGCAGGTGCTGGAGGCTGCTCGTCGGGAGATTCTAAAGTCAACCGGGGGTACACCCCCACCGGTATTAGACCCTTTCTGCGGTGGTGGATCCATCCCCCTTGAGGCCCAACGCCTCGGCCTGGAGGCGCATGCCAGCGACTTGAACCCGGTGGCTGTCCTGATCACCAAGGCTCTCATCGAGATCCCTCCCAAATTTGCCGGCCGTCCGCCCGTAAACCCCGAAGCGCGCCACCGGATTGTCCACAGCACTTGCTGGCGAGGCGCGGAGGGGCTAGCCGAGGACGTTCGATATTACGGGCAGTGGATGCGGGACGAAGCCGAGCGGCGAATCGGGCATTTATACTCCAAGGTACGGTTGCCCAAGGATCAGGGAGGTGGTGAAGCTACGGTCGTTGCCTGGCTGTGGGCCCGCACAGTGAAATGCCCCAACCCTGCCTGCGGGGCCGCAATGCCATTAGTTAGATCGTTCTGTCTCTCCAATAAACTGGATAAATGGGCTTGGGTAGAGCCGGTCATCGATTATGCTGCCAAGAGGGTGCAATTTAGAGTGAGACAAGGAACGGGTGAGCCACGAGATGGAACCGTTAATCGCCGTGGAGCAACCTGTATCTGTTGTGGCGTTCCAGTACCTTTTGAACATATCCGGGCTGAAGGAAAGGCTGAGCGCATGGGCTCACAACTCATGGCTATTGTAGCCGAAGGGCAAAGGGGGCGGGTATACTTGCCCCCAAGCGAGGAACATGAATTAATTGCGGCACAAGCAAAGCCGGATTGGAAACCGGAAACAGAGCTCGAAGGAAAGGCAGCTGTAAATGTTCCGCTTTATGGCATGACAAAACATGCCGATCTTTTCACCCCCCGCCAGCTTGTGGCGCTGGCTACATTCAGTGACCTAGTGGGAGAGGTTTGGGAGCAGGTAATGTCTGATAACGAGGCTGCCGGACTACTCGATGACGGGGTGCCGTTGGACGAAGGTGGTACTGGGGCAAGGGCGTATGCTGATGCGGTAGCGATATATCTAGGCCTAGCGGTTGATCGTTTGGCAGATAGAAATTCAGCTATTTGTTCTTGGGACAGTACTCGGGACAATGTTCGCAACACTTTTGCCCGCCAGGGCATCCCTATGACTTGGGACTTTGCTGAGGCTAATCCTTTAAGCGACTCCACTGGTAATTTCTTAGGTGCCGTTGAATGGGTGGCGGGTGTAGTAGCCAATTCACCGTGCGGCAGCATCGGTATTTCGAGACAACTGAACGCCGTAGAAAGGGTCAATGGTGTAAAACAACCCGTTATATCAACTGACCCACCTTACTATGACAACATCAGTTACGCCGACCTCTCTGATTTCTTTTATGTCTGGCTTCGGCACTCCCTTGGCCGGATTTACCCTTCGTTGTTCAGTACCCTTCTCGTATCAAAGTCACAGGAACTGGTCGCTACCCCTTACAGATTTGGTGGAGATAGGGAAGCGGCACGTGAGTTTTTCGAACAGGGATTGGGTAAGGCTTTTTCCCGTATGCGAGAAGCAATTCATCATGATTATCCGACTACCGTCTATTATGCCTTCAAGCAGGCGGAAAACGAAGGAGACTCGGAAGACGGTCGTGGCGCCATGACAATTGCATCCACCGGTTGGGAAACCATGCTGGAAGGCCTGCTCCGGGCTGGGTTTTCTATCACCGGAACGTGGCCTATGCGTAGCGAATTGAGTAACCGCCCTGTGGCCAATGGGGCGAATGCCCTCGCTTCCTCAATTGTCCTCGTCTGCCGCCCTCGGCCTGCTGATGCCGCAATGGTCACAAGGCGTGAATTCGCCATGGCCTTGCGGCGAGAGCTACCACAGGCTCTCAAAAAGCTCCAACAGGGAAACATCGCTCCGGTAGACCTGGCCCAGGCAGCTATCGGGCCTGGAATGGCGGTGTTCTCCAGGTATAATAAAGTGTTGGAACCCGATGGTAGCCCCATGCCGGTGCGTGCCGCACTCCAGATCATCAACCAGGAACTAGATGCCTACCTGGCGGCCCAGGAAGGTGACCTGGACCCGGAAACTCGCTTCTGTGTGGCTTGGTTTGAGCAATTTGGTCTCAAGGAAGCCCCCTTTGGTGAGGCTGACGTTTTAGCACGGGCAAAAAACACAGCCGTTTCATCCCTTTCTGATGCAGGGGCGCTGATTGCAGCTAAAGGTAAGGTGCGCCTCCTCCGGCGCGATGAATTGGATCCGAAATGGAGCCCAACACTTACCCGCCACCGCATCGTCTGGCTCTGCGCCCAGCACCTGGTGCGGGCCATCCAATTGGATGGCGAAGCAGGGGCGGCTAAGTTAGCCCATGCCATGGGTAGTGACCTCAGTGAAGCGGCCAAGAGCCTCGCCTACCGCCTCTACACCATTTCTGAGCGCAGGGGCTGGACGGAGGAAGCCCTCGCATATAACACCCTGGTGGTTTCCTGGCCAGCTATTCAAGAAAAGGTAGTTGAACTGGAAAGCATGTCTCCGGTGCAAATAACAACACCTTTCTAATAGAGACTGTGATGCCATTGCATAACGACTACAGGATGGCAAAGATTCGCGAGAATGTGAACAGAGTGTGGGAAGCTTAGGAGGGACCTCCAAATGACGCTACGGAAGAAACTCATCGAGGTGGCCCTGCCGCTGGAGGTAATCAATAAGGAAACAGCCAGGGAGAAATTCCTCCATCATGGTCATCCCTCTACGCTGCATCTTTGGTGGTCCCGCAAGCCACTGGCTACTTGCCGGGCTATTCTGTTTGCGTCACTGGTCGATGACCCTTCCAGCCACCCGGAGGCATTTCCCACGGTGGAGGCGCAGGAAAAAGAGCGCAAACGGCTCTTTCGCATCATCAGCGACCTGGTTAAATGGGAGAACTCGAACAATGACCGAGTGGTTGGGGAAGCTCGCCAGGAAATCCTGAAATCCACCGGAGGTAATCCCCCGCCGGTCCTGGACCCTTTTTGCGGAGGTGGCTCTATTCCCCTGGAGGCCCAGCGCCTGGGACTCACGGCACATGGTAGCGACCTGAACCCCGTAGCGGCTTTAATTACCAAAGCTCTTGTTGAAATACCGCCGAGATTTGCTGGCCGCCCCCCAGTGAACCCGGAAGCACGCGAAAGAATTGGCAACCAGGCCGAATGGTGGGGATCGGCCGGGATCGCCGAGGACACCCGCTACTATGGTCGGTGGATGTTGGAAAAGGCGAAGCGGCGCATCGGCCAGCTATACCCTGACGTATTCCTTCCTAAAGAACATGGAAGCGGCAAGGCCAAGGTCACTGCTTGGCTGTGGGCCCGTACCATCAAGTGCCCCAACCCTGCATGCGGCATAGAGATGCCGCTTGTGAGCAAGTTTGTTTTGTCGTCCAACTCGGGTAGAAAGATTTGGGTGGAACCTGTTATAGACAAAAAAGCAAACAAGGCCCAATTTGTTGTGCGGCAAGGGGAAGGTGCGCCGCCGGAAGGGACGATCAACCGCCGGGGGGCGGTCTGTGTCCGCTGTGGCACTCCAGTCTCCTTTGACTATATCCGCGCAGAGGGAAAGGCTCAGCGTCTAGGCACCCGGTTGTTGGCTATGGTGGCTGATGGGAAGAAACGTGTGTACTTGTCCCCCTCAACGGAGCAGGAAGAAATCGCTTTACGTGTTGAAGCCAAGGGGGGGCCTGAGACAGACTTACCGGAACAGGCTTTAGGTTTTCGGATTCAACGTTATGGGATTTCACGGCATCGCCAACTTTTTACCTCCCGTCAGCTTTTGGCTTTGACCACCTTCAGCGAACTGGTCGGCGAAGCCCGGGAGTTGGTGCGGCGGGACGCAGTGGCGGCCGGGTTGCTGGATGATGAACTCCCTCTGGAAAAGGGCGGGTCAGGGGCTGCTGCATATGCCGATGCGGTCGCGACCTACTTGGCATTCGCTGTTGATAAATCCGCGGATCAGTGGTCAACAATTTGTGGCTGGAATGGCGGCATCCGCAACACCTTTGCCCGCCAAGCAATACCTATGACTTGGGACTACGCCGAAGCCAATCCTTTCAGTGAAGCCACGGGAAACTTTTTTGGTACGGTAGAGCGGATAGCACAGGTTGTGGAAGGGTTACCTGCAGGAATACCCGGAGAAGGCAAGCAATGTGATGCTATCTCAATTGTTGAAACATCGACCAAGCCTGTCATATCCACAGATCCACCTTACTATGACAATATTGGCTATGCCGACCTTTCCGATTTCTTTTACGTCTGGTTGCGGCCGATGTTAGGCAAGATTTACCCCAGCCTTTTTGCCACGGTGCTCGTTCCGAAGGCCCGGGAACTTGTGGCCAACCCGTATCGCTTCGGTGGAGACAAGGATAAGGCACGCCGGTTCTTCGAGGAGGGGCTAAGGGAGGCTTTTAACCACCTCCGGGAGATAGCCAACCCCGAGTATCCTCTAACCGTTTATTATGCCTTTAAACAAAGCGAAATAGATGAGGAATCCGGCGGTTCTGAGAATGATCCCACCCCAACTTCTACCGGTTGGGAGACCATGCTGGGAGGATTGCTGAAGTCGGGGTTTACGATTACAGGAACATGGCCCTTACATACAGAGATGAGTGCGCGCATGCGCGGGCATAACAGCAACGTGTTGGCGACTTCCATTGTCCTTGTTTGCCGGCCACAACCGGCCGATGCACCTGTGGCGACATTGCGTGAATTTCGGTCCTCGCTCCAGCAGGAACTTTCAAAAGCCCTGAAGGACCTCCAGCAGGGGAACATCGCTCCGGTGGACCTGGCCCAAGCCGCTATCGGCCCCGGGATGGCGGTTTTCTCCAGGTACAGTAAAGTGCTGGAACCCGACGGCAGCCCTATGCCGGTACGGTCCGCTCTGCAGCTTATCAACCAGGAGTTGGACGCTTACTTTGCGGCCCAGGAAGGAGATCTGGACCCTGACACCCGCTTCTGTGTAGCCTGGTTTGAGCAATTCGGTATGAGAGAGGCTCCCTTCGGCGAGGCTGACATCCTTGCCCGGGCAAAAAACACCGCTGTTTCAGCCCTCGCCGAAGCAGGGATGCTGGTCGCAGCTAGGGGCAAGGTGCGCCTCTTCCGGCGCGAGGAATTGGAACCCCACTGGAGCCCGGTAGAAACGCGTCACCGAAGCATTTGGCTGTGTACCCAGCACTTGGTGCGAGCCGTACAGACGGGGGGCGAAGCGGAGGCGGCGAGGTTGGCCCGCGCTATGGGTAGTGACCTTGGCGACGCGGCCAAAAGTCTCGCCTACCACCTCTACACCATTTCTGAGCGCCGGGGATGGACGGAGGAGGCCTTGGCCTATAATAATCTGGTGGTATCATGGCCGGCTATTCAGGAGAAAACTCTGGAGTTATCCGCGGCTTTTCCTGTACAGTCTCAGTTGATTTTCTAAGGGAGGGGGAGTTGGAGTGAGTGACAACTTTGAGCTGGTGACCAGGGGCTTTGCGCTCCTGACCGAGATCCTGGCGCCCTATGTGGCCCGGGAACTCCGTGCGCGGTACGGTGAGATGTGGTGGCGGGACGGTGTTTTTGAGACGCTCACGGAAGTCCAGCGGCGCGACTTGCCATCGGGGGGAGACTGGGTACAGCTTGTGGACGCCCTCGATGCAGCCCGTTGCCTTCTGCTAATTGATATTCACTGGAATGACATCTTTCGAACCAAGCTGAGCCGGGAACACCGCAACTGGGTGAAGGAACTCATCACTACCCGCAACAAGTGGGCACACAAAGGTAGTGGCGATTTCTCTGCGGAGGATGCCTGGCGGGCGTTGGATACCATGGCCAGGATGGCAGAGGGCATTGATAGCGAGACAACCGAAGCCCTAAGGGAGCTAGTCCGGCAGATCAGGTACGGTACTACCGGCGCGTCTACTACGATCATAAGCAACGGGGGAGGGCACCTGGCACCGTCCAAGACCACTAATGCGGCTACCGTTCTAACCATGCCTCCCAGGCACGGGCTGCAGCCTTGGCGCTTTGTAGTGGAGCCCCATCCCGATGTGGCCCAAGGGCGCTACCGCCAGGCGGAATTTGCCGCCGACCTGGCCCAGGTGCTGAGGGGCACCGCCCAGGTAGAGTACCAGGACCCGGTGGAGTTCTTCGGCCGCACCTACATCACGGAGGGGATGATGGGGCTGCTGGTTCAGGCTGTGCGTCGAGTGTCCGGCCTTGGCGGCGAACCGGTCATCCAACTAAAGACCGCCTTCGGCGGTGGCAAAACCCACAGCATGCTGGCCCTCTATCACCTTTTACGTGGTCAGGCTCAACTGGAGAAAATCCCTAATGCTCGGCCTTTACTGGAGAAAGCCGGTGTTTCAAAGTGCCCAAAAGCCAGGGTAGCTGTTCTGGTGGGGACGGCCTTGAACCCAACCAAGGTACGCCGCCCATCCAACTTCCCTGGGATCACCATCCGCACCCTGTGGGGCGAAATGGCCGCCCAGCTTGCAGAACAGGCTAGTAACCCTAAAATATACGACATTGTCCGGGACGCTGACAAGGCATCTGTCCCGCCTGGTTCGGAGACCTTAGTGGAACTTCTGGATGCTTGCGGGCCGTGTGTCATTCTCATTGATGAGCTGGTGGCCTATGCCCGCAAACTCTACGGCGAATCTGGCGTGGTGGCGGGTACATTTGACGCAGTGCTGACTTTTGTTCAGGAACTGACCGAAGCGGCCCGGGCGAGCAAGAATAGCCTCCTCGTGGCTTCCATCCCTGAATCCGACATCGAGATCGGGGGTGAGGCAGGGAAAAAGGCCCTTGAATTCATCGAACACACCTTTGGCCGGATGGAAGCGATTTGGAAGCCGGTAGGCGCCGAAGAGGGGTTTGCTATTGTCCGCCGCCGCCTCTTTTTGCCTGTCCAGGACGAGGCTGCCCGGGATGAAGTTTGCCGAGCCTTTAGTGAAATGTACCGTGAAGGCGGGTCGGATTTCCCCGCGGAATGCAGGGAGTTAGCCTACCTAGAGCGCTTGAAAGCCTGTTACCCTATCCATCCGGAAGTCTTCGACCGGCTTTACGATGACTGGGCCACCCTGGAGAGGTTCCAGAAGACGCGTGGTGTTCTGAGGCTTATGGCAGCCGTGATACATGATCTCTGGATCCGCCAGGATCAGAGCTTCCTCATTATGCCTGGTTCTATACCTTTAGATAACACGACGGTGCGGGAAGAACTGACCCGTTACCTCCCCGAAGGATGGACCTCGGTGATTGAAAGCGACGTGGACGGGCCGCGGTCCCAAACTTATCAGATCGACATGGCGAACCAGCGATTCGGCCGCGTGATGGCGGCACGGCGGGTGGCGCGGTCCATCTTTTTGGGTAGTGCTCCCTCCGTAAAGGAGCAGCGTGTGCGCGGCATCGAAGACATCCGGGCCCGCTTAGGAGTGGTCCAGCCAGGTGAACAGGTGGCTATCTTCAATGACGCCATGGGACGTCTAGTCAACGAACTTACCCACCTGTATATCAATAATCAGCGCTACTGGTACGACCTGCCCCCGAATTTGCGCCGGACAGTCGAAGACCGCGCCCAGCAGGTATCCAAAGATGACGTGGAGATGGAACTGGAGCGCCGGTTGAAGGGAATGCGGGAACGGGGCGATTTTACCGCCGTGCATACCTGCCCGTCCTCCTCTCTTGAAGTACCGGATGAGCAAGCCGTGCGCATGGTAGTCCTCGGGCCAGCCCAAGGGCACAAGGCTGGAGACATGGGGAGCCCAGCCGTCAAGGCGGCAGAAGACATTCTCAAGAACCGCGGAACGGGGCCCCGGCTTTACCAGAACATGCTGGTGTTTGTTGCTCCGGACCGGGAGCTTGTAAAGAGCCTGGAAAGTGAGTCCCGTCGTTTTTTGGCGTGGAAATCCGTGGTTGAGGATGCGGATGCCTTAAACCTGGATGCCCACCAGCGCCGACAGGCTGTGGAGAGCTACAAACGCAGTGATGAAACTGTAGACTTGCGCTTGAAGGAGGCCTATTGTTGGCTACTAGTGCCCACCCAGGATGGGATCAACCCTGTTTCTTGGGAGATAACACGCATCAGTGGCGGTGGAGATAGTCCCGTTGTCAAGGCTTCTAAAAGTTTGCGCACTAGCGGGCTACTGATCACCAAATGGGCGCCAGGGTTACTGCGCATGGAACTGGACAAATGGCTTTGGAAGGAACAGGAGTATATCTCCATAAAACAGGTTTGGGATTACCTCTGCCGCTATTGCTACCTGTCTAGGCTGAAAGATGTCGATGTCCTTTTAGCGGCCATCAATGAAGGGCTTGCCTCCAGGGAGTTTTTCGGCATCGCCGCCGGGGTGACGGATACGGGCCGTTTCATGGCCCTGAGATTCGGTGACTCATACACCAGGGCAGATCTTTCTCACTTCCTGGTGAAGGCGGAGCCGGCGGCAAAGCAAATCCAGGAAGAGCAGGAAGAGGAGGAAAGAAGACTACGGGGACGGATCACTTATCAGCCTGGTTCTACGCACGGACATGCTGCCGGGGAAGGTACCGTTCACCCAGGGTGGGATGTTTCCGGGGGTGGAGACGAGGGCAGGACTCCCCAGCCAGAACCTGTAGTGGATAAAAAACCGAGACGATTTTACGCCACGGTGCAGCTTGACCCAACTAGAATCAGCCGGGATGTCGGGAATTTTGCCCAGGAGATCCTCCAGCATATCACGTCCATTGTAGGAGCAGAAGTGGTCGTCACCTTGGACGTTCAAGCAAAGATCCCGGACGGCGTTCCCGACCACGTAGTCCATGTCGTTACTGAGAACTGTCGGACCCTGAAAGTCAAGGCGCATGGATTTGAGGACAGCTAAGAGTAGATCTGAAAAATAAGTAAAAGCCTGTATCTCCGATCTCCAGATTGTGGCAGCAATAAAAACGGCTGGGGGTATCAGTCGGTGACCAACTTGAACTGCCGAATGATCGAGCATCTTGAGACGCTTTTCCCGGGTTTGCCCGGCTGCCAGAGGTGTGTATCTAGTTTAAACATGAAATCGGAATGTGGATAACTCAAACCTATGGATAACCCGTCTTACCCCGGAATGTCCATTTCAAATGAGTTTATTTGGGCTAGTCTTCGAATCTTCCTGCGTTCAGATGTGGGCTTGCGGGCTTTTTGAGCAACCCAAAGAAGACCTGGCTTTTACAGGTCGAACTGCCGAAAAGGCCAAATGGATTGAACCGTTAAGCCGCCTGTAGAGTCGGCATGAACCGTTCCGCCAGCACTCTAAGCTTTTTCTGCATCGACTCAACGATGACAGCAAGCGTCGGATTCGGAGCAAGCCGGATATGCTGGTAGCGACCGGAACCGACCACATTGCCGGGTACCCGGATCACCATCCGGCGTATCGTTTGGATCTCGCACCTCTGTAACGATTCCGGCATCAACGCCTGTTTGAACCAGACCATTACGTTATAGGCGATGGCTTTGATCCAACTGAACAATAAATTACGTAGCATGGAATGTTGGCTGTTCTGCTCCACCGCATAGCCCTCTTTCAACTCGTCGATGCGATTCTCGATGTTGGCGCGCTTGTTGTACGAGCGAAGCAGCGGCAACGGCTTGAGATCGGCATTCGTGACGATGGCCTGGAAGGAATACGTTGTCAAATTCAGGGTTAGTTGGCCATCGTTCGTGCCCTCGGTTTCGTGGGCTTCCCGGTAGATGACACAACGCCGGGCTTTTTCCCACTTGGTGAGGAGAATCGGGATGTCTGCGGCAGCCCAACGATCGTCCTCTGTCGCAAAGGTGATATACTCTTCCTCTTCGCTGAGCGTTTCCCAAAATGCAGGATGCTGCTGCAGATAAGTAATGGCCTTCTTGACGGTCGCTTTCTTCGGGAGCTTGAAGATATACTGCCAGCCGCGTTCTTCAGCGTAAGCCATGACAGCGTCATCGGCAAAGCCGCAGTCGGCCCGGATGCCTTCGATGATCCATTCTGACGGCAGCATTCCTTCGACTTCTTTGACGAACGAGAGCAGATCTTTCATACCGTTTGTGTTGCCTGGATTCAGTTGTAAGTGGATCAATTCGCCGCTTTCGGCGATGAAAGCCACCCGGACCTTGTACGAGGGGCGTCCGTGGTAACGTGGATTGCAGCCCATTGTTGCGCCTTCTTGTTCTCCGAATAGGGTGATGACCGTATCGTCGATGTCGATCCACACCAAGCGCTTTTCGCCTGTCCGTGCTTTGTGTACCAGCAGATCCCTATTTAGGGCGACAAGTTGAATTAGATGGCTCCAGGAGAGCTTGTTCAGGAAACCACGGAAGGTGCTCTCATCTGGAAATCGGTCAATTCCGGTGACGATCTGGTAACCGGGGTCAGACTGCAGCGCATTCATATGCGAAAAACGCGTGTGACCAAGCAAAGCACAGTCCAGCATGTGATCGACAAGCTTTTTGGCCGAATACACACAGTTGGCTTTTTGCTCCAGATGGAAGTGGCTTTCAATCAGGGTGTCCAGACCGATGAGTTCCTTAAACCGGGCAAGGAACTGGAAGTTCCCGGCTTCCGTGACGGTGTTGTTGTCAAAAGCAACGGGGCGTAGCTTTTTCAGTATCTTCTTGACTCGGCGACGCTCCTTAAGAATCTCAATTCGGCGTTCGCAGCGTGTTCTTTTTTGTGGCGCATGGTCCATTGCTTGTGTTATCATGTTGCTAAGGACACTCCCTCTCGTCGGTTATTTTGTGGTGATTTAACCTTTGACAAGAGGCATGCAGTGTCCTGTTTATTTCGCAAAAAAATTAGCAACTTTCTGTGACCGAAAACCCTGTAACGACGCGGATATTTTACCTTTTGATGAGGTTACTTTCCGATTTCATGTTAAATCTAACGATAAACGGCAGTCTAAACGTGCAAGATCTCTTAGTATGCCGAGAAGTGTATTTGCTAAACTAAAAATGTACCATTTTTAGCCATTTGATCAGCGAAGAATTGACCACCCGATCAAACTTTCCTGTACACTGTAGGTGGACACAAAACAGCGTATGGGAGGAAAGGAAATG
>JBFLXH010000007.1:0-101199 GCA_040757295.1 Bacillota bacterium | reverse complement strand
AGTCCCTTTGACATAACGACAGGAAAACCGAGTGGGTGTATACACCATATATGTTGTTATATTACATTACTAAGCACTAATCGCTTCTGCTAGTAATTGGTAAATGGTTTTTATGCAACGCTAGTGACCCTGAATATTATTGAAGAAGAGGCCAAAATTATAAGACTTATGTATCAATGGTTCGTTTCCGAGGAAAACGCCAGCCCGTATGAAATCGCAAGGCGGTTAAACGCCATGGGTGCCCCAAGCCCTAAAGGCAAACAATGGGGTAAACAGACCGTGAAGCGAATTTTAGCCAACAGCGCCTATGCCGGTACCCTGTATATTCGCCGCTATGATACTAAGGACGTCAAGTTCAATAAATATAAGCCGCCTGAAGAAAGGGTAAGTAGAAAAGAAAGACCCCGCGAAGAATGGGTCCCCATTAACGTATCTGCCATTATAGATAAACAGACCTGGCAAGCTGCTCAGAAACGGTTTGAAAATTCCAGAAGGCGCTGGCGCAGCTACAGCACTTACCCTTACCTGCTTTCAGGCCTCATGCGGTGTGGAAGATGCGGTGCAACTATGCACGGGAATCTTGTCACATCTAAGGGAAAAAAGCGGGCTTACTATGTCTGTACCGCAAAATCTCCCGGTTTACCCGGCCAAGAACGCTGTAGATCCGAACATCTTAACGCGCCGGAATTAGAAAAAAAAATTATTTGGAAGAAAGTCTGCGGTTGGCTGATAAATCCGGAAAGGCTTCGCGAAGAGCTGCATGCCGCTTTCCCTGACGAGACTACCAAGGCTTTAGAAATCGAGATTATCACCATCGAAAAAGAATTAGTTCAAGTCTCCAAAGAACGGTCACTGGTAGCGACTATGTTCCAAAAAGATTTGATACCGGAAGTTGAAATGGAACAGCGGCTCAGGGAAATAAAGGAGCGCCGGGAGTACCTCTCGCGCCGGCGGGAGCAGATTTTAAGGGAGCTTTCCCGGCACGACCTGGCGGCGCAGGAATTGGAACAGTTAGAAGAGCTTGCTGCCCAGGTTGGAGATACTCTCGACACTCTTTCTCTTGAAGAGAAAAAGCGCCTGGTTAATCTCTTGATTGAAGAGATTACTGTTACCGGGAAGCGCATTGACATCAAAGCCAAAATTCCCGACACTATACCCGAAACCGTAGGCATTCTCGAAACTGCTGCTACGGGCAATGGTTTCTATGGTAGACACGACACTGCATGTAGTAGATCCCAAAAACCCGGCTGCAGTTGACGAGATTATTCATTTGGGTGATCATTGGAATGAATCGGGAGTTAGATCTCATAAAGATTTGATCCTAAAGACCAATAGGGAGATTGGAAGGCTTTTCCGGCGGGCATATGGATACCTGGCTCAGGCTAAGTTATTAAACGATGAGATAGAAAGTTTTTTTTTGGACGGAGACGCCCTTGACATTGCTGGGTTAAACATGCAAGCTAACCTTTTAATCAAAGGAATTCTCCGTGACAATCTCAGGCAAAAACCACCAAGGTCCCGCCATCTCTTTGCCAGTGCCATCACTCCTGGCGGGTTGGCAAACCATTTCGACACACTATTTGATTCCGCAAGCAAACGATATATACTTACGGGTGAGCCAGGGACAGGAAAAAGCACCCTGGTCCAAAAGGTCTATAACGCAACCATGGGTTATGGATATGATGTGGAGGCTTTCCATTGTGCGCTTGACCCCAGTCGTTTGGAGCATTTAATTATCCCCGAATTAAATGTTGCAGTTATTACGTCTAATGAAATCCACAAATACGAACCGAAAGCTGAAGATACGGTGATCAATACAGGCATGTTTGTCGATAATACTGCAATCGAACCATATACTGACGATATGGCTGCTGCCAAAAAATTATTAAAGGACAGCTTGCAGACGGCAGTGTCCCTGATTTCCAGAGCCAAGAAAGCCCATGATGAACTTGAGAATTACTATATTCCCTACATGGATTTCTCGGCTATTAATCTGCGTCGTGATATGGTTTTGGAACGGATTATAAACTTAGCAAAAGAAAGAAAAGAACAAAATCTTCCTTGCGAAAGAATTTAAGGTTGATTATGGTGAAACACATTACGGAAATTATAACTTATCCACATTTTTAAACGCACCTAATTTCCTATGTGTTTCAAAAAAATTTATCGTCAAAGAACGCTGGTGTGCTATTATTATTTTATACCGAGAAAAAGGGGGAGGCAGTTTTGAGCATTGTACGTTATTATGAGCAAAGTAGAGGCCAGCGTTTAGGATTGTTATTGGATGAAAAGGTCTACGATCTTTCTGACTTAACTGGGAGCAGGATCACCAGTTTTTTAGAACTTGTCCAGTGCGCCGGAGGCAGCCGAATTGGCGCCTATATAGAACAAAAAATCTCACCGCTGATTAATCAGACAACGCCTTGGCAAAGCTATCAAACTCTGGATGCGGAACCTGCTGATGGGAGGAATCACTTACTTACACCTTTAGACCCTCCCGAAGTATGGGCTGCCGGAGTCACATATAAACGGAGCCAGGAAGCCAGGGAGTTTGAAACTACAGCCAAGAGTATCTATGACCGGGTATACGAAGCAAAAAGGCCAGAAATATTTTTCAAGGCAACTCCCTCTAGGATTGCCGGCCCCTATGAAAAAGTTTGCCTCCGCAGTGATGCCCACTGGATGGTGCCGGAACCTGAATTGGGGCTAGTGTTGGGCAATGGCGGTGAGATTTTGGGTTATATTATTGGCAATGACATGAGCTCCCGGGATATTGAAGGGGAAAACCCCTTATACCTGCCCCAAGCAAAAGTTTTTAAAAACAGCTGCGCCCTAGGCCCGGTAATCGCCCCCGCAGATAAGGTCCCAGATGCAAACAACCTAAAAATTGACTGTAAGATTATCCGTCAGGGTATTATAGTTTATCAAGATTCCGCCAGTACCAGCCAGCTTAAACGCTCTTTTGCAGAACTGGTAGATTACCTGTGTCGCGACAATGTAATTCCCGCAGGTACTGTTTTATTAACCGGCACCTGTCTGGTCCCGCCTGACGATTTTACATTACTGGACGGCGACATAATTGAGATTACAATCGATCACCTTGGTACTCTTCGAAATACAGCACTTCAACTCTAATAACCAAAGAAAAACCGGCAGCTACCTTGCCGGTTTTTCTTTGCTACACCTATTTGCTTGCCCTTCGCTGGCTTAGTTCAAAGGCAACATCCACAATCATATCTTCTTGGCCGCCAACAGTCTTGCGTCGTCCTAACTCCACTAGGATATCTCTGGCATCAACACCGAACTTTTCGGCTGCCCGGTAAGTATGCAAAAGAAAACTGGAATATACCCCTGAATACCCAAGCATTAAGGCAGCCCGGTCAATTTCTTGGGGACGCCGAAGTAAGGGTCGTGCAATATCCTGGGCAACATCGCTGATTTTATATAAATCTACACCGGTTATATAACCCATTTTCATCAAAGATGCAACTACCGCCTCGGACTGAGCATTTCCGGCGCCAGCACCCAAACCACAAAGAGCTACATCAATGTACGTTGCACCGGCTTCAACTGCAGCCAAGGCATTACCTACGGCACAACCTAAGTTGTTATGGGCATGGAATCCTACAGGAATATTTACCGTTTCTATTACTCTGGTAATTCGGGCTTTTACATCAACAGGCAGCAAGGCTCCTGCCGAGTCAACCACGTACACAATATCTGCACCATAATCGGCAAAAAGCTTAGCCTGGACCGCAACTTTATCCGGTTCAAGCAAGTGGGACATCATCATGAAGCCTATGGCTTCTAGTCCTAAACTCTTTGCAAGTTCAATATGCTGCTGGCCAATATCAACTTCTGTCACCAAGCAGGCAATTTTTGCAGCCCGTACGCCGTAGCCCTTGGCCATTTCCAGGTCTTCCTTAATGCCAATTCCAGGTATTAAAAGGACACATATTTTTGCTCGCTCTACTACAGCAGAAACCGATTGAAGATATTCTGCATCCTTCGCAGCAGATAAACCGTATTGAAGGGAAGAGGCTCCCAATCCATCCCCATGGCCTATCTCAATGTAATCTACCCCTGCTTCATCTAATCCCTTTGATATGGCCGCCATCTGACCTGGAGTATATTGATGGTCAAAGGAATGACTGCCATCTCTTAAGGTCATATCGATTATTTGTATTCTTTTAGGCAACAACCTCACCCCCCGACTGTTTCAGAATATTTGCAGCCAATTTCTCAGCTACCCCAACTGCTGCAGCTGTAATGATATCTAGATTGCCTGAGTATTCAGGCAGGTAATCTCCCGCACCCTTGACCTCAATCATAGTTGTAACCTTGTTCCCTTCAACTAAAGGTGGTACTTTAAGCCGATACCCCGGTACATATTCCTGGATACGGGCTACCATATTATTTACAGCCTTTCTAATCCTGTCGGCATCGCTTTCGCGGACAAGGGTATAAATGGTATTCCGCATCAAAATTGGGGGATCGGCTGGATTCAAGATAATGATTGCCTTTCCCCTTTGAGCACCGCCGATTTTTACTAAGCCGGCAGCAGTTGTTTTTGTAAATTCGTCAATGTTTTGCCTGGTCGCGGGACCAGCGCTCTTACTGCTGATAGTAGCAACGATCTCGGCATATTCGACTCCTGCTACCTCGTTGATAGCGTAAACAATGGGAATGGTTGCCTGCCCACCACACGTAATCAAGTTGATGTTCGGGCTATTCAGATGGTCTTCCATATTTACAGCAGGGACAACATAAGGACCAACCGCTGCAGGGGTAAGGTCAATTGCAATTTTACCGGCGGCCTCGAGCATGGGCGCATGCATGATATGGGGCTTTGCTCCAGTTGTATCAAATACAATTTTAATTTCAGGATTTTCCAAAATCGGTCCAATACCTTTGGAAGTAGTCAGCACTCCCTCCTTCCGGGCTAAGGCTAGCCCTTCTGAAGCCTCAATTACTCCGGCTACCAAATCTAATTTGAGGTTTTTGCTGCGTAAAACTTTATACATAAGGTCAGTACCGATGTTGCCAGGGCCAATAATGGCAACGCTAATTCTGCCATTTAAATTCATTCCTATGCTCCTTTCCGCGAACCTGCAAAATTAAATTATTGGCCCTAAATGGCCAAGTCTTGTGGAAATAATAGCCGCAACATTTTTTAAGGAATTAATCACCTCCTGCAGTTTTGCCTCGCCCAGTCTGTCAACAGGAGCAGAAACACTCAAAGCCAGCACTGCATTGCCTAAATGATCCATAATTGGCGCTGCAACACAGCGAAGACCTATCTCCAATTCCTGGTCGTCTAGCGCATAGCCTTGCTGTCTAACAGTTTTTAAGTGGGCTAGTAACTTATGGGGGTCAGTGATTGTGAAAGGAGTATATTCTTTCAGGCCTTTATTAATGATATTTAGCACAAGAGATTCTGGCATATTCGCCATCAGGACTTTGCCCACAGCCGTACAGTATAATGGATTCCGCTGGCCAACCCGGGAAGACATTCTAATACTGCGAGGCCCTTCTACTTTATCAATATACACAACCTCATCTGCATCAAGGGTTACTAAGTGCACAGTCTCTTGAAAACTTTCATTAAGCTGCTTTAAAAAGGGAAGCGCTTCTTGGCGCACATCAAGCCCATCAATAAACCTGTTGCCCAGTTCAAATAGCTTTAAGCCAAGTTTATACTTTCCATTTTCAGGGTTTTGCACCAAATAACCTCTCTTGGTCAGGGTGATTAACAGTCCATAAGTAGTACTTTTGGGTAATCCAACAAGGGAACCCAATTCCCGAACTCCCAGCCACTGTCCGGGTGCAAATGCTTCCAGAATTGATAAGGCTCTATCTACTGATTGTATATAGCCGCTCCTTTTATTGCTGATAATTCCCACCCCCTGTCCGGCGATGCCAAACGGCGTCCGGAATTATTTACAATCCTATTCGACCTGTAGACTTCTTTCTCCTGCTATTTTTATTCTCGGTGTATTAATCTTTTATAATGAGCAAGGCCACTAATTATTCATTGATTTACCGTGGCCTCAAAGCGAATTTCATACTCGGCTTCATTAGATAAAGCAATTTTACCCTTGCCGAGTATATTTTTACTATTTCCCGATAGCGCTTTTAATGCTGTTTAAGTGGCTGCTAACACAGGCAACAATCAAAGATAAATAGCGAGTTTCTGCAGAATCAGCCCGGGATGTCATCACGACTGGAACTCTAGCCCCTTGCACAACTCCTCCCAGCGTAGCGCCTGCAAAATATGTTAGACTTTTTACAAGGACGTTTCCAACCTCAATGTTAGGTACAATCAATATATCCGCTGCACCAGCCACTTCACTCTTAATCCCCTTACTTAAAACTGCATCTCTGCTGACAGCATTGTCTAAAGCTAAAGGCCCGTCTACAATAGCGCCACGAAGTTCCCCCCGTTCAGCCATTTTCGCAAGGGCCGCAGCCTCTAAAGTAGCCTCCATTTTTGGATTAACGGTTTCAACCGCAGCCAAAAGTGCAACTTTGGGCAGTTGAATTCCTAGAGAAACGGCTAATTCCACAGCATTTTGAATGATCTGCTTTTTTTCCTCAAAAGTAGGTTTAATATTAATGCCGGCATCAGTCACGTACAGCAAACGATCATAAGAAGGAATGTCAAAAATGCCAACATGGCTTAATATTCGCCCGGTTCTAAGGCCATTATGGTGATTTAACACTCCCCGCAAAAAATCTGCGGTATTAACAGTTCCCTTTACGACAATATCGACCTCTCCTGCCCCGGCCAGATGGCAGGCATGCTGAGCGGCTTGATCCGGGCTTGGCTGATCAATTAACCGGACTCCTTTTAGGTCGAGTTCAATTTCCTCAGCTATTTCTGTAATGCGGTCACAATCGCCAATTAAGGTAAAGCTTCCCAAGCCGTCTCCCAATGCCATTTTTACGGATGCCAAAACTTTGTTGTCAGCCGCAGCCGCAATACAAACCCTCTTGGGGGGAAGTTCGGATTTCATATCAGTAATAAATTTAAATTTTTTGCTTAACACCTAAATAACCTCCACAGCTGAATAATTTCGCGCGCTAACTAGTGTTCTCCGTTGAGGTCAAAATTCCTTTTTAAACAATAAAGCATCTGCGGGAATATACTCGGCAAGGGATAAAATTGCATTATCATAATGAAGCCGAGTATGAAATTCGCTTTGAGGCCACGGTAAATCAATGAATAATTAGTGGCCTCGCTCATTATAATATCTCGCCAAATTATTACTCTGAACAGTACGCGTATACTCCTTTAAAAAGACACATAATAGGCATACATTATATGCATCAACGATTAAAGGAGCAACAGATGGCCAGCAACAAAACTTGGAAATTAGCCGCTTTAAGCGGAGTTCCTTTTATTATGGTTCTTGGCAACTCGATGTTAATTCCAGTATTCCCGCAGATGCAGCAGGCCTTAAACATTACCCAGTTTCAAGCGGGGCTGACTATTACCCTTTTTTCGATCCCTGCCGGCATCAGCATTCCTCTATTAGGTTTCTTATCCGACAAAATAGGCAGAAAGAAAATACTAATCCCCGCCCTCATAATGTATGGTCTTGGAGGACTTCTGTCAGGAATTGCAGCTTGGTTGCTACCAAACTCATATATTGTACTGTTAGTAGGGAGAGTGATTCAAGGTATTGGCGCCGCCGGAACAGCCCCGATTGCGATGGCCTTAGCAGGGGATATTTTCCAAAACCAAGAACGCAGCAAGGCCCTTGGTGTGATTGAGGCAGCAAACGGATTAGGTAAAGTAATCAGTCCAATCCTGGGTTCCCTTATAGCCTTAATTACTTGGTTTGCCTTGTTCTTTGTATATTCATTTCTCGCTATTCCTATTGCCGTGGGTATATGGCTTGCAATAATAGAGCCGCCATTAAAAACCAAGGATAGAACTGCAGGTGAATATTTAAAAACCTTAAAAAAAATTTTTATGGAAAAAGGCAAATCCCTTATTGGCTGTTACCTAGCCGGTAGCATAGTCCTATTGGTTCTTTTTGGGGTTTTATCATATTTGTCTGATGTTTTAGAAACCAGGTACAATCTAAAAGGGGTTATCAAAGGATTTGCCATAGCCATCCCTGTCCTAGCTATGGCCACAACCTCGTACGCCAGTGGGCGTTTCTTACAAAAACGGGGCTTTTTGCTTAAATTTATCGTTATTCTTGGTCTGGCTTCTGTTGCTTCCTCTCTCTTATTAATAGCCATATTTCCTATGGATTGGATTTTTTTTGTCGGCGTAACTATTATGGGGATTGGCACCGGGCTTGTCCTTCCGGCAGTTAATACCCTTGTTACCAGTTCTGTTCCTCTGGAAGAAAGGGGCGGGATCACAGCCCTCTATGGCAGTGTTCGCTTTTTTGGCGTTGCACTGGGGCCTCCAGCATTCAGCCTTCTATTAGAGGTAAGCAAACAGGTGATGCTAATGGCTGGCGGATTATTAGCTTTGGCTGGCGCCATATTATGCGTTTGGTTAATAAACCAAAAAGAGCTCATTAAGGGTCTCCCCTCTAAACCAACCACAGGTTCCTTCGCTGAAGGTAAAATGGAAAAAACACTTCAACGAATTATCTCTTGGTTAAACCTAAGAAACATGGAACCGAATTAATTTTCCAGGATTTTATTAGTATCCAAAAACATAAGTTATCATATCCTAAATTCGATATTTAAAATAGGAGGGATATGTTTATTGTTTAAACACGTAAAAGATACTGAATACCATGTCAGGGTAAGCCAACCCGATCCTAGATTTGCAACTCTTTTACTGCAGCAGTTTGGGGGACCAAATGGAGAATTAAAAGCCCCCTCAGCAGTATGGCAGCCACCCAGCATACGGCAAGGATCCGTCCCCTCATGGCCATAAAGAAATCGGTCCCGGCGCCCCTGATCCAAAGAGAAATAACCCTAACTGGCATCACCAGGACTACAAACCCCATTAAAATAGATTGCCCGGAGAGTTTTAGCTCCGGGCAATCTATTTTAGTTATATAGTTGCCTTAAATTTCATTTGTTTTAAAGACATTATTCTTTGGTCTTCACTTAAAGGCTTACCAGATTGGGGATTAATAGCCCGGCAGGCCCCTTCAATAATCCTGGTACTCACTAACCCAAGTGCGACTTTATGATCTCTGAGATGAGGAGCGTCTAATAATCCATACCGAACTGCTGTGGCCAAAGTTGCAGGATCGGCCCAGGGATCATTAACGGATGCAGGAGCTAGGGACTTGATAGCATCAAGAAGTATTGTAGCCTCTGCAATTAGTTCTTCCTTGCGGGCTTTTACTTCCGGACTGTTTACTAAAGTATCAAATCCATACAGCCCAAGCTTAATAGCTCCTTTAGCGATTTTTACAGCCTCTATAATATCATCCGCTCGCGCCGCGTGGTCTGCTTCGCAGTGGGCTACTACATGTACGATATGAGGCCTCAACGCCATTTGCAGCATTGTGCTGGCCGCTAAATGACCTTTCGCCAAAACAATATCTGAAGGCAAACTGGTTAAACCTGTGCGAGTTTGCCGATAAGTACAGAACTGGTCGTCGTGCAGTGATTCAATTAGTTCGATCTTTGCCAGCATTTTGGCTAAGTCCATGGCGGGCGAAGTCCCAGGAGGATTATTTAACATATATTGGGCAACATAGTGCTTGACCCCGGCTTTTTTTGCATTGTAAGCAGCTAGAAAAGCCATTGCAACCGCAATTGTATCTGGCGCATCCCGCAAACTCCATTGATGAGCCTCATTAACCTCAACTGGAATTCCATTTTCTCCATGCCATCTAATAACCGCTAAGGCTTCTCTAATGGCGTTTTCCAAGGGCCTAGTACTTCGTCCGTCTAATTCACTGTACCAACAAAGGGGAATTGCTGCCCATGCCTGGTTAATTGTTTTTTTCAGCATTGAGCCCATAGGAAGCAAATCCCGGGTACCTGCGTAGGAACGTAGCAAGGGGTAATTCCCAATTCTGGTTGCCTCATACAATAGGCAGAAGTCCTTTTCTGTGCGAACCGGCATGCCACCCGCCCCGTCCTGCAGGGGGTCCATTTCCTCCGGGCGAAAAAAGCTTTCTTGGGCATTCTGATCTGGAGCTAACGAGATAACATCCAGCTCGCAAGACTCGGCCAGTTTTACTATATCGTGCAGGCTTTCCGGCATAGTAGGCAATCCAAAATGATGCCTAATGATCGGAAAAGGTCTCTTCCAATTAATACGCTCCACCAGGCCTGTTGGGTATTTTTCCGGTCCCCCACTCACTTCTTCGCCCCGAACACAATTCAGCATTGCTTCCTCGGTTTCTGTTCCATCGAAACATGCTGCAAAAAGACCACTTTGCACAGCAATCCTCGTAACCGGGGGTGTCCCTCCAAAAAGATAGGTGCAACTGGAATTGCTGTACCCCTCAAAGGCCCTTTTTAATGCAGGGACCATTTTTTCAAAAGCTTCGGGAGTTAAACGATAGCTGATACCAACCATATCCGGTTTTTCCTTAATCAAAGCATCGGCCAACTGCGCTACGTCGACAGCAGGACCAAGGAAAACAGTCTGATACCCCTCATTCTCAGCTATCCGCATAAAATTATATAAACCGGCAACATGGACGCAATCGCCCACCGCTGCGGTCAGTAATTTGCCTGGCTTTTTTAGACGTTTGATACTCTTGGAAATAGGCCTTCCCTCCCTTCCAGAATATATGCAAAGATTTCCTCCAGGCCTTTACCGGCAAGCCCTAAGTTTTGCAAACTCCTGCCTTCTGTCCAATAATCGGCACCTTCAGCAAAAGAAGCCATATTGATTAGGCTGTTTATAGTAGGCGTGGCAACACCGGTCAATTCGCCAAGGGCTGCCAAAGGCACAAGACCAGTTGGCACATCCTCCGTAATATACCTGGTTGGCATGCTGCTAGGAGCTAGTATCCCGCTGTAACCAACATTGTTTAGGATTGCCTCGTACAAATCTTCTCCTGTTGCTCCATAGGCTTTTTCCAACCACTCTTTGGTGCTCATTGTCTCCAAGCCTAATGCCTTAGCAATGGATAATCGTTCCTGATCCAGTTGTTCAACAATCCGAGCAATCCTCGGTGTAATTCCTTGATGGTAATACTCAAAGGTTTCACCCGACTCAATTCTGGCCATATTTAAAATAGTCGGGGCGGGATGCAGTACAGCGCCAACGTTGTCCAAACTGGTTTGAAGCACATGGGCAGCCTGTATAAACTGAGGAAAGGCCAAATTCAGGATTTTGGTGACCCGCTCAGTTTGCCAGGCTGGTATAGCCGCAACAGGTACCGTATTTTTTATCCCAAAAATAGTAACCTCCGCCGCATTGGTTATCCTACTGGCATACAAGAGGCTTTGTGCCTCGGCGACAACTACGCTGGCCTGGCATCCTGCTTCGACAATTATGTGCTCAAACTCCAACGCCCCCAGAGTACGCCCGGGGTTCAAGACTACAATCTGGCCGTCCTTTAGATAAGGTGCAAGGATTTTTGCTATTACTCTGTGACCGGAAGCAGGCACAACAACCATCAAAACATCTGCATCTGCGACAGCCTCCCGTGGATCGCTCGTAACTTTGGGAATATGAGCAAAACCTTCAATCTGGCCTTTTAAACGAATACCTCCCTCATGAATTACCCCCGCTAGTTTAGCCGGATTCCGATTAAACAGCTTAACGGGAAAACCAGCCAAAGCCAAATGCCCTGCCATGGCCATACCCCCGTTACCTGCACCGATAATGCTGAAGCGCGGAAACGAGTGATGGGAACCTAACGGAAATAAATTGACTCTGCGCTCACCAGGCTTTTGTTTCCGTTGATTTTTCACCCTACATCCCTCCTTTTCTTCCATGCTTGCACCCATCTAATCGGGAGGAAAAAATAACCCAAGGAGGCATCTCCTTGGGTGGGAAAAGCAGCAAAACAACATCGACAAGCAATGCTGCTGCTAAACCCAATCCACCTCCTTCTCCCACGCTTACGAGGTTAGTTGACGGGCTCGGATCGAAGAGGATTCACCCGTCCAGCGCAATTTTGGCCATTTTATGGCCAATTTTCGCCGGATTAGCCCCAAAAAATTAGGTCCCCCGCTTTCCTTTTTAAGAAAAGGAAACTCAGCGATCTGATGGATTGACTGTTTCAGCCAATATTTTGCAAAGCTCAAAATTATAATATCATAATATATAAGCTTTAGTCAATATCTCCATTTAATTCCAACCTCGTCCACCACCAAAATAAACCGCGCTTTTCGCCTCAATCAATTCTGTCCTTTTTCAGCTGTTGACCCGGTACCTAGGGTTGCCCCCCTTTAGAACGGAAAGGACATTATTTGCTGCTTTCATTCGCAATTCTTCTTCTGCCTCTTCAGAATACCAACTCATGTGGGGAGTTACAATAACATTAGGCATTATAAGTAATGGGTTATTAACGTCAATCGGTTCTTTTTTTACCACATCCAAACCCGCGCCTGCAATCATTTTTGCTTGAAGGGCATTTATTAGGGCGTCTTCATCCACCACCGGCCCGCGAGCAGTATTAATCAATATAGCAGTAGGTTTCATTTTTTCAAGCTGTCGTTGGCCAATTAAGCCCCTGGTGGAATCCGTCAAAGGCACATGAATGGAAACAATATCAGATACACGGCACAGGTGATCTAAATCAACAGGGGAAACTGCTAATTGCTCCATTTTCTCATGGGAAACATAGGGATCAAAAGCAACAATTTTAAGACCAAAGGATTGAGCTTTTCGGGCTAGGTTACGAGCAATACTTCCAAAACCAACAAGACCCAAAACTTTACCTCTTAACCTAAAAATTGGCTTATACAAGGAGTAATTCCATGAACCATCCCTAGCACCTTGAATACAGGCGTTTAATTTTCTTGCCAAAGCTAACATTAATGCGAAGGCATGATCCGCCACTTCATCAAAGCAATAATCTGGAACATTGCACACAATGATACCTTTATTTGAAGCAGCTTTGATGTCCACATTGTTATATCCAACCCCATATCTGGAAATAACCCTGCATTTTTTCATTCCCTGGATGACCTGTGCCGAAATCGGGCTCAGGTTGGTAATAACTCCGTCCGCATCCTTACAGGCAGCCAATACTTCTTCTTCAGTATTACATTGAAAACCAACAAGCTCTATATCCTGAGGTAAAAGAATGTTTTGTTCACAGGACAAATCCTTCCAAGGAAAGTCAGTAACTATCACTTGCGACTTCACTTCCATATCCCCTCCTGCTTTCTGACAATATTTTTATAATAACCAAGCAATTATTAAGCCAATAGCCTCAAAGACTTGAAAAGACCTGCTGGTACGGGGAAACAATTTTTTTGCGATAAGGAAAATGATTTTTGCTGGAAGAAACACTGCGGCTTTGCATCCTCTTTTGCAAAGCCGTATTGTTTTTTATTAACTGTTTCTAGTCTTCTCCATATGTATTGATATCTCTTCTTCTAGCTCCATTATCCTTGCCAAAATTTTTGGTCTAGATTGGGGCTCCAAAAGCCATTTATCCAATAGCAGCGCCCTTTCCCGGTTAAGCAGGTTTACATGATTAAATTTCATAAAAACACCTCCAGGTAAATATTAAGGAACATATCAGAACAAAATCTTCCTTTGGAACACTTAGTGTGGTGGATTTTGTTGAAACGGAAATTATGACTTATCCAAATATTTTAAACGAGCCTAATTTCCTTTGTGTTATAAAAAAGATGCTCCGACCATCAGTTTCTGTGCTTCCCTTTCTGAATGAATACAAGACAGCATTCCAGCTATCACTGAAGCCGCATGTTTAGCTGCAAAGGGTTTTTTTATCTCTCGTGCCGAGCATCGCATTTTTTGCATCTCTGAAGGTTTTGTCAACAGATGCAATATTACTTGTGGAATTTGAGAAATATCGTCGCAACAGACAGCTGCTCCATAGTTAAGAAGGTATTGGGCATTAGCTGTTTCTTGACCTGGAAGAGGAGGAATAATTACCATTGGAAGCTCACACGCTAATGCCTCACTTACAGTTAAACCGCCAGATTTACTAACAACAATGTCTGCCATTGCCATCCAATCAGCCATATCTTTAACATACCCATATACATAAAAAGGGTGTTTAGCTCTTTGGGCAATAGCCTCCAGACGCCGTTGCAACCGAAAGTTCCTACCAGCAATTATAACGCTTTGCAGGGAGGCCTTGTAAGAGGATATTTCTCTGCATAACTCCTCAATACCTCTGATAACGCCAAATGCCCCACAGCAGATCAGCAAAAGAGGGAGGCTCTGATCTAAACCGTGGGTTTTTAAAAGTTCATTTCTGATCTTTTCCTGAGCAAAATCCAGAGAAATAGGAATACCGGTCACTTTGATTTTATCATCGGATACCCCGCAGGCTGTCAGCTCATTTTTTACCTCAGTAGCCGCAACCAAGTACAGGTCTGTCAGCGGATGAATCCATTGCTTATTTACAGCATAATCAGTTATAACTGTCACCAATTGGCCCTTAAACTGTCCCTTACCCTTGAGATCTCCTACAACCTGGGAGGGGGTCGGATAAAAAGAAACCACCACCTGCGGTTGAATATCCTCTAAAAGTTTTGCGCCTTTGTTTAAGCCTATTCGATTCAATCCTTTTTGCAGAGATGAATCATGGGGTAGCCTGTCTACATAGTTGTAAAAAGACCCGTATAATTCCGGTTTAAACCTTATGGTAGCAAGCAACAGGGAGTTAGCGGACCCTGCCAGCCATGGACTTATTTCCTTAACAAAATCAAATGAGGCTACTTTTACCTCAGGGAAAAATCGCTGAAAGGCATGTTCCAATGCCATACCAGCATGAAGATGTCCCCCCCCAAAAGGGGCTGTCAGCAGTAAAATATCTGCCAAAGGCATAAATTAACCCTCTTCCCCAGCAACTAATTAATTACACTAGATTATTCTGGCTTTTTCGAGAAATGACAGCCAAAAACCCGCAGTGCTTCTCTGTGCCAATGCGAGCAAATGAGATGCCGCTTGGTGGTAGTCCTTGCTACTGTTGCCTAGTCTGACAAGAGAGTATCCCTGATAGCCCTCCGTGGCATTTATAGATATCCATTCCTCTGGCGGCCTTTTTAACTGGTAAATACCATTCCTAAAAACCCTAAAACTATGAACCCTGTTGCTTACCCAACGTTCGAAACGCTGGTGCCCGTCTAGAACTTGGCAGCGGGCATGGTGGGGCGCGCACACATCCTGTATCAAATGAGTACTGGCTCCTAAAAAAAACATTGCTTGTTCAAAAAATCCTCTTTCCCACAGCCCAAAGGCTTTTGAGTAAAAAAAGGCACAGGTAGCCGCAGCAGATGCCCAGTGCCACAGCCCTTTACCAGAACTTGGATTATAGTGGTGATTAATACTTCCTTTTCCTCTATCTGCCCATTGTACTCCTTTGTCTAATTGGATTAAATATTTTTTCAGTTGGCTTGTAGGTCCTTCATAACCGTCATTTGCCAATATTTGAAGCGCTTGATGATTACAGAAAATATGGGTATTTTCCTGCTCGCAATCATCGCCAAAAAGAGGGGTTGAAAATATTATTTTTTTAATACCTGCCCACTTCAACGACAAACAAAGACTCTGGGCATCAGCTGTATGCATTGAAAAAACCCCCTTTGACTACCACAATAACAGCAAATTGTTAAATTTATAGTTGTGCCAGGAAAGCCAAAATATAAAATTTACGTTAATTCTCTTAATAACAACTTTGTTCTTTGTATTCTATCCAGAAACAACAAAAAAAAACGGGCGCCTGATTGCCAGTGCGCCCGTTTTTTGTCTATGGGAAATTTTTATTATGGCAAAGAGTCTTCCTTACGATTAGATGGCATCATCGCCTGTTTCTCCCGTTCGAATGCGAATAGCTGTTTCTACATCATACACAAATATTTTCCCATCACCTATTTGACCTGTCTTTGCCGCAGAAGAAATAATGTCAATTACCTGTCTAACTAATTCGTCTTTGATTATTATCTCTATCTTTACTTTAGGCAGGAGATCAAGGCTGTATTCACTCCCGCGATAAAGCTCTGTTTTACCTTTCTGTATGCCACATCCAATGACATGGGTTACAGTCATTCCGTTGATACCATACATACTTAAGGCTTCCTTCACCTGCTCAAGTTTCGAAGGCCTAAAAATACACTCGATCTTTTTCATTATAAAGCACCTCCGCCTATTAGATACTGATTGGGGTATTTGCAACAATAGCTTCTCCAATGGGATGGCCAGTTTTGCCCGCCAAATTTCCATAAGCCGAAATACCGTGTTCTCCCACATCAAGTCCCTCTATCTCCTCTTCTGGCGATACCCTTAACCCTACTACCCAGCCAATTAATTTAAAGGCTAAGAAGCTGATCAGAATTACCCAAATACCCACGGCAAAAACGCCAGCCGCCTGAATTGCCAAAAGGCTGGTACCACCACCGTAAAATAAACCGGCTTCTGAAGAAAACAGCCCAACTGCCAATGTTCCAAAAGCGCCGCACACACCATGAACAGATATAGCCCCTACGGGATCGTCTATTTTTAGTTTTTGATCAATAAACTCTACTGCCAATACTAGCAAAGCCCCTGAAAACAACCCTACCAGTAAAGAGCCTCCGAGGGTGACCGAAGCAGCGCCAGCAGTAATCCCTACTAACCCACCCAAGGCACCGTTTAATGTAAGACTGATGTCAGGTTTCCCATACCTAAGCCAGGTTATTGCCATGGCAGAAACAGTAGCCGCTGAGGCAGATAAAATTGTTGTCGCGGCTATGCTTGAAATGGCCTCATCTGTCCCAGACAAAGTGCTACCACAATTAAAACCGAACCAGCCAAACCACAATATCAGCACGCCCAGGGCGCCAAAAGGTATGTTATGGCCAGGTATTGCTTTTACCTCTCCCTTGGTTCCATATTTACCAATCCTTGCCCCAACCAAAGCTGCGCCTACCAGAGCAGACCACCCGCCAACACTATGAACGACCGTTGAGCCTGCGAAGTCAACAAATCCAAGTTCGGACAGCCATCCCCCACCCCATACCCAATGCACTACCACTGGATAAGTTATCGAGGTAATAATAACAGTGAATAAAAGATATGCACTAAATTTGGTTCTTTCAGCCACAGCACCGGAAACAATCGTAGCTGCTGTAGCCGCGAAAACTGCCTGGAAAAACCAAAAGCCAGTAAGTGGCACCCCAAAATCTGCTCCTTCTAAACCAATTAGGCCAAATCCCTTGGTACCTATAAAACCGCCCAACGAGGGCCCAAAGGCAATGGCAAAGCCAATAGCATAGAAAATAATAACTCCAGAGGAAATAGTTAAAATATTTTTCATAATGATATTTACTGCATTTTTTGCACGAGTAAAACCGGTTTCCACCATGGTAAATCCAGCATGCATGAAAAAAACCATAAAACCTGCTAAAAGAGTCCAAAGGGTATCCACCGCAAAAGCTATTTCCCCAGCAGTTATGTCCCCTGTATCAGCCACTGCAATCCCAGCAAGAACCCAAAATAACACCCCTAACAAACCTGTGCGCATAAGATTAATCCATTTTTTAGACATCTTATCTAGCCTCCCTCAATGATTTAAAGTTTTCTCGTTAATGCTCCTAAAGAGTATTTTCGAACCCACATCTTTTAAAACGAGCATAATTTCCTATGTGTTAGAACAAAATCTTCCTTTTGAAAAACTTAATGTGGTTGATTTTGTTGCAACACATTACGGAAATTATGACTTATCTACATTTTTTAAACGAGCATAATTTCCTATGTGTTATAAAAAAGACGCCCGGCAAGGTAAAAAACCTTGCCGAGCGTCACTGCTCAATGGTACTTCAATGTACCGACCAAATTTAAAATAATGTAAGGTATTTATCAATTTCCCATTGGGTTACATGGATCCTAAATTCGTCATATTCCAGCTTCTTCGCCTCAACAAACCGGTTAAATACATGTTCGCCTAAAGCGCTTTTTATTACTTCGTTGGCAGAAAGTTCTTCCAACGCTTCTGCCAAACTGCCAGGAAGGCTCAAGATACCTGCTTTTACCCGTTCTTCCTCGTCCATATGATAGATATTTCGGTCTGTTGATGGGGGCGGTTGAATCTGGTTCTTAATACCATCCAGCCCGGCTTTCAGCATTACGGCAATTGCCAGGTACGGGTTGCATGCCGGATCCGGATTGCGAAGTTCAACTCTGGTAGAGGCCCCTCGTTTAGCTGGAATACGGATTAGAGGGCTACGGTTTCTAGCTGACCAGGCAATATAAACAGGAGCTTCATAACCAGGCACTAACCGCTTATACGAGTTGACAGTCGGATTTGTAATGGCTGCAAAACCTCTGGCATGTTTCATTAAGCCCCCAATATAATAATACGCTATTTGGCTTAATTGCAAAGGACCTGTAGGATCAAAAAAGGCATTCATTCCGTCTTTGCTTAAAGATTGATTGGTATGCATGCCAGAGCCGTTAATTCCAAAAATCGGTTTAGGCATAAATGTGGCGTGTAGTCCATGTCGTTGGGCGAGGGTCCGTACAACAAACTTAAAGGTCACGATATTGTCCGCTGTAGTTAAAGCGTCTGCATATTTGAAATCAATTTCGTGCTGTCCAGGCGCAACCTCGTGATGGGAAGCCTCAATTTCAAAACCCATCTTTTGTAAAGCCAAACAGATTTCCCGGCGTGCATTTTCCCCTTGATCAATAGGCGAAAGGTCAAAATAGCCTGCACGGTCATGGGTTTCTAAGGTGGGCCGACCATGGGTGTCTGTCTGGAATAAAAAGAATTCAGCCTCAGGCCCCACATTCATGGTATAACCCATTTCTGAAGCTTCAGCTAATGCGGATTTCAATATGTGTCTTGGACAACCCTCAAAAGGAGACCCATCAGGATTATAAACATCACAAATTAACCTAGCAACTGTTCCTTCCTGTGGCCGCCAAGGAAAAAGGGTGAAGGTTGCTGGGTCTGGTCGAAGATACATATCTGATTCTTCGATTCGGACAAAGCCATGAATAGAAGACCCGTCAAACATTAACTCACCATCAAGGGCTTTTTCCAACTGGTCAACGGTAATAGCAACATTTTTTAGCACACCGAAAATGTCAGTAAACTGCAGGCGAACGAACTGGACATCATACTCTTTTGCCAAACTCATTACTTCTTGCTTAGTTGATGGTTTTGCTTTCATGCCAATCCCCTTTCTTTTGTTTTAAAACCAGATTTCAAAAAACAAAACGCCCTTGGCAGTCAAATTTACTACCAAGGGCGCCTTTGCCCTCATTTCAGGAACTTCATT
Source organism: Bacillota bacterium (assembly GCA_040757295.1). Lineage (GTDB taxonomy): Bacteria > Bacillota > PH28-bin88 > PH28-bin88 > PH28-bin88 > JAGXSE01. Next base: position 81,840 of record JBFLXH010000007.1, on the reverse strand, counting down.
GTTCCAATTATTATTCTTTCCCCTTTATTATAATACGGTGAGAAGAAAAGTCAATACTCGAATAAACTCTAGTTATTAGTATTTTTCGCTGGTTAATTACATACTCATTACAGGTCCCAGCAAGCCAATTAACGCAACTATCGCATCTGGGAATGTACGGCAAATGATTTAAAAGGGAAAAACCATAACCCTGAGCAGAGGTAATGGCTTCATATTTAAGACAATTTGCAGCGACAATAGTGACGCTCTCGTGCATCTTACCCCCCCCCCCAAGAAAAAGGGGCACAACCTGATTTATCAAGCTTGTGCCCTTTTTTTTACCAATTCCGGTAAGGCTGTTGAAAACCGGGGTGATGATGGGGAGTAAATTGTCCGGCTTGCACCCCATATTGGTTAAACTGTTGGGCCGGTACATTGGCTTGGTATTGGTGCTGGGCGGTAAAGTTTTGAGGCTGTCCTCCTTGGGCCATCTCTTGCTGGAATTGATGTTGAACCTGAGCAATATCCTGAGGGTTAGCATAATTCAGGTTGTACCAGCCTTGCCTTGTCATAACATCAAAGACGGCTTTTAGGTTGTTTTGCTCTTCCTGGTAAATACCCATGAAATCCCGCCGCAAACTTTCATTAGCACTTTCTGTTACAGCATGATTATAACATGCTGCCAAAAACTTTTGGGAAGCCAGGCAATCACTTAAAATGTTTTTATCAGTGAGCAGATTGGCACCACCGGCCGTCTGCATCTGATGCATTTGGACTCCTTGTCCCGCATGCTCCATATGGTGGGTCACTTAGACTCCTCCTTTGCAATAAACTACATCATTCCTTGACCGGCTGCCATTAGATGGCGCATTAAAATGTCCCTGTGTCTTTCGTGCGTGCGCTGCACATTGGTTATGACCTGTTTCACCTGTTGGTCATTACACATGTTTGCATAAGCAGCAAATTTTTGAATCATTAGCATTTCAGCACTTATGTCTTCCCTTAACTGCATTAGTTCCGCTTGAGTCAGGTTTGGCATAAAACCCCTCCCTTCCGATTTTCTTCGGGCATATTTTCCCTCCGATGGCTATTGATTATTCCATCATCCTAAATATTAATTGATCAAGCCTGTGGCGATTAAAACCAACTACCATCTCCCCGGCCAAGTCTACTGCTGGAACAGCCATTATTCCTGTTTTGGCAACCATCTGTTCCCGAGCTTCTAAGTTTATTACCACATCTATTTCCTGGAAGCACAAACCCTTCTTTGAAAGATACTCTTTCACTTTCGCGCAAAGTGGTCAAGCAGGAGCAGTGTAGATTGTTATTTCTCCCATAAAAGGCCCCCCGGCGTTTTGCTCTATCTCTTATTTTGTCCACAAAAGAAGATAATATGAAAGGGCGCCTTGACGGCACCCCTTTTATTTTACTATTTATTTTGTTCTAGCTGCTTTTTCATGGCTTCCAGCATGCTTTCACAGTTTTGTCTTACTGTCATTACAGCAATAGGATTTAATAATGCTGCAAACATGGGTATTCCCAACTCAAAATCGACTGTAAGCTTAACCTGCGTTCCGTCTCCATGGGGCTGAAAAGTCCATGCCCCTTCAAATTTTTTTAGATCTCCCTGAACCAGAGAATAGTCAATTCTCTTGGCAACATCATCAAACACGTCTCTCTCAGTCCATACTACCGGACGCCCTTGCAGCTTTGTATGCCACTTGGTTATCGTATAACCGTCGCCACGTTCGAGGGTTTCCACCTTTTCCACGCTTTCCATGAACTTGGGGTAGGATTCCATATCTTTTGCCAGGTCATAAACAATTTCCGGTGTGGCATCAATACCTTTAGTAACCTCAATATATGGCATAAGTTTTCCCCCCTTTAAATCTGGGCCACTATTTCATTAACATAGCTAACTGATTCCGCAAAAGCGCTCAAAGAAAAATCCAGTTGTTCATCCGAAATTATCGCCGGAGGCATAAATCGAATTACTTTCGGCTTATTAAGCGAAACCACAACAATTACTCCGTGCTCCAGCAGTCTCGATACTAGAAAGCCACCGGAGCCTTCGTCCTCCAGCTCAATTCCGATTAAAAGACCTTTTCCTCTTACATCGGCAATCACCCTCGGGAACTGCTCTTTTAATAGATTTAGTTTTGAGATGGCATAGTCCCCCAACCTAGCCGCCCTTTCCAGCAATCCATCCTGCAGAATGGTTTCAATAGCCGCATAGCCTGCAGCGCAAGCCAGAGGATTGCCTCCAAAAGTAGAAGAATGCAGGTAAGGGTTCTCGTTAAAGGGTTCAAATATTTCTTTTTTAGTTGTAAAAGCTCCTATAGGCATGACTCCCCCGCCCAAGGATTTTGCCATGCAGATAATATCGGGCGTAACATGCCAGTGTTCACAGGCGAACATCTTTCCGGTTCTCCCTATGCCTGTCTGAACTTCATCCAATACCAGCAAAGCCCCTGTGCGGTCGCACAAATCTCTAACCTCGTTCAAGTAATTATCAGGCGGGAGTAAAACCCCCCCTTCACCCTGAATTGGCTCTAAAATGACAGCTGCAGTTTCCCTATTAACAGCCTTCTCCATGGCTGTTAGATCCCCAAATGGAACGTGGACAACTCCCGGTAGAAGAGGGTAAAATGGTTCCCTATATAGCTCCCGCCCACTAGCCGACAGTGACCCAAATGTCTTACCGTGAAATGCCCCATAAGTAGATACAATACCGGATCGCAAGGTGTATGCCCGAGCTAGTTTCAAAGCGCCTTCAACAGCTTCGGCGCCGCTGTTACAAAAGAAGCTGTACTGCAGGTTTCCAGGAGTTACTTCTGCCAACAAACGGGCTAATTCGGCTACCGGCTTTTGTGGCAGCAAGCGATTTGAAAGGGGGAATTGCTCTAACTGATTTTTTACAGCTGCTACCACTTTGGGATGACGATGCCCGTGAAAAAATACGCCATATCCGCCGCAGTCAATATACTCTTTACCAAAAATGTCTTTAACCACTGCACCGAAGTTTTCCCATTCCAAAGTAGTAAAGCCTAAAAAACGAAACATTCTCGCTAACCCTTCGTTAACATATGTACCGTAGTCCTCAAGGGTTTTTTCGACCATTTCTTGGGCTTCATTGGTGTATTCTTTCCCCGCCATAGCGATGTATCTCCTTTCTTTAACCTGTTAATCTCCATGAAAAAATATGGTGTTCAATACAGGATTGGCTATTGCACCTCTTTTTATTCTTTTTCAATTGACAATTTCCTTTTACACTTCCAATCAGATAGATGGAAAAACCAAAAAAGTTAATAAACTTATCTTGAAAGTCTGCTCAACCGGACAGCTCAAATTTTTGGTTTTCTTTTGCACCTTAACCTGAACCAGTTTTTCCCACCTTCACTTCCCTGGCCGCAGCGTTTTTTTTGCATATAATTAAAATAAAAACAAATACTAGTCCTAAGTTTTAATTCATAAAAGAAAGGGAGTAAAAAAATGACTGTCGGACAAAAACTACACCAATGCTTAGCAAGCATAGAAACTGCCAGCGCCTCACTAAAGACCTTTGCGTTAGATACCCAAGACAAAAACGCTCAAACAGAATTTAACAACTATGCCCGCCAACTGGAAAGCATAGCCCAAAACCTGAAAGGTCGAATTAATTACGTTGAGCAACAAGAACCCCAGTACAAGATGAAATAATAGACTAACTTAAATTGTTGGGGAGGCATGACCATGAGAAATGATCTTTGTTTCAGGTACGATTGCCACTGGTATTTAAACGGCCTATGCACCCAACAAGCTCCTCAAAGCAAATATAATAGAAGTAACTTAAACTGCCCTAGCTGTTTTTTACCAAAAAAATAACTGTTATTGTAATTTAGCCCACTTCCGAGGGCTATTACTTATCTTATCCAGCTAGTCTCCAATAAATAAAAACATCCGGGAGACATGGCCATCCGTAACCCCTATCTTTAATCCAACCATCATATCTTCAGTAGAATACAATAACCCATCCCCGGCATCTATCCAAAGGCCATACATCTCTGCCAGCTTTTCAACAGGGTGACCCAAGCGCAACCCACGCGGAGTCTCAATGGGCGGCAAGCTAGCTGGAATAACTCCTTCATGTTCGACTACAATTGCCAGGATGTAATTATGCTCCTTATTCACCCAGAAATTGAGCTTAATATTCTCTTCAACGGTGTATAGGTAAATATCGGTGTTAGGGTAATCTTCATCAGGCAGGACCTTTTCGGGGATACCCCAGACCTGTATTATCCGTTCGGGGCTATCGTACAACATGATACCTGCTAACCCTAAGTCGCTTTCTGTCAGGTAAGCTTCTTTAGTATTCAGATCCTTTTCGGAGACATTCCTATCGGCATTAACGGTTTTATCTGGAACTGGAATAGGGTCCTCTTTTTTTGGGGGTTGATTTTTATTAATTACACTCTCACTAATTGGTTTTTGAGCCGCCTGTGGCTCTTTTTTTACCTCTGGCTTTAATGGAGAACCTGCTTTACTTCCGCAACCGAGCACAATAAAAAACAGTAAGCTTACAACAAATAAGAAGCCGAGATTCTTGCTGGAACTCATTCTCCCCCACCCCCTATTCTGTTACTGCAGCCTGTGAAAATGAATTTTACCCTCAGAATAACTGGCTACATACTGGAATCCTAGGCTTTTTGCCAATTCATACCCTTCCGTTAATCCACTGGCCAAATCCAGAACTCGATGGCTGTCAGAACCTAATGTAATTATTTCTCCACCCATTTTTTTATACCAGCTTAAAATAGTCCTGGAAGGAAGGGTTTCTTTTAAGCCATGTCTTAAGCCGGAAGTATTTATTTCCAGACCTATGCCTTTTTCTACCGCAACCTCTAAAATAGTAGAAATCTCTTCTCTGTAGCGTTCGGCATCAAACTGGGGATACCATGGAGGAGTATAACGTTTTAAGACATCCAAATGACCAAGAACATGGAAACCCCCGCTTTTTATTAATTCTGCCACTTCGTAAAAGTAGTTCTTAAAGGCTTCGTCTACCTTCATAGAACAGCAGAAATCAATATGAAGGGCTTGTTGTCCTATCCAATGAACGGATCCAATTAGAAAATCAAAATCTTTACTTGCCAGAAACTTTGTGGTTTTTTCTTTATATAAGTGGGATTCCCCCAACTCCAACCCCATTTTTACTGTTAAGTATCTGCCAAATTCTTCTCTGCATTGTTTGACTTCTTTAGAGTAACCTGCATAATCAAAATATCCAGTTCCCGGATCTGAAGGGTGATAATCAAAATGCTCAGTGAAGACGATTTCCTGCAAGCCAATTTCAACCGCCCGGCGGCAATAATCCCTTATTTTCCCATCACCATCAATAGAATAATTCGAGTGTACATGGTAATCCATAAATAAATTTTGCAAGCAAATTTCCTCCTATATGGGCTCCTTTGTCAATTCTACCAATATTCTTTTCACTGCTCAATAACCAATTAGCAAGATAAAATTTTTTGCGTCAAATATTATTCAGCAGTTCCACCAGCAGAGGGTGCCCAATGGGAGTTTAGTTTAGTTGCCTCTTTTTATTATTCTTACTTTTCTAATACGGTTACCTTCAGTTTCTTCAATAATAAAGCGCAAGCCTTGAAAAACTACCGCTTGCCCTTTTTGGGGCACATTTCCTAAAAGCCCTAATACTAATCCGGCTACCGTATCGTAGTCTTTTTGCGGCAAATTGATATCCAGCAAATGGTTGATCTCGCTGATAGACAAACGGGCATTAATTAGCGCTTCCCCAGGGCTAAGCCAGCTAATTTGATTATCGTTAACAGCCTGAGGGCTTTCCGAGATAATATCTCCGACAATACATTTTAGCAGATCCTCTAAAGTCACCATTCCAGCAGTCCCACCGAACTCATCTACTACAATTGCAACATGAGTATTTCTTTGCTGGAAATATTTAATCATTTCACCTGCGGTTTTGGTTTCCGGGACAAAAGAACACTCCCGCATCAGGTCATCTACTCGCATATCTTCATTGTTTGTTCTATCATGGGCTATTATATCTTTAGCATAAATAAGGCCAAGGACTTTGTCTAGGTTTTCTAAGTACACAGGAAAACGGGAATGGCCTGTCCGAGCAACAAGTTCACCAACGCGGGACACGGAAGTGCCTGCCTCGATTCCTACTATATCTACCCTAGGAACCATCATCTCTCTAACTCTAATGTTATTTAGATTAAAAATACTGTCAATCATCCTGCACTGCTGCGGAGGAATAACTCCTTCCTCAAGTCCAACGTTAACCATAGTCTTTATTTCTTCAGATGATACAAAACTTTGGGAGCTTTTCACCTCTCCACCCAAAATCATAACAAAAAGGTTAGCAAGGCTACCTAGAAGCTTTATTAACGGTGAAAAAATTTTCTGTAGTAATGATAATGGCCTAGCCACCCTTAAGCAGACTTTTTCCTGATTATTAGCCGCATAGGTCTTTGGCGTTAACTCTCCGAATAACAGTACTATTATGGTTAAAGCAGCTACTGCAATCCCTACTCCGCCCTTGCCAAAAATCCTTAATGCCATAGAGGTCGCCATAGCCGTGGCGGCAATGTTCACTATATTATTTCCCACAAGGATAGTAGCCAATAGGTTATTAGGCCTGTTGACTAATCTGTCGACGATCTCCGAACCGGGTACTTTTTTTTCCACCAATTGCCTCACTTTAACCGGTCCGATTGAAAATAAAGCTGTTTCTGTTGCCGAAAAAAAACTGGACATTAAAAATAAAAAGAATAATAAAGCCCATTCCCACAGGCTGATTGCATGCACTAGAAGTATTTTCACCCCTTTATTAACAAGAAGCTATCTGCCCTGAAAATAGCTTGTCATATTTCTTCATCCCTCTGATGGTGCCGCGATAAGCGGCGTGGGGGTCTATATAATTATTACCGGAATAACAAAAAACTACACATTGGCGAACGGGCAATTGAATAGAATAATTCTTATTTCTCAAGAAAAACGGTCATTTGCTCCGCATCCCATATAACCTTTGCGCCCAAAGCCTCAGCAAGCTGGCGGACAGGCGCAACAACCCGGCCTGCAATAATAACCGGATCAACATCAAAAGCTATTTCTCTTCCATTCAGTACTATTTTCACCTTGCCAGCGTTAGAAGGTTCGCCAACTGCCGGTTTCCCAAAGTATGCAGCTAGCCCTTTTGCTATTGCTTCAGCTAGGACCTGATGAAAACCACGGTCTCTTAACTGTTGTTCATGACGGGGATTGGTAATAAAACCCATTTCAACTAGTATGGCAGGAGATATAGTTTCTCTTAGAATATATAGATTATTTGTTATCAAACCGTTTGGAGATGCCGGTCCCCTCCATTTTGTCCCCAGTCTTAATTGCTCCTGCACTAGTTTTGCAGCCTTTTCCGCAGCGCCACCCCGCTGGTAAATAAATGTTGCTATATAATCTGCGCTAGGATCGCTGAATGCATTAACATGTATCGAAACAACCAAATCAGGCTTTTCATTGTTGAACCTTTTAACTCTTTCTTTGAGGGAAACATAAACATCTTTAGTTCGGGGCGCTATGGCATTAAACCCTCTCTGACGCAATAAATCCAACAAAATCAGTCCCACTGAAAGATTAACATCTTTCTCCTTTAATCCGCTGGGGCCTATTGCACCAGGATCCGAACCGCCATGACCAATATCAATCCCGACTTTCACCTTGCTCTACCTCCTTAATTTGTTTTAATAATCTATGAAGGAAGTAGGCCCTTTGGTGTCAACTGCCCACTAGCTATTATCCTTTTTATCTTTTATTCTAGTACTGACAACAAGATAATTCTCTCCAATTTTTTTTATCCTGAACGACAAGAAGGCTCCAGTGCTATTCCCGACAGGATGGTCATAATTGAGAATCTCTAATACAACCAAATCTTCCATATTTTCGCTAACTAACAGCGCCCGCTCAAAGACCACAGACTTAAACAAAATTCTATTGCCACTACTGTTATAAAGCCTTTCAATATAGGGACGGATATTTCCATCAATCATTATGCTATTTGCAAGTGTACCCATTTGCTTTGCTTTGTTATATTTTCTTGATGCTAAAGCTATGCTGTATTCATCTGCGACACGAAGGATTTCGGGCTGTGGTTCCTGATTGATTATGTGCTCCGGTATCAATTTCTTTTTTTGCGGTGGGGCAGGATCAAAAAAGGATACCCCCCAAGTGATTAAAAATGCCCCCAAAATTAGGACTATGGCCGCAATCAGATACCTGCGCGTCATTTTTATCCTCTCCTATAAAGCAAGGTTCTTATGGTTATTATGCCCTATGAAAGTTAATAATTTAAATGTGACACCAAAGTTATTTTTGCCATAGGCAGGAAATTGCCGCCTAGCAAAAGAATAGCCGAAGTACCAGGATTCCACTTCTTATTGGCTTGACACAATTGGACTTACAGGAAAATTTTTTTGGAGGTGGTTGAATTGAGTGGAATCGCCTTCATATATGGGGTGAAAGAAGGAAGAGCCGAGCAGCTTAAAGGTATGCTGGAAAAAATCAAACACAGAGGACCTGACCTGGAAACTGCTTTTTCGGGCCACAATCATGCCGTAGGTTATTGCCATTTGGCCACAGCGGATGATTCGGGCGTTCACCTGGTTCGTAAAAAAGAGTATGTCTTATCTGACGGTCGTTTCTTTTTTAACGAGAGGCCAGATTCTAATTTACAGCCCTCATTAGCAAGACAAAAGCTGATTGACCTTTACCATTCATTAGGGCCTGATGCAATAACAAAAATTAATGGGGAGTTTGTTATCTTTATTTCCACTGGTGAAAACCTGCTTTTGGCAAGAGATCCTTTTGGCCTCAAACCCTTTTATTATGGCAGAAACCAAAATACTTATTATTTCGCTTCAGAAATAAAAGCATTAATAGATGTTGTTGAGGGGATTAAGGAGTTCCCTCCAGGTCACTATTGGACACCGCAAACTGGCTTCGTTAGGTATTTTAGCTTAAGGCCAGTTTCTGAATTGGATAATGCCGATATCGAAGAGATTAAGTTTAACCTTAGGCAATACTTAAATGCAGCGTTAAAGATTAGGCTGCCTGGAAATGAGAAAATCGGTATTCTTTTGAGCGGAGGTCTAGACAGCTCAATTATTGCCGCTCTTGCAGCAGAAGTATCGCCAAAAGTAGCTACCTTTACTGTTGGGTTGCCTGGAGCAAGTGATTTGTTGGCTGCCCGTAGCGTAGCTGAGTACCTGGGAACCGAGCATCATGAATTTCTATTTTCTGAAACGGAACTGCTCAACCATGCGTCTGAGGTAATTTATTACTTAGAATCTTTCGACTTACCCCTAGTACGGAGTTCGTTGGCAAATTATCTCGTTTCCAAATTAGCTAAAGAGAACGGGGTTAAGGTCGTTTGCGTGGGAGAAGGCGCCGATGAATTGTTTGGCGGTTATCATTACCTGAAAGAGCTCCCTAAAGACCAGGTAAACGCAGAGTTGTTACATTTAATTTACAGCGGTCGTAAAGGAGGATTCCAGCGGGTCGACAGGATGAACGCAGCCAATTCCATCGAACCTCTAATTCCCTTTATGGATAGCCAGCTGCTAAGCTTTGCGCTAACAATTCCTATTGACCTTAAAATCTGGGGTAAAGACAAGATCGAAAAATGGATCCTTCGAGAAGCTTTTGCCCAAGCACTGCCATCGCAAATTACGGAAAGGGTAAAACAGAAATTCTTCCAAGGCTCTGGTTCAGGGATTGCAGCATCAACACTGTTCGATAAGCTGGTGGATACCGAAAAATATGAAAAAAGTCAGAAAGAACTCAAGGGTCATTTACTACGCAATAAGGAAGAATTTTATTATTATCAAATATATAGGCAATACTATCAGCATCCTTCTATCATGGAATTAATGCATCAAACAAAAAACATATAACCCCAATCGGTTATATGTCCTTCTTTCCCTCTTCATTAGGTCCAGGTTTACAGCCTGGAGCTTTGTCTGATGTCTAACATAATAACCATAAATTATCGTCCACCATGAATGGATAAAAAAAGCATCACAAGACCCGCAAAAATCAAACGGTAACGATTCTTTGTCCACGAATCTACTTTGAAGAAACTAGGGATTAATAAGCTTAAAACTAAGGCTGTTATTCCGTAAAATAACAAGGTCAACACCTCGCAAAAAATGATGATAAGTAATTCCACATTTTAACCTTAATTTCCTTCATTTTGTCATGACATAGGCTTCTCGCAACACTGCGCCCCAAAACAAAAAAAACTTATTAATAAGAAAATAGAAAAAGAACATAATAACAACCAAAGGGAAGATAAACCTTATCTAAAATTGAGAAGACGAAAGGAGGAGAAAAAATGGAAATAAATAGCTTTGACCAATGGTTAAATACCTTGTCCAGTGCCCTGGATCATGCAGAAACAATGGGAATGAATGATAATGAAATTGCCAAATCAGCCACTCAACTGGGGAATTTCTTGGCAACCAATGTTGAACCTGATATTCCAGAAAACAGGCTGTTAAAAAATCTGTGGGAGCAGGGAAACGAAAAGGAAAGACAGGCCTTGGCCAGCATGCTGGTCAAGATGGTGAAAAACCACTAAAAAACGGGGAGCCCCCCGTTTTTTTTGCGGTTATTTTTGACAGCCACAACTCGTCCAATTTCAGAAGGGGAGTCCTGTCGGCTTAAAATAATTGTTAGGAATGTTCTCCACTTGCCTGCTTTTTGGCGGTCTAGGCATGAAATACCTCTAAAATTGTTAATTATTAAGGAAATGCAGGATTTTCCTCAATTTATGTAGAATTTTATTTTATGGTATTATTCGTTTTCCTAATTAAAAAAAAGGGGGTAAGGCCTTTGCGGCAAATCCAGATTGTAACGGTTGGGAGCAATTCTACTATTGCTAACGAATTGAAGGATGCTACCATAGAGCTCCTGGGAAAACTTGCCTTTGTTACAGCTTATGATATAAAAGAAGTAACTGAGAATACAATTGGAGATCTTTTTATCGCATTACCAACCAGAGTAGAAGAAGCCGCCAGGAAAATCCCCAGGGAAAAAATTGTCCCAATGGAACTAATCCCAGAAACCAAGTTCTATATTCAAGTCGCAAGAATTCCTTCGGGAGAAGAAGTTGCTATTTTTAATAACAACTCTGCCCAGGCAGCAAAAATTGCGGAATACTGTACAGAAAATGATATTAAGCACTTAAAATTTGTCTTAGTGCCATTTAACGAACTCGGGGAACAGGAAATTAGAGACTTGTTATCAAAATCCAGATTTATTATTGGAGCAGAGACAATGGTGGGACCGCACGGAGTACTGAGGACACAATATCGAAACTTTTTATCCCAAAATGTAACCATTATTTCTGCTAAGCGGATCCCAACAATAGACTCGATAAAAAATATTATGGAACGCCTCGCATTATTTAATTATCAACAGCTATCCAAGGAAGCAGCCCGAATTTCCAAAATACTAAATGACGAGATAGAGGAAACTCTAGCAATTACACAAGAGGTATCAGCTTCTATTGATCTTACTGCCACGACCATCACCCAGCTAGATAAACAAATGCAGGACGAAGTGGGCATGGTGAAGCATTCAGTTGAATTATCCGCAGATTTGTCACAAGCAACTGAGAAAATAAGCAAGATAGTGGAAGTAATTAAACATATTGCCGGTCAAATTAATCTGCTGGCTCTAAATGCGGCCATTGAAGCAGCCCGTGCCGGGGCACAAGGAAGAGGCTTTGCCGTTGTGGCCCAAGAGGTCAGGAAATTAGCCGAAGAAAGCCGTAAATCAGTGGAGAGCATAAAACATTCAATTGAAGATGTGCTAACAGGAGCCCATAATTTAGCCCCCGCTTTAAACAACCTGGCTTCTGCCATAAAAGAAAACCAAACAGGCATAACCAGGATTGTGCGCTCTGCCCAAGATGAGAAACATGCGGTGGCCACAATTGCCAAGTCACTATCTAATATCTCCAATACAAGCAATAAGCTGGTGGAAATGATTAATAGTATAACTTAAATTAAATTGACCTATTTTATTTTGTATATGATGCCAATGGTTCCCGGACCTACATGCAAACCAACAATCGGCCCAACCGGCACAATAGGCGGCTCAATACCATAGCGTTCAAATATTTTTTGAGCTACCTCTTTGGCTTTGCTCAGATTCCTTATATGCTGAACGACAATATTGTCCAACCCGTGGGCCTCAAAATCTTCATGCATTAAATTAAGCATGCGGGCAACCGCAACACCAGCACCCCTTACTTTTTCCTTGACAGCAGTTTTCCCATTAACATAATACAAAATGGGATTAATGCTGAGTAATGAACCCAGTATTGCTGCCGCCCCCCCAATCCGGCCACCCCGTCTTAAATACTCCAAAGTGGCAGGGGCGAAATAAAACCGAACCTTCTCTATCGCATTTTTGGCCTGGGCAACGACTTGGTCAAATGGTTTTCCGGCTTTTGCCGATTTTGCCGCTTCGATTACAGCCAATCCTAACGCCATGGCAGTGACCTTTGAATCTAAGACCTCTAACTTAGCTTCTGGAAACTTCTGCAAAACCATTTCCCTCGCGCCTAAAGCTGTTTCAAATGTACCACTAACCCCTGAGGATAAAAAAATAGCCACCACATCATTGCCTTTTGCGATCAAATCCTCAAAAACACTGCAGATCTCTCCTTGGGACGGTTGCGAAGAAGAAGGAAATACCCCCTTGGTTTCAAGCTTTGAGAAAAAATAATCCAGGGAAACTTCGTTGTTTTTGAAGGATTCATCCGGAAAATTCACAGTTAGCGGAATCATAATGATGTCGTATTCTTGCAGGACTCGACTATCAATATCACAGGTGCCATCAGTTACTAACCTTACTGGCATACGGTACCCCCCCCTTAAAAATATAGTTAAAGAAAGCTACTAAACAATCCTAAAGTACTTCTGCAACTTTTTCTAAGTTTTTCGCAGTAGACGCAATTTCATGAATTGCAGCGGAAATTTCTTCTGTAGCAGCAGCATGCTGTTGACTAATTGCCGCAGTTTCTTTTATTCTGTCTCCCATTATCTGAAGTTTGTTATTAATAGCATGAAGGATCTCTTTAATCTCATTAACTGAGCGAGCACTATTGACTGCCATTTTGCGAATTTCTTCCGCAACCACCGAAAAACCACGGCCATGTTCGCCGGCTCTGGCAGCTTCAATAGCGGCATTTAAACCCAATAAATTCGAGTTTGTTGAGATGTCGTTAATGAAAGCTAGAATTTTTTCAGTGTTTTTAATTTGATCTAAGGCGTCTTTTGCTAATACTTGAAGACCATCTTGCTGTTTGGCCAAACTTTCTGCCGCTGCTCGTAGCTCTTCAGTGCTGGCTAGAACTTGGCGGGAGGAGTTTGCAACTGTCTGAGCCACCTCAAACAAGGCATCCTGAGTCCCTAAGCTTACCCCAAGGGCCATTGCTCCGATAATACTTCCTTTAGCATCCTTTACTGGAACACAGCTGGATTTTAAACGAACGCCATAAACCTCCTTAGGAACGATGCGATGAGAAACCGTGCCCGAATTAAGAACTTGATATGTATTACTCCCTTTAGGAATTGGCATGCCTTCCTTTAACTCGCCCAAACCAAGTTCCCTACCAGGGAGACATAACAGAAACTTTTCCTTATCGGATACTGTGATAATGCAATCAATAGGAACAAGTTGTTGAAAAAATGGAGCCAACTGTACTAACCAATTTAAAACATCGGCATGGGTATTAACGCCTAATTGGGCCTCCTGGTTTTCAACATTTACGTAACTCACAATTATGCCTCCCTATGCAGATTGTCAACATGTATTATTCTCCATTGTCGAATATTTCCCTTCATTTGTAGTCAAGATTGGCGGAATTTCTCAAATATAAGGACTAATCTGTCACATCTCATTTTCTTCCACATATTATGAAACATAAAAGCTATAAGGGGGGCTTGCATGGAAAACCGTCAATTGCCACCTTGTCCCACCGGTAGATACTGGAGGATTAGACCAGGCGATACATTTTATTTAATTGCCTCTCATATTAATAGTACAGTGGATGCAATTAAGAGACTAAACCCTGGCGTGGACCCTAGGCGGTTGCAGGTTGGGCAAATTATCTGCATCCCTGCTACGCCACCATGTCCCTCAGGAGTATATTGGGAAGTTGCAGCGGGAGACACTTTATATGCCATAGCAAGGTCAGCCGGTACAACCGTACAGCGCTTAATAGAATTAAATCCTGGGATTGATCCAAACAACTTGCGTATCGGCCAGCAAGTCTGTCTGCCTGGATAAAGCAAACAGCTCCTTGGAAAACCAGGGAACTGTTATGCATATTTGCATAACCAACAAAAGCAAACAAGTCAAGGAAAAACCTTGACTTGACCTTGTTACAAAGTATTGGTGCCGGAAACCGGACTCGAACCGGTACGGGCTTGTGGCCCGAGGGATTTTAAGTCCCTTGCGTCTGCCTATTCCGCCACTCCGGCACATTTTAAATAGTAATTATAGTAATTAACGAAGGCAAAAATAATTATATCACGCTGCTTTGTAATTAGCAACCAATCACTCTATATTTTTGCAGTAAAACGGACCGCCTTTTGGGCAGTCCTTTTCATTCTTTTTTGGAGGTGCGGGTGGGATTTGAACCCACGAATAGCGGATTTGCAGTCCGCGGCGTTAGCCTCTTCGCCACCGCACCAACACAAAATGCCTCAAAAAAGGCCATAGGCCGAGTGTTGCTTCATAATATCATTTACGTTACTTGCACGGTATAAACTTAATGGAGCGGAAGACGGGATTCGAACCCGCGACCCTCGCCTTGGCAAGGCGATGCTCTACCACTGAGCTACTTCCGCAACTGGTGCCTCAGGGCGGAATTGAACCGCCGACACGAGGATTTTCAGTCCTCTGCTCTACCGACTGAGCTACCGAGGCAGAATGGCGGAGCTGACGGGAATCGAACCCGCGATCTCCGGCGTGACAGGCCGGCATGTTAGACCGCTACACTACAGCTCCGTACTTTTTTGGTGGGCGATGACAGGTTTGAACTGCCGACCCCCTGCTTGTAAGGCAGGTGCTCTCCCAGCTGAGCTAATCGCCCGCACCGACAAAATTTATTATACACAAAAACCAGGTTTAAGTCAAAGAGTTTTTTTTACCATTTTGGGATAAGTGTACTTCTGGAAGCAAGTGCCTTCATTATATCATGGGCAAAAAATTAATGTCAACCAAAACAAAGAATAGCCTCTCTTAACAGTTTTGCGCCTAGCAAGGCTGTCCGCTCAGAAGGATCATAGACCGGAGAAATCTCTACCAGGTCAAAACCGACAGTCCGGCACTCTTTCAAAGAATGAATTGCACCGATAATCTCTCTTGCAGTACAGCCTCCGGGTTCAGGAGTTCCGGTTCCCGGAGCAAAGGCAGGGTCAACTACATCAATATCCAAAGAAATATATAAAGGCCGGTCGCCAACAATTTCTTTAACCCGTGGCATTGCTTCCTCAACTCTATCCCTAAAAAGATAGGTATAGTCATGGGCATATTCAAATTCTTCCTTGATACCTGACCTAATACCTACCTGCACAATGCGTTTCTGTCCCAACAATTCAGTTGCTTTTCGCATTACTGTCGCATGGGAATTTGCTTCTCCAATGTAATCTTTCCGCAAATCAGCATGGGCATCAAAGTGCACTACCATTAGATCTGCATATCTTTCATATACTGCTTGGATAACAGGGTAGGATATTAAATGTTCCCCACCAATCACAAAGGGTTTTTTCCCGTCTTCTAAAACCCGTTCCACCACTTGTTTTATCAGCTCCAGGCTTTGGGTAACGTTCCCAAAGGGTAGTGCAACATCGCCCAAGTCTGCAAAAGGCACTTCTGATAAGTCCCTGTCAAGATAAATACTGTACTCTTCCAGTCCAACAGAGACAGCACGGACTTGCTGAGGCCCCATACGGGTTCCGGGCCGATAACTTACGGTAAAGTCCATTGGAGCGCCCAATAAGACTATTGCAGCGTCTAAATAATCAGCGTTGGACCCTAGAAAACCTCCAGGCTTTTCTAAAAATTGCTCCATTGTTCCTCCTTATTTAGCCCAACAAAGCCTTAACAAAGGGAGGCAGCTTAAAGGCTGCAAGATGGACCTCTGGCGAATAGTATTTGGTTCTTGTATCAGGCAACTTATCTAAGTCAACCTTCTCTGGGTCATAGACCTTGCTTCCAATGGTAAAGCTCCACATACCGCTTGGATATGTTGGCACATTTGCGGTGTAAAGTTTGGCAATTGGAAAAATGTCCTTAATGTCAGCATAAACACGCCGAATTAAGTCTTTATTAAACCATGGTGATTCGGTTTGAGCAACAAATATTCCGTCCTCTTTGAGGGCTTTAAAAATAGAACCATAAAAATCTTTGTTAAAAAGACCTACTGCCGGGCCAACCGGATCTGTTGAATCAACAATGACTACATCGTAATAGTCCGACCTTTCGTCAATGTGCTTGATACCATCTTCGATTAGCACTTCAACCTTTTCATTGTCAAGGGCCACCGAAATCTCTGGCAGATATTTCTTTGCACATTCCACAACTCGCTCGTCTATTTCTACCAAGGTAGCTTTTTTAACTTTAGGATGCTTAATAATCTCTCTAATAGCTCCCCCATCGCCTCCGCCAATTACTAACACCCTACTCGGATTAGGGTGGGAATTAACCGCAACCATACTGATCATTTCATGATAAACAAACTCATCAATAATTGTTGTTTGGATAGCTCCATCTAAAACCAGCATTCTGCCAAAGCTTTCAGTATCTAACACTAATAGATCCTGAAAACCGGTTTTTTCTTTATGCAAAACTGATTTTACTCTGCAGGAAAAACCTAAATTAGCTGACTGAGCTTCTGAAAACCATACACCCTGCATTGGCTCGCCTCCTTTTTCGAAACTTATGGAACAACTGGTAATTCTGCCTTGTTTATTATAACAAAAAGAAAATAAAAATAAACCTTAATTTGGTTAATGTCGCCAGGTTAGCCTATTAAAATATATTAGCTCATGAAAGCACACAATAAGCTTAACAAACAAAGTAGAGGTGACATTCTCGTGACCAAAAATCATCGAGAAGAAAAACAGACTAGGAGAGCGCCACTAAAAATTAATGCCAATTCTTCGGCAACCCTGGCAATAGAACGCTTTAAGAAAGCTTTATCCCTTAATCCGATTACTTCAAAAGACGAAGAGCATTACCGTGAAGCCCTGATGGAGGACGCCTTGGAAAAACAAGATTAGGGCCGGCTGAATAAACCTCGTTTAATGCAACATAACGAATTCAATGCTTCTTAGGGCATCTCTTTTCTCGGTTAGCGGTACAAATGGCAGGCAACCCAATGGGTATCATTTATCGGTTTGAGGCTTGGCTCCGCACCAGTACAATCCTGCAATCTCATACAGCACCTGGTGACAAAGCGGCATCCTTGTGCCTTTTCGGATAAAACCAGCCGCGTAATACTCGGAGGGAAGGAGTCCTCAGCTCTGCTATTCATTTTTGGAATAGAAGCCAACAGCAGTTTTGTGTATGGGTGCAGGGGCTCTCCAAATAGGTTTGAAGTAGGCGCCTGTTCAACTATTTTTCCTTTATACATCACAGCAGTAATATGGCTAAGTCGCTTAATAAACATCATATTATGGGAAATCAATAATAGCGTCAATTTCTTCCTTTGTTGCAGGTGTTCCAGTAAATCGATAATTTGGGTTTGATAGACCATATCCAAGGCTGAAACCGGCTCATCACAAATCAAAACTCTTGGTCCCACCGCCAGGGCCCTGGTGATGGCTATTCTTTGCTTCTGTCCTCCACTCAACTCATAAGGATAACAGTCTGCGTGATTTTTGTTTAAACCTACTTGCTCTAACAACTCGAAAATAATTTTTGCACATTCTTTTGCATTAACTTGCTTGTGTTTCAACAACACCTCCGCCAGTGCATCTGCAACTCTCATTTTCGGGTTAAGGCTGCCATAAGGGTCTTGAAAAATCATTTGTACCTGACTGCGAAATCTCTCTAACTGTCTCTGGTCATAAGAAAAAATGTTGCCCCCTTCAAATCTGACTTCACCTGCCGTTGGTCGATGCAAAGCTAGCATAGTTTTGGCAAGGGTTGTCTTTCCACAACCGCTTTCACCAACCAAACCAAAGATTTGCCTTGGAAACATGGAAAAGCTTATCCCGTCCAAAGCCAAAATTGGTTCTTTCTTATGCAAGCCTCCTAATCGAAAGGCTTTTTTAAGTTGCATTACCTCAACTAAAGGCCTTTCATTCCCCATTTCTATCACCTTTCATTGATAATGCCTGCCAGCATGCAACTCCATGTTCCAAACCCATTGGAACAAAAGGCGGGACTGCTTCTAAGCATTTACTGACAACCAGTCCGCAACTCGGAGCAAAGCTACAGCCCTCAATGCCGTTTGCTGGAGAAGAAGCCCGAATAATCCTGGTAGTACCATGAGTTCCTTTGGCTTCTGGTTTTTCCAATCGCCAAGTGTTTTCCAACAGCAATTGGGTATAGGGGTGCCTGGGCGAAGAAAAAACTCTTTTCAACAAGCCCCCTTCGACTATTCTTCCTGCATAATAAATGGCAACTGTTTCAGCTATTTGGGCAGCTACCGCCAAATCATGGGTAATCAGCAAGATCCCCAACTCACGGCTGTCTTGCGCTCGCTTCAAAATTGTCAACACTTCTGCCTGCACGGTTACGTCTAGCGCCGATGTCAGCTCGTCAGCAATTAAAAGACTGGGCTTCATTGCTAAAGCCATAGCTATTAATGCACGTTGACGCATTCCTCCGCTTAATTGATGCGGATAAGCAGAAAAAAATTGCTCTGCCCTGACTACTCCTATCGCCTCAAGCAGGCTGATGCAAAGTTCACGAGCAGCCGCAAAGGACATTTTACGATGGAACAGCAAGCCTTCGATTATTTGCATTCCAACCGGTAGAGCTGGGTTCAAGGATGAAGTAGAGTTTTGAGGAATATAGCCTATTTTATTTCCCCTGATTTTAGCCATGTCTTTAGAATTAAGGCTGCTGATTTCTATTCCTTCAAAACAGATTAAACCTCTGATTCTGGTTTTCAACGGAGAAAGCAGTCCCATTATCGCTAAGGCTGTCACCGTTTTCCCGGCTCCAGATTCACCTATCAAGGCAAGGGTTTGCCCGGGTTCCAAGGACAAATCTATTTCTTTCACAATGGGAGCCTCAATCCCTTGCTGTAAAAAACTAACCTCCAGATTTCTAACCTGAAGAAGCATCTATTCCCCGTTCCCCCCTTGCCTGAAAAAACGAGGGTCACAATACTCCCGCAAACCCTCGCCAATAAGATTTAAGGATAATACTAGCAGAATAATAAACAGAGCAGGGAAGAAAAGCTGCCATGGATATAGCCGTATTGAGCCCAGTCCATCTCCTACCAATGAACCCAAACTGGATTGTGGGGAAGAGACACCCAAGCCAATATAGCTCAATAGAGCTTCAGCAAAGATGGCCTCCGGAATAACTAAAGTGCCGTATACAATAATGACCCCCAAAGCATTGGGAACAATGTGGCCTAGAATTATCCTCCACCTGCTTAAGCCCAAAACCCTTGCAGCAATAACAAACCCCTCTTCTTTAAGGTTTATGAACTGGCCGCGGACTACCCTAGCCATTGGCATCCAATAAACGGCAGCAAGAGCAACTAGGAGGGAATTAACTCCAGGTCCTAAGACAGTCATCAGGAGAATAGCATATATTAAGAATGGAACGCTGGCAATTATTTCAAGAACCCTCATCAGCACCTCATCTGTCCAACCACCCATGTATCCCGCAAAACCCCCATAAACAACCCCAATAAATGAAACTATCACGGCGGTAGAGAGAGCTACAAACAATGACAGCCTGGCACCGTAGCACACCCTTGTGAATAAATCTCGCCCTAGTTGGTCCGTGCCAAACCAATACTCCTGGCTTGGCGCCTGGTTTGTCCTGGAAAGGTCCACCTGATCCGGCATTTGATTAGAGACCATTGGCCCAAGAAAGACAATGATTATGACGACAGCCAAAAGCCAAAGCCCCAAAACAGCTGGTCGGTTGGGAAAAAAAGAGCCTTGTCTGGAATTAGCATTTGGCAAAGGTAAAAAAAGGGACCTGAAATAGGATTGAGTAAAGGTTTTGGTGATTGGTTCCATGGGAATTACTCCTCCCAACCAGGGTATCTTACCTGCGGATTAAGCAAGGCATAGATCAGGTCAACCATAAGGTTCATGGCCATAAGGAAACCACTGTAAAAAATCGTAACACCCATTATCAACGTATAGTCGCGGTTATGAATACTAGTCACGAAATACTTGCCAAGTCCAGGAATGGCAAAAATGTGCTCAACCACAAAACTGCCGGTGAAAACAGCCGCAATCAGCGGTCCCAAGTATGTTATTACTGGCTGCAGAGCATTTGGCATCACATGGAACAAAATAAGCCTCCAAGACGGTAAACCCTTGGCCTTTGCCATGATAATATAGTCCTGCTGCATAACTTCCATTACTTGAATGCGAACCAGCCTAGATATTACTGCTGTGGGTAGGGCTGCAAGGACGATGACCGGCATAACGGCATGCTGTGGAGAACCCCACAAAGCAGCCGGCAATAAATTAAAACGGAATGAGAAAAAATGCTGCAGCATTCCCGCCAACACAAAGCTAGGTACGGAAAAACCAATAGCGGAAACAAAGACTAGTATCCGGTCAGCCATTTGACACGGACGCAACCCGGCAACCAACCCCGTTGTGACGCCTAAAGTAAGAGCAACAAAGACTGCAATAGCGCCAAGGGCTGCTGACACCGGGAAACTTCTTTTAATAATGTCATTCACTGAGCTGCCAGGATACCGAAACGAAGGGCCTAGGTCCAGCTTTGCGATGCGCCAAAGGTAATCAGAATATTGTTTAAATATGGGATCATTAAGCCGGTACTTTTCCTCAATGTTGGCCATTACCGTTGGCGGCAGTTTTTTCTCTTTAGAAAAAGGCCCGCCGGGTAAGGCCTTCATCATAAAAAAGGTCAAAGTAACAACAAAAAGCATTGCTAGAATACATGTAACAAGTCTGCGCAACAAAAAAAAGGCCAACCTTAACACAACCTTTCACTCCGGCCAGGTAAGGCTAGGCTAATTAGCACATGAAGGGTATTAAAATACCCTTCATGCCTTTAAGGCTTACTTTTTAATCAATCCCCACTTAAACTCTTGCTGAGGGCCGAAGGGTGGGCTAAATACCCCCTTAACCCAGGGCTTATAAAGGGTAACATTAACATAATAATATATTGGCATGATGGGCATTTCATCCATTAAAATCTTTTCTGCCTCATGCATAAGAGCAAAACGTTCCTTGCTATTTCCGCTTAACTTTGCCCGTCCAATTAACCCATCATACTGGGCGCTACCCCAAGCGGTCTCATTATGGCCTCCATCCGATACATATACATCTAGAAAAGTCATTGGATCCGGATAGTCTGGACCCCAACCGGACCACGTAAGTTGAAAATTCCCCTGAAAACGGTTGTTCAAATAAATTCCCCACTCCTGGTTTACCAGCTTAACTTTGATTCCCAGGTTTTCCTTCCACATATGAGCAATAGCTTCGGCAATCTTTTTATGGCTTTCATTGGTATTGTACAAAAATTCAATTTCTGGAAAACCGGTCCCTCCGGGATAACCAGCCTCAGCTAACAGGGCTTTTGCTTCACTTACATCATTATCCTTAAAATAACTACCTCCTACAACACGAAAGTCTTTTTCAGCGCTCGCATCGGAAAAACCAAAGGGAACAAAAGCCAACGCAGGTTTTTGGCCGGCTTGAAGCACATTTTCAACTATTGCCTTCCGGTCAATGGCGTAAGCTAATGCCTTTCGCACTCGAACATCATCAAAGGGAGGTTTTGAAGTATTAAAAATGTAATAATAAGTGCTGGGATCAGGGATTACTGTAGCCACTCCCTCGGAAATAAGCTTCCTCATTTCCTGTAGTGGGGGGTTCTCCCCAATATCAATTTCATTATTTTGAAACATAATAAGCTCTGTATCTCTAGATTCAACCATAGTCATAACCAATTTATCAAGTTTAACCGAAGATGCATCCCAATAGTTGGGATTTTTTTTCAGCTCCAATTTTTGATGGTGCTGCCAGCTGACCAACTCAAATGGCCCGTTGGACACATATGTTTCAACTGCCTTATGCCAATCCGGATTGGCTTCTACCACTTTTTTGTTGAGAGGAGCCAAATTACTTGTAGCGGTTAGTGCAATAAAATATGGGGTCGGAGACGCAAGATCTACCTGAAGGGTATAGCTATCTAATGCCTTAACTCCAACTTGATCGGCGGTGACTTTTCCCGAATTGTACTCCTGACCATTTTTTAAATAAAACAATTGGTATGCGTACTCAGCGCCGGTTTCCGGGGCAAGCAGCCTTTTCCATGCGAATTCAAAGTCACCAGCTGTCACCGGATCCCCGTTAGACCATTTAGCGTCTTGACGCAGCTTAAAAATATACCTCAAGCCATCAGGGGATACGGCCCAATCAACAGCCATTCCACTGCCTTTATTAAGTTCATTTTTTTCATTATACCTTACTAAACCGTCAAATAATGCCGCCATCACTGTAATTTCCGGTCTCCCCGATGCCTTAGCCGGGTCAAGTATTTCCGGTTCAGTACCCAAATTATAAATTAACACAGCCTCAGACTGTTGTTTTATCTCAGGTTGCTTTGTCCCACAAGCGGTAACCGTAAGTGCTAATATGATCAAAACTATTGCAAGATATCTCTTCCACCTCACGAGAAAAACCTCCTTGCCTGCAGAAGCGGCGCTTGTAGTACAGGTCTTACAAAAGGCGAAAATCAATGTTTGTTTATATATTTGATAGAAATTTTGTTATTCCTGCCATAAAATGCAGAAAAAATAATAACCCTGAGCTTTATATCTCAGGGTTTCTAAAATTCTCGTCGTAAGGCGGCAAATCTACAGCGCAAGCAAACCTCTGCAAGATAATTTCCAACATAATCAGCACCACAGTTGGGGCATTTCTTTTGTTCACCGGCTGCAAGGACCTTAAAGTTCTCACTGAGCAAATCCTGAGTATCTCCGGCTGAAGAAAAAGCAATTGCTCGCTGTGGGCAGATATCTTGACATAAGTTACAGGCCATACACAAGGAAAGATTAACTTCAAGAATAGGAACTTCGGCCTCGTTCAAACGCAATGCCCCAGCAGGGCAAAGCTTGGCGCATGCTCCACATAAATAACAGGGCCTCTCGATTTGATGACTGATAACAGGCAGTTGTTCGGGCAAAGCCCCGCCCGCCTGAACTGCCAGTCGCTTTATGGCAGAAACTAATTCCCTTCGCCGGTTTGGCTGGTTAACTGATAAAACGGGATCAGATACCGGAGCAGCAACTTCAATTATCGCAGCTGGCGCTTTTCGCACATTAAGAGCAATCATGCTAAAGAAACCCCGACGATTTAATACCTGGCCCACTTCTTGTTTTGGCAAATAGCCGGAAAAAGCCTCGTTAGAATGGACAATTAGCCGATCATCGGCGTTAAACAACTGTAACAAGCGCTTGGCGCCTTTGACATTATCCTCAAACAGAGACAAACCATTCTTGATCTCGCATTGACTGCAGCATTGGGGATGATAAAAATAAACCGCGGAAAAATTGGCTGCCACTGACACCATGGTTTCAACAGGAATGGCTCCAAGACAAGGTACCGTAACCCCGCGAGAAGTTGCCTGGCTTTCTGCCTTTACCTTTTGGCAGTGATAATAAACCTTATCGCCGGCTCCATCTAACTTCCTCCCAAACCAGTTAATAGCCGGCAATACCATAGCCTGGCCCGGACAGGCTCCAACACATAAGCCGCACCCGATGCAGTCTTCTATAATGACCCCCTCAGAAGTTAACCTTAAGCCATTAACCGGACATACATCAGAGCACCAAGAGCACTGTGAGCGAGGGGAAATGCTTCGTGTGCAATGCTGTTTATTGAAAACCACTTGGCGAAAACCCTGCAATAATGTCGAAGCTTTTAGCAAGTCCATGGCTAAGGCTTCCTTCCATCCTGTTCCATAATTATTGCTACTTCATCGCCTACCCGAACGTGGCCGCCTTTTAAAACCTTAATAAAAATACCCTCCCTCGGCATTACACAATCCCCTGCTTGATAGAAAATGGCGCATCTGGTATGACATTCCTTGCCAATCTGGGTTACTTCCCCTACAGCCTCAGTCCCTAGTTGTAAAAGAGTGCCAAGAGGCAAGCTGCATAATTCTATCCCTTCAGTTGTAATATTCTCGGCAAAATCGCCCGGCCCGACCTGCAAGCCCATTTCCTGCATTTTTTTTATGCTTTCCAGGGCCAGCAGGCTGACTTGCCTGTGCCAGGGGCCCGCATGAGCGTCCCCTTTTAGCCCATGGCCAGCAACCAGTTCACCCGAAAAAACATTTTTCTTGCGACCGCCTTTTTTTTCGCTTATGCATACTGCAACTATCTTAGCCACAGGAGATTTTTCCCCCCTTATATATATGTTCTATCTGGTTTCTTATCTAACCCCCAATGTCCGACATCAACCGTTCCTGTCCTTTCCAGCCTTCAACCAGGTGGTGCCGAACAGGCTTCATGCTAACAGCCCGCAGGATCAGTTCTTTTAGTTTTTCTTCTGTCTGGTCTCCTCTTAGCGCAGGCTTCACATCAACTTCATAGCTATCCTGCAAGCATGGTCTCAATTTGCCATCAGAAGTTAACCGCATGCGATTACATGCAGAACAAAAATGCTCACTTATGGCCGTAATAAAGCCGATACTGCCCTGGGAGCCTGGTAATTGATAGCAGGAAGCTGGCCCGTTACCGGCCAATCCGACAGAAACCTTGAGGTCATACTGTTTTTGAATTAACCTTAATACATGCCGCGCAGGCAAGAAAGCATCCTGCCACCAACCATCGCTTTCTCCGATAGGCATTAATTCAATAAACCTTACATGCAAAGGTTTACGCATAGTCAAATTAACAAAATCCATTATTTGGTGATCATTAAACCCTCTCATTATGACCGTATTAATTTTTACTGGTGTAAGTCCAGCTTCCAAAGCGGCTTCTATGCCACTCCAAACTTCCTCTAGTTTGCCCCAGCGCGTCATATGCATAAACTTTTCGGCATTAAGGGTATCCAGGCTAACATTAACCCGGGTTAACCCATTCTCTTTTAACTGCCAAGCAGCATCTTTTAAGAGGGTACCGTTAGTAGTCATCGATATCTCTTTTATACCCGGTACTTTTGATAACTGCCCAATAAAATCAATAATCCCCCGGCGGACAAGAGGCTCCCCACCCGTGACCCGAATTTTACTAATTCCCAATTCTGCAGCGCATTGCACAAAACGCAGGATCTCTTCGAAACGCAGTATTTCTTCTTGGGGCTTAGAGCAAATACCTTGCTCCGGCATGCAGTAAATACAGCGCAAATTACATTTATCTGTAACGGAAACCCTAAGATACTCAATCATCCTGCCAAAGCGATCCAGCAAGGTGTTCACACCTTTCGCAAAAACTTATTCTCGATCAAAAGCGCCAAGCCAACCGTATCATCCAGGGAAAAAACAGGAACGCCAATGTCAAAATGCATATCGGTGGCAATGGCGACTAGTTCTTCTGGTTGGCATAACAATTCTTTTTCGCCCCTGGCTTTCCTAAAAACTTCAATTTTCGGCTTGTTTCCCCTCTTGTAACCCTCTGTTATAATTAAATCAACATCTTGGATCATTGCAGCAATCTCATCCAATTTCTTTTCTTCTTCCACTTTACAGATCATAGCTACTTTAGCAGGAGAAGAGATTACTACTACATCGGCTCCTGCCCTGGCATGACGCCAAGTGTCTTTTCCAGGATGGTCAATATCAAAGCTATGGGCATCATGTTTTATTACGGCTACACGATAACCCCGGTTTTTTAGCTCAGGAATGAGCTTCTCAAGCAGTGTAGTTTTGCCCATATCAGATTTCCCTACAACGGAAATAACCGGTATCACAGGGTCAATACCTCGCTTTCGGCAAGAATTATGGCCTCAACCTTCTCTCCGGCTTTTAACGGACCGCTGCCCTCAGGCACATCTACCAGAGCATTACAATGGAGGATGGATTTCAAGATACCAGGACTTTGTTTTCCCGCTAAGAAAACACGGTAGCTTCCCTCTTGCTTCTTAACCATAGCCCGCAAAAACCGGCGGGGTCCACCTGCCTTGTTAAAATCCTCGGCCATGACAGCTTCCACTCTTGGCCTGAAACAACTAGACCAGCCGCTCATAACCTTAATCAGGGGCCGGACAAGGAACTCAAAGCCTATCAAAGCAGCCGCAGGGTTTCCCGATAAACCAACTAATAATTGAGAGCTTCTCTTTGCTGCTAGAGTGGGGGTCCCTGGCTTCACAGCCACCCTTCTAAAAAGAATCTCTGAATTTATTTTGCTGTAAGCCTCACCAACCAGGTCATACTCGCCCACAGAGGCTCCACCGGTAGTAACTATCAAATCAGCCTGTTCCAAGCCTTGTTCCATGGCCCTACTTATCTCTTCCAGCCGATCAGGCACTGTGCCCATTAATATTGGCTGGCCACCTGCTTCTATAACTGCAGCGCTTATAGCATACAAATTGCTATTCCTAATCTTTCCTGGTCCCCTGACAGCCCCTAGTTCTACCAGCTCTTCTCCAGTACAAATTACTGCAATTTTTGGTTTTTCGAAAACCGGGAGCGTCTCCCGGTTGACCGCTGCCAGCATGCCGATCGCACCGGCATTCAAAAAGCTGCCCCGTTTTAAAACCAATTCTCCTGCTTTTACGTCTTCGCCTGCTTTAACGATATTGCTGTCAGGCTTCAGCGGCGTCCTAATCAGAATTTCATTATCAAGAGGCTGAACATCTTCTATCTTTATGATTGCATTTGCCCCTGGCGGAATAGGAGCGCCCGTCATTATCTTTATTGCTGTCCCTTGAGATAAGGGTACCGGCCAGACCAACCCTGCAGGTAATTCAGCAATTACTTTTAGCCGTGCAGGAACGGTGGCAGACGCTTCTTCAGTATCTTTTGCCCTCACCGCATATCCATCCAAAGGAGAACGATCAAAGGGGGGAATATCTTCTACTGAATAAACATCTCTGGCTAAAACCCGTCCCAAAGCTTCTAATAAAGCTACCTCCTCCACAACTGGAGGCCTTACACAGGACAAGAGCAGTTCTTGTGCCTGCTCAAGAGGAATATTGAAAAACAATTTTACATTCCCCCTAAAATCCTTTTCCAAAAGCGCAGGTAGGATATTGGCACTGGGCGCATTCCTGGCACAACCCCCCGTGCCCTAAACCGATTAAATCATTTTGGCAAATAAACTCACCGGCTAAAACCCTTGGTAAAACAAGGTCAAAAATAGTTGTACGAGCATACATAACACAACCGGGCAAGCCCATTACAGGAACCTCACCCAAATAAGCCATCATAAACATCGAACCCGGCAACACGGGAGCGCCATATGCAACAATTTGAGCGCCAGCAAGTTTTATGCCTAAAGGGGTTACATCATCCGGATCAACAGACATGCCCCCGGTAACTAAAATCATTTCCGCACCTTTAGCTAAATACTTCTTCACGCTATTCGCAATTGTTTCCGGATCATCAGGCGCTATTTCTTGCCCGATAAGGGTAGCGCCAAAGGGTTCTAATTTATTAATAACGACAGGCCCAAACCTATCCTGGATTCGGCCCCGGTAAACCTCATTTCCTGTAGTAATTATGCCAACCTTCTTAGAAAAAAAAGGTTTTACCTCTACTACTGGCCCAGCGTCATGGCAAATTTGTTCTACCTGTTCAATAGACTGGTCGTCAATTACAATAGGAATTACCCTAGTACCAGCCACAATTTCTCCTTCTTCTACTACCCGGTTGTTATGCTTTGTAGCCAAAACCACCTGGGAAATAGAGTTAATCTGAAATAAGGTCTGGACATTGACTTTTAACAGGCCTCGATAGGTTGCACGGAAATTAATTTTGCCTTCTGCCGGTCTAGAAAAACTTATACCTTCGCCTCCACTAGCTCTTGCGATCCGCTCTGCTGCCTGGTCTTCATGCAAATAGCCTTCCTTGATCTCCCAAATAAATAAATGCTCCTTGCCTAAGCTTAATAACTCGGGAATATCTTCTTCCCGGACAATGTGCCCCTTCTTAAAAGCAGCTCCTTTAAATTCGCCAGGGACTATTTTGGTTATATCATGGCATAATACCTGCCCAATGGCCTCTTCAACCTTAACTTTTTTCACCAGTTTTTCGACCTCCTGATTTAGACATTTCGTGAGCCTTAGCAAGGTCTTCTGGCGTGTTTACATTAAAAAATACCTTGTGCTTATCAACCAGCATCTCAATTTCGGACGCCTGGACCCGGCGTACTCTAACATGGTCATAAAAAGCCGCAATTCGATAAATGTTCTGCTTAAGATTCTCTTCAATATACGGAAGGCAGGCTTTGCTATAAACTGCATAAAGGGGTTGGTAATGCCCATTCACCACAGGGACAACAACATCGTATCCCACTGCCAAATCCGCCAGGAAAGCCGCCAGCTTTACATCCATAAAGGGCATGTCACAAGCAACAACGAAAGCATGGGAATATGCCGTGGCGGAAAGACCTGCATGGATTCCATTTATAGGGCCGCGATAAGGGATAATGTCTTGTACTAGCTTAACATTAATCCCATGGTACAAATGAGGTTCATTTGTTGAAAGAATCACTTCAGCAAATTCCTGTTTTAAGTCATTAACAATCCTCTCCAGCAGCGGTTGACTTCCGATCTCAATAAAGGCCTTGTTTGCTTTCATGCGGGTACTTCTACCGCCGGACAGGACTATAGCGCTTACCCCGCGCATTGCCTTTCCTCCCTTGCGGTAATTAAATAATTCCACAATTATTTTTAATCCCTTGAGGAAGTTTCTTTTGCAACGGAATTTTCCAACTTAGGTTTAGGTTTTGCCACACGGGAAACCCAAATACTGATTTCATATAAAATAACCATTGGCCCAGCCAAGAGGGTTTGGGACACTACATCCGGGGGTGTTAACAAAGCGGCTAAAACAAAGGTAATTAGTATTGCATATCTACGATTCCTTGCCAAAAAACTGTGGTTTATTATACCAATATGGGTCAGAAAAAAGACTATTAATGGCAGCTCAAAAACGGCCCCGAATGGGAGTAAAAAGGAGACTAAGAAAGAAATGTATTTACTTACAGTAATCATGGGTTCTAATCCTTCAGCAGCAATTACGAGTAAGAATCTGGTGGCGACTTGTAGAACTGTAAAGTAAGCAAAAGAAACTCCCAGCAGAAATAGCAGCAAGGATGTAGGAACTAACAAGTAAACATACCGCCGCTCATTGGTATGCAGAGCCGGGACCACAAAGCTCCATATCTTCCATAAAATAACCGGCAAAGAGACAAAAAGGCCAGCGAAGATACTTATTTTTAGTTTGGAAAACAAAGCTTCTGTCGGCCCAATGAAAACAACCTGTATGCCATAATCAGCTAATGGCTTGATGGCCGCCATAAATAGGAGATCGCGAAATAGGAAAAAAATTGCCATGGTTGAAATCAAAACAGCAATAATTGAAACCACGACAACCTTCCTCAATTCTTCTAAGTGTTCCACAATAGTCATGGACTTTTCTTCCACGAAAACACCCCCAAAGCTTCTACGATGCTTTGTTAATAACTTGGATATACTTGCTGAGGCAGTAAGGCGCTCCCAGTACTAATAAGCAGCTAACCTAATAAAAGGATAAACAACCTTATTTTTGCATCCCAGCTTATAAATAATGGCCCTGCTAAGGAACGAATTAGCAGGGCCGAAATAATAAACGACCTAATGCATCTCCTTCCCAATAATGGAGGCACACCCGTTTCCGGTAATTGTACCCCGTGAGCTAAGAGCTCAGGCTTAAACCCCATAGGAAAAACCGTTAGGCGGTATTAGCTCGGAGACCGAATATTAAAATATTTGATATTCCCTTAAGTTTTCTTTTCTTCCGCAGGAGGCTCGGCTTTGGTGACATCTAGTTGGTTTCTGATATCAGAAGTAGCTTTTCGGAATTCCTTTAATCCATTCCCAACAGCCCTGCCCATCTCCGGCAGCTTTTTCGGACCTACAACAACCAACGCAACAATTAATATCAGGATTAGTTCCCACGGCCCAATATTAAACATGTTGGCACCTCTCTTGTCCCACTAATAATTTACGAATCTGCCTGCTTCTCCCCTTCATTCTTTAGCTGAGCGGCAGAGGGGGCTTCATCTTTAGTTGCGCTGCGAAATTCTCTAATTGTCTTGCCCAAGGATTTCCCTACATCGGGCAATTTACCGGGACCAAAGATAATTAAAGCCAAGGCCAATATCAATATGAGTTCAGTTGGACCAATGCTGGGAATTAAGCCAAACATTATTTTAGCCTCCTTCTGCTTTCCTAAAAAGACTTATTAATATCTTACCCTTTTTGTGACTAAAATTGCAAGTACAACTACAACCTCCTGGGAGTTTTAATTTAATCTATTCTATAAGCACTTTTGATTTCCTCCAAAGGATGTTCGGAAAATACGGCAATTTATTTCCTATCTGGATTTTACCTGATCTGTTTAACAGGATTAGGGAGTAAAGAAAAGGCCATAGTAACACACCCAT
Source organism: Bacillota bacterium (assembly GCA_040757295.1). Classification (GTDB taxonomy): domain Bacteria; phylum Bacillota; class PH28-bin88; order PH28-bin88; family PH28-bin88; genus JAGXSE01. The sequence continues at coordinate 50,993 of JBFLXH010000007.1, read as the reverse complement.
ATGATTCCAACTCGCATTCTAATAATTCCCAGCATAAGTAATAAATCCGGTGTCATACTAACAGCGGAAAAAACTATAACAATCCAGGAGGTGCGGTTTTTAGGTGTTCAATCAATTCGGCTATCAAGCAGGAAATCTTGGTACAGGGATGCAGGGTTCTCAGTTGGGTTCGTTCGGCTACGGGTCACAAGGGTTTTCGACAGGCGGATTTTCTAGCCAACCCTATGCCCAGACCACTCTAGGCGTTGGAGATAATACCAGGACTTTGGGGGTCGGGGACAAATGGGCCAGCGCCGCAAGCCAGTACGGTCAAAACTTCGCACACCAGCCTATTAGCAATTGGGCAGGCGCATATACCCAGCAGCCATATAGCCAAACTACCCTTGGTGTCGGCGACAATTACAGAACCTTGGGAGTTGGCGATAAGTGGGCGAGCAGCGCATACACAGCGGGACAAATCAGCCCAACCTTGGGTTACACAGGCGCTTATGGGGGTTTCGGCGGTTTCTCTCCCTTTACAACCGGAGCCTATGGACAAACAAATATAGGGTTTACCCCTAATTATCAGCAGTCATACCAAGCCCCGATTACCTCTGCCTTCCAACTGCAGCAGCAGATCCAGCGTTTCAGGGATGAGCTGAACAGCATACAGGCTATGGTCTCCCAAATGGCCCAAGTAGAGCAAAACAATGCCAATACCCTACAGCGCTTGCAACAAACTGAATTCAGCACGGCTCAACAGCTCCAGCAGCTAGCCCAAGCTGAACGTCAAGTTAGCCAACAGCTGCAGCAGCTACAGCAAATGGCAAACCAAGTAAACAGGGACTTGCAGCAGATTAGTGGCCTGACCCAACAGGCTGGCGCCCAGTTTGGCGGACTCTCTACCTTTGGAGGACAAAACATTGGCGGTCAGTTCGGGGGCCAGTACACCAGCCCCAATTTCGCCGGACAAAACTTTGGTCGTTCCTACTAATAAAACACAGGGGCCATGTGCCCCTGTTTTAATTTTTGGCAAGCCCCAGCCCGTAACCGCCGGTCGCTCTTGCCCGGGCTCGGTCAACCCTGTAAAAAGGATCGAAAATAAAGGGCAATTCCTCTGCTGGAATTCCAACGCCAGTATCCCGCACTTCAAGTTGGACCTGCAAATCCTTGAGCTTCATGGCTTGGTCATATAGTCATCTGCCCCCATTTAAATTCCCAAGATTTTGTCAATATCATCATCTTTGGCCGTCAGCATGATAATAGGAATCATTGAATAGCGAATGTCTGCCGGGGCAGCAGTGGAAAGGGTTCTTGGGCTTATCTCTTTTTAACATTCCTGGGGAAATCTTTCCCCTCATGCTTGTTCGCCCTCTTTCCGGTCCGGCAGCCCTCGGTCTGACTGCAGAACTTATTGATAGGTTCGGGCCTGATTCCTTTATCGGGAGATTAGCCTGCACCTTGGATGGCAGTACCGACACCACCTTTTATATTTTGGCTGTCTATTTTGCATCAGTTGGCATCAAAAAATTCTCCTATGCCGTGCCTGTGGGTTTGCTTGCCGATTTTGCTGGTTTCGCAGGCGCCGTTTTCATCACCTACAGGGTTTTTGGCTAAGTAAACCAAAAACAAAAAGCGCACATCGACTTAATGCACGCCTTAATTTGTTTTGTTGGTGCGGAAGGGGGGACTTGAACCCCCACGGGATTTCCCATACGCCCCTCAAACGTACGCGTCTGCCGGTTCCGCCACTTCCGCTCTCTTGGCAAGAGATATCATAGCATAGCCAGTGAAGTAAGTCAATAAGAAGCAGCCGCTTGGTAACCATTGCAATCTCCATTACCACGGATTTTTGGGGCAAATTAGCCGTAATTAATAGTATGCAAGCCAGTAATAATTCGGGCAATGGCATCGGCTAATTCATTCTCATTGACAAGCCAACCATTTACAGCTGTTCCCGCAACTCGGATTGTTTTCTCCGGCTTTGCCCATTCCTTTGGAACACCAGCACAGTTTACCCTACAACCGCTGATAATTAAAAACCAGTCAGCCGCAGGCATAAGGGCAGCAATCACCTGGTGAGTACTGAAAAGGAGCTCCTTTAATTCATTAAAAACTGCCTGGCGGTCAATTAGCGGATTGCACCCGCCACAAAACTTGACCAGCACCAAGGGCTTCTTCTCGCTAAGCTCCATCTCAGCAACCATCTCAGCAGCAGACGCCCGCTAAACGCTCAGCCAGCTTCTTTTTATGGGCCAAGTTTGCCTGCCTTAAGATCATTACCCGCTGTGCTTGGGGTGAGCCGGCGCCGTGCATGGACTCTAACAAGGCGGTTCCCCCTGTCATGTTTTCAAGCAGCCTGGCCACCCTAATCCTGTGCTCAACCGGGACTCCTGCCGTCCCGGCAAAGTATTTTAGCACATACTGTCCAATTTCCTGGTGCTCAATATCCTTCTCCGATGGCAGGGTAGCAAGGAATCCACCCGCAATGTCATGGGCTAGACGGCTAATTTCGTAAATAAACCGGGTAACATTTTGTTTCACCGTGTTAGCTAATAGTGGCTCTACCAGATAAGCCCCTGACTTGGTTGGGCTTCCCTCAGCTGAACAGGCTATGGAGCCGCAATACATGGTTTCTGCCAGGTGAACCATTTCAGCTATCTTATCCCGGATGTGAGAAGCCTTGGCCACCCCGTTATATTCTGCTAAGGCGCAGGCGCCGCCAATAATAATATCACTAACCCCCGTTTTACAGCCCCCATAGTTTTGCCGGTGATAACAGGCAAAACGCTCAACCAGCATTCCGGCGTACTGGTGCTCGCCGCACATGAACACCTTTTCCCATGGCACAAAAACATCCTCCAAGACCGTCAAAGCCTCGCCGCCAACGATAGCATACCGGGCATTGCCCTGGTCAATGCTGCCGCCTTCTAGCCTTCGGGTGTCGTTGGTTTGCCTGCCAAAAATATGGATAACTCCTGGTGCATCAACCGGGACCGCACAGCACAGGGCAAAGTCGGCATCCTCCGCGGTTAGAGCAGTTGTAGGCATGATCAACATTTCATGAGAGTTGACAATGCCTGTTTGGTGAGCTTTCCCTCCTCTAATTACAATCCCTTTCTCATTTTTTGCCACCACCCTGACATAGACGTCTTGATCTGGCTGTTGGCTTGGCTTTAAACTGCGGTCGCCCTTGGCATCTGTCATAGAACCAGCTACCATCAGGTCTTCTTCCTGCAATCTGTCCAGGTAAGCGCAAAACCTCTCGTGATAGCTGGTGCCCAGTTCCTGGTCCATTTCGTAGGTAACACTGTATATAGCATTTATCGCGTCAAATCCAACACATCTCTGAAAACAGCTACCGGTTTTTTGGGCAATCATCCTAAGCATTTTTACTTTTTTTACTAAGTCTTGAGTACTTTGATGGATATGGGTAAAACGGTTAATAACCCGCCCGCTTCGATGGGAAAGGGCGGTTACCAAGTCCTCAGCATCGGGTTGATGAGCCAGCTCATATGTTAATGCAGCTGCTGCCACATGGGGCTTTGTCAAGGGATGGTCTACTACACAAGCAATTTCCTCCCCAAAGGCATATACTCTTGGTCTCAGCCCACGTAGAGATTCCAAATATTCCGCAGCAGTTTTCATTCAGCTTACCTCCTTTGACGCCATTCCCCAAGCAGCAATATTTTTATCGGCCAGTTCTTGGATACGTTCTAAGACTGCCAAACCCTCTGGTCCTGAATTAAACAGGTGTTTAAACCTGGCCTGCTTTTCGATATATTCCCTAACAGGCCGGACCTGAGCAATTTTTCGTACCGCAGATATTTGGCCGTTTACAGCTTCAAAAATAGGCATCAATCCTGTTTGCACCGCCAACCGTGCCATTTCGACAGTAAGGGCTGGTTCAAAACCCCAGCCAACGCAGCATGGGGTATGCACCTGAAGATATTTGGGCCCCTCAATGGAAATAGCCTTTTTTACCTTGTGCATTAGGTCTTTGGGATAACAGATAGCTGCGGTGGCCACATAGTCAAGACCATGGGCAATAGCAATCGCAGGCATATCTTTCTTCCGCTCCATTTTCCCCAATGATATTTTCCCCGATGGGGTGGTGGTGGTGGCAGCCCCTAGAGGGGTAGCGCTGCTGCGCTGGATGCCGGTATTCATGTACGCCTCATTGTCATAGCAGATATAGGTTACGTTATGCCCCCGCTCAAACATTCCGGAAAGACCGCCGAAACCAATATCAAAAGTACCCCCGTCACCGCCCATTACCACTACTGGTGTGTCTTTTAGGCCGGTGTATTTCAGAGCTGCCTCAACGCCTGAAGCCACGGCTGCAGCATTTTCAAAAAGGGGATGAATCCAAGGCACCTCCCATGCTGAATAACCATAAGGAGAAGTAAAAGTCTCCAGGCAGCCTGTAGGTGATACAACAATCACATTAGGGCCTGTTGCGCTCAATATCTGCCTTACTGCTACCGCCACACCGCAACCTGGACAGGCCCGATGCCCCGGCGCCAAAAGTTGTTCCATATTATTTCCTCCCCCAATTCAGCCCGGGAATTCAACAAGTCCTGATCTCAGTTGGAAGAAATCGCAGTCCACTGCCTTGGCTGCAGCCCGGCACCGGTTAACAATTTCCCGCACTGTTTGCAGGTCCACTTCTCTGCCCCCTAGGCCAGCAATCAAACTTAAAATGGTCGGGTGAGCTTCAGCATTATACATGGCTGCCTTGAGATCCAAGGCCAAAGGCCCGGCATAACCGCAAGACAAGCTTTTATCTAAAACCGCCACAATTCTGGCTTTGGCTAAGGCCTGTCTCACCTCTTCGGCAGGAAAAGGGCGATAGGCCCGAATTTTCAAAAGCCCGATATTTATCCCTTCGTTCCTCAATGTGTCAACTGCGTCTTTCAATGTAGCCACCATAGAACCCATAGCTACCAGGACTATTTCGGCGTCTTGGGAGTAATACTCTTCAATCAATCCCCCGAAATAATAACCGAACCGTTGGCGGTACTCCTCCGCCACATCCACAATCTTCGCCTTGGCCCTTTCCATTGCCGCATGAACCATATACCGAAATTCCATAACCTCCTCATCTGCAAATGAACCATAAGTCACAGGCTTTCGCGGATCAAGGGGGTAAAGGGGCCGGTAGGGCGCTAAAAAGCTGTCAACCTCTTCTTGTCCTAATAGTTCAATCGGCTCATAGCAATGAGTCAAAATCCATCCGTCCATACATACCATTACCGGCAGAAGCACTTGATGGTCTTCGGCAATTTTAAAGGCTTGAATATGGGTCGCATATGCCTCCTGATTGCTTTCCACATACAACTGGATGATGCCTGCATCCCGGAAAGCCATTGTATCCTGGTGGTCAGGTTGAATTGTAATCGGGGCTGAAACCGTTCTGTTAATTCCTGTCAAAACGACAGGCAACCTAGTTCCCGCCATATTATAAATAACTTCCGTCATCAACAGCAAACCTTGGGAAGAAGAAGCGGTATATGCCCTGACACCGGCAGCGCTAGCGCCATAAACAACCGATGCAGCTGAAAATTCTGATTCAACTCGAATATAATCGGCATCAATTTCTCCCTCTGCGGCCATTTTAGCCAAAGTCTCTACCACATGAGTCTGAGGGCTGATAGGATAAGCGGAAATTACCTTTGGGCGGCACGCCTTTACTGCTTCAGCAACCCCTACCGAGCCCTCCAAAACAGCTGTTTTACGCATCTCCTATTTCCTCTCTTCCTGCATTGTAATGGCTCTCCGGCTGCATTCATAAGCACAAATTCCACAACCTTTGCAGTATTCGTAATTGATTTGACAGGTTTTATCTATTATCGCAATTGAACTGTCGGGACAAAACAATTCACAAACGCCGCAACCATTACATGCTTCTGGGTTTACCAAAGGCCGTGTTGCGCGCCATAATCCGGTTTTTGTTTTCTTGGATGTTCCGGGTAGAACAACGGCACCTACAGTAAGTTTCATTCCCCACACCTCTTCATTAAGGAATACGCAGCAGCAGCTGCTTCGGCGTTACGCTCCCCCAGTACTCCCGGAAAACGTGATCTAATAACCTTCTCTACTGCATCTAAAGTCAATTCACCTGTAGCTGCGGCAAAGGCGCCCATAATAGCGGTGTTGGTTATTGGCACCCCGAGTTTCTCCAGCGCAATATGAGTCGCCGGGACGGTAATAACCCTTTCTCCAAGCTCTTTAGCCTCTTTTTCGCTGTTAATTAAAACAATACCTGTCGATTTAAGGCCCTTAAAAACGTCTACAATCCCAAGCAAGGATACATCTTGGACAATCACATAATCAGGGTCTTTAATTCTACTCCTTAAACGGATAGGGTCGTCGCTGATCCTGGCAAAAGCCTGAACAGGGGCTCCGCGCCGCTCTCCACCGCCGCCAAGGTAAGGAAAGGCCTGACTGTATTTCCCTCCTGCGAAGGCCGCAACAGCAAACATCTCGGCAAGTACAACCGAACCCTGACCACCGCGGCCGTGAATCCGGATCTCCTTCAAATCCGTGACCTCCTAACAGAAATAGTAGTCCTTTAATCCTTGATGTCTTCAGTGGCATACCTGCGTTTAGCCTTATCACCGCAAATCGCCTGAACAACCCATATGTTATTGGGGGGACAGCCTTTAACATGGATACCCTGTTCAGCCCACGGCTTGGTGCACTTCCCAACTAATACCAGATCCTCCTTGGCAACGCCTGCAGGCAAGGACTCTTCCTTGAGGAGACCCGCCACCACCCATTTGCCTGGAAGGAAATCCAGATTTCCGTCATTCTTAATATCCACAATAGAACTTAAAACCGTGTTGTGGCAGCCGGTGCAAGTTCCCTCTTCAAAAAGGAGGTGGAAATCCTTAACATCAACAATCACGTCTTCGGAAGATCGCTTAAACCGGCGATGAACCTCAGGGATACTGCATCCTACAACCTCTATTTCTTCCATATTCATGGTGCCCAATCCCCGGTTAGCAGCATTAACAGTGATCAACAGCTCTCCCGGCTCATACCCCATTATTTTGCTGCAGACAGTGTCTACCGCTACCAGGTCCCGGCCAGCAAGGATCAGATCCATTTCTACCGGGATGCCAAAAACCGGGCCTAAGCCTTCCTGGCAGTAAATCCCATCAACAACAGTAAAAGCAGGCTTGAAAAGTTGAACAATGTCCGGGACTCCCTCAAAGATACCAACTGAATGCATATGCTTTTTATCATTATCCGTCCCCAAACCTTTCAGGTTTTTCAAGCTTAGGGAGGCCTGAGTTTGATCATGGGTTTTCATTACCGGGACACTAATAATTACGTTAGCCTCTTTTACCAATTCAAAGGTTTCAAACTCACTAATGGCCACCCCACCAGGTATTGGCAAGGTAACTCTAGGCGTCTTTTTTAAGTCGATTACTTCATAGCCATCTGCTCTTAGTTCTTCATAGCCTTCGCTGGCAATTACCTTTTCCGTATCCACCCCTGCAGCAGCAGACTCGGCAATAACCGGTCTAGCCCCCATTTCCCGTACCATGTCGGCCAACGCCCTGCATACTTCGGGGTTAGTAACAGCTCCTGAATGGGGCTCTTTTGGAACAGCAACCAAATTGGGCTTAATAATTACCAGGTTACCATGATTGACAATACCTTCCAGGCCGCCTGCCAGAGCAACCGCTTCTCTAACAGCCCGTTGAATCTCTTCCCGGCTGGGCCCTTGGGCAGTCCGGACAACAGATACCTTGGTCTTTGCCATTCAAACTACCTCCCAACAAATTTATTTAATTTGGCGCCTTCCGCCCTGAAAAAAACTAAATGTTTTTGACGTTCCGGATGCTTTGAATTCTCCTTTCGGCAAAAAGGTCAGCAGCTTGGTAGGTAGGCAACTTTTCTAACTTGGCAATAGCGAGGACTTTTTCGGTTGTTTGGTAAATCCGACGCACATTCCTTTCTGCCCGCGCCTTGTCGTGCAGTCCAAACATCAAGCGATCCGTGTCGTAGATAGTCCCGCCGGCATTAAGAATATAATCGGGCAAATACAAAATCCCGGCTGCCTCAAGAGCATCCCCGTGGCGATATTCTTTTAGCTGGTTATTGGCGGCTCCTGCGATAATCTTACATTTAAACATGGTCAAAGTATTGTCGTTGACCACAGCCCCCAAAGCACAAGGGGAAAACACATCACAGTCTACTCCATAAATGGCTTCCGGAGCTACAGATTGCACATTGAATTCCTTGGTTACCTCCTCAACCTTCTCAGGGTCGATATCGGTGACCACTACTGAAGCGCCGCCTTCAACCAACAAGCGGACTACATGATAGCCAACAGAACCTAAGCCCTGAACAGCAACTCTAACGCCAGCTAAGCTGTCAGACCCATAAATATGCTTTAAGCCCGCCCGCATCCCTTCAACTGTTCCCAAGGCAGTGTAAGGAGAAATAGGGCCGGCCCCGCCTAAGTGTTCAGGCAGTGTAACCACATGGGGAGTTTCCATCCGGATTTGCTCCATATCCTCAAGGGTTGTACCCACATCCTGCCCAGTTATGTAAATCCCGCCTAATCTGTCGATAAATCTTCCAAGAGCCCTGAATAATGCCTCAGACTTATCTGTTTTTGGGTTGCCAATGACAACAGTCTTTCCACCGCCAAGATTTACCCCAGCTGCGGCGTACTTATAGGTCATTCCCCTAGCCAGACGTAAGGCATCAATAATAGCGTCTTCCTCATGGTCATAGACCCACATCCGGCAGCCCCCCGTCGCCGGCCCCAGAGTAGTATCGTGAATAGCAACGACTGCCTTTAGCCCTATTGCCTTGTCCTGACAAAGCCATAGATTCTCGTACTCCCAAGTCTCCATGTAGTCAAAGAATTTGCCTTTCATTTGTCTTTCCCCCTCCCTCTTATCGCAGACATTTGATAATATGCCGCACTTTCCAGTTGAATACTTTGGTTCGACGTCTTGGTAACAAATCCTTCCTATCTTCCAAAATAATTACCGGAAAAACTATAGGAATTTAGTTAATTAAAAAACAAAAAAATCGCGGATACTAGATGCATCCGCGTCCACGGTCTTTTGATTTTTTTTATACTTACCGGATTAACTTACTGGACCGCTACAGGCAATAACCGCTCAGCTGTAGGTTTAATGCCAAAATTACCTTCCCCTCCGGCTAACGCCATGACCAAAGCAGTTATGCCTAGTACGGTATCCACATTATCAACCGTAGTTAAACTCTGGCTTTGATACAGCTTGATGTAGGAAACCCCTGCATTACTAAACTCTGTCCCAATTACCCTTACTTTTTGCTCTTTAAAATAATTAATTAGCGGTAAATCTAAAGCGCGGAAGTAATTGTCCTTTTCCAGTGCACTACCGCCGATTAAAATTACCGCGTCAACATTTTTCCCATAATTCCCAGAGGTTTCAACCAAATCAATATTTTGCAGGAACTGCATTATTTCCATTCCTTGTCCCTGGTGAATTACTTTCCCTATGATTGTAGCGAGATGGGCCGGCACCTGAGAGGCGCTGTGGACCCCGGCAATAAGATCAGGGCTAGGCATAAGAGTGGCTATTTCTTTTAGATTCAAATCGCTTTTGATGGTAGTAACGGATTCTATCCTGGCCCCCGTCCATTTCAGATTTGCCAACAAGGGTTCCAGATCCCCGCATTTTCCGGTTTTTATTATTGCAAGGTTCCTTCCTTCTAAACGGCCCTGCGCCAATATGGGAAAGACCTCCTGGGCAAACTGCTCGTACAGTCCAACCATTTGGCGTGTCACTGCAAGTTCTTCCTGGGCTATTCTTGCTTGTTTTCGCAATGAAACAAAATCCTGTTCCAACCGATCTATCATTTGTCTTTGCTCATTTATCAAAAGGTCATCACCAATTAAAGTACTGCCAATCAGAATACCTATGCCTAGGGCTAGGAAAACCGCCATCAGGGAACTGATGTGATATCTTACATCAAACACAGCGCTGCCCTCCCAACACGGTTGTTGGCGGATTGCTCAGTTTTTATTATTCTCACCCTATAGGAAGGTATGCGCAAATCACATTACAAGAGCCAACAAGCTTATTTAAATACTATTCCTCGAAGATCCAGCCGGCCCAGGGCATCTGCATCCAAGCCCTCAATTTTTTCCGCCACAAGGGTCAACCCAAATGGGTGTTCAGGGTTAGCTGGCCAATTGCCCTTGGACCCCGAGGGGCGGTAACGGCGCAAAGAACTTTCGAGAAAAGGTTCTTTCACAATATGCCTGTAATACATAGCTGGCAGTTCCACCACCAGGTCTAGATCCCCAGCGCTGAAATCGACGAGGGCATTCTCCGGTGCAGTCCCTTCCCACCTTATTTCAATCCTTTCAATTATTTGTTGCGGACCATGGTATTCTGGGTTTTTTTCTAAAGTTAACATTTCGCCAGGGATCCACTCCACAACCTGAAAAGGCCCACATCCCGGAATGCCAACGGAAGTATTGGTTGGCTGCAGGTCAACAACTGCCAGGAGAGGATGGCTCAAAGAATGGAGTAAAAAAGGATCCGGCGTCTCCAGCTCAATTACAAGGGAGTTGTCACCCTTTGCTTCGACACCGTTTAAACCTGCCGGCATTCCTTTAACGCTTTTTAGCAGAGGTAATACCGTGTCAGGGCGTATCCTAGCAGAGCGCTCCCAGGAGAGCTTGACATCCCTGCTGGTTATTTTGCGGCCGTTGGAGAAACGGGCTTCCGGACTTAAATGAAAGACATACTGGGTTCCGCCTTTATTAACTTCCCAGGCCGAGGCTAAACCAGGCTTGATAGAGCCGTCAGAGCTTAGTAGGACCAATCCTTCGTGAATTTGAGTGGCCACAAATAATTCATCCCAAGTGGCAATAGCGCTAGGATCTAGAGAGTATAATTTATCAACAAGCCCCACCCGCAAAATCCTCAAAGAATATTCCGGGGAAGCAGGCGAAGATTGAGGTCCTTCTGGGATGGATTTGCCATAGCAACCAGCAGCAAAAGCTAAAAGAATAAAAACCAAAGCAGCAAGCCATTTTCTCCCGACTATCAATATAACCTACCCCTTAATATAATTAAGACGAGAAGTATAGAAACTTTTTCTATATTATCATTCATTTAATAACCGCCCTTATTTTATAATGAGCGAGGCCACTAATTATTCATTGATTTACCGTGGCCTCAAAGCGAATTTCATACTCGGCTTCATTATGATAATGCAATTTTATCCCTTGTCGAGTATACTAAGATATACTCTGCTTGTTTAATACTCGTTTGCCCTTCTGCAGACAAAATCTAATCTACTTTTTTGGCATTGTGATCCGGCTTAGGCTACAAACGGAAAAAGCGACCGGTGTCGCTTTAACCGTTTAAACTTTATACTCTTTCAGCCGCAGGCTCTCTGTTCTCCCCGGAAGGCGGCCTCTCTTGGCAATAGGCTGGCCGTTTATCTCTTTAATATCCATAGTCATATCAATAGGAGCTGCTCCTGAGATATAGCTTCCAACACCAAAGGCATCCGCCCCGGCCTGTTTCAGCAGAACAATCTTTTCAGGAGTTAAGCCGCCGGATACAAATATCTTAACATGGCTCATCCCGGCTAAGTTCAACCTCCAGCGGACTTCCCTTACCAAATCAGGGGTCACTCCACCTCTCTCACTCGGGGTATCCAGCCTTATCCCGTGCAAATTTGGTCCTAAAGCCTCAGCAACCCTAAGAGCTTCCTCCGCCTCATCTTTAAAAGTATCTACTAGGATCACCCTGCGGGCAGAAGGAGGCATGATTTCATGGTAGGTCTTGGCAACTTTCAAGGTGTCACCTGCGATTAGGAAAACAGCATGAGGAACCGTACCTACAGGCTCCTTCCCTGCTAACTTGGCACCCAAAATACAGCTTGCGCCATCAACTCCACCAACAATGGCAGCCCGCTCCATCGCCGGGGCGACCGCCGGATGCACATGACGAGCTCCAAAACAGTAGACAGGCCTATCACCTGCAGCCAGCTTTGCTGCTTTGGCGGCAGAGGCCCACCCGCTGGAACTGGCCAGAATACCAAGCAAAGTAGTCTCAAACAAACCAAACCGATTATAAGGACCTCTGATGCGCAAAACAACTTCTTTTGGCGAAAAATCTTCACCCTCAGGAAGGGCCCAAATCTCCAACCCTCTGTTGGCTAATAAGTTGAGCACTTCAGGCAAACCGGCCATTACCCCAGAACCCCTTGGGAACACCTCAGCAGTAACTTCAGTATCATTTAGCTGCAGGTTTTCTAAAATCTCATAGGTTCTAATAAAATAAATGTCCGTTGTTGAACCGTTAGCTATTTCTTCATGAGTGGCAGAAAAAAAAGGCCTGTCAGATTCTATCTTAAGGTTGACCACTGCCTCCAGACTGCACATTTCTTTGATGGAAAGTTTCAAAAACGAATCACCTCGGTGCCGGATTTACCGGGTTGAAGCCGGACGTCTAGTGTATTCGTTATTTTGTCCTAAATCCCTTTTTTTATCGGCAAATTTTGGCCTAGTAAGTGTTACCTGATAAAAACAAAATCTTTGTTTTGAAAGAATCCTTAATATGGTTGATTTTGTTGAAACGCATTACGGAAATTATGGCTTATCCACATTTTTTAAACGAGCATAGATTTCCTATGCGTTATAAAAAAGGATAGAGGTTATTGTATACTATCCAGGTAATTCTAACTTTCTGGACAAATCGCCTGGTTTCAGCAAAAGGTATCTTGTGAAGCGTTTCCACATCGCCAAGCCATCGTCTGGAAGCAAGCCACTGCCTGACGTTACCACGACCCCCATTGTATGCTGCTAATGCCAGCCAAATATTGCCGTTAAACTCATGGAGCAAATCCGACAAGTACCAAGTTCCTAGTTTTATATTGTATCCCGGGTCGAATAATTTGTCCGGGTGATATTTAACACCCGCCTGCTTTGCAACCCACTGGGCCGTTTCGGGCATTAACTGCATCAAACCCCTTGCTCCTTTAGGAGAAACAGCTTCAGGATCAAATCTGCTTTCTACTCGTAGAACAGCGGCCACTAAATAAGGATCAAGCCCTTTTTCCCAGGCCTCAAGGCGGATAATATCAACATATTCCAATGGATATGCCCAACGCAAAACCCCTAAAACAACAAGCACAAACAGTACTCCAACAAGGCAAACTCCTAAAAGTTTTCCGAAAACACTTCTTTTGAGCATGATTAACCCCGGTCATTAAAGATTGGTTATAATTTATGTTTTAATATTCCTTTTATTACTACATCCCGAAAGAATAACTTTTTCCCATAGTCTTTTTACCTGCTCAGCCGTGGATGCAAGAGAACCGGAATTATCGATCACCCGGTGGGCATGTTTAAGTTTTTCCTTCAGGGGCATCTGAACGGCAAGACGTTTCGAAGCTTCCTCCCGGGAAAGCTTGTCCCTCAGGGCGGCACGCTGGATTTGCTCTTCTTCACCTGCCGCTACTACCCAAATCTCATCTACCAGCCCGGCCATGCCCGCCTCCAGCAGTAGGGGTGCATCAATTACTACGACTGCATCAGGTTCTGTTTCCTTAATGCTTCTCAGTTTTTCAACGGTTTTTTGGATTACCAGCGGGTGTAAAACAGCATTAAGCTGTTCTAGTTTTTCATGATCATTGAAAACAATAGCGGCCAAAGCTCCACGATCAAGATTGCCGTCTGAAAGTATTATTCTTTGCCCAAAAATCTCTGCCAAGCGCTGAAGAGCTTCCTGACCAGGGGCCACCAGTTCTTTTGCGATGGCATCTGCGTCAATTACATGGGCCCCTAATCTTGAAAGCATTTTGGCAACAGAGGTTTTTCCGCTGGCCATCCCGCCTGTTAACCCTATCACAATCATTATATCACCCTGTTAGGCAAATCTCTTAAAGACTAAACCCTATGCCGCTTAAGACCCCTAGACTGACAATAATCAGGCCTGGCAGAAAAGCAAGCCTTTGAGGTGACCAATTATCGCCCCATATTGCACCCAGTTTAAATCCTAAACTAATTAAAATAAATTTGCAAATACCCACAACAACAGGTAAAAACCATACTGCTAAACCTGCAACTGCCGCACCAAATCCAGCTCCTAGGGCATCCATTGCCAGGGCAAATCCCAAGGCCAAGGCCTCTTTTGGGCTGATTTTACCAGAACGGTCGAAGTCAGCCTGTACTGGCTCGCGTAGGATCTGGATAACAATACCTAATGAGCGGATATTTATTTTTAGCAAAGCACCATCTTCTATCTTATTATCCTTTGGCTTTAGATATGCTTGTAACAAAAGCCAGACCCCTACAGCTACCATGATTGCTGCGCCAAGCTTTTTTGCCAAGGCAGGATTAATAAGGCTGCCGATTAAGTGGCCGCAAACCATTGAGAAAGTAATGGCAATAGTAGATGTAAAGCAGATCAGGCTCATTGAATACCATGGTATGGAAATTCGCCGTAAACCATAAGCAATGCCAACTCCAAAACCGTCAGCGCTAACAGCAATGGAGAAAAGAAACACAGACAACAGGAGCAATACATTCCCCTCCTTTAGCCACTTCGAAATACCAATACTATATATGTCAGCGGCCAAAAGAGGTGTGCCTGACCCAGACTTCTTATTTTTGGCAGGTAGGACAGAAGCAGGAACTACGGCCCCCGATTTTCTTGCGGCTAATTAGACTGCCGCAGTGAAAGCATTGTAGACCTTCTCTACCATATACTTGCAAAAGGGTTTGAAACTCCCCCTGCCTGCCCTCCCCGTCAACATAATCCCGGAAAGAAGCACCCCGATGGCGGATGCCGGCTTCCAGCCTGGAAATAATGGCCCTATACAGTTTGTCTACTTCCTCTTCGGTTAATGTTGCAGCCGGTCTTTCTGGATGGAGGGCGGCTGTAAATAATATTTCATCAGCATAAATATTGCCGATACCTGCAATAACAGTTTGATCCAATAAGAAATCTTTAATTTTTCTTCTACTCTTATGCAAAGATTCCCTTAGACCGCAAACAGACAAATTGGAAAGGGGTTCAGGACCTAACCTTTCTAACCCAGGAAGGAGATGCAGCTGATTGCCATGCACAAGGTGCAAAGTGCCAAACTGGCGCTGATCCTGGAATCTTAATTGGTAGCCGTTCTCAAAAACAATTACTATATGGGTGTGTTTTGCTAAAGCCTCTTCCCCTTTTACCCACAACAACCGCCCCGTCATCCGCAGGTGGACTACCAGGATATGTTCATCATTCAGGTGAAGAAGCAGATACTTTCCCCTGCGATTAATATTGACAAAGCGCTTGCCCCGCAAATGGGCAGAAAAATCTTCAGCCGAGGGGAATTTAATTACTTTAGGAAATAATATTTCAACGTCCAAAATGGGGATATGCAGTATTTTATCAGCAAGAGAACGTTTTACAGTTTCTACTTCCGGCAATTCGGGCAAATTTAATCCTCCGTTCTAAATTGGGTTCATATCGTACCAATTAAAACCAGCTTTTCTTTCAACCTTCAAAGGAACTATTAAGGAATATGCCGATTCCATACACTCTTTCACCAAATCGGCAGTTTTTTCAAGCTCAACGAAAGGTAGATCAAATATCAGTTCATCGTGGACCTGCAATATCATTTTTGCCTTTAAACCACTTTCTTTCAAAGCTCGGTTTACTTTAACCATTGCAATTTTGATAATATCAGCAGCGCTACCTTGGATGGGGGTATTCATTGCGGTTCGCTCCCCAAAGCGGCGAACACTGAAGTTAGAGCTGAACAAATCTGGTAAATAACGACGTCTATTGAGCAATGTCGTTACATATCCATTTGCTTTGGCCTTCTCTACCACCTTATCCAAATACCTCTTGACCCCCTGATAACGGCCAAGATAATTGTCAATATAGTCCTTAGCTTCCTTCCTGGTAATCCCCAAATCCCTAGCCAAGCCGTAGTCGCTGATACCGTAAACAATGCCAAAGTTTACAGCCTTAGCCCTGCGGCGCATTTCCGGGGAAACTTTGTCCATTGGGACACCAAATACTTCGGCGGCAGTCCTGGTGTGAATATCTTGGTCCAACTTGAAAGCATCCATCAGATTAGGGTCCGCTGAGATATGGGCCAGGACCCTGAGTTCGATTTGAGAATAGTCGGTTGCCAGCAAGATATGATCTTTGGCTGACGGAATAAAAACCTTACGCAACCGCCTTCCGAGTTCCAGCCTAATGGGAATATTTTGCAGGTTCGGTTCAGTACTGCTCAGCCGCCCGGTAGCAGTAACCATTTGATTAAAAGTTGTGTGCACTTTTCCCGTAACAGGATGCATCAGCTGCTGCAGCCCCTCAACATAGCTGGACTTTAACTTCATTAATCCCCGGTATTCTAATATTTTAGCAACTATTTGATGGTGGGGCGCCAGTTCCTCCAAAACCTCGGCATTAGTTGAGTAACCGGTTTTTGTTTTCTTGATAGCTGGCAAACCCAGTTTCTCAAACAAAATTGCGCTTAATTGTTTAGGGGAATTAATATTAAATTCCTCTCCTGCTAAGGAAAAAATCTCCCCTGTAAGCCGTTCCAGGTTTTCTCCCAATTCCTTTCCCATAATCTCTAATTGTTCCGGATCAAGGGTAACACCAACCCATTCCATATCCGCAAGGATATTAATCAGAGGCAGTTCCACTTGGTAATAGAGGCTGGTCAATCCGTCCCGTTCCAGTTTTTCCGGGAGTATCCTGGCGAGGGACAAGACAACTTCAGCATTTCCAGCTGCCATTTTTGCGGGTTTCTCCCCTGGAATAATTGGTTTATCCAGGTGTTCCAAACTAACCCCAGACAGCTCATAATTAGGGGCAGAGGGATTCAGCAAATAGGCTGCCAATTTGGTATCAAATAACTGTGCTTTGATTTCGATTCCGAATCGCCGGAGGACCACGACAGCCTCTTTGGCATCATGAATAAATACTTTGCTTTCAGCCTCACCAAGAATTAACCTTAAAACCTGCCAGCAATGTTCTTGCTCCCCTGGAGCCATTTCCCCTATTGCTAGCCCGCTGGAATTGTTTTCACCCCAAGCCAACCCTAAAGCAGTAACACAAGCCCGAAGATAATTTGCCTCTGAGAGAAAAAGAGATAACGCAAATCCTTCCTTTTTCATAGCCTGAATAGAACATTTTATCTCTTCAATGCTGAGTGAATAATCGTCTTTAGAAAAGCCAAGGTTAAGAGAAGAATGGATATCTGCCTGGCTCGAATCCCTTATTTCCTCAAGTACGGTTTTAATCAAGGTGCGAAAATCTAACTCCTGGAATACCTGCAGTAGCTCCTGATAGTCAGGCTTTTGGTATGGACATTGGCTTAAGGTTAACGGCAATTCCACCTGCCTGTTAATTGTTGCCAGTTCCTTGCTTAACAATGCTTGTTCCCGGTACTGCTTGAGACTTTCCCGCAATTTGGCCGAGGGTACTTGATCAAGTTTCTCTATTAGGGCCTCAAGGGTACCGTATTCTTGAATGAGTTTTACCGCCGTCTTTTCGCCAACACCGGGTACGCCAGGAATGTTGTCAGAAGAATCACCCATGAGGGCTTTAATGTCAATTAGCTGTTTCGGGCTGAGGCCGAACTTTTTATTTATTTCGGCTAAACCCATTTCCACTATGTCGGATATGCCCTTTCTGGTGAGAATTACCTTGGTATCCTGGGCAACCAACTGTAGCATATCCTGGTCCCCAGTTAGGATTAAAGTAGCCCACCCCTTTGCCTCTGCCTGGGTAGACAGGGTGCCAATAATATCGTCTGCTTCAAATCCGTCTAACTCACAAACGGGAATGCGCATCGCCCGAAGAATGCGTTTTACCATTCCAAATTGGGGCCGGAGATCTTCTGGAGTAGCTTTACGGGTCCCTTTGTAGGCTTGAAAAAGTTCATGGCGAAAACTTGTCCGCCCTTTGTCAAAGGCAATGACGAGATAGTTTGGTTGATAATCTGCCAAGGCCTTCAGAAGCATATTTGTGAAGCCATAGGCAGCATTGGTTACCATGCCTTGCCTGTTTGTTAGCGGGGGTAGGGCATAAAATGCCCGGTGAAGCAGGCTATTGCCATCCACTAATAGCAGTTTCTCATCCGTCAGTTTAGTCACCTTTACCATCGCCTTTCTTCGCCTTGCGAAGCTTTATCATAGATAGCTACCCGCTCTAAGGAACGGGGACACACCGCTTACAAATCGCTCTTGCCACAGAAGTAATCTAAAGTTAAGGTTACAGGGACATGCCTAGCGCATTCATCCTTAACGCGGAATGTCCCCAACGTCTCCCTTCTTAAAGCGGCGGGAAATGCTCGGCAAAGGATAGAATGTTAAAATCAATGAAGCCGAGCATGAAATTCGCTTTCAGGCCACGTTAAATTAAGGTATAATTTGTGGCCTGGCTCATTATAAGAGCGGCTACGCTACTATATTAACTGGCTCTAAGCTTCAGTGGGGGTAGCAATCCCCCTCTGAAGCCAAGACCCAGTTGAATCTAATCAGCGGATTTAGGTAAAACCTCAGCTCGACCTGAGGAAATTTTCAGATGGGTACCCAGGTTAGCCGAGAGCCGAGCTGTTTTTCCTAATATGCGATCAGCATCAAGGCCAACAGCAACTCTGGGTTGGCACTCCGGCAGATATATCGGCACAACCCAAGCCTTTTCAATTCCTGTTTTTTTAACCTCCAGTTCTATTAAGAGACCCTCCTGGGTTATTTGCCGATGGGTTTGATCAAAAACAAAATTCCCTAAACTGTAAACGATAAGGGTATTGTTATAAACCTCCACACCTTGCAAGGTATGGGGGTGGTGTCCCAAAATGACATCTACTCCTGCCTCCGCCAGTGCGTGAGCCATTTCCCTTTGTGCCCGGGTTGGGTTGTCCACGTATTCTTCACCCCAGTGCAGGGATACCACCAGGAGATCTACTTTTGTCCGTAGTTTTTGCACATCTTCCACCATATCCGCCAACCGTAATGGAGCAATTCCTGGCTGTTCATCCGTTGCTCGCAGCATTCTGGGATATTGATAACTCCAAAACATTTCCGCCATGTCACTGTAAGCTAAAAAGCCTACTGATATATCCTTTTTTTCTATTATTACCGGTTTTCGAGCTTCATTAATGTTTTTTCCGCCTCCAACTAAATGAATACCTGCTCCTTTTAAAAGTTCGATAGTCTCCAGGAAGTTTGGTGTATCATAGTCCAGGGCATGGTTGTTGGCCAAGCTGACTATATGAAAGCCAGCACCCTTCAAAGCTTGCACCGCTTCTGGTTTTGCCCTGAACCAAATTCCTTTTCCCGGTAAAGGAGTCCCTTGGGTACCAATGGGGGACTCCAGGTTACCGAAGACAATATCGCCGGCCAAGAGGGTATCCTTTATCTTTGCCAAAGGGTAATCAAGGCCAAACTGCTCCATATAGCTTCCCACCTTGCGGGAAAGCATCACATCGCCAACGCCAATTATTTTTATAGTACCATCACGTGGCTCAATGACCTCAGCGTGAACCGCCGGGACAAAAGCGGGATGCCACACCAAATGTGACAGGGTCCGGTAAATAACTGTGTTGATCCCTAAGGACAGCAGGAACGCCAGCAAAACAATCAGGACCGCAATCTTATACGCTCTCAAGCTTGGGTAAGCTTTTTTGCCTTCCTGCAATAAAGCCTTTTCTTCCAAACACCTCTCCCTCCTTGGGCTTTATTACCTTAACAAACAAAAATTCGGTATACAGGCACAAACTCCTGCATACCGGTACTAAAAGGGGCAAATATTAGAATTATTTGGAAAATATGTGGGCTTCCACCCTAACTACTGCCGTTCTCATTTGCAACGACTGTGCTTTTTTAGTCAATAAAGCTAGTTCATAGCGATTTTGCCCAATATGAGCCTCGATTTCCGCCTCGCTTAGGTCGTCTGCTTCAGACTTGGCCTTTAGCAGTAAATTAAACTCCTCATTAACTTGGCGAATTACATTATTTTGTTCAAATAACAGCTGGGGTAAGAAGTTTTCCCTGTGTTCCAATTCCCCAAGGTCCTTAATGAAGGATAAAAGACTATCTAACCCCTCCATTTGTCCTTCCATACAAAGAACAATCTCTCTTGGGCTTTCTGCCAAGGTAACGACGTTCCAGTTGATGTTTTCCGAAAAGCTTGTTATCCTTCGATATCCTTCTTCAATGTCTGATAAAGAGATAGTCCATTTTTCCACTAACGGGCTGTCTAATGAATACTCTCCAGTGATTGCTTCCCCGGCAGATTTGCCGTTCCTGGAGGCCAGTTTACCGCTGGGACAAACCTCTTCCGGAGCAGGAAGGCTCCTCGCCTGAAAGGCCGAGTTTTCCTGCACGGTTTGGATCCCCAACGCCTCTGCCGGAGTAACGGGAGCAGGAGCCTCCTTTATCTGTGCTTGTATCTGTGCCTGCTGATCCGCAAACCCCGCTCCCTCTGCTGTACTTTTTAAAGAGGCCCCACCCCCTTTGTCCACTGATAAAGTGGCAGGCATTTTTTCAACAGGGACAAGCTGTGGTGATACTGCTGTCCCAGGCGCATCAGCAGCCTTTTGTTCTCCCGGCCAAAGATTTAAGGAAAAAGCAAGAGCCATAATAATGGCGGCAGCGGCGCCAAGGGGCAACCAGGACTGAGGGGTTAAACCATAGCGTTTCCTCATTTTAGGCTTGGCAGCAGCTCTTTCCAAAAGACGGCAGCTTAATTTTGCAGAAAAATCCTCCGGCGGAACAATTTCTTCCAGGCAAGCCAACATCTTAACTAATTGTTGCATTTCCGCAAGTTCATTATGACAATTAAAGCATTCAGACAAGTGACGGAACACCGCTTGCTGGGTAACTCTATCCAATTCCCCATCCAGATAAGGTGAAAGAAGATCCTTAACATCGCTGCAAGTCATGGTGTTCCCCCCTTTCTGCTTAATAGACGCGTCCCGTCGGATAAAAGTTCCCGATCAGCGGCAATTCGATCCCGAAGGGCTTGCCTGGCCCTGCTAAGACGAGACTTTACTGTTCCAAGAGAGCAATCCATTATTGCAGCAATTTCCTCATAACTAAAACCCTGCAGCTCCCGCATAACCACAACCATTCGGAATTCCGGCGACAAGCTGTTAATTAAGTTGTGGAGATAAACCTGGGTTTCCTTATGTTCATACAGCCGGTCCGGCGCCATCGACCAATCAGCTGTTTGCCTATAAACCTCGCTATCCTCCATAAAAACTGGTTCATTCAAAGAAGAAACCGGATGCCTATTCCGCCGACGCAACTCATCCCTGCATACGTTGGCCACAATATGATGGATCCATGTTTTAAAAGAGGCTTCCTCACGGAACTTGCTGATGGATTGAAAAGCCCGTACAAAGGCTTCTTGCGCAAGATCACTGGCATCTTCATGGTTCCCCATAAAGCGGTAAGCCACAGAGTATACCTGGCGCTGATATTGAAGGACCAAGCACTCAAAGGCTTGCACATCGCCTTGTTTTGACTGCTTGATCAGGTCGCTCTCCGTCGCCACCGCTTTCACCTCGATTACAGAGATATCATAATACTTTTCTGCGTTATAGCTTCGATTCCTCTATTGAACAAGTTTTTTAGCGGAAAAATGCACAAACTAATTAGGCCCTGAGTCAGGGCCTAAAGCTACTGTATGTGAAAGGAGATCTCAATGGATTTATCGCAAAGAGAAATGATAATTCGTTTGTCGGTAGCCTTAATAATTGGAGCTACCCTTGGATATGAGCGGACCAAAAACAAAAAACCCGCCGGGATTCGAACCCATGCCTTGGTATGTATTTCCTGCACTACTATTTCCATGGTCTCAGCCTACGGATTTGCGGAATTTGCGCAGGTCAGGACGATGGACCCGGCAAGGTTGATTGTCGGAATTATTACTGGGATTGGATTCCTGGGGGCAGGCATTATCTGGAAAGAAGGTCATGGAATCCACGGGCTCACAACAGCAGCTAATATTTGGGCAATTGCTGGCCTGGGCATCGCAATTGGACTAGGACATTTTTTCCTTGCTGTGGTGACAGTTTTATTTATCCTAACTGCCCTGCATCTATCGAAAATATTAAAGTTCATCGGGTTGCTGCCGGTAAATAATGTGGAAAAAGCGGAAAAACAAGATGAGGACTGAAAGCAATCCAACAACCAAAGGTTTTTTCTTCAATTAATCCGCAAATCATTATATTAATCGATTTAACACTTCCTCCCTGGTTATCCGTAATAAAACATTTTCATCCCGGTATATTCGTCATAGGATCGGAGCACAATACTAGCGCAGGGTTCGTAATGGCCGAGCCCAGACTGCTACAAGGCCTGAAAAGGGCTTTGTAGTGGTCGGCCAAAGGTTATCGTCTGGTCAAAACTGGCTAGGCGATAGCCGGCGGGCAGAATGTGATATGTCCTGTCAGGCTCGGTAACAGTCTGATTAGGATTGTTAACGGGTCAAAAGGGATATATCATAGTCGAGCTAAGATTATCATGGGTACCGCAGGTCTTTTGTTTCCTGACTGGAGGTTTGCAGTAGTCGAGAGATTACTGCAGGCTTCTAAGGTATCCGTGATAGTCGAGCAAAGGTTATCATGGGTTCTGTAATGGTCTATCGCAGACGAAAGTTTGCGGTTGGCTATGTAAGGATGCATGATAGCTGTAGTGAAGGTCATTACGGGCTCTTTTAGCATAGAAACCACCTCCTAAAGGTGGTTTCTTGCTTTTGAAAATTTTTCGAGGTTATTATTTCGAAAACTGGGAATTAAGACTTGGCCATTGACAGGATCAGCAGGTATGGCTTTGAACTTGACCAAGATATCAATAACCCGATTAGCGGCCGGGCTGTATCCCAGACCGGGCTTACCTTGTTTTCCAGCGATGCGGAGTCAGGAACTGGTGCAGGCATATTAAAAAGCGCCGATCCTCTTTCAAAAAAGCCCCTTCCATTTTGAACGGGCTTATCCAAAAACGGCATCACCAAAACAACAGAACCCTTCGTTTTACTACGAAGGCATCTGGATGCGCTATGTTGGTGCCGAAGGCCGGGCTCGAACCGGCACGTCTTTAGGGGACGGTGGATTTTGAGTCACACGTTAAGGCGCAACTCCACGGTCGCAACATGTGAAGCCAAGCAGTTCAAGGCTTCCCAGCTTTGGAGGGAGAAAAAACTCTTCCTATACAGATGATTGTTGACTTTGACGGCAATACGTCCGCTTTTGGGCTTATCGAACGGCCGGGACGTATTGCTATGCAGCGTGAGCGTTGTCGTAAGTGCTTTATAGGGATCGTTTGCACCGAGGAAGTAGGCATGGCGCACGAAAAAACTCTCCATATTGTAGTCGGTGTCGATGAACCAGCAGGCGATCCCCTCGGCTCCGTCGCTGCGTATCTCGCCGGTGTTGGGATAGAACACGTCTACACCATTGATCTTCACCTTCTGGGGAAAATAGAAGGGTTAAGATCGGCACCAGTCCCTTGGCCGGGAATGCGGATGTTTGTGTTGACCCTGACCGGCTCTTTGGACGGCACCTTGCCGTGCTCGGTAATACTGGAAGCGGCAAGTCGTGCTCGGTTGCAGCTTTGATCCGATGGTCACTGGAAGCAGCAGTAAAACAGGGCAACACAAAACCAAATGCCCGATTTGTCGTGCTCGATCCGGATGGGGAGTATGCTAGGGCCTTTGCTAATACAGACGCTCTCCAGCTAATCCCTATTGATGCTGCAATAGCACCACCAATAGCCGCCCCACCTTACCCCCCTGTAAAAACCACAGATCCCTTCGTTTACTACGAAGGGATCTGGATGCGCTATGTTGGTGCCGAAGGCCGGATTCGAACCGGCACGCTTTTAACGGCGGTGGATTTTGAGTCCACTGCGTCTGCCAATTCCGCCACTTCGGCTCGTTGAACCATTGGCAAAGCTAATCATAGCAAAAAAACTGCTTCATGTCAATTATTCGTTAAACAGAAGTACAGGTAATGTGTGGGAATCAACGGGTTTACGGCTTAAAAGGATTAGGGCCGATTTGCTCCAGTTTCTGGCATACTTGTTCCAACTCTTGAAAAGGCCGAACTGGCATGATGATGCCCACAGGTTTTCGCCGTACTAAACCGTGTAAATACATTTGCACCACAGATGCGGCTAGAGAAGGCGAAACTGCCGGCGCCAAACAAAAAGCAGAAACCATAGAGGAATTTATGTTGCTGCTCCGGATAAAATCCAGCAAGGCCTTGCGGTTTACCCGGTTAGGACAGCCGCCGAAGATCATGCCTTGGAAACAATCGTTCAGATGTCCCAGAAGATTTTCTACACAAAACTTGTCGGTGCAAAAAATAGTCAACTGGGGGGAAACCCCCAGGATTTCTTTCAAAAGGCGGCATTGTTCCTCAGACCATAGCCTCCCGCCGCAAGTGCAAATTACTACAAGTATTTTTCTCACAACCTACCACTCCATAGCCCTGTCAATTAAGCCAAGAATCTCTTGGTCCTGAGAATGAGGCAGCCAGCATGCGGCACTATGGCAGTAACCCACACAGATGCCGCACCCTCTACAGGCTTGAGGCACACGAACCGCGATTAGCCGTTTTTCCCCATTATGCTCCAGGGTTTGCGCTTCTATTGCTCCGAAGGGACATACTGTTGAACATATCATGCAGCCTGAACACTTTTCAATATCTAGCTGGCACTTCTCAGTATAGTTTTCACTCAACGACAGGTAAGTAATTCGCTCCGGTTCCAGCATCATCCGCTGAAGAGTGTCCTGCAAATTGGTTAACCTGGCCTTGGCCAGGATATCCCCCTGCCGATACTTGCATTGGCTGGCGTTGCATCCCACCAGGACGACCCCGTCTGCGCCGAAAGTAATTGCATCATTAATAATTGACATGTTGACAGCGCCGGTACAGGGAACAGGAATTGTCCGAAGATTAGCCCCCGTCCGGTAGCCTTCTGCTGCAAGGGTATCTAACTCCCAGTAGGCATGCCTATCGCACATAAAAGCTACTACAACTGGTTCCCGGGCGGAATAATCGATCTGTTCCAACATAGCGCTTATTTCTTCGAGCCTAAAGTCGGGCAAGGAAATAATTTTCAGAGGGCAACCCCCAAGGCAAATGCCACACAACTGGCATTTACCTTCCTGGGGTTCCGGGAAGCCATCACAGTCTAAAACCATAGCTTGGTTCGGACACTCGGTAACGCATCGCTTGCACTTATCGCATTTGTTTTTTAAAACATAGACACAGTTGCGGTCCCAATTCCCAACGTTTTTAGCCTTTTGCACTTTGGCAGCAGACATTTTGATAGTTTCCAAAGCCTTTTCTGTGGCTGCTTTGGGGTCTGTTACCAACCAGGAACATTGTTCCCGGATATTTGCTATCTCGATTAAATGGGGATTGAATGCCGGAGACAAATTCCCAATAAAAAGCTTTTTGCAGAAAAGGGGTGAGCAGGCCGCCACCACAAGCCGTTCCAGGCCTGACTCTTTTAGCTGCAAGCCAAGTTCTTCCATGCCTGGATCAATGCAAAGCCGATCCCTTATTTCTACGGCTGCTATCTTTTTATCCTTCGAAAGGACAGAAACAATCCGCTCAAAATCAATGTTCGGCATTTGGCCGTTGCAGCGGCATAACAGGACCCCAAAACAGCTCACCCTACTCACTCCCATTGACTCTAATCGTTTCTGTTTTTGATCACAAATCTTTCTATTTTGCCGTTGATATCGACACAGGTCCAGGTAATCTGGTTTGTTCCCATTAGAGGGGTCAGTTTAGCAGGGTAATACCCCAGTTGATATGGCAGCCGGGTTTCGATTGCCCCCTGGGGGCAGGCCTTTGTGCAGGACATACAGTCCCAGCAGTCCCGCAGGTCACGGCATTTGGCTTTTTTATTCTCCCCTAAAGTCATCAGGTTCCCGGGGCAGACCTGCTCACAAAGGGGCTCATGTTCTGCTTTACATCCGTCGCATTTTTCTAAGATAACTTTTGGCGGCATATCTTACACCTCCTGATTACTTTATGGTTTGGTTCGATCACCCGGGACAACTTGCACATAAGGACGGGTGAAAACTTTAATTTCGCCTGTCTCTCTATCTTTTTGAGAATTAACAAAACAGTCGAGACTGGGGTCTACCTCCGGATAATCCATCCTGGTCTGCCAACCAGGCCACCTGGTTTCCCGCCGGAAAAGCAAGTGGTGTACCAGCACTTCAGCTACTTCCAGGCGATCCAGCACTTCATGGGCAGACATTAACTCATGCAGGTCCGATGCAACCAGATATTTTGTTTGGTCCTTAAGGATCTTGATTTCCCGGAGAGCGTACTGCAATCTCTCCTCATTCATCCGGAAAAACTGATGTACCCCCCCAGCGTATTCATCCATCAAGCGCTGCAACCGTTCCTCCATTTCCCTTGGCAAAATCCCATCCTGGTTAGCCATAAAATGGAACACTCTTTCCTTCTCTGCTTTCAACTGGCCTTCGCTAATAGCAGCTTCACCGTTAACCCCTTTAATGTATTCCAGTGCGCCTCTGGCAGAAAGCAATCCTTCGGCAGCGCATCCTCCCACAAACTTATTCGGGACTCCCCCCGCTACATCACCGCAGGCAAACAATCCCGGCAAATTGGTGGAACGGTCCGGGTTAATCCAGTAGCCGCTGGCAGTGTGTCCCCCGACGATATATGGGTCGCTGCCGTAGACTTCGATGGGCTCCTGGCTAATGTCCTGGCCCCTGGCAGCCAAAAACAGCACAAAGGTTGGGCGTTCGTTTAGATAATCCCCTTTCAGTTCCTTGATCTGTTTTGGGGTCATATGGCGAGTATCCACATAGCACGGGCCTCTGCCGGCCAGCCACTCCTCCATGGGCGCATTGGCCCGGATATACCTGGGAGCCGTTTCTCCGCCCTGAGCAGCGTAATGGGTTTGCAGAATTTTTTCACCTTTGGCATTGATCATAGGGGTGTTGTAGCCAACAGAAATGGTGTCAATCGGCCCGTTAAAATCTTTGGTCCGGACGGAAGCCCATCTCATCTCAAAGGTAGTCATTTCTGCCCCTGCCCGAATGCCCATTGCATAACCGGCGCCTGTATTGAAGGGGCTGTACCAAATCTGGTGATGGCAATCGTTACCGTCGTTGGTATAAGGCTTGTATACCCCGCCAGCGCCGCCGGTAGCAACAATTGTGGCCTTTGCTTCAATTATATAGAATTTCCCATCTCGGACACCAAAACCCATTGCCCCCCTAACAGCCCCGTTCTCATCCAACAGGAAATTGGTAGCAACAACCCTGTTCAAGACCTCTGCGCCCAATTCTCTAGTCTTTTCAGCCAGAATGACCTTCATTTCCGAACCCTGGATGGCAATATCCCATTTTCCTCGGGCCAGGTATTCCCCGTTTTCATCTTTTTTGATAGGCAAACCCCATTCTTCCCATTCTTCAATACACTGGTTTATTAGTTCAGCCATATTGATGGTGAGGTCTTCCCTCAGCAAGCCGCCGACCTGAGACCTGCTCCACCTGACAAACTCGTCAATAGTGCGGCCTTTTTTAATATAAGTGTTAATAGCATCCATCCCACCTGCCAGACAGCCGCTGCGATCGATATGAGCTTTCTCCATCAAGGTAACTTTTAGTTCAGGATTAAGTCTTTTGGCCTCGATGGCGGCAAAGCAACCTGCATTGCCAGCCCCAATAATCAAAATATCTGTCTGCAAGTAGACTTCTTCAATGTTTTCTAAATTTACAGGCATTTTTCAACCCCCTTGAGCAATATAGTGGACCTCTTGGCCTTTTTAAGGGGCGGTCACCTGTTCAGCCAGAGCTGGCGGGTGCCGCCCCCGCTAACCTACATCATTAACGGATGACCTATCAAGGGCAGCCAGATACTCATGGAGATAATTGTATAGATGTTGGTGATAATGGATAAGGGGATACCGAACCTGACTACCTCACCCATGGTCATCCCGGAAGCTCCCCAGGCGATAAAGAAAGCAGTAATGGACATGGGTAAAAAGAAGGAACAGCTTAGTGCATTAGTAATAATTAATGTAAAAGGCAGTACATTAAAGCCTAGTTCTCCTGCCATGGTCATTGTCAAAGGAATGAACATGGCGCCCATGGCCGCCGCGCTCACAATACCAGCTCTCGGGATATGCAAAATGAACGCGATTATCCCCAATACAAGGACTGCCGGCAACACCTTAAAGGCACCGCTCATCGGCGATAATAAGAGCTTAGTCATCCATTCCAGGGCCCCGGACTTGTGCAAAGCAGTGCCTAGCGAAACGGACCCTCCAAGCAACACCCATACATCCCACATCATGTGAGGGAATACCTTGTTAAACTTGATCTGGCCAAAGGGAAGGAATATGAGCAAAACCATGATTAAAGCCACCATACCGGTAGGTATGGAATGCAGGTATTTTTCACTAATCCATAGGAAAAGGGTAACGGCCAGACAACCAAGGGCCCATTTTTCCGGCCAAGTAATTCTTCCTAAACTCTCTTTCATCTTGGGGAACTCTTCAGCAGCCCCAGGAATTTCCGCCTTCCAAAGCTTGAAATACCAGACAGTGTAAATGAAGACAATTGGCAATAGGCCCCATAGAGGCAAATTCAAAATAATCCAATCCATCCAGGAAACATAAATGCCTTTACTGTCCTTTAAGTACCCTGCCAGCATAATGTTTGGAAAGTGGGCGGTCAAAACCAAAAGGCTGGTAAACAGAGGCATCAGACCGCAAATTAAAAGGAAGAGACCGTTGTTTATCCGCTTAACTTCCGGCAGGTGTTCCTTGCCGTCCATTAAACCGCTGATGCCCTTGGCGATGGGCAAAAACAAGGCTGTCTCTGCAACCGTAGGGAGAAAACCGCTGATGCCAAAATCAGCCGCCGATAAGCCAAAAAAGATTTTTGGCACTTTTACCGACCGAAAAAGGTCAGTAATCCCTATTGCTATCCGCTTGCCAAGGGGAGTAGCCATCATAATGGCTGCATAAGTAAAGGCGCCAATAGCCAAGAAAAATGCATCACTGGAAAAAGCCGAAAAGGCGGCGGGGATTTTTTCACCACCAATAAGTACAACGAACATGGGTGCAGCCAAACCCACCACAAATTTGTGCATGGCATCAAACAGGAGAATAATCATGAACCACAAAAAAATCGCAAGAACTGACTGTCCCTGGGGTTTCAATCCTGGCAAAGTAGGAGCATAATGCATAATAAAAAGAACAGCAAATGCCAGAATTAAACCTAATACCTGCTTGTTGGACACGCCGGACATCCATTCCGGTTGAGCCTTTTGAACCTTGGACGGTTCCTGGACGCTAGGGTTTGCCGAACTCACTTCTCACACCCTCCTTTTTCTTTTATTCCGTTTTCACGATTAGGCATCCGCATAAATCCCCCCCCTGCAATAAATATTTGCTATTTCACTATAATGATAGCAAATGGGCCAGGCGGGTTCTGTTTTGCAGGCATCCCGGAGTGTGTAAAAATTTAACCTGTTGAATGTCATCTAGCTGACAACAAAAAAGCCCCCGAAGGGACAGGTTTTTCAAACCCAGTCATGGAGTTTGTCTAATCTTAGGACCACGATTTCACCGCTTTTACCCTTCTTAATGCTCTTTTCCTTTTCAAACATCTTAAGTGCAGCGGTTACAGTTGGCCGAGATGTGCCTATCATGTAGGCCATTTCTTCGTGGGTAAATTTTACCTTGATTTTTACCCCTTCCTCCGATTTCTCTCCTAATCTTTCAGCCATTTTTAACAATAATAGGGCAAGCCGCCCTGGGACTTGGTAGGACGCAAGTTCAAAAAAGCAGGATTGAGCTTCTCTTAGCCGGGCCCCCATTATCTGAGCTACTTTTACAGCTAGGCTGGGGTGTTGAAGAAAGAGGCTTTCCAATACAGACTTTTGAATCATAACCATTTTGGCTTCCTGCATAACTTGGGAATAAAAAGTCCTTTGGCCACCGTACAGAACCTCAGCCAAGCCGATAAAATCACCTGTGTAACGCAAAGCCACAGTACAGTGGTTTCCGCATTCTGTAAGCTTAAAGATTTTTACCAGACCCTCCAAAATGAAGTAAACCCTGTCCGCAACTTCACCGGCTGCAAAAACCTGATGACCGACAGGATAGGAAACTACAGGCCCCCCGGTCCTTACCAAACAGATTTCTTGCTCAGTCAAATCCAAAACAGGCCTGCCGGGAAAGTCTTGCATTTCCATCCACCCCCGATTTTTAGTTTTTCTCTTAAAAGAAACAAATTCCTGCCGAGTTTAAATGGCTATCAACAAATATAGATTATTTTTGCTTGTAACAAAAAATAATTATTGAAGTATACTATCCGTAACAGGCTGGCAATCTTGGATAGCAATCCCGGTTCAGGGAACCATAATAGACGCAGGCTGTTGACAAACAAATTTAAGGGGAGAGGCTTATGGATCCTAAGATCGTAGTGTTCCAAGGCGATTATGTAAAATTAATGATAGCTGTTAAAAAAAATATTTGCGCAATCGCCAGAAAGCCCAAAGGCCAAGCTAAGACGAAATCACTATTAATTGAGGCACACCCACGAAAGAATTAGGGCGCCCTTTTAATTTTTTATCCCCTTTGCGACTTTTAACCATGGTTTTTAGAAGAGTGGTACAATAGTACTAGTCTAATTCGGAAAGGGGAGTAATGTTGAAAACATATCGTGGAGATTTACATATTCATATCGGTCGGGCTGCAGGCAAAGCGATCAAAATAACAGCCTCAAATGAACTAACCATTCGCAAAATATTGGATGCTACCCAATATAAAGGATTGGACATCGTTGGAATTGTGGATTGCATTGCTGAGCCTGCGCAAGCCGAACTAAAAGAAATGCTCAATTCCGGGCTTTTAGCAGAAATACCAGAGGGGGGCTTGTTATACCAACAGTCGGTTGTACTTATTCTGGGAGCGGAAATCGAAACTAGAGAAATTGAGGGGCCTGCCCACTGGCTGGCTTATTTTCCCACAATAGATCATCTGACTGAATTTCATCGTTACTGGCGGCCTTCGGTGACCAATACCAATTTAAGCACTCAGGTTTCCTCTCTGCCAGCTTTGATGCTGGCAGAAAAGACCCGGGAACTGGAAGGGATTTTTATGCCAGCCCATACCTTTACTCCTCATAAAGGGGCCTTGGGTTCTGGGGCTTACCGTCTTGCAGATATTTTTCAAAGCCCCATCTTAGATTGGATAAACGGAATAGAACTAGGTCTAAGCGCTGACTCTGCTATGGCTTATAGAATTACCGAGTTGGATGGGAAAACGTTTTTCAGCAATTCAGACGCCCATTCTTTGGCAAAAATTGGCAGAGAATACAATTTGCTGGTTTTAGAGAGTCCGACTTTTAAGGAGTTGGTATATGCAGCTGCCGGACAAGCCGGCCGCCATGTGGCTGGAAACTATGGCTTGCACCCCCTCCTGGGGAAATACCATCGGAGCTTTTGTCACCACTGTAATACAACCATTAGTACCCCGCCTCCCGCTGTCTTATGCCCTGCATGCAGTGGAAGAGACATAACATTAGGAGTTGCCGACCGGTTGGAACAAATAGCTGATCGGCCACCTCTTCCGCAGGGCGCAGAGCCTCCGGGCCGACCTCCATATCTTTATCAAGTACCCCTGGACCTGATACCAGGTATAGGAAAAGCAGCAATAGATAGGTTAACCCATGCCTTTGGCTCTGAACTGGCAGCCTTGCACGAAGCGGAGCAACATGAACTTATTGAGGTAGTCGGAAACAAAATAGCTGGTCGAATTATGGCAGCAAGAAAAGGGTTTTTAGAATTACTCCCGGGCGGTGGAGGGAAGTACGGACAGGTAAAAATTGCTGATTAAAAACAAACTCCAATGGACTGTCCCATTGGAGCTTTTTTTCAGTGCATAGAACTATATCTTTTTATGCCATTCGCAATGGCCTGAGCAGCCAGCCTTTGAAAGGCAGGATCTGCTAACAGCCTTTCCTCCTGGCGGTTTGAAATAAAAGCTACTTCAACTAAAACCGCAGGAACCTGACAATTGCGGAGCACAGAAAAGTTCGCGTCCCTTACTCCCATGTCTGCCCGTTGCAACAAGTCCAACATTTCAGCCTGGATCAATGTCGCCAGAGTTTTCCGCGCACTAATCTGTTCCTCTAATTCAGTTCCCCAGGGTGCATGGTAAAAAGTCATGGTGCCAGACATACTGGGACTGGCAGAGGCGTTAGCATGAACGCTGACCAACAGGTCTGCCTGGGTTTCGTTGGCTACCTGCGCCCTTTCAGGCAAGGTTAGATTGGTATCTCCCTTCCTAGTATAAATAACGCTAAAGCCTTCCCGCAAAAGGATATCGCCCAGCATAAGAGATATTTCCATTACTACATCTCGTTCTTGGACCCCTGTCGGGCCAATTGCTCCAGGGTCTGAACCCTGCCAGGGATGGATTGTTCCGTGACCGGGGTCAATTACAATTGTTCGCCCCGATAAATTAGGCGGATTTACTTCAATCTTAAAGACCCTCCCGTCTGAACTAGGCCGGATGGAGTAGGCAGCAGCTCCCTGCAAATCCAGCACGACCCTAACTGTGTCAGCGGTAAACTGGGCAACCCTAATCTGGGAAACAGGGCTTTGGTTCACCATGAATTCGGGCAGCTTTGCTTCACCCATAAGAACTGCAGGAAAATCAAAAACCAACCGGGCAGGATTTTGCAGCCGTAAGACTCCCGGTGTCATCAAAGGGCCATTGCCTGCAACGGTAATAATAACCCCCTGTTCCTTTTGCTCCACATGCACTCCCGTCAACATAACAGAACCTTGTTCATTGGGATGGCCGGGCGCCCCGCCTGTTCCCCAGGAACCTATTACCCCTACAAAGCCGCCGCTGTTACTTGAAGCAGATCCTGCCGGCGAGTATTTGATCGCAACCAGCCAAGAGGATATCCATCCAGAGGCGCCACCAGGAAGGTGCACCCGGTACCAACTATCCCTAACTTCTGAAACCTCAAGCCACTGGCCATAAGCAACTTGGGCAATGACTGGGAAATCCAAGCCTGGAGAAGACCTAATATTTACAACATCAGCCATGACCAAGGCAGTCCTCACAACAGGAAGTGGAGAGGAATCTATGTGGTCGCTCCCACCTACCCTGCTAGCGGTGTTGGATAGCTCCCTTACTTCTACCAGCCACCCGGCTATCCAGCCTTTTTGACTACCCGACAATTCCACTTGATACCAGTCTCCTGACTGGCCTATCACTGGCAGCCTGGTCCCCAAGGATACCTGGGTTATACGGGGAAAAGAAGTATCAGGGCCTGTCCTAATATTAACGACATTACTGGTAACGGTTGCAATCTTAGGGGTTACAACGGCAGTGGGGGCGCTGGGTGATGTAATACCAACAGTGTACGTTTTGTCATCCCAGGAGACATTTAAGCCAAAGGTCTCTGCCAGGAAACGCAGGGGGACCATTGTTCGACCATCCCGCAATACAGCCTCTGTATCCATCATCCGATCAGTACCGTTTACTTTAGATAGCCTTTGATTTATCCAAAGTTCAACAGAGGTACCGTTTCGCGAGACTAGCACCCTTTGTAATGTTTCATCCCATAAAACCTGGCTGCCTAACGCTGTTGCCACAAAGCGTACAGGAACCATGGTTCGAAAATTACTATCTATGTAGGGGGATACATCTGAGCTAACAGGAATCCCATCAATAATAATTTTTAACTGCTGGTTGGACCATGCAGAAGGAAGGGCTAGCGAAAAAACTAGCATTAGGAGCACAATGCTGGTAAAATATCTACGGCTTTTGCTCAAAAATTCCATCTCTCCCTCCATTCAGCAACAACTAAGGTTCCAGGCTGCGGATAAAATATGCAATAAAATAATTCTCGGTAAATGTCGAAATTCCTGCTCCCGGTACAATTTCCTGATAATACCACCCCCTTTTTCTTTTTTCTTTACCTTTTGACGAAAAATGACAAAGATTGTTCCCTTTATAGCTAAAAAACTATGGCAATGAGGAAAATTTAAAGGATAATGAACCAGGCTCCCATCTGTAAACAAAATGCACCGGTTCCGTTTTAACCAGTTTAAATTGTTCAGGCGCAGGCAAAGAAACACTATTATTGTCTTCCGCCACCAAAAACTGCTTCTCCCCCTGCCCCACAATCCGCCCTTCTCGGTAAAACCTGATGTCTACTTGCTCAAAGTGCTGCAGCCACCTGGGCGCCTGGTTGTCCCATTGTTCGTTCCAGTAAGCTTTAACATATTTCTCCCGCTGCCATAGTCGCTGGATCTGAGCATCAACCGCCCCATATATAGTCAGGCGGGCCATCTCAAAAAAGGCTCCGGTCATTTCATTCAGGTACTCCTCTATTACCACCGCAGAGTGGCCCAATCCGGGTAAGCTAATAACTCCAATATTGGTTATTGGCACAAGATCCTTGATTGTTGCAACTACCATGTATCCTCCCGAGGATTGTTCAACTACCCCTAAAATACCTTGGTCAGGTGGTAGAGAAACTGCCACCAGGATTTCCTCTCCCTTGGTAGAGTAGAAATCAGCCGCTACAATTTTATAGTGCAATCCTGGAAGGCTATTCCATTTTTGAAGACCAGCCGATTTAAGCACTGCTTGGACTAAGGCTTTTTCACCCAATAACCGGTCGACTGTTGTATCCCCCTTTATTACTGACACCATATCCGCCTGCACCGGTATCACCTGGTTGGCCTTGCCCATGGACGGTATCTGATGTGGGCTCCTGCCCATCTCCGAGGAAGCAGAAAAAAATAATGCCGACCCTAAAACTAGATACAGAAGGCCAAAAGCAAACCGAAATCGCATGACCCGCCACCCCCAAACCCATTCTTTAATAAAATATTACTGGGGATCATTGACATAAAGACCCCGCCAGATAAATAAAAATGCCGCATGAAAAGCGGCATTTTATTTGGAGCTTAGATTTGGAAACAACCCAGCTTTCTGGAAGGCCAATTTAAAATCCCAGGTCTTCCCCCACAATTACAACTATGTAGTTACCCTTGATTCCAGCAAGGTTGTGCGGGTTTTTATGAGTTATTGTGGTTATGTTACAAATCCTTTGCGGGCTGCTGCAGTCCATGCATTTACCAGCTTTAACACATGGATTATCAAATCCTAACCTGGCTGCATTGGCCACAGCAGCTACTTGCCGGCTGCGGTTAATTCCTTCTGTGACATCTTTCGTAACTTTATTAATGCCAGCCAACACGATTGTCTTCTTGGGACCAAAGCACATGGCGCCTACCCGGTTGCCGGAACCGTCCACATTTACTAATTCGCCAGTCATAGTAACAGCATTGGTGCTAGTCAAAAAAACATCGCTGCTGAACTGGCGTCTTCTAATCTCTACACTTTCTACCGGGCTTAAACCTTTTTGCCAATGGTCCAAGACTGTACCTCCCTTTTGCTTTATGTCTTCAACCAACCCGGACTCTCTTAAAGACACGGAGCCACCCAGGCCAACCACATCACCATCTCCGATATGGGACAGGATAAAAGTTTTGGCTTCCTGGACGGTCGGAGCATAATAAGCCGAAAAGCCGTTCTTTTCCAAAGCTGCAACCGCTGCCTTCCCGCGGAGTTCATTTCCCTTCTTTTTCATTTCCATCCACATACCCAACTCTCCTTTTTCGCCCACAAATGGAAATTAAATTATTTACTAACGGTTCTTTAATTTTCGCTAACCGGAAAGAAACTCCTGCGACCATAGAGGAGTTTTTTTATTGATAATCTAACGGGGAGCCCCGTTTCCCTCAAAGACCACAAGGGTGAGTCCGGGGTATTTGGACAAATCCACCTTATCCTTCAGTAATTTTGGGACTGTCACAGTGGTAGGGGCTCCGTCACTTACATATCTGTCCAGCGGATTCTGCCGGAAGTGGTTTATCCATTGCTCTAAGAACGGGTCAGAGGCCCTAATCCGCGGAATTGCTGCTGAATTAAAGTTTATACTAACCGGAGAGGGAGCAGGATGGGATCCAACCAACAGCACTGCCTGATGCCGGTAACTAATTCCGCCATGCTCACCTTCAACCGACAGCTGGTAGTTCTTGGGCTTTGCCCCATAAGGCAGCGCCAAACTCTCAACTTTGTAATCAGAGCCTTCATTGGAGTGAATGGAACCGGTAGTAGCACACCCTAGAGCTGCAGTCAAAAAAACCAGAACCAGAAATAACACGCCTATTCTCAACAACATATTCTACCCCCTTTGGGAAATATAATCAATCACCTGATCCTTCGACAAAACCGCCCCGCGCCTGCAAGGAACCCAAATAAGCCAATAGGGAATAATTGCCTTTTAAATGGCACAAAAAAGGATTTATGGATTTATAATGAACAAAAACTTCAACTTATGTTATTATTCTTAAGAGAGAAAATTGGAGAATGGCGGAGGAAACAATGGTTTTACAGGTACAAGAAATCACAAAAAGTTTTGGCGAACATGTTGTACTCAATAATGTAAGCTTTCTAATAAATGAGAAAGAGCGAATTGGTTTGGTCGGCCCGAACGGAGCCGGGAAAACTACCCTGCTTCGCTGCTTAACAGGGGAACTTCTGCCCGATAAAGGTCAGGTTATCCTAGCCAGCGGGGCTCGCATCGGATACCTTGCTCAAGGAGCGGATTTGCCCGAAGACCAGGCAGTTTGGGAGGCTATGTTGAATGAATTCCGTGATTTAACGGACCTGAGGCATCGGATTAGTCTCCTGGAACAGGAAATGAGCAACCCCCAAGTTTACGGAAATCCCCAGGTCCTGCAGCAGGTATTGGCTGCCTACAGTTCGTTAACCACTAATTATGAATATGCCGGCGGATATTCTTTTGAAGCGAGAATCAAGGCGGTTTTAGGAGGATTAGGTTTTGGCGAAACAGATTGGAAACGCACTATCAAGGAGTTCAGTGGGGGACAGAAGACCAGGTTGGCTCTAGGTAAAATGCTGTTGCGGGAACCAGAGCTGGTAATCCTGGATGAGCCAACAAACTATTTGGACATGGCAGCCGTTGAATGGTTGGAAAGCTTTTTGATTCAGTATCCAGGAGCAGTCCTGGTGGTTTCCCATGACAGGTATTTTCTCGACCAGGTAGTAGAGCGAATCCTAGACCTTGAAAACGGCCAAATTTGTGCTTATCCTGGAAACTATACCAGGTTTGCAGAACAAAAGGCCCAAAAAATTGCAGCCCAGGAAAAAGAGTCTGCCAAACAACAAGCAACAATTGAAAAGACAGAAGAATTCATCCGGAGAAACCACGCCGGACAGAACTCACGCCAGGCAAAAAGCAGGGAAAACCGGCTCGAACGGATGGCCAGATTGGAAAAACCCCACCAAAGCCGCTGGTTCAGCTTTCGATTGACCCCCTTAACTGCCAGCGCAGACAAAGTGTTGTCTGTAAAAGGTTTAACCGCTGGTTATGACAGGGAGCCTGTTATTTCAAGCCTTAACATGGAAATTCTCCGGGGTGAACGAGTTGCCCTTTTAGGTGAAAACGGCAGCGGCAAAACTACCCTTTTGAAATGCATCTTAGGCATTTTGAATCCTCGGGCGGGGGAGGTTGTATTGGGTCCACGGGTAAGGACCGGCTACTTTGCCCAAGAGCACGAGACCTTGACCCGTGAGGCTACCCTGCTGGAAGAGGTTTTAAAAGACAACTTGATTACCTTGGATCGGGCCAGGAATTTGCTGGGCCAATTTATGTTTTCGGGTGATGAAGTGTATAAAAAAACAAGCCAGCTAAGCGGGGGCGAACGGACCCGACTCATGCTGGCAAAACTGTGCCTAACCGGCGCAAATTTCCTCGTGCTGGATGAGCCTACCAACCACCTGGATATAAAGGCTCGGGAAGTATTGGAGGAAGTGCTTTCAGAGTATCCGGGCACTATCTTGATGGTTTCTCATGACCGTTATTTTCTAAACAGATTAGCCGACCGCATCCTGGAGCTGGAAAAAGGAACCCTTAAAGAATATCTAGGTAATTATGACTATTATCGCTGGAAGAGGAACCAAAGCCAGCCACCTGTGCAAAAAGAAGCATCTTCTTCCACTGCGGGCAAAAAGTCTTCCGCCATTACCCCTGAACAAAACCAGCGCCTAAGGCTCGAGCAAATTGAAAAACAAATCGAGGAATTGGAAGCAAATCTTTCCCAGTTAACCGCATTGATGTCTGATCAGGCAGCCACAGGGGAGTTGGAATCCTTGTGCGGCCAGTATGCCCTTACTAAAATGGAATTGACAAGGCTCTATGAAGAGTGGTCTCAACTAATAGAAAGAGAGACCTAATTCGTGAAAATTATCTCAACCCCAAAAAAGTAAGGCCTAAATAATCTTTTACTATGGCTACAGTCTCCCGGACAGTATAACTTAAACGCAAATCCCGGTTCAGGTAAAGAACACTGTTTTTTGCCGGGGCAGGAAAAGCCTTTATACCTGCCTTTTGTGCCAACAAAACTGCCCGCTTCATGTGAAAGGGGTCAGAAACAAGAATTGCAGTCTGCCATCCGTGGTCATCCATGACTTTTTTGCTAAAGCGCATATTTTCCCGCGTATTCTTGGCTTCAATCTCCAGGTAAATATCCATGTCCGCCACACCCATATCCAGGGCGGCAGCTTTCATCGCCAGAGCCTCTGCAGGGGGATACTTGCCTAAACCACCTGTAAACAGAATTCTTGCAGCCCATCCTTCGCTATAGACCTGCACCCCTTTATATACCCTCGCCTGGGCCGAAGGGCTTAAACCCGTCGGCCATACCGCCGAGCCAAGTACGATAATCACATCAGCCTGGGTAAGGCTTTCAATTTCCCCGTATTTTGTTATTTCATGGAACAAAACGAGGCCGGATATCAACCCGGTGGCCAAACAGGCCACCAGAAAGATAATAATGAGCCTCGTCCATTTCCAGGAATACTTTCCGGTTTTCACGCTAGGACCTCCGCAATTCTAAAAAAATAGCACGAACTTGTGGTGTCAACTGCCCCTTCAGCATATGCATATATCACTGAAGAACCGAGGGGGCCACACTAACAATGAAACCAGGGTCAATTCAACCAAATCAACACCTGTTTTTTGTCTTAATCTCAACCGAAAGCTTATTTTTCATACAGCAAATAGTCCTTGTTGTAATGCTGCTAATTATGGGGTTAGGACTGGCAGGAGGAAACCATCAGCCAGCTTATGCCTTAGCCTATGCAGAAAGCAACCAGCGCAACCCAGAGGAAGAAAAGGCCTGTCCCGAAGAAAACCAGGCGTTATCATATATTGAACTAACCTGTGACGAAGCGCAGGAGCCACTAAACAAGGTTCCGGATAAGGGAATAACAAAAGCTGAGCTGGAAGCTGAAAAAGAACTTGTGGATGCCGGAATTGAAATTAATCAACCACAGGATAAAATTGGCCCATTGGTGGTTAGATCCGTCCCTAACGCCCATAATATGGTGGCTCTTACTTTTGATGACGGTCCCTTTCCCCGGTGGACGGAATACTATGTGCAGGTTTTGGGACTCTATGGGATCCCGGCAACTTTTTTCGTCACAGGACAACAGGCCCATGCCTACCCCGAGGGTATTCAAACTATTCTCAGTGCTGGACACGAAATAGCCAATCACTCCTTTTCCCATAAACGCTTTACCAGCTTACAGGAAAAGGATGTTAGATGGGAGCTATCGTCTACCAACCAAGTCCTTGAGCAGGCCAGCGGCATAGCCCCGACCCTTTTCCGGCCACCTTATGGCAGTTTCAATCAACATGTAGTTGACTTGGCATGGGAACACGGAATGCGTACAGTTACTTGGAGCCTGGACCCCCAAGACTGGAGAAAGCCAGGTGTTGAAGACCTGGTAAAAACAGTTGTCAGCAAAGCAAAGGCTGGGGATATAATCCTTCTTCATGAAGGGAAGGTAGAAACCTTGTTTGCCTTATCAATGATAATTGCAGGAATTCAGGAGAAAGGGTTAGAATTTGTTTCCGTATCTACATTATTGGAAAAAAGCCAATAAAAACCTCTACCCTTAGCTCTGATTAGGGGTAATCTCATTCAATTTTTTTTCCCAATAACTCACTTTTTGTTCCAATTCCCTTACCATACGCTGATCTAAAAAAGTATTAAAACCTTTTTCCGTTCTGGCTTTTGCCTTCTCCAATCCTTCTTTGTGGATATCCAAGCCCTTGATAAAAAGTTGCCGTGCAAAATCTGCCCTGGCTCTTTCATGGGGCCAAGGCGACCCCTGCCATTCTCTCACCACAGCTTTAAGCAAATCAAAAAACTGGTCCCCATTTTCTAAGAGGTTTATTTGCATTTCCAATTCAGCTCTAGCCATGGTTATCACCCTCCCTCAGTTTCCAGTCAGTAATACTCATCAGGCACCCACCCTCCTTTTTCCCCACGATCCTCGAAATTTCCTGCTAACCATATGGAATAAAATCATATGTCGTAATTCGGCAGTTCAAGGGAATTTATGGTTAATATTTGGGAAATATAACTATTTGGGCAGGAAGTTTAGTAGTATTTGGCGAATTCTGCATTAAATCCACGGCAATGGGGAGGGCTCGATAAATGACCCGGGAGGCAGTAAGCATTAAAGGTACCCGCAATGGCTTAGTCATTCTGCTGGACGCAGAACAGGAATTTAACCAGCTTAAACTACTCTTGCAAAATAAACTTGAGTCTGCCAAAGGCTTTTTTACCGGCGCGAGATTTTGGTTTAAACAGACCCTCCCGAGGCTTTCCCATGATCAGCAGGAAGAATTAATAACCATTTGCATTAATAATGGCTTGGTTCCCACCTCTGGTGGTTATGATAGAGAAATTGAACCTCAGGCAAAAAAATCCTTTCTGCCGGATCAAAGCTGTACAGGCCTTACCCCGGAGGAAGAAACCAGCCCTTGTCTCTTGATTCAACAAAGCATCCGCTCAGGGCAGGCGGTTACTTTTAATGGCCATGTTACAGTCTTAGGAGACTTACATCCAGGGGGGGTTATCACGGCAACTGGAAATATCCTGATTATGGGCTCCTTACGAGGAGTCGCCCATGCCGGCGCCATGGGCGACAGTAAAGCAATAATAATAGCCTATCGCCTCCAGCCCAGCCAGCTTCGCATTGCCCACATGGCAGCCCGTTCTCCGGAACACCCAGCTAATGGACCGGTCATGCCAGAAATTGCGCGGATTATAAACAATAGTATTGTTGTCGAGCCATACGTTGCAAAGAACGAACCCCTAGCCAAGTTTGAACGATTAGCCTAATGAAAATGAAGCCTCACCAGTTAAAGGTGAGGCTTCATTTTCATTAGGCATTGGAAGCGCTGACTTTTGAATTGGCCCTGTCTTCAAAAAACTTTTTGGCTACTTGGGGGAACATGATATATGATAATACATCTTCTTCCTTCTCGACATATTGAGCAATCTCTTCTCTGGCTTTTTCCAACTGGGGCTCCAGCAAGTCAGCCGGGCGACAGGTAATCGGCTCTTCTTTCCCAATTATCTTTTTCCGTACTTCTTCATTCATGGGAGCAGGAGGTTGGCCATACAAGCCTTTCATATAGGCTTTCACTTCGTTGGTAACCATTTTATAACGGCCACCCCCAATTACATTCAACACAGCCTGAGTCCCAACAATTTGGCTGGACGGGGTTACTAGGGGCGGATAGCCAAAGTCTTCTCTTACCTTTGGAACCTCCTCCAATACTTGATTTAACTTATCCAGGGCATTTTGCTGCGCTAATTGGGAAATAAAGTTTGAGATCATTCCCCCAGGGATTTGGTACATCAGCACATTAGCATCTACTGTGTTAGCGGTCACATCAAACTCGACATAATGTTTCCGCACCTCGCGGAAATACTCCGCAATCTCAGACAGCTTAATTAAATCCAGCCCCGTATCATAAGGCGTGCCTTTTAAGGCGGCAACCATTGTTTCTGTTGCAGGCTGGGAGGTGCCTAGCGAAAGAGGGGATATTGCTGTATCAATAGCATCAACACCCGCTTCAACTGCTTTCAGGTAAGCCATAGAGGCCATCCCGCTGGTATAATGGCAATGCAGTTGAATAGGGATATTCACCCGAGCTTTCATCAAAGAAATTAGTTCATATGCATCAAAGGGAGAAATCAATCCAGCCATGTCCTTGATGCATATGGAGTCCGCCCCCAGATCCTCTAGGGTTTTAGCCATGGCAGCATGGTGTTCAAAGGTATGAACAGGGCTAATGGTGTAGGACACCGTACCTTGCACATGGGCTCCAGCCGCTTTGGCGACTTCCATAGCCTTTTTCATGTTCCGCACATCGTTTAGCGCGTCAAATATGCGGATAATATCAATTCCGTTAATTACTGACTTTTTTACAAACTCCTCAACAACATCATCAGCATAGTGTTTGTAACCAACCAGGTTTTGACCCCTTAATAGCATTTGCAGTGGGGTTTTTAAGTATTTTTTCATAGTCCGTAAACGTTCCCAGGGGTCTTCCCCCAAAAAACGCATACAGGTATCGAAAGTTGCCCCACCCCATACTTCCAGCGAATGATAGCCAATTGCATCTATCTTGTGGAGGATAGGGAGCATATGTTCTATCCGCATTCTGGTAGCCAACAAGGATTGATGGCCGTCTCGCAAAGTAGTATCGGTAATTTTGACTGGCTTTGGTGTATTGATACCCGGCACGGTAAGATCCTCCTTTTTTACTCGGGTTTTTCACAAAGCAGGTTATTCAATTAATATTATAAAGGTTCCTGCAAACAAGCACAAGAATACAACCCTTTCCCATGTAAGAGTGAAAAGAATAAGATGGCTAATACACCCTATACCCCGACCCAAATTACATTACTTTGGTTTCACCCTTATAAATCAGGCCTCGACACCCGTCCACCGTCACCGTAATACCGTCCTCCAATCTGGATGTTGCTCCGTCAACTCCTACCACCACCGGGATTCCCATATTAAGCCCTACTATGGCAGCGTGGGAGGTTAATCCGCCTACCTCGGTAATTACTGCTGCCGCTTTTTCCATTGCCGGAACAAAGTCCCGGTCTGTACTGGATGTAACTAAAATATCACCAGGCCGGACCTTTGTGCTTGCTTCAACCGCTGTCCTGGCAATCCTAATTACACCAACAGCGCTGCGTTGTCCGATTCCCATGCCTCTGGCAAGGATCTCCCCAACAATATGCACTTTAATTAGGTTTGTAGTACCCGGAACACCAGCCGGAACACCGGCAGTAATTACTACCAACTCACCAGAATTAATATAGCCTTTATCCAGAGCAGCGCTTACAGCCGCGTTGATCATTTCGTCTGTCCCGGTCAGGCGATTAACCAATACCGGCTGCACGCCCCAAACGGCACACAGCTTACGCAATACGTCCTCTCGTGGGCTAGCGGCAACAATTGGCGCCAGTGGTCTGTATTTGGAAACAGTTCGCGCTGTAGATCCTGAAGCTGTAGGCGTAATAATGGCAGCTGCCCGTAGATCACTGGCAATAGTAACTGCTGCATGACTGATGGCATCTGTAATGGTTTTTTGGGGTGTCGTCAGGCGATTTCGCAGCAGATCGGCATACTCTAAGGCTTGCTCTGTCCGTATGGCAATCCGGGCCATGGTCTTAACTGACTCAATGGGATATTTTCCAGAGGCAGTCTCCCCTGAAAGCATAATTGCATCAGTGCCATCGAGAATCGCATTAGCAATATCACTGGCTTCAGCCCGAGTTGGACGGGGGTTTCTAATCATGGAATCAAGCATTTGGGTAGCAGTAATTACTATTTTCCCTGCTCGATTACATTTTTCAATAATGGTCTTTTGCACAAGAGGCACCTCTTCGGCCGGAATTTCGACCCCCAAATCTCCTCTTGCCACCATAATCCCGTCCGAAACCCGAATAATTTCATCGATATTATTGACTCCGGCCTGGCTTTCAATTTTGGCGATAATATGGATATCTGCCCCTTGCTCTTCAAGTATTCGCCTGATAGCCAGCACATCTGATGCTGTTCTAATAAAAGAGGCTGCGATAAAATCCACTCGCTGCCTGATGCCAAAGTGGATATCAGCAATATCTTTATCAGTGATAGAAGGAAGATTAACCTCTTTTCCCGGAAGGTTAACACCCTTACGGTTGGATATTTCCCCCCCATTTAAAACAGCGCAGCTAACCTCTGACCCCTTTACCGATTTAACCTCCAAG
This sequence comes from Bacillota bacterium, assembly GCA_040757295.1. Taxonomy (GTDB): domain Bacteria; phylum Bacillota; class PH28-bin88; order PH28-bin88; family PH28-bin88; genus JAGXSE01. Next base: position 6,761 of record JBFLXH010000007.1, on the reverse strand, counting down.
CTGATTAAGCCGTCATCAATTAAAATGGTATCCCCAGGCGCTACTTCCTTGGGCAAATCTTTATAACTTACTGCTATGCGGGATTCATCGCCCAAAACATCCTCCACAGTAAGTATCAATTCCGCTCCTTCGCGAAGGACTGCTTTGCCATCTTTTAAGAGCCCGGTCCTAATTTCAGGGCCTTTTGTATCCAGCATAATGGCCACGGTGCTTTTTGTTACCGTCGCAGCTTCTCGGATAGCTTTTATTCTAGCCCCATGCTCTTCATGGCTGCCATGAGAAAAGTTGAGCCTGGCCACATTTACTCCTGCCCGGAAAAGTTCTTGCAAAACGGAGACAGATTCTGAAGCAGGCCCAATTGTGCTTATTATCTTGGTCCTTCTCAATCCTGGCTACCTCCAATTCATAGCCCCTGACGGGCAATGTTCAACTGGGTCTTGGCTTCAGCGGGAGATTGTTTCCCCTGCTGAAGCTTAGATTCGACCAGTTCTTGGCTCCGGTTTATCGGAGCTTAGAACTGGTTAATCCCATAGGGGGCCAGTTAATACAGTGGCGTAGCCGCTCTTTTATCCCGCCGCTTCAAAGAAGCGGTGGCATTAGAGCGGGTAGCCATCTGTGATAAGCCGGTTATATCGCTAGGATACCTGCCAAATGGTATATGCTCATATCAATTTTCTTTTCCATGCCTAGAGCCTCTTCCATATCAAGACTTATGATGTCCTGCCCTCTAATGCCAACCATTTTTCCGCTAATCCCATCCAGGAGGAGTTCCACCGCCTTCGCTCCCATACGGCTTGCCAGCATCCGGTCAAAGGCAGAAGGATTTCCGCCCCTTTGAATATGTCCTAAGATAGATATCCTTGTTTCCATGCTCATTTTCTCTTCGATATATTTACTTACTTCCAATGCGCTTCCTGCCCCTTCAGCCACCAGAATGATATTGTGCAGCTTCCCGCGGGCTCGTCCCCTTTCAATTTTTGCAACCACATCCTCTAAATCAGGAGGCACTTCGGGAATTAAGATAGATTCGGCGCCACCAGCTATCCCAGCCATTAAGGCAATATTTCCAGCATGTCTGCCCATCACTTCAATGATGAAGATTCGCTCATGGGAGGTAGCAGTATCTCTGATTTTATTAATTGCATCCAATACAGTGTTTACAGCCGTATCAAAACCTATGGTGTAATCAGTTCCAGGAATATCATTATCTATGGTACCAGGCACCCCTGCTACTGTCACTCCTGCTTTATGCAATTCCAATGCCCCGCGGAAAGAACCATCTCCTCCTATCACCACCAATCCTTCCAAGCCGGCGGTTTTAATTTCATTAAGGGCAGTTGATCGACCCTCCAAGGTTTTAAACTCCTCAGACCTAGCGGTGCGGAGGATTGTTCCTCCCCGGTGGATAATGTCTCCAACTCCACTTACTGAAAGAGGGCGAAAGTCTCCCTCAATTAGACCGGCAAAACCCCGGTTAATACCGACAGGCTCCCATCCCCGGTAGATACTCATCCGCACAACGGCTCTGATCGCAGCATTCATGCCGGGAGCATCGCCTCCGCTTGTTAACACCCCTAACCTTGGCACCTAAGCATCCTCCTAATTCGCTAATGCACCGGACAGGATTTCGTGGGCCTCTTCTGCCTCAGATTCCGGCACTAGTATTTCAAAAGCCCCCAATTCCCCAACCGAAAGAGAACCAGCGGCTCGCAACATAACCAGCAAACCCTCGTTGCTCAACACCCTTTTCAAAGACTCAGCAATTGATTTATTTGGAGCTATATAGACAACAGTCCACATTTCGCCCGCCCCCTAATCTAGCAAATCATACCAGGCTTTACCCCATTTCTTTGCCTAATACCTTTGGATTAACTTAGTCACCAGATTCCAAAACTCCATGTTTGGAAAAAATTTGGGCACGACCTCTGATTTTCATAGCAGAAGTGTGCTCAGTAAACTGAAAAATCATAACTTCCCCTTTATCCAGTTTTTCCGAATGGTGAAATTTTGTATCCTTACCTCTGGTCAACCCAATAATTGTCACGCCATTTTCTAGAGCTTTCAACACTAAATACTCTCCATAAACCGGACTTTCCTGCACAAGGATTCCCTCCTTTTTTAAACCTTTTTTGACCTGCCAAACTTCAGGACCAAAGATTTTTCTACATTGTCCGGCACCAGTCCCCGGATACACCCGCCCAAAACAGCTACTTGTTTAATTATGCTGGAACTAAGGAAGGAGTATTCACTACTAGTCATTAAAAATACTGTTTCGACACTGTCGGATAGTTTCTTGTTCATCATGGATAATTGAAACTCGTATTCAAAATCCGAAACTGCCCTGAGACCCCGCACAATGGCGCAAGCGCCTTTTTTCTCTACATAGTCAATTAACAGCCCGTTAAACTGTTCAATCTTGACATTAGCCATGTCCTTGGTTGCCACAGCAAGAAAATCCACCCTTTCTTCAATATCAAACAAGGTGTCTTTGTAATTATCTCCTGCGACAGCCAGTATTACCAGGTCAAATAGTTTGGTCGCCCGCGCCAGAATATCTAAATGACCATTAGTAACTGGATCAAAGGTCCCTGGATAAACAGCTATACGCAAAACTAGCCCCCCTCGGAAAATTTCATTATGCTAATTTCCACCTGCGGAATAATATTCCTGCAAGGATCCTCATTTTTCTGCAACAGCAAATAATTTCCCCGGTGAAAAACTAACTCTTACAGTTCCCTCCCCACTAATTTTTTTTAATTTAGCAATTAATCCTTTTGACAGGTTAACTTGATAAGAAGGACCTAATTCATGGGGTTTGCTAATGTGGGCGAAATGAAGTTTAACTCTTGTGTCCCCTCGATGCTGCAAGAGAATCTTTTTTATCGCTTCTAACTGCTCTCGGCTAGTCCGGTAGGGATCAAGACAAATTACTAACTCCATGCGGTTCATTTCTGGCAAAACCTGAATATCTTCCGCCATAATTCTCCACTTATCTTCCTGAATGTTAACGCGCCCGACGATGATCAGCAATCTATCCTCTACCAAGAGTTGGGAGAAGTTGTGAAATATTTTTGGAAAAACCAGGATTTCCAAGTTTCCGCTGGTGTCCTCCAGGGTGAGGTATGCCATCATATCACCCTTTTTGGTCACATGGCGTTTAACATGGGTTACTACTCCGCCAACCCTAACTGTAGCTCCTTCCTGGTAGCGGCCGATTTCCTCCAGCCTGCAATCGGCAATAAGCTCCAATAATGCGGAATACTGGCTTACCGGGTGACCGCTTACGTAAAAGCCAAGCAGTTCCTTTTCCATTGCTAACACTTCGCCTAAGGTAAATTCCGCGATAGCCGGAACACTTATATTTTGGACCGTTTCCTCCCGGCAAAACAGATCAATTAGAGATACTTGTCCTTTGGTTCGGTCCTCCTGGGCTTTCTGACCACTGGCCAAACATGCCTCGATTACAGCTAAGAGCTGCGCCCTATTATAACCTGTCGAAATAAACGCGCCACTGCGGATAAGGCTTTCAACTACGCGCTTGTTAACAGCGTGAAGGTCTACCCGTTGGCAAAAATCTTCTAGGGATCGAAAACGGCCTTTCTGCTCCCTTGCTTCAATAATAGAATTGATAGCACCCCGGCCAACGTTCTTTACCGCAGCTAACCCGAACCGGATCTTGTCGCCTACTACCGTGAAATTGGTCAAGCTCTCATTAACATCTGGAGGCAAAACCTCAATACCAATCTTTCGGCATTCTTCAATATACACCTGCACTTTATCGGGATGGTCCATTACACTGGTCAATAAGGCCGCAAAAAACTCAACTGGGTAATGGGCCTTTAAATAGGCTGTCTGGTAAGCTACCATGGCATATGCGGCCGAATGGGATTTGTTAAAACCGTAACCAGCAAAATGCTCCATTAAGTCAAAAATTGTCCCTGCAATTTGGGCATCAACCCCTTTTGCCACTGCCCCTTTTATAAAGTTGTTCCTTTGGGCCATAATTATTTCAGGCTTTTTCTTCCCCATAGCCCGCCGCAGCAAATCGGCTTGTCCCAGAGAAAAGCCGGCCAAGTCGCTGGCTATCCTCATGACCTGCTCCTGATAAAGGATAACGCCATAGGTTTCTTCCAGTATTGGCTCCAGGACCGGGTGCAAATAGGTAATCTTGTTGACCCCATGCTTCCTTTGGACAAAATCTTCCACCATCCCGCTGCCCAAGGGACCCGGACGGTAAAGGGCAACCAACGCAATCAAGTCTTCAAAACGCTGGGGCTGCAGGCTTTTCAGAATGCTGCGCATGCCTGAGCTTTCTAACTGGAACACCCCGATACTGTCGCCCTTGCTTAACATTTCATATACAGCCACATCATTTAAAGGAATCCGTTCCATGTCCACCTGGACCATTTTAGATTGCATAATCAGCTTTACTGTATCACCAATAACCGTAAGAGTCCGCAAGCCCAAAATATCCATTTTCAGCAGCCCGATTTCTTCTACGGTCTGCATTGGGAACTGAGTAGTGACACCGCCTTCGGATGTTTTCTGCAAAGGTAAGTAGTATGTTAACGGCTCTTTCGAGATAACAAGTCCAGCTGCATGGGTGGACGCATGCCTGGGACTGCCTTCCACTTCTTTGGCCAATTCCAGCAGGCGTTTTACTTCCTGGCTGCCTTCAAATGCCTGCCTTAACTCCGGGCTAACCTCTAAGGCCCGTTGGATAGAGATGCCCAACTCATTGGGAATGAGCTTGGCAACCTTGTCAACTTCAGGCAAGGGCATATTCAAAACCCGGCCGACATCCCTCACCGCAGCCTTAGCCGCCATGGTACCGAAGGTGATAATCTGGGCAACATGATCGCTCCCGTATTTTTGGGTAACATAGTCGATTATTTCTGCTCTTCTTTCAAAACAAAAGTCACTGTCAATGTCAGGCATGGTGACTCTTTCCGGATTAAGAAATCGTTCAAATAACAAACCGTATCGCAAAGGATCTATGTTTGTGATGCCCAAAGTATAGGCAACCAAGCTGCCTGCTGCTGAACCTCTGCCAGGTCCCACTGGAATAGTTCGCATTCGCGCATAATTTATTAGATCCCATACAATCAAAAAATATCCTTCATATCCCATTTGCCGAATAACCTGCAATTCAAAATCCAGCCTGCTTTTTGCCAAAGGACTGGATTCGGGGTAGCGTTCCCGCAAACCGCGATAACACAGATCCTTCAAGTAATCAAAGGCCTCCTTGTACCCCTCCGGCAGCTGGTAATTGGGCAAATGAAGCTGACCAAAACCAAGCCTTAGATTGCACTTTTCAGCTATCGCCAGGGTATTGTCCAAGACTTCTGGCATTTCCCCAAATAAACGGAGCATTTCATCCCTTGACTTTAAATAAAACTCCTCGGAAGGAAAACGCAAGCGATTGCTATCCTGCAAAGTTTTTCCCGTTTGGATGCAAAGCAAGACATCATGCACTTGAGCCTGCTCTCGGGATATATAATGCACATCGTTGGTTGCCACCAACGGGATGTCTAATCGGCGGGCTAACTCAACAAGGCCCTTGTTGACATTTTTTTGCTCTGGAATGTGATGGTCCTGCAATTCAAGATAAAAATTTCCCCGACCAAAAATATCCAGGTATTCCCCAGTCAGTTTAAAGGCCTTTTCCGGCTTTCCTTCCATCAAGGCTTCAGGGATTTCACCTGCCAGACAGGCAGACAAACCTATTAAACCTTTGCTATACCGGGATAAAAGCTCCCGGTCCACCCTTGGCTTATAATAGAAGCCTTCAAGGGAAGCCAAAGACACTAACTCCATTAGATTCCTGTAACCTTCTTCATCCTGGGCCAATAAAACCAGGTGACTGGAGGATTCATCAACCTGGGGATTTCGATCATGCCTGGTACGCCGAGCGACATAGACTTCACAGCCGATAATTGGTTTTACGCCATTTTTTTCGGCATTCTTGTAGAGTTCAATGGCCCCGTACATGACCCCATGGTCAGTAATAGCAATAGCAGGCGATTTTTGGGCAGCCGCCGCCTTCGCCAGATCCTCAATCCTGCACGCCCCGTCAAGCAGGCTGAATTCCGTATGTACATGAAGATGCACAAATTGCTTCATAAAGCCCCCTGAAATAACAATAATTTTTTGCCTAATTCCACGAGATGTTCCCAAAATCCTTCGGCTGGTTAATGCTATTTGGCGCAAACAAAAAATGCGCCCACAGGCGCAAATGTGATCAGAAATCCTCGTCGTCTTCAACAGGCTCCGGAGTTCTCTCGTTGACTGGCTTAATTTTATTATTTGTATCAGGACCAGGACTAATTTCCCTGGCAAATTCATCTAAATTAGGCTGACCGGCCAAAGTGGACATATAAGCAGAACCAATTTTTCCTTCAATGAATTGATCCCTTTCAGGATGCCCCGTATTTCCCCGGGAGTCAATCCTTTCCTTTTGGCAGCTTCTGATTCTACTGCGCAACAAACCCAACTACCCCTTTCCATGTTCAACTGGGTCTTGGCTTCAGAGGGGGATTGTGACCCCCGCTCGTGCTTAGATTCGACCAGTTCTTGGCTCCGGTTTACCGGAGCTTAGAACTGGTTAATCCCATAGGGGGCCAGTTAATGCAGGGGCGTAGCCGCTCTTAAAATGAGCCAGGCCACAAGTTATACATTAATTTAACGTGGCCTGAAAGCGAATTTCATGCTCGGCTTCATTGATTTTAATATTTTTCCTTTGCCGAGCATTTCCCGCCGCT
>JBFLXH010000006.1:0-102262 GCA_040757295.1 Bacillota bacterium | reverse complement strand
AACACCTGGGGCTGTCAGGGGGACGGGGTTATTGACAACACCTCCGGCAAATGTCAAGGGGACGGGCCTTTATTGAGATGTTAAGGGCAATATCATATACAACCACCACCCATGCTGTTAAGCAAAATTACTTTCTTTACACTTTTACTGCATCACTGTCAACATTTTCAGTTGGCAGTAATTTAACGTAAAACGTAAACCGTGAACAGTAAACAGTTGTAAAAAATAAGTAGAGCTGACAGCTGTCAGCCCATACTCTCTTCTTGTGTTCTTAAGTTTTCTGCTTATTTGCCAAAGACTAGATTAGGTAAAAAGAGGGTAATGGCGGGAACATAAGTAACAAGCAACAGAACAAACAGGCTCACGGCCAGGAAAGGCAAAATCGCCCGGCTTAATTTCCCCAGAATACCAATACTGGAAGCTACGAATAAACACACACCTACGGGCGGCGTAGTTAAACCAATCACCAGGTTAAGGACACAGATTACCGCAAATTGAATGGGATCTACCCCTACCGCCGTCCCTACCTTGAGTAAGATGGGAAAGAGAATCATCAGGGCGGCAATGGTTTCCATAAAGGTTCCCACAAAAATCAGCAAGAGATTAACCATAAGTAAGATAAGATATTTATTATTCGTGACACTCAGCATGGCATCAGCTACCATCTGGGGAATCTGTTCCGTGGTTAAAATCCAGGCAAAAACATTAGCAAAACCAACAAGGACCATTAGCGAAGCCGTAGTAATGGCCGATTCCAAAAAAATTCTGAATAAATCCTTAAGATGTAAATCCTTATAGACAAAAAACCCCACAAAAATGGCATAGGCTACCGCTACCATGGATGCTTCGGTAGGTGTAAAGAAACCACCGAATCTACGAAGGTCATCTTCTCTTTCAGGAATTTCTCTAATTGTGCTTCTTCGGCTTTAAAGAGTTCATTTTCATGTTTCTGCATTTCCTTGCAGGCATCTAGAATAACCTTTTGCAGTTCAGGAGACAGGGATTTAAACTTCTTCTCGCCGATGCAGACATAGATCCAGCTGCGTACGTGAGATGTCTTGTTCAAGCATTTCTGTACCTCATAGAAGTTAGCACTCTTAATGAGAGCATAAGGGTTTTCCTGGCCTTCAATGGTTCCTTGTTGTAAGCTTGTGAACACTTCCGAGAAAGCCATGGGGGTAGGCTTGGCGCCCAAGGCTTCCCAGGTTTTTACGAAAAGAGGTACGTTTGGTACACGAAGCTTTAATCCTTTGAGGTCTTCCGGCTTTTGAATGGGCCTGTTGGTGGTGAGTTCTCTGGGGCCTCTTTCAAAGTAAGCAATGGGTCTTAGTTGTACTTTATCAATGATTTGCTGTTCAATTTCTTTACCGATTTCGCCACTGGCTACTTTGTGCAGATGCTCGGAATCTCTCAGGAGATAGGGAGTTGCCATCATAATAGTTTTGCTGGCGCCGAAAGTAGTAAGGGTTTCCCCGAAAATACCAATATCGGCTGTACCGGTTTGAATACTGGTCACCAGGTCTTTTTCTTTACCTAACTGTTCGTTGGGATAAACTTTTACCTCGATCTGGCCATTGGAGTTCTTTTCCACTAATTCCTTAAACTTTAAGGCACCTTTATGCCAGGTATTATTTTCATCAGCTAAGTGACCAAACTTGAGCACGATCTTTTCCGGAGCTTTAGGGGAGCATCTTTTTTAGGTTCTGATTTACCACAGCCTACTACAAGGGCAGCTGCCATGACAACGGTATCTGTAAGATGTTATACCGCAGCCTCCGCCTTACGGTAAGCGAAGGATAACTTTACATGTTTCCTGGGGTTTGGTCTCCATTAGGGCGATGGCTTCGTGAACCCGAAGAAAATCAAAAACATGGGATACTAAGGGTTTTGGATTCACTTCCTTTCTTTCAAACCAGCCAATAACCTCAGGGAATTTACGGTTATGGAGTCTGGAACCGATAATATCGAGCTCTTTCTTAGTAATGGGTAACTCTGCTATCTGTGAAGGCTGGGAATTAAAACCAAGGTTAACGATGCGTCCTGCAGGTGAAGCCATTTCTACAGCCTGTTCCAACAACTGGGGTATACCTACAGCTTCCACAATAACACTAGGTCCTTCTCCTTCGGTAAACCCGGCCACCTTTTCCACTACATTTTCCTGATGAGAATTAATCACCAGGTCAGCGCCTAATTCTTTCGCTAAGTTTAAGCGTTCATCCACAATATCGATGATGGCAACTTTCGTTCCCAGGCACTTAGCCCCCTGTAAAATGACCAGGCCGATAGGACCTGCCCCAAAGATAACCAGAGTATCGTCACCTGTTACCCGACCGCGGGACAGGGTTTGGGCAGCAATAGTAAAGGGTTCAATTAAGACAGCCTCTTCCCAGGGAATATCCTTGGAAAACTTATGCACAGAGGCAACAGGAAGCATCAGGTATTCCATGAAACCGCCATCGGCGTGGACGCCGCGCACCCGCAAGTTACGACAAACATTCTGCCTGCCCACCCTGCAGACATAACATTCACCACAGAATATTACCGGGTCCATAACCACACGGTCTCCCATTTGGAAGTCGGCAACCTCCCCACCAATCTCCACTACTTCCCCCACAGCTTCGTGACCAATAATCCGCGGGTATGTTACCAAGGCCGATGTACCATGATAGGCATGCATGTCTGAACCACAGATTCCCATGGCTTTGACTTGGATCAAGACATGGCCTTTAGCGATCTGCTGAGGTTTTTCTACTTCTATAATTGATAACTCACCTGGTTTAGCAATCTCAATAGCACGCATGAAACAACACCTCTCTTTTTATGGAAAACTCTAGTAGATTCCCCTCATTTTTATTCCATGAGCCTACCAGTTTTCACTTCATCCGGCAACGCATAAGTTTTTTCTCTTGTGAGAAACCAAGCTTGACAGCTATAAAAGACATAATGGTGTCAACAACCCCGTCCCCTTGACACCTCCCCATTCCCGACATTCCCCTGGTGTCAACAACCCCGTCCCCTTGACATTCCCAAGAAAAGAAAAAACGCCTGATTCTGGCCGGCGCTTTTTCTTTGTTCAGATGTTGTCTGGCGACATTTCCCTGTTTTTACACATCAATTAACCGGGCTATCTAGCTCCACCTAAAACAAGGTTAGGCAGCCACAAGGTAAGGGACGGGAACAGGGTAATCAGAGCCAAAGCAATGAACAGTGGAATATAGAAAGGCAGGCAGCCCTTCACAATCTTGGCTAGGGGAACCCCGGTGGCCTTATTTAATACAAAGAGGACAGCGCCAAAGGGTGGTGTCAACAAACCAATCATTAGGTTAAAAACCATTACCAGACCAAAATGGATCGGATCAATCCCCACCATATTGGTTAAGGGCAGGAGTACCGGAGTTAAAATCGACAGAGCGGCAATGGTTTCCAAGAACATCCCTACCACCAGCAGCAGCAGGTTGATGATCAAGAGCACCATCAGCGGGTCCTGGGTGATAGACATAATCTGTTCAGCAAAAATGATGGGCAAACGGCTGCGGATGATCATAAAAGCATAGGCGCTGGCTACAGAGACTAACAGGAGCACCACCGCTGAATCAATCATTGTTTGTTTAATGATTTCCCAAAGCTCCCGCAGGGTCAATTCCTTGTAGATCTTCATGGCTAATATTAGGGCATAGACTACCGCGACAGCAGCAGCTTCCGTTGGCGTGAAGAAACCGGTTAGAATACCACCTACCAGGATTAGAGGAGTACCCAGAGCCAGAAAACCGTTTTTAAAGGCCCTGACTACTTCCGACCATCTTCTTTCGTCACCATACGGGAAATTATAAATATGGGCGTAAAAAGTTGCCATTAGCATCAAAATGCAACCGATGACAATGCCTGGCAGGATGCCGCCGAGCAGAATACCCCCTACAGAAACGTTAGCGATAATGGCATAGATTACCAGGGGAACACTGGGCGGGATGATGGGGCCGATAGTGGCCGACGCAGCAGTGATCCCAACGCTAACTTCGTCGGAATAACCGCCGTCCTTCATAGCCTTATACTCAATGGCCCCCAGGCCAGCAGCATCGGCTACCGCTACACCGCTCATGCCAGAAAAAATCATACTGGCGATAATATTTACATGGCCAAGACCGCCTTTGACCCTGCCTACCAGAGCTTTGGAAAAGTCAAAGATCCTTACGGTCATGCCACCGGCGTTCATAATTCTACCTGCAAACAGAAAGAAGGGGATAGAGAGGAGGATGAAGCTGTTCACGCCCCCAAACATGCGCAAGACCAAAAGCTCGGGATTTATCCCAATCCCAACACCCAGGAACATTAAAGCCAGGGTAGTTAACCCTAGAGAGAAAGCCACAGGCACTCCGGTAATGAAAAAGAACAACAGAATTCCAATAAACAGCAACAACATTACAATTTCGTTCAAGATTGCACCCGCCCCTTCCCAAAGAATAACCGGTTGATTTCAGTAATATAGTAAATCAGCCAGCGTACCTGATAAACGGCAATAAGGACCAAGCCAAGTGTCATAATTCCGTAAATATGGCCAGTTTTTAGCCAGTAAATGGCTCCAACCGGTACCACCATCATTTTAAAAGTAAACTGATAACTGCCGATAATGGCTACCGCCAGGAAGAACAAGATAAGTAAGCATGACATAAATTCCAGCACCAGCTTGACCTTACCTGGGAAATAGTCCACTAATGATGTAATAGTAATATGTTCCTTTTTGCGCCAGGCAATGGCCGACCCAAAAAAGGTGATAAAGATCAGGAGATATCTGGCCGCTTCTTCTGTCCAGGGCATGGAGAAGCCAATGTGGACTGTAATATAACGTATCAGGACCTGCATAATTACAAAAAGCACCACCAAACAGAAAACCACAGAAGACACCAGCATTAAAACCCGGTCAAAGGGGGTTTCCTTTAGCTCTGTCCGGATTTCCACGCTGTTTGGAGCCTTTGCAGGCGGCGGAACATTGCTGCTGGTTGCCACTTTGATTTCAGCCATCAAACTTACCCTCCTCACCAAGGTATGCTTCAATTTTTAATAAAAAGGGCCGCCAGCGATTCCCGGTGACGGCCCGGCCTATTACTAATCCGCCCTATTTATTTTTATTTTGCGTAAGACTGAACTTCTTTCAGAGTAGTAACTCTAAACTGGGTGTTGAAAAGTTTCTCGATAGCCGGCATTCCCTTGTTCAGGAAGGCTTCCCTGTCAGACTGGACAACTTTCATCCCCAGTTTTTCCAGGTCCTTGATCACTTGTTCTTCTTTAGCAGCCATCTGCTTGGAACCCCAATCGGCGGCTTCCCTAGCTGCTTCCAGCACCAGGTTTCTGGTCTTTTCATTTAGGCCGTTCAACCATTTGGTATTAAAGCTGATGAGACCCAAGCTGACCAAGTGACCGGTCAAGGAGAGGTGAGACTGCACTTCATTCAGTTTAAAACCGTGAATCTGGGTGAGGTCACCTTCAGAAGCGTCGGCTACACCGGTAGCCAGGGCTGTATACAACTCACCAAGGGGGATGGGAATAGTGGAAGCACCAACTTCCGTCCATACTGCAACCCAAGTTGGGAGCACAGGCAGGCGGAGCTTGATGCCTTTCAGGTCTTCAGGGGTAACTACCGGCTTTTTGGAGGTAAAGTGGCGCAGGCCCCGGTAAACCGGTGCTGCCAATGTGGTGTTACCTGCTGCTTCAACACTGGCTCTCATCTTGGCGCCTAACTCACCATTCCAAATAGCCAGGATATGATTCCAGTCTTTCATCACAAAAGGCGTATCGATAAAATAGAAGGGCGGTGCATAAGCGTTAACTGGTATACCACCGCCGGTCTGGCCTTCAACAGCGCCGGCTGTTACGGCCTTCATAATGTCTTCTTCGTTACCCATGGAGCCGGCCAGAAACAGGTCTACCTTTACGTTTCCATTACTCTTGGCTTCTGCTATTTCTTTAAACTTCTTAGCTACATCACTCATGATGTGGTTTTCCGCAAAAGCAGTAGCTACGCTAACTTTAATCTTCTGAATTTCTTCCGCTGGCGGAGTCTGGGGTTGTTTTTGGGCTGACTGCCCACCGCATCCTACTACAGAAACCATTAATGCAATAACTAACAATAAGCAAAAAAACTTCTTCATTGTTGTCCCTCCTTAAGGTTAACTGATAATTTTCCTGTGGCACAAAGCTACTACCTTATCCCAGCTTCATTTACCACCTCCTTTGATAAGCAGTAAATTCTTTATTCTTTAAATTAAAACCTGCAAAAATGGTTTAAAATATTTTTAATTAAGAATAAATTTTGATTATTGATTATTTGTTAAAAAATTAGGGGCAATATGCCGCGGATCCTATGCTCAGATTAACTTTGCCATCACTTATCATCTAATTGTCGTAGAGCTAGGAACTGGTCTTCCATCTGATGATAAATGTTTTGATAAATGGCAAACATCTTGCGGTATATATGGACTTCGACGGGCTCCGGCTGCAGTTTTTCCCTAATCTGAATCAGTGCCGCTGCATCCTCCCAATGGGAATAGAGGCCTAAATATTTACCTGCCATGATGGCTGCACCCAAACCGGATCCTTCAGTAACATGGGGAATACTGACTGAGCGTTCAAAGACGCTGGCAAGGATTCTGCACCACAAATCAGATTGGGCAAAACCACCGGTAAGCCTGATCTCTTCTATGTGGTCCAGCTGATCAAGTACCTCATAAATGCTGTAAATGCTGTAAGTAATACCCTCCAGGACCGAGCGGACTAAATGCTGTTTGGAATGAGTGAAGCTCAGACCGACAAATACTCCTCTCGCATCAGCATTCCAGCATGGATTCCGTTCTCCGTTTAAAAAAGGTAGGAAAATCAGTTTGTCTGAACCAGCAGGGACTTGGCCGGCGTATTGACTAAAAATCTCATCGGGGGATATCCGCAATCTGTTGGCAATGGTTGTTTCAGCATCCCCAACAATATCCCTTAGCCAACGCAAAACATTTCCTGCATTACTGATGATCCCGCCAGAAACCCAGTAATCCTCCGCCAGGCAGTAGCACCACGTCCGCTGCAGGGCATCTAATAAAGGCCGGCTGGTAATCATCCGGATAGCGCCGCTGGTGCCGATATCGATATTTACTTGTCCTCTTGATAGGCAACCAGCCCCTAAGTTGGCCAAGGGGCCGTCACCTGCCCCGATTACAACCGGCAGATCGGGAGCCAGGCCCATTTTGCTTGCATAGGGCTCTTTAATCCCCCGCAAGACATATGATGGTGGAACTGTTTGTGACAGTTGATCCAGTCTTATTCCCGCCGCACGCAAGGCTTCTTCCTCCCAGCACCGGCTGTGAATATTGAACAGCCCGGTGGCGGAAGCCAAAGACCAATCAATCAAATATTCTCCAAACAGGCGGAAAAGGACATATTCCTTGATAGAAATAAATTTTACAGCCTTATTAAAGATTTCCGGGTGGCATTCTCTCAGCCAGCGAAGTTTAGCCAGCGGGTACAAGGGCTGTAAGGGGCAACCAGTCAGTTGATAAAGCTTATTGTGGTCCAGGGTCTCCCGCAAAGATTTAGCAACTGCGCTGCTGCGCCCATCGGCCCAGATCAGCATTGGGAAAAGGGCCGCACCGCTATTTCCAACCGGAATAAGGCTGTACATAGCTGAACTGATACCAATTCCGGCAATCTTATTTTTGGGGACCCGGGCCCCGCTCATCAGCGAGGCCACGCTTTCCAACACTGCCCCAAATATTCTTTCGGGGTCCTGTTCAGCTCCGTTGGGAGGCAGATAAACTGTCTCATACTCTACCCCTGCCCGGTGATGAATGCGCCCCATTTCGTCAAACATTATTGCCCGGGTGCTGGTTGTCCCGATATCAAGCCCGATCAAATATTGCATGGCCTTGTCTCCCCCTCAGCCGAGGAAAGGCTAAAAGTTTAGGTCCAGCTTGGCCAGGGCTGCTTCAAAAGTTGCCTTTTCCTGGGAAGTAAAATCCCTCAAGGGTTTACGCAGCCCGCTGAAGCGGTAACCTCTGGTTTCAATGGCATACTTATAACCTGCCAGGTATGGGCCAATCTTCAGCACATCCCGCAATTGGCTGATAATATTGTTTTGCCTGTGGGCTTCTTCGAAGTCCTTGTTATTGAATGCTTCATACAGTTTAACAAAGGGCTCCGGATAGGGGTTGGCAATCGCCGAAACAACCCCTGTGCCCCCGATATAAAGGGAAGTTAAAACCATCCCATCTGTGCCGATGATGCAGGCAAAGCCATCTTTTTTAGCTTTTTCAATATATTCCTGGAACAGCATAATATCTTTGCTGCTATCCTTAATGCCCACAATATTCGGCCATTTTTCGGCCAGTTCACCCACCAGCTTAGGGCTAATTCCGTTCCCGGAGCGTCCCGGGTTATTATAAAGGTAAATCGGAAACTCGGGAACTTCCCTAGCAATTGCTTCAAAGAAATCTTTCAAGGCAATACTGTCGAAGGGATAAAAACTGGGAGCAATTATGGAGATACCGTCAGCACCTACATCCTGGGCGTGCTTGCTTAGTTCAATTGTTTCATCCTGGTTAGTTGTGGTTACCTGAATGACTACCGGAATTCTTTTTGCAGTCTGGTCAACTACAATCTCTGTAACCAGTTTTCTTTCTTCATTGTTTAAAACCATGCCTTCGCCCATGGTACCATTGACAAAAAAGCCATGAACGCCCTTTTCAATCATGAAGTCTACATGCTGCCGCAACGATTCTTGATCGATATCTTTGCCATTGTTCAAAAACGGCACCATTACAGCAGGGATTACGCCATGAAGCATTACAAACCTCATCTCCTGGTTTAGTATTTAGTGGGCAGATGGGCCAGCCTAACAGGCCAGCCATCCACCGTCTACATAGATTACCTGTCCTGTCACATAATCGGAAGCCTCGGAAGCAAGGTATACTGCCGCGCCGGCCAAATCTGCAGGGACTCCGGTCCTGCCTTGAGGGATCCTCCGCAGGGCGTTTTGTTCCCAGCCCTCTCTTAAAAACAGGTCTTCTGTCATGGCAGTGCGGAAGTAACCGGGGCCGATGGCATTAACATTGATCTTAGGGGCCCATTCAACCGCCATACCCTTGGTCATCTGGACAACCCCGCCTTTACTGGAACAATAGGGAATGATGTTAGGAATGCCAATAATGGAACTCAAGGATGCTATGTTAATGATCTTGCCTTTGCCTTGCTTCAGCATTATCTTGGCAGCTGCCTGGGAGGCAAAAAATACACCTTTAAGATTAATGCCAAGAACCCGATCCCAATCGGCCTCGGTCATTTCCACCGTAGGTTTGCGCAGGTTAATCCCGGCGCCATTGACAAGGATATCCAGTGCCCCGTATTTTTCTGCCACCCAGTCAATCATTTTATTAATTTCCGTCACTTGCAGCATATCTACCTGGTAGCTGGCACTGTTCGTGCCAAGAACCCGCAACTCTTCCGCTGTTTGAGTCAATTCATCGGTTGACCTGGCAGCTACCACCACATCTGCTCCTGCCCCTGCCAAACCGAGAGCAATACCTTTACCCAACCCCCGGCCGCCGCCGGTAACCAAAGCAACCTTGCCCTTTAATGAAAATTTGTCCAGCACTTAATATCCCCCCAATAAATGCCTTTTCCTTACATGGCCCGCATACAAATATCTATCAAATCTTGCAAAGTGGGAGTCCGCGGGTTGATGGGAATATTGACATTTTTCATTGCTTCAGCACAGACAGCCGGCAGTTGTTCCTCTTCCACCCCTATTTCAGCCATTCCCGCAGGGAGTCCAATATCAAGGGATAACCGCTTAACTGCGGCAACAGCTTTCTCCGCTGCCTGGTATGCTGTCAACCCCTCAGTGTTTTCGCCCATAACTTCTGCAATACGAGCAAACTTCTCCTGATTTCCAATCAGGTTAAATTCCATTACATAGGGGAGCAAAATGGCGTTTACCGTTCCATGAGGCACATCAAAATAACCACCGAGGGGGGAAGTAATGGCATGGACAACACCTAACTTGGTGTTGGCAAAGGCCATGCCTGCCAACAAGTTCCCCATCAGCATCTGGTAGCGGGCTTCCAAATTGTCGCCTTTTGCTACAGCAGGCCGCAGGTATTGGCCAATTAACCGAATGGATTCAAGGGCAATCTGCTCAGAGATGGGATCGGTTATGGTGTTAGTATAGGATTCAATCGCATGGGTAAGTGCATCCATTCCGGTAGCGGCTGTTACCGCTGGCGGCATCGAAACAGTCAGCAGAGGGTCGCATACAGCAACAGCAGGAGCCAGTTTAGGATGGCCAATGCCCATCTTTACCTTGCGCTCTGTATCTTTGATTACGGTTACCCAGGTTACTTCACTGGCAGTACCGGCAGTAGTCGGCACTGCAATAACAGGCAGGGATGGATTGGGGGGTTCTTTACCCCAGAAGTTTTTAATTTCCCCAGGGTTAGCCAGCATTAATCCGATGGCTTTGGCTGTGTCCAGGGAACTGCCGCCTCCTAAACCAACCAGCACATTTGCCCCATGCTCTTTGGCCAGCGCTACTCCCTTGTCTACCTCTTGGGTAGTAGGGTTAGGCACTACATCGGCAAACACCGCCACTTCAATCCCCGCTTTTTGCAGGTAATCTTTCATTTCATCCGCCATGCCGGCCTTCACAATTCCCGGATCGGTAACCAGTAGCACCCGAGTAGCGCCCAGTTCTTTAACCCGGTCACTGATCTTCTTGGCCTCTCCGATGCCAAAATAGATTTTTGTCTTAATCTGCCACTGGAAGGTCCTCCCATACATTCTAACTTCACCTCTTTAAACTATCTGTTGTGGACAGTGTCTAAATCTTCATCGGTTACGTCAAAGACAAGATCATGCGGAGTTAGTTTTTCTTCCAGCATATAGCCAGGGATCCGGTCATGGACCTTTGTGAATCCTGCCCGGCGGTTAAATTCCAGCTCAGTCTTTAAAACAGATACCCCTAATTGATACATATAATCTTCAGGCTGTTGTTGACCTGTTAGAGCTGTTACCATCCTGGCCACCGCATCTTGGTTCTCGTTAACAACAGCCCCGGCAAACACGCAGAAACCCAAGCTGTCGAAAGCAGCCATCATGGCCTGGGCGCGGGAAGAAATTGCCGCCTTTCCTTCAGGAGTATGGTGGTCTTTACCTCTAATGGTGTTACCCGCAGTATGGTCAGCGCCCATGGGTGAAGTAGCATAAGTCACCCCGTTTCCTTTTACAGCCCTTGGATCATACGCGGGCATGGCTTGACCCTTAACTACGGGAACCCTCTCCACGCCAAAGACCCGTCCTGTTATTAAAGCGCCCTCAGCAATAACACGACCCAAAACAGTGCCTTGCCGTACTTCTTCCAGCATTTTTTCGGCCGCAGGGCCATCTCCGAAGGGAATTACTCCTGCCTCCATCGCTACCCCGATAGCCACGCCAATCTCAATGGTATCCACGCCCAGGTCATTGCAGACGTAGTTCATCCTCGCAATTGTATCCAGGTCGCCAATACCCAGGTTGGAGCCCATCATTCCCAGTGTCTCGTACTCCAGCGGCGAAACTAATGCCTTTCCATTTTGGTCAGGATAGATGTTGGAGCATTTAATAATGCAGCCGGTCATGCAGGCATGGCTGGGGTCCCCTTCTCCGCCTCTGGCAAGAATGGTCTCTCTGAGTTTATCGCCATTTATTTCCAGAGCCTGATCAAATCTACCCGTCCGGAAATTATTGGTTGGCAAACCGCCAACTTCGTTAACATAGTTTAGGACACCGGCAGTACCGAATTTCGCGAAGGTTTCCATTGTAGGATGCCCCGTCATTTTCTGGTACAGCATCTGGCAAATGGATTTAAATTCCTGCTGGTCATGGAAATTAATCTCTGAAGCATTGCTGTCATCGATGACAATTGCTTTGACACCTTTACTGCCCATAACCGCACCCAAGCCACCCCGGCCGCAGAACCGGCTGGGAACTCCTTCCCTGTCGGTATTGGTTATTCCAGCTGACGAAGCAAGTCTTTCGCCAAGAGGACCATTAGAGATGATGCCAACTTTGCTCCCAAATTTTTCTAAAAGGCTGTTGGCCAACTGGTAGTTGCCCATTCCTTTGTATTCTTCGGCCAGAATGAGAGAGGCTCCGTTCCGGTCAATTTTCAAAATATACAACTCTTGGTTTTGGGGTTTGCCCTCAATTATAATGGCTTTATATCCCAAACGGGCCAGCTTCCGCGCTGTCTCTCCGCCGCCGTTTGCCTCTTTAATGCCCCCAGTCAGAGGGCTTTTGGCGCCGATGGAAATTCGCCCTCCGCTTGGCGCCATGGTCCCGGCAAACAAGCCGGCAGCAATCACCAGTTTGTTATGAGCGCTAAGAGGATGGCAAGTTGGCGGAACTTCATTAGCAATAATTTTGGAAGTCAGACCGCGACCGCCCAAAGCTGCGTATTCTTTCCCTGCAGGTGCGGCAGTAATAACTCCAGTACCGACATTAACACGTAAAATCAAACTCATTTCCTGTCCCTCCTTAAAGATTTTCTTTTATGGTTACTTATATGACTTGGCTGCGATTAATAAAACCATCCTAGCGGGACAAGTACTATTGACGGAACAAAAACGATTAACAGCAAAATACCTATCAATACCAACAAAAACGGCATCAGTCTGCTGACCAGTTGCCCAAGGGATATTCCTCCCACTGCGCAACCGACATACAGCACGGTACCAACCGGTGGGGTAATCAGGCCAATAACCAGGTTAAGCACCATAATCAGACCGAAATAAATCACATCAATCCGGGCAAATTTAACTACTGAAACCAGGATGGGGGCAAAAATCAGAATGGCAGGGGTAATGTCCATTACCATCCCCAGCATCAGCAGGAAGGCATTGATAATCAACAAAAGCCCCATTTGATTACCGGCTAGATCCGATAACATTTTTACAATTTCCCGCGGGATGTTGGCAATGGTAATCACCCAGGCCACACTCAGGGCAGCTGTAGCAACCAGCATTACCTGGCCGGTTATTTTGGCTGCTTCCAAAATTACTTTAGGGATATCTTTTACAGCCAATTCCCTGGTAGCCAGGGATAGGATTACGGCATAGATTACGGCAATTGAGCCTGCTTCAGTTGGAGTAAACACCCCAAAGCGAATTCCGCCGATGATAATTACCGGCATTACCAGAGCGGCGATGGAACCCTTGAAAGAACTCCACAGCTCCTGGCGGGACGCCTTTTGCCCGGCAGGATAGTTATGTTTTTTAGCAATGAAGTACCAGCAGACCATTAAACCCGAAGCCATTAAGAGTCCTGGCACAATTCCAGCCATAAACAGCCTGCCGATGGATACTTCTGCGGCAACTCCAAACAGGATCATGGGAATACTTGGCGGAATAATAGGCGCAATGGTAGCGGCAGCTACAATCAGGGCGGTGGCAACGGCCCGGTCGTAGCCAGCAGCAACCATCATCGGAATCAAAAGAGCGCCCAACGCTGCGGCATCCGCCACTGCAGAGCCTGAGAGGCCTGCAAAAATAACGCTGCTGACAATTGTTACATAACCCAAACCGCCGCGGACATGGCCTACAGCAGCATTGACAAACCCCACCAGTCGTTTGGAAATACCGCCATGGGCCATAATATTCCCTGCAAGAATGAAAAAGGGAATGGCCAAAAGGGTAAAGGTATTGGCGCCAAAGATTACGGCTTGGGTAACAAAACGGGTGTCAAAATTACCCATAGCATACAATAAAAGCGCGGCAACAAGCAGCAAAGAGAACCCAATGGGAACCCCTATTAACAACAGACCGAACAGCCCGCCCAAAAAGAGCAAAACCAAATCAAAGCCTGCCATAACTTCCCTCCCCTACTCCCCAAAAAATTATTCTTCTCCCTTAACTAAACTGCAGACCGTTAGGTATGTGTGATAGAGCACAACTAATGCCATGACAAATCCGGAAATCACTACACTGATAACCACATAGGAAAAGGGAATGCCGGTAGCGGCGCTGATGGTCTTATGGGTAATTTTGGCGATCTTTTGACCTCCATCGGCAAGGATATAGAGGGCATAAAGCACTAATCCGTTGGAGACAATCAAAAGAATTTTCTGTACCTTTTTCGGCATTAGTTTCGTAAACAGATCCACCGATATGTGCATTTTATTTATGGCTGCCAAGATAGCACCCATGAAAATGACCCAGACGAAAAGGTTTACCGCCAGCTCTTCGCTCCAGGTGATGGCGAACTTAAATACATAGCGCAGCAGCACGTTGATGAACACCAACACGACCATTACAATGGTCGCCACGATGGTTGTGTAATTTAACAATCCTTCGCTTGCCTTTAGCAAGTTTCGCACCACTTTATCCATCGCTTCACCCCTTAAAAGGTCTAATTGAGTAACAGGGGGGCTGGGAAGGAAAACCCAAACCCCCTCTAGATGCTAATTCAATGCTACGGGGACTACTTCTTCAGCTCGGCCATAACTTTATCAAGTATTGCTTTGTCCATTTTTGATTCAAAGTTGGGATACATGGCACGGGCAGAGTCAATAAACCTTTGCAGTTCAGCCGGCTCAATCTCAGTGATCACGTTTTTGCCAGCTTGGCGAATTTTTTCCAGGAAGTCAGCAGCTTGTTTTCTGTTAACTTCCCGCTGGTACAGGGCCATTTCTTTGGCAGCCTTGCGGATCATTTCCTGTTCAGCTGGGGTGAACTTGTCAAAAATGGCCTTGCTGTACATAATCACAAACGGACTGTAAACATGGCCGGTAAGGGACAGGAACTTGTTAACTTCATGGAAGCTGCTGGTATAGATCAGCGGGATGGGGTTTTCCTGTCCGTCTACAACTTTTTGCTCAAGGGCAGTAAAAACTTCGCTGAAGGGCATCGGAGTGGGAATTACTCCCCAGCCTTTAAATACATCAATATGGATGGGGTTTTGCATGACCCGGATCTTAAGACCCTTTAGGTCCTCCACTTTCTTGACTTCCCGAGCGCTGTTGGTCAGGTGGCGGAAGCCGTTTTCCGACCAGGCCAGACCGACAATTCCTACAGGCTCAAGAGTTTTAAGAATTTCCTGGCCAACAGGACCGTCCAAAACTCTGTCGGCAGTGGCATAATCAGGAATTAAGTACGGCAGGTCGAACACCAAGAAGGTATTAGTTAGGTTAGCGATGGGAGCGGTTGCCGGCATGGTCATATCCAGGGTACCCATCTGCAGGGCCTGCATCATGGACAAGTCGGCGCCCAACTGGCCCCCTGGGAACAGGTCAACCTTGAAGCGGCCGTTGCTCTCTTTTTCTAAGATCTCTTTAAACCTGACTGCACCGATATAACTAGAAGAACCTTCAGCAGCGCCCATTCCGAACCTGATGGTATAAGTTTCAACTTTCTTCTCGGCGGGTTTTTCAGCGGCAGGCGGTTGTTTTTGGCCGCAGCCGACAACGCTGACAGCAAGCAGCAGCACTAGCAGCAAGGCAATAGCTTTTTTAAACATTTAAACCATATCCCTCCTGTAATTACGAAATAGCCTGTTGTCACGTCCAAACAGTAAACGACACCGGAAATAATTTATTCCCTGATCGCCCCCCCCTCTGCTGTTTTTGCAAATTTCACCCACTTCACACTATCAGAGAGTTTAGAAAACCCCCTATCTTTGTATTAGCCACTGCTTTAGAATCTCCTTCTGCGGAAGGAAACTTTTTTCAGTAAAGATAACGGTTTTTCGCAAGAGATTTTTATTCAAGAATTACATAATTATCTCTTTAGCGGACGTTTTCCCTTTATTTTCAAAGGTTCAGCTTCAGCCGAAAGGGTTTTTTAGGGAAATTTTATGGGTGAACAGGAAATTAATTTTCTTTTTAACAGGATTTTTAGTAAAATTGCAGAATTACCAGTTAAGTCCCTTTTTTATTTTCTATTGCGACAAAAATAGGGCAATTATATGGGGGAAGATCATGTGACGAGAAAAAGACTGAATATCGATGGAGTTCTGGTTCGCCTCCGCAGCATAGAGCCCTCCCTAAAACCCGCAGAGGGCAGGGTAGCCAGTTATATAATGTCAAACCCGGAATCTATTATCCATATGCCAATAACCGAACTTGCCGAAAAGTGTGATACGGCTGAGGCAACTGTGGTGAGGGTATGCAAAAAAATCGGCTGCAGCGGCTATCAGGACTTAAAAATTGCCCTGTCCAAAAGCCTGGTTGAACCCCTAAAAAACATCCATGAGGAAATATCTGTTGATGATGACACCAGGTCACTGGCAACCAAAGTCTTTTTCAGCGCGAAAAAAAGCCTGGAGGATACCTTCCATATTCTGGATTTCCGCCAGGTAGAAAATGCTGTCATGGCCATGGCTTCTGCTTCCAAAATTGATTTCTACGGCTCCGCCTCCTCCGGCATTATTGCCATGGATGCCCACCATAAAATGCTGAAAACGGGCCTGATCACAGCAGCCTATAATGACCCCCATATGCAGGTAATCTCCGCCAGTTTGCTCACCTGCAAAGATGTGGCTGTAGGCATTTCCCACTCGGGCAGCAACAAAGATGTAATCCAGTCCCTGCGGGTGGCCAAGGAAGCCGGAGCAAAAACCATCTGCATCACCAGCTACATGAAATCCCCCATCACCAAGGTTTCAGACATTCACCTTTTCGTTGCCGCCAATGAGACCACTTTCCGTACAGAAGCCATGGCCGCAAGACTGTCCCAGTTGTGCCTGATCGACCTTTTGGTGGTAGGGGTTTCCCTCTTAAGGCAAGAAGAAACCCTGCAGGCGATTGAACAAATCCGGCAGGGTATTGCATTGAAACGTTTTTAATCTTACCAGTGGCGAGACCCTGAGGGACCAAGGATATCCCCTTGATTGTCAAACTCCAGGGGGAATGGTTCTCCCAAGATTTCTATGTCCTCCCGCCCCGCAAGTTCTGCCAGGTAGGGTTCTGAAACAAGAATGTGATTAAGCTCCAAGGTGTTTTTGATGCGGACGATCTTGGCCTGTTCAGGCTTCACCCTGTTGCAGGTTTTCACCGCTACCAACAGGGCTTCTTTTTCCGTATTTAAAAACATGGGGATTTTTGCCGCCCCTACTACTGTTGAAGTGATGGAATTGGCGTAGGTGTAACTGAAATTGATATTTGACACCAGCTTCCTGGTAGTAACATCTGCCATCCCAATCCCCACCGCGCTACCATGAGTTCGCTCAGTCAGACCAAGCACCAAAATCTTCTGGATCGGGGGAGCGTTAAACCCTTCCTTTAATCCAGATGCAACCCGCCCGGTGATGTTAGGGTCCATTCCAGAACCGCTGATGTCTTTCCCAATCTCGTCAACAATCAAAACATCTATGGACTCCATTAAAAGCCTGGGCATAAAGCTTTTCGCTTCAGCCAGCAGCTCGGGCTCTCTGCTTGGAATGGCTGCACCCGGCACTGCCACTATCTTTGCTGTTTCATCATAAGCGTTTTCCAGAACGGCAACTCCGACAGCTGGCGGGATTTTACCCAGAATCAGTGTGCCAGCTTTGGGAATCAGTTCCCGGAAACGGTCAAAGCCCATACTGTGGATAGCTGTCGCTCCCTTGTGGTTGCCTAATCCAATAACCAGCATCTTTAACAGTCCGCTCTCAACGGGGCCTTTGAAACTGGTATGGGGCTTTATCCTGTTAATCATAACCACGGCGTCAGATTCGAAAGCAACCTTATCGAAGAACAGGGGACAGCCGTCTACGGTTCCCAGTTCAACAACATCCATGGAGGCTATCAGAGGAACGCCCATTTCTGCCGCAGTAATCCCAAAGCTGGCGAGTACTTCTTCTTGTCCCTCTGCCGTAGCACCCCCGTGGCTGGCCATCCCCGGAACAATAAACGGCTGAGTGCCAAGACCCTTTAACTCTTCTACTACAGCCTTGACGATTTCCTTTAGGTTGGCAATACCTCTGCTGCCAACAGCCACAGCTACTTTTGCCCCAGGTTTCAGATCCCTGATTACCTCGGGCTTGGAGAATTCCTGGCGCACCGCAACGGGAATACTATCTACCCGCTGGGTATTGAATTTTTGTCTTACCGGAACCATCCTGGGAAAGGTGAGGTTTTCTGCTCCTTCGATTTTGACGGTAAACTCCTTAATCACTGCTGCTAACCCCCATTTCTCAAAATAAATTTTCAGCGCTAACCATAAATCTCAAGCAATTCATTATCAGGCCCCCGGAACATGGCCCTGTGCCCGGTTCCTTCCCCGTAACGAATCGGCACTTCCAGCGGTTCAACCACAACAGGCAGACCCGCTTCTTTTAAGCGTTGGTAATCCCCCATGAAATTATCGGTCTTGAAGCAGATATGAATACCTTCAACCGGCTTGGCTTCCGGAATATGCATTAATTCAATCTCAGCTTCCCCGCCCTCTAAACGCAGAAAAACTATTTTTTTCACGTAGGAATTAGGAACTTCCCTTTCCAATACTTTCTTAAAGCCAAAATTTTCTTGATAGAACTTTGCGGAAATCTCCAAGTCCTTAACAATTACAGCTACATGGTCAATGCGCTTGATCATCTGCACTTCTCCTCCGCGTTGGAATTTAAAACGGCTTTATGGCATCTTTTTCTTTAAATAAAGCCAAATTCCTGCCCGATGATTTAATAAATGATCAAAAGCCCTTCTCAAAATCCAACACTTTTCCTCCCGTAATTGGTCGATTTGTTTAACCGGTGAATGGGGCAAACCGCGAAGAAGGTCCCATGAATAATCAATAGGTTTTTCTACTAACCCTCTAACCCGCAATACATATTCTTCGTAACTGATAGGATATACCGGTTCGGCCTGAAAAACCGGTGTGGCATGTTGGGCCAGTTTAGTCATTTGATTAAGACCCCTCTCACTTGTTCTCTTTATCACAGATGGCTACCCGCTCTAAAATGAGCCGGGCCATAAAATATACCTTTATTTGACGTGGCCTGAAAGCGAATTTCCTACTCGGCTTCATTAGTTATTGTCAACAGATGGTCTTTTTAGAAAAAAGTAAGACCCGGGTATCCCGGGCCAGTAAAACACAGCTTACTTTAGGGTTTTTCGTTCCAGAAAGGCCTCTAAGCGGTCAAGGCCCTCCTTAATATTTTCCAGCGAATTAGCATAGGAAAAACGGAGGTAACCCTCACAATTGCGCCCAAAATCAATGCCGGGGGTAACGGCTACCTTGGCTTGTTCCAGGATTTCAAAAGCGAAGGAATAGGAATCCATGGTATACTCTTTGACATTTGCCAGTGCATAGAAGGCTCCGGTGGGTTCAACCTGCGTGGCAATTCCCAGGGTTTTCAAGCGGGATAAGAGGTAGCGCCGGCGCTGGTCATAAACCGTCACCATTTTGGCCACGTGGTCATCACATTCCCGCAGGGCAGCAATCCCACCGGCTTGGACAAAAGACCCGGCACAGATGAACAGGTTCTGCTGGAGTTTTTGCATTGGCCGGACAAACTCTGGAGGTGCAATTACATAGCCAAGACGCCAGCCGGTCATGGCATAAAGTTTGGAAAAACCGTTAATTACAAAAGCCTTATCCGTATATTCCAAAATGGTGTGTTCTTCTCCTTCATAGGTAAGGCCGTGATATATTTCATCAGAGACAATGTAATGATCAAGGGCCGCAATTTCCTGCAGTTCTTGCCCCGAAAACACATTTCCAGTCGGATTGGCAGGAGAGTTTAATAACACTCCTTTTGTTAAAGGGGTTATTTTTCCCTTGATATTCTCCATGCGGTATTTAAATCCGTCCTGTTCGCTGACCGGCACAAATACAGGCTGCCCATCAACGTACCGGATAAAATTAGGATAGCAGGCATAGTGGGGATCAGACAAAATAATTTCTTCGCCCCTGTTCAACAAGGCTGAAAAAATTAACAGCATGGCCGGGGAGGTGCCAGAAGTCACAATAATGCGATCAGGAGATACTTCTACACCATATTTCCGATGGTAATACCTGGAGATTTCTTCCCGTAATTCCATCTTGCCAAGGCTGTGGGTATAGTGGGTATCCCCCTCTCGCATAGCTTTCGCCGCTGCTTCCACAATTGGCTGCGGGGTGTCCTGATCAGGTTCTCCCACTTCCAGGTGAATAATATGTTCTCCCTGGGCCTCCATTTGTTTGGCCTTTTCCAAAACGTCCATCACGATAAAAGAAGGTATTTCCTGAGCTTTTACAGATACGCTGCAGCTGCCGGTGGACAAAAATATCACCACTTTCCAAATCTATTTGGCAAAAAAACTTCGACAACTAAAGGTTAAAGTCCTTTTTATCACAGATGGCTACCCGCTCTAAAATGAGCCAGGCCACAAAATATACATTTATCTGACGTGGCCTGAAGGCGAATTTCCTACTCGGCTTCATTAGTTATTGTAATAAAATTTTATTTTTTGCCGAGTATTATACCCCCCGCTTCTGTAAAGCGACGGCATAAGAGCGGCTACGCCACTGCATTACTGGTATTCGGCGCTGCCCAAGCCTATGGCAGTTTTCTCCTTACCCCATTTAACCACAAAATTATTATTCCCTCAAAAAAACCTGCGGTGAAAAAACCGACCCCGATCACCCTGCCGACAAGACAGGAAATCGGGGCTGACCGGCGAATCATTAATCAGGTCCAAACCCCGAACTAGAGGAGTGGAAAATCAATGAAGTACAACCTGCCCCTGTGGCGGCCGCCCAGCGAAGCCGACAGCTTGATCCTGCAGGTTACCATCGGCTGCGCCCACAACCGGTGCGCTTTTTGCTGCATGTACAAAGGAAAGCAATTCTCTGTCAAAACATGGGAAGAGATAGAGGAAGACCTGGCGGAAGCTAAAGCAACGGTCCCAGGAGTGGGGCGGATTTTCCTGGCGGACGGTGATGCCCTGGCCGCTGACACAGAACTGCTGCTGCGCTTGCTGGACCGGCTTTACCGCGACTTTCCCCACTTGCAGAGGGTATCTGTCTACGGGGGTCCCAAGGATATCCTGGCCAAAAAGCCGGAAGAACTGGTTGCGCTGAAAGAGCACGGCCTAGGCATGATCTACATGGGCATTGAAAGCGGGAGTGACCGCATCCTGCAGCTAATGGGTAAAGGGGTTAGCGCCGAAGAAATGGTTCTGGCCGGCCGCAAAGGCGTTAATGCAGGGATTGATCTTTCGGTCACCGTTATCTCGGGGTTAGGAGGCCGGGAACACTGGGAAGAGCATGCCTCGGAAACCGCCAGGGTGCTGAATGCCATCGCCCCCCAGTACCTGGGTTTGTTGACACTGATGGTCAAACCCGGGACTCCCCTTGATCATTGGATCCGGGAAGGCCGTTTTTCATTGCTGGACCCCCTGGAAACAGCCCTGGAAACCCGGCTGCTCTTGGCCAGTCTTTCCTTGACCGGCTGCGTTTTCCGCAGCAACCACGCCTCCAACTACCTGGCTTTAAAGGGCACCTTGAGCCAGGACCGGGAGGCATTACTGGCACTCCTAGACCAGGTCCTCCGGGAAAAGGACCAGGGGTATTTCCGGCCTGAAAGGTACCGGGGACTATAGTCTCACCCGCCCAAGCCGTAGCTCGAACTGGCATTTTAGCTGATCGTCAAGCCAACAGGCACCAGTTAAAAGTCGATCCTGTCGCCCGCCCCTAGCTCCTTCAGGTGGCAGGTTTCGTTGAGGTGCTGGACCACCAGGAACTCCCCGGCGGACTCCAGGAGATTAATACAGGCCGTGTCCTGGCGAAGCTTCCAGAAACCCTGCCACCCTGCTCCCAGCACCCGGTTCAGCAGGATTTTGGTGATTACCCGGTGGGTGACCACAGCGACCGATCTTCCCCGGTAATCATTGCAAATCCTTTGAAAAGCTTCCCAACACCGCTCAGCAGCTTCTTCCATGATTTCTCCCCCGGGAAATGCCACCTGTCCGGGATGCTGTGCCCAGTCCCGATACAACTGGGGATAACGGCTTGCCACTTCTTGCCGGGACAGCCCCTGCCACTCCCCAAAATGGACATCCGTCAGCCCCGGCTCCACCAGGAGCGGAATGTCACCCCAAGCCAATTTGGCCAGTTCCGCCGTTTCCACCGCCCTTCCCAGGGGGCTAGTGATTACAGCCTCAATACCCTTTCCCTGCAAGGCCCGGCCGACGGCTTGAGCCTGCCTGCGGCCCCAATCATCAAGGGGCACTTCTGTCTGCCCCCGGAAAACCTCTTCCTTATTCCACCGGGTACGGCCGTGCCTGATCAAATATACCGCAGCCATTTGCTTATCCCCCCAGAATGCACTTTCATAATGCTTCGAGTTGAGACAGTTTTTTCCTTTATACCAGGTGTTTTTTTCTCGGCATTTCCAGAAAACCAAAAGCAGGGGAAGATGATTTGCCCGCGAATTATTCCCTTGTCTCATTGTTTTCAAGGAGGGATCCCCTTGCAAGGCCTAAAAACATTATAATGAGCAAGGCCACTAATTATTCATTGATTTACCGTGGCCTCAAAGCGAATTTCATACTCGGCTTCATTATGATAATGCAATTTTATCCCTTGCCGAGTATATAATGACGGTATTAAGGCCATTAAAGCCAACGGCACTTATGAAAAGATTTACCGCAAGTGGTTTGGGGAATTAATTGAAACAAATAATAAAAATTTAAAGCAAGTCACTTATGGCGTTAGTTTGGCCCTGGCGCTGGTAGCGGCGGTAGCGCTCTTAACGATGCGGTGGAACCGGATGCTCCAACGGGAAGTAACCCGCAGGACTATAGAACTTGATTTGCTCAATTCCCGGCTGGCCGCCAGCGATCAGCTGAAGGAGCAAATCCTGGACAACATCCATAGCGGAATTATTACCCTGGACCGGGAAGGTAAACTAAGTTCAATCAGCACTCCGGCAACAGCCTTGACCGGTATAAAACTACCTGTTTGGCCATCTGAAGATTCATGAGCGCCTGCTCTTCTTCATAGCCTCCCTTACCCTCATTAATCCTAGCATCAGCACAGACACCCTCGGCTTGGGCATCCTGGCTTGCGGGCTAATCCTGCACTGGTTACGGCACAGGCTTGGAAACCGTTCGAGCCAGACAGGCTTGTCCACAGGGAAATAATGTTGGCATTTAACCCCAGGGTACCAGCCCCTGGGGATTTTTTTTGAATAACGCATCGGCTGAGAATATGAGTGATATGGCTTGCTTTATTCCTCCTCTGGCTTCGGAAAAAGGATTTTAGCTCCAAGCTATCGAAATATTCTATAATGGAATATAATGGTTAAAAGGGGTGGCCAGCAATGCAGAATGTCACTAATGACCGGCAGCAGTTATTGCATGCATGGCATTGTTTTATCGAACAGCGGAAGATTACCTCAGCTCACGTCCGCCCTGTGATCCTGGCCTCCTGGGAAAGATGCGCCATGTTGAAGGTCAACCCCTATCAACCCCAACTGAAGAAATTACCGCCGGCCGTCTTAGCTGCTACTATCGTCCGTCACCAGAACCTGATATTAACTGCCAAACCGTTTATGGAAAGCCTGTTCCGGCTGGTAGCAGGCTCCGGTTTTGTGGTCACCCTATGCGATGCCCAAGGGAATCTGCTGGAACTCCTGGGGGATGCCGAAGTTTTAAACGAAGCGGACAATATTAATCTGGTTCCAGGAGTGAATTGGGCAGAAGCCTATATGGGAACTACAGCCATTGGGGTTGCATTGGAAACCGGCCAACCTGTTCAAGTCTGCTCAGTTGAGCACTACTGTAAACCGTGTCACGATTGGACCTGTTCCGCAGCTCCAATCCGTGCCCCTCAGGGGGATCAAATAGCTATCCTTAACATGTCGGGCCACTTTTTAAAGGTCCATCCCCATACCCTGGGGATGGTAGTGGCCGCTGCTCAGGCGATAGAACATCAGCTGAAAAACCAGCAAATTTCCGCCAGCCTAGCCCTCAGCAATAAATACCTTCGCGCGGTATTGGAATCCATGTCTGACGGGGTAATAACGGTTAACCAGCAAGGCCAAGTCGTTGAAATTAATTCAGTTGCCGCCAGGTTGTTCAGCCTCCCGCCTGAGCAGGTTCTGACCCGCCCCCTTCCCGCTTCTCTTGCGGAACAACTAAAAATAAAAGAAGTGCTCCAAAAAGGCCGAGAATATATTGACAAGGAAGTATCTATCGAAGAAGCCGGAAAAAGAGTGCACTGCACTGTTGCGGTTAAACCAATCAGCAAAGAAGGCTCCTCCATTGCCGGCGCGGTTGCCACTATTCAGGAAATAAAGACAGTCCGCCGCCTGGTGCAGCGCATGATCGGGGCCCGGGCCCTGTTCACCTTCGATGATATCCTGGCTCAAAGCAAAACCATGCGCCAGACCATGGCCCTGGCCAAACTGGCTGCCGAAAATTCCTTAAACATCCTTATTCTGGGAGAAAGCGGCACCGGCAAGGAACTGCTGGCCCAGGCCATTCACAATGCCAGCTCGAGAACAGAAGGTCCTTTTGTGGCCATTAACTGCGGAGCTATCCCCAAAGACCTGATCGGCAGCGAAATGTTTGGTTACACTGAGGGGGCCTTTACCGGTGCTAAACATCAGGGTTCCCCAGGCAAATTCGAACTGGCGGATGGCGGCACCATTTTCTTGGATGAAATCGGGGATATGCCTCTAGACCTACAGGCAGCCCTCTTGCGCTTTATTCAAGACCGGCAGTTGATCCGCATCGGCGGGAGTCAGGTTATTCCCGTAGATGTGCGGATTATTACAGCCACCAACAAAAACTTGAGCCAGGAGGTTTCCCGGGGCAATTTCCGCCAGGACCTGTATTACCGCCTGAATGTATTTCCCATCCATGTCCCTCCCTTAAGGGAGCGTGCCGGTGACATCACCCTGCTGGCCAGACACTTCCTGGAAAAAATGAGTCACCGGCTGGGCAAAAGACTTTATTTTTCCACAACGTCCCTGGCATGCCTTGAATCCTACTCCTGGCCCGGCAATGTCCGGGAACTGGAAAATGCCGTCCAGCGGCTTGCTTATCTTGTCCCCGATGGCCCTATCCAGCGGGAAACGGTTATGACAATTCTGGGGGAACGGCATTCCCCCTCCCCGCCAAAATCCATGGGCCTATCCCTCAGCGATCTGGAAAAAGATTCTATCCGCGAAGCCATCCGGGTGAACAGCGGCAATTTGAGTCAAGCAGCCAAGGTCTTGGGCATTGGGCGCACCACCCTTTACCGCAAAATAAAAAAATACGGCCTGGAGGCTTTCCTCGCCCAGCTTCTCCGGCAGCCATACCAATCAGGAACATGATGTTTCATTATGCTACAAGATTATTTTCCTGAATATTTTGGCATATCTTCCGGTTGATGCCTCTGCCCAAGCTGCCCTCTGTATTATTTTGAAACAAACTGGCCGCATCACCTATCAATTCGCCACCGCCCACCTCTTATTAATGGTTTCTGCATCAAGCCTCCGTCCTGTTTTCACCGGGTTGGCATAATGCTTGCTTATCTGCTCGGCAGCCAAAAAAATCTATTAAAGGAGGTTATTGCCTTGGCATCTACTTCTATCAGACGACCGGGCGAGGCAGGAGAGTACAGGGGTTGCGAAATTGTTGCCGAGTACTTGATCAGGGAAAAGGTGCCCTACATCATCGGTTATGCCGGACACGGCGCCATCGGTTTATTGGATGGAATTTACGACAGAACTGATGAGATCCAGCTAATCTGGCCTAGAATTGAACAGGCCAGCGGTTTTATGGCCGATGTTTATTTCCGCCTAACTAAAAAACCCCTGGCGGTATTTACTTCTACCGGTCCCGGAGCGGCCAACATGGCCATCGCTGTTGCCAACGCCTTTTTTGACTCATCCGCCTTCCTATTAATCACAGGGCAAGTAACCATGGACCAGTACGACACCGGCGCCCTGCAGGAACCCTACCGGTATTACCCGGCCGACTTTCCCTCCGTGCTGCAGAGCTACACCAAGCACAGCTGGCAGGTGCAAAAGGTGGAACACCTGGCCAAGTTTTTGCCCAAGGCGTTTAAATTGATGACTACCGGTCGCCCCGGGCCGGTGCACATTAATGTCCCGTATGATCTCTATATTGAAAAAGCCCAGGTGGAAATCCCCGAACCTGCCAACTGGTCCCGCCCCATCAACTGGCGCACTGGAGCCGAACCTGCAGCAATTGACAAAGCGCTGGAGCTGCTGCTTAAGGCCAAGCGGCCTCTGATCCTGGCCGGGGGCGGCGTGCTGGTATCAGAGGCCACTGCCGAACTGAAAGAGCTGGCCGATTACCTGCAGATCCCTGTTTACACCTCCCTGATGGGCAAAGGAGCAATGCCCGAAGATGACCCCCTGTACCTGGGCGTAACGGGCTGCTGGGGGTATTACCCGGCGGTGGAGGCTGCTCGCAATGCCGACGTGATCCTGGCCCTGGGCTGCCGCTTCTCTGACCTGCATACCGCCTCCTGGCTGCCCGGCTATGCCTACAATATCCCGCCAACCAAGCTGATCCAGGTAGACATTGATACCGCTGAGATCGGGCGGAACTATCCCGTGGAACTGGGCATCATCGGAGACGCCAAGGTGGTCCTACAGCAGTTGATTAAAGCCGCCGCCGAGAAAACGCCGCCGCGGGAGGACTACCCGTGGCTGGAGGAAGTAAAGGGCTACCAGCAGGAGTGGAGGGATTTTATCACCCCGCACCTCTCCTCCGACGAGACCCCCATCGATCCCCGCCGGGTGCTCGGCGACATGCGGAAAATCTCACCTCCGGAGACCATTCTGGTTTCTGATGTTGGTAATCACCAGGCCTGGGTGGAACAGTATTGGGGCACCCCCAAGCCTTTTACCCACCTGACTGCCGGTGGCTATGCCGCCATGGGCTTCGGGGTTTGCGGCGTCCTCGGCGCGAAACTGGCCCGGCCGGATACTCCCTGCGTGAACGTCTGCAGTGATGGAGGTTTCATCATGATGCCCCATGCAGTGGCCACCGCAGTTGAGTATGACCTCCCTGCAGTATGGGTAGTTTTAAATAATTACAGCATCGGCTGTATCAGGGACCTGCAGCGCTTCTACCTGGACGGGCGGGAAATCGGCACCAGCTTTAAGAAGGCCAAAACCGGTGAACTTTGGAACCCAGACTTTGCTGCCATGGCCCGCTCAATGGGCGGCGAGGGGATCCGGATTGAAAAACCGGCAGACTTCGGTCCCGCCTATGAAGCAGCTTTAAAATCGGGCAAACCAACTGTTTTGGATGTAATTATCAACAGGGATACCCCTGTTCCCTTGATCAGTACCTGGCAAATGCCACCCATTCCAGCGGCCGAACCCACCTTTGGGCAAAAGAAGGTAATTAAATAACCCAGGGAGAGACAAAGGATGACAAGCAGTATTTTTGATAACCCAATAACTGCCGGGGGGCTGGGCGCCCCCCGGGTGGGTTTAATTGAGATCCTTTTTGAGGCCGCTGAAAAGACCCAGCCACTAACCGAAACCAAGGAAGCTTTTTTGCAGTTATACCCCTTAGAAACGCTTATTTCAGCAGCATATCCTGCAGCAAATCTGCCAGGAAGCCCGGTTCCATCGCCCGGTGGATCCGGGCGATTTTCTCCCGGTTGGACAGCCCGGGCGCCGGGCGGGCAGTTAAAAAAAATAACCTGAAGGCTTTGGCCTCCTATTGTTTCCAAGACACCTAGGGTTATTGCCTGAATTATGCTAATATACAGCGTTTCAGGCTACTTGAACGCCTAATTCTCCTTTTTTTAACCATTCCTTCTCATTGTTTTTGATTTGGTGAAAAAAAAGTCCGGAGCAGGACCCTGGGTTACAGCCCCCCAAAAAAAGAGGCGATCTTTTCTGTTATTGTTAACTAGATATTCATTGATCAGCAATACCCAAGCAGGAAAACCAGTAGCTGAAAAAGAAAAATTCATTTGGTACAATAGGTATTGTTTCAATACAGCTTTGAGTGGAGATGGCCTCAATTGGAAGGACTATTATTGTTGTTTTCAGCGGGTATTCTCGGCTGGTTTTTGTTTTTATTGTTGAATGTATCTTCAGCCGCCATGCTAGGCCCGATTGCAGCAGTAGCAGTGTTGAATTTAGCGGGATTTTCCCTCCCAGAAGCGCCGGAATTCCTTAGCCCAATGCTACAGGTTGCCTTAGGCCTTTACCTGGGAGGCAAGGTTAGGCAGGAGGAAATTGAAGGAATAAAATCTCTCCTGAGACCAGCCCTCCTCATGCTGTGGTGGGCTCTGTTCATTACCTTCGGCCTCGGTTATTTACTTACACGGATGACGAGCATGTCCTTCCTCACAGCCGTTCTGGGGACCAGCCCGGGTGGAGCAGCAGAAGTTGGAATAATCGCTGTTGCCACAGGCGCAGATGTTGCTACTGTAACGATACTGCAGGTTGTCCGATTATTTGCCACTCTCATCTTTTTCCCCTTGCTTCTACAGCAGAGGGGCAAAAAAATGAAGTTAAGAGGTTATAATCCCCTACAGACCAATTCTTATCTCAGAAAAAACTGGGAAGAGACCAAATCCATGGAATTTGGCCGCCTATTAGTAACCCTTAGCGTCACTACGGCAGGGGCCTATCTTTTCTATAAAATAAATTTTCCCGCTGGCTGGATGTTCGGAGCAATGGCTTCCGTGATCATCCTTACCTTCAAAGGCTATCCCATCCAGCTGCCCCCAAAATTTTTATTGAACCTATCCTTGGTAGGCCTAGGTCTCATTTTAGGCCAATCCTTTAGCGGCGACCTCCTTGGGAATCTAGGGGCTCTGTACCCTGCAATTATAATAAACACCCTAATCCTATTTTTGGCCGCTTTACTTTTAGCCAAGTACTACCAGCGGACTACCAATTGGGATTACAGCACCTGTATCTGTTCAACCGCTCCAGGAGGTGTTAGCGCCATGGTGGCAGTTGCCGAAGCCTATGGCGCCGATTCTTTCAAAGTAAGTTTGCTCCATTTAGTGCGGGTTCTGGCGATTAAGGCTTCTCTGCCTTTAATTGTCCTAATAGCCCAGCTTTTTGACCATTAACTGATATCATAAGCCAATTCCGAAGAAGTTTTACTTGTCTCAACCATAGTATGATGCAGCCTTTTAGCCTGCAAGACAAAGCTTTCCAGGCGGGCCTCGATAACCGGTGGAAAAGGATTGCCGTCGCTTTCAATACTTAGGAAGGGCAAACGGGGATGCTCTGCAATCACTTTCTTGATTAATTCCTGGTTTTGAGTGATCCCCAGCTTATCCCTGTTAATAGTCTGGTTGATCATGGCCTCGGCAATGCGGGAAGGCATGCAGCCAAAAGGACCGATGGCCACAACCCCATCCACCTTATCAATGATTTCAGCCAGAGCTGACGCCAAGGTCAGGATAGTCTCACCGGTTAATTTGGGATTGATATAATGTGAACCTATCTGCATCAGATGTTCCACATCGATCAAATGATACTCGTACAGCCCGGAAGCCGCCAAGGCCTGTTTGACGTTTTTCTCATAGTGGACCATGAACAGAGATTTGAGCTTTGTCTTTAGCTTTAAGGTTGTGGTGCTTTGGGTGCTGAGACCATGAGCAGCACAGTAATCGCTGTAGTAAATCCATTCGGTTACCGGAGCAGTAAGGGCTACTAAACCCTTTTCCGCCAGCTGCTCAACCAGGTAGCGCCGGGAAAAACCATCACGGCGCACATAAATCTCCCCGATTAAAGCCACTTTCACTGCTTCCGCCAGGGGCTTGTGGAGGGGGATTCTGGCCAAGAGGTGTGCCGCAATTTGCAGTACCTTGACCAGTTGGTCCCACTCCGTGGTAGCTATAGCTTCTTCAATGATTTTCTCGGCATCGGAATAAATCCGCAAGCCGTAATCCTTCTGCCGGGATAAAGTCAAGACTGCGGCCCGGATTTCTTCCATCACATCAGCCACAACAGAGGCAATAAACGCCCTTTGGGTGAATTTGTTGCCCAAACCGGCGTAACCGTTTTCGGAAGTCAGAGACAGCATGGCCACATTTGGCAACTGTAGTTTATTAATCAACATGGATATCAGGACATTATACTGCCCAAAGCGGCAGGGTCCGTCGGTCTCCGGCATAAAATAAACCGTTACCTCACCAGGCTCCCTCCGGTCCAGGTATCTCAATAAGGAACCAACGGTCAGCATCAATGGCAGGCACTCTTTACAGGTGGCATGGTTTTTCCCCCATTGCAACTCGGCATCGGCAGGAGCGGGTAAGGCCTCGGCCCTAATGCCGCAATAGCGGAAAGCCGCGGCTATCAGCCTTGAAGCATAATCCCCCATAGAAGGTATTATCAGCTTCACCCGGGGGTCTGTCAGCTTCAAATGTTCCCCTAAACCCAAGCGGACAAACCAGCTCTCTCCTTCCTGCACCATGACAGCAGGCTGAAAGTCCTGCTTGTCCTGAAGCGGCCGGCGGGCTTTGGTCAAATAACTCCCGGCTACGTCCAGAAACGCCTCCACCCGGGTATCTACCCCTGCATCTGCCGTATGGGCATCTAGTTCCAGGGTCAAAGATGGTTTTTCACCCATGATTTCTCGGAAGTAATTAATCACAAAGGAGTCGGGGCCGCAACTGAAGCTGGTGATATAAGCTCCGAATAGTTTGGGATGGGCTTTTACTAACTTGGCCGCTTTCAGGATGCCCATCCCTGTTGACCAGTACATTTTGGGTATTGGTTCTTCCTGTTCCAAGTCCAGCATATCGTGAGGGATGATCATTACCCCCCTGGTAGCAAATTTGTGGGGGATCCCCATGTTAGCCACGCTGGCAAAAGCATTGTAGGAGCGTCCAAAAAGGACTACGCCAAGGGAATGGTTGCCTTGTTCTAACTCTACCAATGCCTCCGTCCCCAACCGTTTTAACTCTCGATTAAACTCCTTTTGCGCAAAAACCGCAGCGGCAAAAGCCTCCTTAGCCGCACGCCGTCCAGCTCCCAGCCGCAAGCCCAGTTTAACCATATCCTTTTCACAATCCTCATAGCTATTAAGCATAGCCAGGACCGGTGCCAGGACCTTGATGCCTTTTAGGTCTTCTTGGAAGGCAGTATTTAAAATATAAGGCTCAGCTTGGACAAAGGGACAGGTAGCAGTAGCATGAATACCGTTAACTACCGGTAATCCCTGAACATGAGGCAAGAAGATATAATCGGGCTTTTTGCGGATCAGGTTCAACATAAAGCCATGGGCTAAATCCACTGGATGGCAAAAAGCGGCTCCGCGCCGCTCGAGGCCATCCGCATCGGGCTCATCCGCCAGCACAATTTCAAAGCCCAAAG
The DNA here is from genome assembly GCA_040757295.1 of Bacillota bacterium. Taxonomy (GTDB): domain Bacteria; phylum Bacillota; class PH28-bin88; order PH28-bin88; family PH28-bin88; genus JAGXSE01. The sequence continues at coordinate 70,975 of JBFLXH010000006.1, read as the reverse complement.
TAGTAAAAAAAGCGTGGTAAAACGGATAAAGATTGTTAGTCATCAGGGAAGAGCTAATTCCTACCCGCAGGCCATTGGGCTTGGCAGGGATTGTTGGCCGGTCGAAAAGCAGCCGCTGCCGCCTGACAACCAAATCCAGGGCAGAACCATCGTGGTTAAGCTGCATTCGTTCATTGTAGTATTTATTGCAGGCGCCGCCAAAGGGGTAGGACTTGCCAGCAATTTTGATGCGGGCGATGGTGCATTTCCGGTCGCACTTTTCCCTACCCCCACCGCAAACGAAAGGCTGCCCGTACTCCACTGGCCTGGCCGCCAATTCCGCCAGGTCATAAGAACTCCGGGACAGGAGCCCCTCTTCCAACTTGCGCAAGACCTCCAAGGCCACTCCAAAAGCCCCCATCAAGCCTGGATCCGGTGGAACAATTATTTCTCTCCCCGTAATGGCAGCCATAGCCACAGGCACCGCCCTATTGTAACAGACACCGCCCTGCATGAAAATCTTCCGTCCAACAGGCCTGCTACCTTTAACCCGGTTAATGTAGTTCAGACAAATTGAGTATACCAGGCCGGCAGCAATATCATCACCGGCGAGGCCTTCCTGGATAGCCGTCTTTACGTCGCTACTGATAAATGCCGCACACTGGTCATTGAAATTCGGCGGTTTGACCCCCTGCAGGGCATGAAAGCAAATCTCCTCTGTAGCCATGTCCAGGGATTCGCGGGCGGCTTCTTCCAGGAACGAACCGGTGCCGGCAGAACAGGCCTCATTCATGGCATAATCAGAAGGGACCCCGTTATTAATATAAGTGTATTTAGCGTCCTGACCGCCAATTTCGAAAATCGTATCGACCTCTGCGTCCCAGTATACTGCAGCAGTTGTATGGGCGACTATTTCATTTACTATCCCCCTGGTCAGCGCATGTAGACCGGCAATCTGCCTGCCGGAACCAGTAACGCCAAGGCCAATAATTCGTATCCCTGCTGGCACCTGTTCAGCTAGTTCGCGGTAACACTGCCGGGAGGCTGCAACAGGGTCGCCATTGGTACGGAGGTAGGTTCCGGCAACAATGACCCGCTCTTTTACATCCACTAAAACGGCTTTCGTTGTTGTCGACCCCACATCCAGTCCAATAATATATTCCCCCACGGGAGCAGCTTGCCCCCAAGGTTGCTCTTTAAAACTAACCCGGTGTTGATGGGTGGACAGCGGCTCCAAAAATTTAAAAGACGAGACATTGGGTTTAAACAGGCTGCCTCCGGACCAGGGTTCACTGTTAACCGCCGCCCAAACAGCAGCCCCTAAGGCCTCAAAAAGTTCAGCATACTGTGGGAGAATTACTTCATAACCTTCTCTTCGAAGGTATTCAATCATCGCCCTGTTCTGGGCCGTCCCCCCAATAACCATTACCCCTTTGGCCCCGGTTTTAGCTAAAAGCTCAGCAATCTTGGCCGCCATCATCCGGCATAGTCCTGCTACCACCCGGCCCTTGGGCACTCCTTTATTCAAGGCATGGGTGCAGTCACTCTTGGTGAAAACAGAACACCGTCCGGCGACCTTATAAGGTTGTTCCAGGTCAGCCAACGATAGGGCATCTTCCGGGGCAAGATCCATCCGGCGGACTTGTTGCAGGAAGAACTCGCCGGTGCCGGAGGCACATTTATTTCCTGTATGAACTGCAGCAATCCGCCCGGCTTTGTCCAGCTCATATACCATAAAGGTTTCGCCCCCAGCGCTGACAATTGCCTCTACCGGCGGAGTTTTATCCCGTAAAAACCAATAGGCTGCTTCCGTGGCTTCCGGTTCAGCCAGCGCCGGCAGAAGCACCTGTTCTTTCAGTTTGCGCCCGGTGACCGCCACCAGGTCTCCCGGCAAAACATGCTCGGCCAACAAGGCTTCCAAGACCAGCCTCGCATTACCCTCATGGGCTTTTATAACCTGTTTTAGTGGAAGAAACCTTCCGTGATCAATACAGCCGCTGATTAACTTCACATTGGAGGCCCCAATACATACTCCAATAACATTTCTTCTATTCATGAACTACACTCCTAACCTTTGATAAACTCCTATCTATTCTTTTTCTCCAACTTTGGGCCAAATAATACCTGCTGCCCTCCGATCCTCCCAATTTGAAAATATTCCCAATATATAATTCGACCTAATTAGAAATTAACCCTTCTAGGGTGTGGTACCCGTTAGGCAATCTGAAACAATAAAAATTGAAAATATCAGAAGGAATTATAAGGAGGAATCTTTAGTAAGGGTAGGTAGAGTTTCGTCAGGTCTTTTTCAGACATATTGCCTGGTTCACTACCTACGCTGAATGAGCAAGCTTTTTTGCTTAGGAGGGAAAAACCGATATGTTTAAAAGGTTTATGAACAAATTGGAACAGGTGATAAAAAGCACAAAAGTGACAAATCTTTGTCACCCATGATGCGGAGGGTATTCCCTTCTATGCCAACAGGTTGGTTGTCCTTGAGCAGGGCACTATTGTTCAGGATGGAGACCCGCTGCAAATGTTGAAGAAACCCACCACTCCTTTTTTAAAGGCCTTTTTCAGTCATATCCTGGCCGGCAGCAGCTTTGCCGGTCTCTCCGCCCGGCAACCAGCGGCTAAATACTAATGGCTATGAGGCCATCAATATACTTAGTGTCGTCTTGATTAAAGCAATAACAAAAGCGGAAAACACCCCAAATACGATTACTGAGCCGGCCAGCTTGAACATATTTCCACCGACACCCAAGACAAACCCCTCGCTCCTGTGTTCAATTGCCGCTGAGGCAATGCTATTGGCAAAGCCCGTTACGGGTACCGCTGTGCCGGCACCGGCCCACTGAGCGATATGATCGTAGACGCCCAATGCGGTTAGTACCACTGAGAGAAAAACCATTACAGCAACCGTCGGACTGCCTGCCGTTTTCTCGGTGAAATCGAAATTCCAAATGAAAAAGTCCGTCACTCCCTGGCCGATGAGGCAAATGGTGCCGCCCACCAGAAACGCCCTAAAACAATTGGCTAAAACAGGGCGTTTTGGCTCCCTCTCCTTAGAAAAGGAATGATACTCTTGCTGCACCGGAGTCAGCTTCTTCTTTTTTTTGTTAGACATTGTTCTCCCTCCTACCTTTTTAAGAGCGGCTCCAGCTCCCTGGCGGCTTCGGCCAGTTCTCTAGCAGACTGGCTGTACATCTTTTTTGCCTCTTGGTTCAAAGTACTTAGAGCGTAAGTCTCCAGAGCTGCCTCACATTGCTTTAAGGTAGCATAGACCAGTTCTTTGGTTTGTGGTTGCGGAACTTGAATAGCATCGTCAAACAAGTCCAAATAAAGCTGGCCAACGGAATCAACCTGGGCAATAAAGACATTCTCCGGCGCAACCCCCGCTTTTTCCAGCTCTAAATGCAGCCAATTCCTGTTTAATCCAATTGCTGTAAGGGCTTCATCCATAATGATGCCATCCAGCATGACGGTTTGAGGTACGCTTTCTTGTCCTATGTTTAGCCCTAAGGTCTTGGCTGTGGCGGGCTGGTTTTCCTTTTTTAGCATCACGCTGACCTCGCCGGAAGGCTCCATTACAGCAAATTCAACGTCTGCAGTCTTAAACACATTTTTCCTTCGCAGTTGGCTTATCAGGTCTTCCGGTGTAAGGCGGGCCTCCAGCAGTTTATCTTCCAAAATCTTTCCGTGATTAATCAGGACAGTTTCTTTCCCCTGTACAATGTCCCGCACAGCCTTGTACTTAATGGCCGCCCAGTATATAGCCATGGGGAAAAGGGTCCAAACAGCCAGGGCAATTAGTCCTTCCATAATCCCAATCAGGTTGAGGGAAGTAGCGCCGGCTAAAACCCCTATAACAACAACGTTAACAAAATCGAAAAAGGTTAGCTGGGAGGTTTGGCGTTTTCCGATCAGGCGAACTAAAAACAAAACGAGGACAAATAATCCGGTTGAGCTTAGGAAAACTCTTAATGCGTCCGGCATAGCTTATCTCCTTATCAATTATCTGAACTATCTAAGCCTATTCTAAAAACCTTTATATTGGGGCTCTTCAAATTCAAGAGCTTGCAGCCTTTTTTCCAGTTCGTTAATCACCTTGCCAATGCGCTCGGTATTACGTTCGAATACTTGCTTCGCCTCTGTTTTCTCGAAAGAGGCAAAAATATCTAGGGTTGCCTTAGCACCCTTCAGACTGGCTAAAGTCTGCTTAACCTGCCCGGCTACTGTCACTTTTTGTCACCTCCACGAAAATATTTTGTTCAGATCTCCTTTTTGTATACCTGAGGCTGATTGAAACCTCAAGCAACAAAATGGCAAAAAGCAATAGATTTTTTTTGAATCAAGTTCTTACGACAGGATTTGCCCATGCCGGTGTGGAAATCTTTTGCCATCTTGACAGACTATGGCGAAAAGAGGCGAACTTATATGACCGTCATCAGGATTGCCATTGTAGGAGGCGGCAAAGGAGGCACCTCAATCCTGCGGGTTTTTCACGGCCTGCCAGACATTGAGGTTATTGGGCTGGCAGACGTAGACCCCCATGCTCCCGGCATGCAGCTTGCCCAGCAACTGAAAGTACCTACCAGCACCCGCTTTGCAGACTTTTTAAGCCAGCCTGGGCTGGACATCGTTATTGAGGCAACCGGCAGCGCCAAAGTGCTGGAAGCAATCAAGGGTTCCTTGCGCCCGGAGACTACCCTGGTCGATTCCCATGTGGCGAAATTAATGATGTACCTTGTTCAGGCTAAAGAAGAAATGGCAGCCCACCTGCATGCGCAAGCCCAAGAGCTGGCATCAATGGCCGAACTTCTAACCAACACCATCCGCCAATTGGTCAACGCAACTTCACAAATCGCTGAAAGCGCGGAAAAGACGGCTCTACAGCAGACTAAATTAACCCAAGTAGCTATGCTGGCTCAAAACCACCTGGATGAAACTGATAAAATTCTCCGCTTTATCAGGATGGTTGCTGATCAAACCAAACTGTTGGGATTGAATGCCGCCATTGAGGCAGCTCGGGCAGGGGAACAAGGCCGGGGGTTTACGGTGGTAGCTCAGGAAGTGCGCAAACTTGCGGAAAACAGCTCAGCATCTGCAGACCAGATCGGGCAAATCCTGGGGAATATCAATTTGTCGGTTAACCAAATTATTGCCGGGATAGAAGATGCAAGGGTTGTAACAGCCAGCCAGGCAACCTCCACCCATGAGGTCGCCAGCAGCACCCAGAAACTGAAACAAACCTCTGACGACCTGGCATCCCTGGCGATGCGGCTGGCCTCGTTAAAGTAACAAAAGCAACAGCCCTTTCCCTTCTTACGTAAGGAAAGGGCTGTTAATCTTAATAGGCCAGTTCAAACAGCCGGATTACGTCTTCCATGACGGCTTGCCTGGGATTAACTTTCACGTTGCCGCTTTTCATTGTGTCAACTGCCATCTGGGGAATGGCTTCCTTCTTAACCCCGACAGCTGAAATCTTGGCAGGAATGCCCAAGTCCCTGTTTAAAGTCTCTACAGCTTCAACCGCCTTTTGAGCCCGCTCCGCGGATGATAAACCATTCAAGTCCTCACCCAGCAACTGGGCAATCCGTTCGTACTTGCCCTTGTCAGCCAGCAGATTAAACTGCATTACATAAGGCAGCAGCACAGCATTGGCCACTCCATGGGGCACATTAAAGAAACCCCCAAGAGGATGGGCCATTGCATGGACCAAACCCAACCGGGCATGGGCAAAGGCTATTCCGCCAAAAAGACTTGCCAGAAGCATTCCCCCGGCAGCCTCCAAATCCTGGCGGTTAGCGACAAAATTCCTGAGATGCCGGCCCACCAAAGCAATCGCTTTCTCCGACATGCACTCTGAAAACGGATGTGCCGCTAGAGAAAGATAAGATTCGATGGCATGAGTAAGTGCATCCATGCCGGTAGATGCCGCAACATGAGGTGGCAGGGTCGTGATCAGGGTCGGATCCAATAGGGCTAAGCGAGGAATTAACGAAGGACCAGCAACCGGAAACTTGTAATTTGTCTGCCGATGGGTAATGACTGCAAAAGGGGTTGCCTCGCTGCCTGTACCAGCCGTTGTGGGGATCACCCACAAAGGAGGCGGCGGATTTTTAAACTTTCCTACCCCTTCATATTGAGTTAATTCGCCCCCATTAGTAGCCAGAACCCCCAAGGCTTTAGCAGTGTCAATAGGGCTTCCTCCACCGAAGGCCACCATTCCCTGGCAACCGTTTTCCTGGTACGCTTCCAAGGCCTTAACAACTGTTTCCACACTTGGATTGGGTTCCACCTGGTCAAACAAAGTGAAGCCAATCCCAGCCTCCCTGAATAAAGCAAACATTTCATCCGGCAGGCCGGCTTTTACCACCCCAGGATCGGAAACAACCAATACGTTATTAATTCCGTTTTTCTCCAATTCGGCGGGGAGCTGTTTTATAATACCAACCCCAAAACGGACCTGCCCCGGGACTGAAAACGAAAAATCAGCATACGGCAACGACTATCCCTCCTGTTCGGCTATTATTGCTCGGGTTCTTTATTGATTTCGATGGAGTGCCCACCACTTCCTTCAGAGCCAAAACAATTTAATGCATCTAATTATTGTTTATTGTTGACCGTTGCCGCAGGTGATACAACAGGGTTTAACCCTAGTTTTTGAATTACCAACCAAAGAATAATACCAATTGCCAGCCCATATGTAGCCCCTTTAACAGCCAGGACCGCAGCAATACACCCGGCAACTCCCCGCTCCTCGTTTGTCTGCAACATTTCCATGGCAATGTAGAAACAGGCAAAACCCTGAACCATTACCGTGAGGGAAATCGCCAATGGCAATATGGGTTTGAAGATAAATACCAAGGGCAGCCAAAGTATACAGACAAATTTCATGATATTGAAGGTTCCAGCTCCTCCAAAAATGGAATCCATGGCTTCACGCCCTTGTTTATACCGTTCAGCAACCGCTACTGTCATCGCCGCCCAAAGGGGACCGGCCAGAGTAATTGTAGCAGCCAAGGCGCCCTCGATAATGTTTCGGACCCCACACAGGATATTGGTTCTATTGGTGTTCATATCAATTAGTTCATCCGGCCGAGCTTCGTTAGCCCGTTCAATAACCGTCTGTCCAATGATAATATCACCGAAAGCAATAACATAAGCCACGATTGCCATGGGGACGGCTGCAACAAACATCTGCAATGAAGGGAGACCCACACCAAAAACTGACCAATCTGTGATAACTTGCTTTATCGGAGGTAAGAAAAATCCCCAGTCGGTTATTTTGGGCAGAGGAACCTCCTTTGTTAAGAACCCTACCGCCATAGCTACGATTATACCAGGAACCATGCCGTACTTAGCCAGCGGGCCTATAAAGGCTCCCTGCCTTTTCATTTCCTTAAAACCTGCGGAATAGAGCAAGAAAAATGCTACCAAGAGCCCAGCGGAAAAACTATAAGGAAATTTAAAAAATCCCATCCCGCCGTTTTGTACCGGCAAGAAACCATACTTTCCTATCAATCCTGCTATCCCAGCCCCTAAAATAATACCCGCCTTGATGGAATTGGCCGTTACATCAAGAATTTTTTTCGCCAGACCCGTAGTTCCCAAAAACAAAAACATTAAACCAACGATTATTTGCAGCGCTATCAAAGCATGAAGCCGGTCGATTCCCATAGCATAGGTTCCCAAGAAAGCAACCGTAAGAGGAATTGCCGGAGTGATCCAACCTGAGATAATGGGATCACCCAAAAGCTGGTGCAGACAATAAGTAATTTCGTGAAAAAGTACGATGGCCAAGGCCATTTCAAAAGGGATTCCAAAATTATCCTGCAAAAATTGGGTTGCCGCCAATCCTGTTACAAACATGAATAAGGCTTGTATTACTTCGGGTATTTCCACTTGATAATGAATAAAAGGAAGGCGCAGCTTAAAAATCCCTAGCGGAACAAATGGCTGCTCTTTTCCGAATTCACGCCTTGCACTGGAAAAACCAATGGCCATCCTTTCTCCTCCTGTCTATTTTTGGGCCGTTCTTAAAGGATAACCTCCCTTCTGCAAATATTTAGCCCTAAAACAAGGACAATGCAAGATCTGTGCCAAGCTTCTAATAATTAGGAACTGTTTGTAATTTTTGACTTTTCAATGTTTTTGCTTTGTCATGGGGAAAAGTAACACAGACTTGCTGATACTTGCGCCATTTCCGAAGCAAATCCAGTCTTAGCCCCGAACCAAAATCGGTTCAACAATGCGTCTTTGCCCCGCTTTTCATTTACGACTTTTTAGCCCGAATTTACTAATTCTCCTTATTAGGCCTGACTGGCTAATCCCCAATGCTTTGGCCGCTTTCCTGGTTGTCCTGTGCATTTTTAAAGCGTCTTCAATCAGCTTTTTTTCTAATGCTTCACGCGCACTATGAAAATCCCATGTTCCACACTCCGCAATCTCTTTATTATTCTGCATAAAAACTGCCGGCAACCTTTCTACATTAATATGGTCATGTTCGGCTGTCACCACTAAACGTTCAACCACATTAATCAACTCCCGTACGTTGCCCGGCCATTCGTAAGACAAAAAAGCTTCCAGAACTGCCGGCGAGAAAAAACGTGAATACCCATACTTTCTATTAAAGCTTTCCAGATAATACACGGCTAAAGGGATAATGTCTTCATTTCTTTCCCTTAACGGCGGCACAATAATTGGCACTACATTGATCCGGTAATAAAGGTCCTGCCGGAAACGGCCAGCGGCAACTTCCTTGATTAAGTCCTTGTTTGTAGCTGTGATTAATCTAACATCTACTTTTATGGGCTGTACACCACCCAGTCTATTAAACTCTCTGGTCTGGATTACTCTAAGTAACTTCACCTGCAAATCAAGGGGCAATTCGCCGATTTCATCCAGGAACAAGACCCCCTGGTCGGCCAGTTCAAACAGCCCGGGTTTGCCGCCCCTGCGAGCGCCAGTAAAAGCGCCTTCCTCATAGCCGAACAATTCAGAATCCAACAGGTTGTAGGGGATAGCCCCGCAATTAACACGGATAAAGGAACCTTTGGTCGACCTGGGACTTGAGCGATAAATCAATTCCGCGACTAAATCCTTACCTACACCGGATTCGCCAAGAATTAAAATCGTTGAATCAAACATGGCCACCCGTTGTGCTAATTCCAGGACATCCAACATCTTCTTGCTTCTTGCTACCATTTCCTCAGCAAAAGCGGAATCCCTGGCTTGCAGGCGCAGAAGCTGGTTATGGTAACGAAAGGTCAGTCTTTTTGACTGCTGCAAATCCTCCTGAAGAGCCTTCAGTTGGGACATATCCCTTACGTTTGTTACAACGGCTGCGACTTTTCCCTGTTGGTCAAAGATGGGGCTGCCAGTAACAAAAATTTCCTTTCCCGTGGCAGTTTTTTGAATAGCCGTTACCGGTTGCTTGGTTTCTACCACTTTAAAAGTAATTGAGTTGGTAATCACTCCTTTGGACTCTAAATCCTTCATGTTTTTTCCAACGAGATCGCTCACCTTTAGCCCCGTTATTCTTTCATAAGCCTTGTTGACCCGCAAGGTTTCCCCGTCAGACCCGGTAATGTAAATACCATCGTAAGACGACTCCAGAATAGCCTCTAACTGGCTGCTTAGTTCTTGGAGATTCCTTAACTGGATAAACATTTTCTCCATCTCGGTGATTTCCTGAAATTCGGAAACTGCCCCAGCAATTTTTCCATTTAGGAAAAAGGGAGAATGATGGGCAATAATTGTCACGCTTCCCAAACTATACTTTTGGCCCAACCTGCTTACTCCCGTTAACAACACCTTGGGCAGCTCCGAATCTGGAATTACTTCCTGGATGGCTTTCCCAAGCACATTATCCGGATCTAGCCCAAGGATTGTAGCAGCCATTCGGTTAACGAACCGAATGGCTGCTGCATTATCAACTATTAGTATCCCGTTATGAAAGGTATGCAGGATTTCTGACAAAGCAACGCCACCTATATGGTTTTCATGTGCTTGCATAGCAGCATCTCCCTGCTAGTCAATCTTTTTCGTTTTTTTCTAACGCATGTACATTCCGCCATCAATTACAATTGTTTGGCCGGTAATCATACCCGCATTGGTAATCAGACTCATGATCACCTCAGACACATCTTCCGGTTCACAGGCTCTCCCCAAGGGAACATCCTTACTCCCTCGTTTAATATGATCTTCCCGCCCTTCAACCCATCGAGTCATCACTATCCCGGGAGCTACCGCATTTACCCTTATCTCCGGAGCCAAGGCCCTGGCAAGGGATTTGGTAAGAGTAATTGCCGCTCCCTTGGATGCCGCATAAGCCATGGAACTGCCTACTCCGGTAAAGCCTGCTCTTGAACTTACGTTTATTACACAGCCCTTGCTTTCCTTTAAATAAGGGGCTGCTGCCCGGCAGCAGAAGAACACGCCCTTGACATTGACTGCCATTGCCCGGTCCCAATACTCCTCCAGCAACCCTTCCAAATCCTCCAACGGAACAAAGTTGGTTGTCCCCGCGCTATTTACCAGAATGTCCAGCCGTCCATACTTCTCAGCAACTGCCTTAACCATTTCTCTTATTTTTTCGTCATCGGCAACATCCGCCTGCCAGATCATTCCCTGTCCCCCTGCTGCCTCAACCTCTTTCAGGGTATCTTCGGCTTCTCGTCCTGACCTGGAGTAGTTTATCACAACAGTCACTCCTTGTTTTGCCAGGCTCAGGGCGGTAGCCTTGCCGATCCCCGTAGCACCTCCCGTAATAATCGCGACTTTTCCTTTTAAAGACAAGTATTATCACCCTTTCTTATTCTACCATAGATTTAAACCAGGCCCTGGTTTAACGAACGCTGTTCAAAAAAAATTCGCCCATTTACAAAAAAATCCTCCCCACTTAAACCCCGGACTGCCTATCAAAAGCAACAAAGTTAGCCTTTATGTTTTTTTCATTTCCTCCATGCACTAATTTTATTAACCAAGAATTGGAGACTTGATGGAGATAGACAAGATTTCAACAACCTAGAACAAATATACAGGCAGGAGTTGTCCTTTTTAAGGAAAACTTCTCCGGCAAAGAAGGAAAAGGTGTTCACCTGGGTCTTGGCTTCAGAGGGGGATTGTGACCCCCGCTCGTGCGGGGCCAGTTAATGCAGGGGCGTAGCCGTTCTTTTAATGAGCCAGGCCACAAATTATATAATGAGCGAGGCCATTAATTATTCATTGATTTACCGTGGCCTCAAAGCGAATTTCATACTCGGCTTCATTATGATAATGCAATTTTATCCCTTGCCGAGTATACATTAATTTAACGTGGCCTGAAAGCGAATTTCATGCTCGGCTTCATTGATTTTAATATTTTTCCTTTGCCGAGCATTTCCCGCCGCTTTAAAGAAGCGTAGGCTTAAGAGCGGGTAGCCATATGTGATAAACTTCCGCGCACCCCTCCTCAGGCAGATTATTTACCAGACGGCAAAACCTTCCGGCAGGATAAATAAAAAGTTATCTAGAAATTTTTTCGCGTTTAAGCCGTCTGTCCAGGAGTTGAATTTGAATGATGAGTATTGTCTACCCTACTCTGCCCATTGCACTGGGAGAGCCTTCAACAATAGACGATATCGATCTGGAGGAAATCACTCAGCTGGTTAGCCTCGAGGCTATTACGGAAAAGTTTGCCTTAAGTGTAGGGCTAGGGGTAACCCTGGTGGATGCAAAAGGTCGCCTCCTGACAGAACCAAAAAATTTCCCGCAGTTTTGCAGCTTTTGCCTGCAGCAGCAGTGCGGCGATTCTAGCCCTAATTCAAGAGGGTGACATCGTGGAAATTGACATTATCAACGGCAAGGCAAACGTGCTGGTCGGCGATGAAGAGCTGGCCCGCCGCAGGGAAGGTTTTGTGCCTTTCCAGAAAGACATCCCAAAAGGCAGCTGCCTGGAGAGGTACGCCAACCAGGTGACTTCCGCCATGAATGGCGCAGTGTTCAAGTAGCCCTTCTGTTTCCAATATAAAGCAGCAGTAAACCCCTGCCTGATTGGGCAGGGGTTTACTCTTACTGAGAAAGTACGCCTGGGTGGCTTGTTTAGGAGCTACCTCTTAAAAACCTTCTTTGAAAATAACATCCTTTTGCGGGTCGCCCGATACAGGCTGGCCAAAGACCTTAATGACAAAACTTAGGGGTGCCCATACCCGCCCGCCAACATTTTTCCCTTTGGCCTCAACGTTAATTAGTTGCCCATTAACAGTAGCCACCGCTTGCTTTGTGGAAATGGTAGCCGCTTGGTTGCCGTATTTAATAGTGGCTACGCCAGTTTTCTGTTCCCAGCCAAGGGTTGCGCCCATCAGGTCAGCCACTTGCCTAAGCGGCAGCAAAACAGTTTTCCCTTCAACCGTCCCTTGGAACTCCTGGGTCTTACCAAAAGCCGAAATGCTGACAAGCTTGGTTACCTGGGCGGGGGCTTTCAGAGCAGGAGCCGGCTTTTTCACCGGAGCGGCAGGCTCAGGCTTTTTCTCTGTTTTAGCCGGTTCAGCTTTGGGAACCGGGGCAGGAGCAGGAGCCGGCACAGGTGCCTTGGGCTTAACCACACTTTCCGCGGTCGGCGGTTTGCCAGGTTCATGACACCCTGCCTTGAAGCAATCGGTGCCCATGCTAACGGAAGCCACCGTAGCCGATGTTCCAAGGAATAAGCAAAGCACCAGAACTAGAGCAGCAACCAGCAATATTCTCGATTTCACTTGATTGTCCCCCCTATTAGCAATATGACAGATTAACCAGCCTTATTGTCAATTTCCCCTTTACTGTTCTCCTTTGAAACCAGACTGGCCGGTGGCTCATGATGGTTCTCACCACTTGCCTTCCTGAACTCCTTAATTGTACTTCCAATAGCCTTTCCTACTCCCGGAAGCTTACCAGGACCAAATATCACCAAGACTACAGCAAGGATCAACACAAGCTCCCATGGACCGATTGTCGGCATTAATCCAAACATGTTGTCCCCCTTAAATCTAGCATCTCCTGCTATTACTGATTCTCGAACTGCTCGACCTCTACCCACTCAGCCAGACCTTTGGCGTGCTCCAGAGACATATAACGCTCTGAGTAAAGGTATAAAACATCAGTAGACGCCTTAAACCACTTAATATCCTGCATGTCTTCCCTCTTCCTGATTTCCTCCAGGAAAAAAGGCAAGTCATCCAGGTTTAGCTCATAGGGAGGCAGTTGAAACAACATACTACAGGTTGGGCGGGGATACATCCGGGATTCCTCCCGCACTGTCTCCGCAATTAACACATAGGGGTTGTTTCTTTCGGCCAGCAGGAGATTTTTGGCGTAGGCTTCACATATATAAGGTGAAGCGTAGAAATAGACTTTGCCGGCATCAGTGTCTCTAAGAATATTGATATCTTTGTGCTCCTCTGCCTCAATAAGAAGCCGCAGGACATCTTCCGTTTCTTCTGGTTTCAGGCTATACGGCCTTTCGTAAAATACTTCCATGGAGGTAAGCTTTCCCGTCAACCGGGAATCCTCTCTTACCCGTTCTGCTATTTTTGTTGCCAAGCTCTTATGATCCACAGCTATTACTTCACCAGACATGATGCCGGCCTCCTTTATTCAATACACTAGGATACTTCAGCCTAGGACAACACTAGGGCAGCAGGCCCAATTTACCCAGCTCGTCGGCAACAAAACCCAGGCCCAGCTTCTGATATGTTTCCTTGGTGGGGGCGCCGGTGGCTACATCCCAACCGCATTCTTTATAGAACATATCAAAGGCTTTTTGCATATCTTCCCGGTCCATCTTGTCATGGCCAGCGGTAAAGGGTTTAGCATCCTTCGGGTAGTCATAGGCCCAGTCAGGCACCAGATCGTGCTCTTTGCGCATGTCTTTAGTGCCCATACCACGAATGGTCAAGGCCCGGTGCAGGTTGAAAATTCTTTCGGCAACCAGATCCAGTTCAGCCTCGCTCTTCTTATCACCGGTTACTGCAGAGTACAACTTAGCCTCAATGGTAGTATCTCCCTTATATCCTCTTTCCTTCAAAGGAGAAACAATCCAGGGGAACATCCAGTTGCATAAGGGCAAGCTGTCATGAAGCTCTTTCCTGATCAGAGACCACTTGGCAAACTTGGCCTTGTAAACATTCATCGGGGTATAGTTCCGGTAAGCATCAATGGCATCGCCGGAGCCAAACACATCGGCTGCCAAGCGCTTTTGAATCTCAAGCGGCAGGCCGCAAGCATAGAAATTAACATGGGAATGGCACTGGGCATCCCGGTTGTACTGGGAATTGATTAATGCACCCACCTGCCCGCCGTTTTCGGTGGAGTGGTGCTTGGGATAACCGAGCTTCCGGTTCCAGATGTTATAGGAGTAACCGTAATAATCTTCCTCAAAGCCCCACCTCTCCGCTACGCGGGCAGATCCTTCGCCCAGGGCATACCCAAATTCCCCTTCTCTGAAGGCAATCCTACGTACAAAGTCCTTGATGAATTCGGGGCTACCTTTTTCATAAAGATCAAAGGGAATGCTTTTGTATTCCTTTTCACTAAGCACCTTTTTCAAAATACCCTTTTCATAGGCATACTGGAAGTCCCGGTTGATCTGGCCATAATTGCACCACACACCATAGTCATCAGTCATGTGTTTACCGACAACCGCCCCTTCAAGAGCAGTCATCCCCCTCGCGCCGTCGGGATAAGTCTTGATTACGCCACGGCCCCACCAGCCGATACAGGTATTGGCCGCATACCGGGATACCCCATATTTCTCGGCAGTGGGCACAGAAATCTGCATATGGCAGCGGATAGGACAGGAATGACAGCCATCCATCCGGACAGTGAACTGTTCAGCAATGGGACCCAGGTCAAATACAGCCTTTTGGCAGCGGTAGCCGATGCTGTTCATGTCACGAGGATCGCAGGTGCCGGTCTCTACCGGGGGGTTGGCTGCGCCCCAGAAGAGGCCTTTGCGGGCAGTCCAGCGGCTGTTGGAGGCGTGAAACTCCGCCCACGGCTGCGGGGTGCTGGGCACTACCCACTGGTTATTGGAGCCAGCCAGAGACAGGACATAGTTTACCAGTTCCTTCCATTCCTTTTTATCGGCCTTTATTTTTACACTACCGGTACCGCGGACGCCGATGGCCTTTAAATTCTTGGAACCCATTACACCACCGATGCCACCAGCAGAATGGGAATTACCTGTCATTACACAAGCCATCCGGACCAGATTTTCGCCGGCTTGACCAATGGCTGCTACCTGGGCTTCGGCTCCCATTTCAGCACAGATCTCGGCAGTCGCCCGGTAAATGCCGCTGCCCCAGAGTTGACGGGCATCCCTTATCTCTACTTTGTCATCCATAATGGATAACCAAACCGGGTTGGCAGCCTTGCCCTGAATGATAACGGCGTCCCAGCCCGCAAACTTTAATTCTGCCCCCCAGTGCCCGCCCATGTGGCCGCTGCCGATGAGTTCCACCGGGTAACTGGTGGGAAACAGGGAGGTAATAGCTACCCGGCCGCCGCAGGGGGAACCAGAACCAATTAATGGGCCACCGCCAAAGATAATCCGGTTTTCAGGATCAAAGGCTTTTACCCCAACAGGAACCTCATCCCACATGACCTTGTAGCCAATACCTGTAGCTCCTAAATAGTCCTTATACTTTTCCAGGGTATTTTCTGTCCAAATCCTGCCGGTGCTTAAGTCTACCCGCAGAATCTTTCCAGACCAACCATATACTGACATCCTTCACTCCTCCCATTCTCTAAACCTTAACAACCGATATTGTCACACAACGGTAAAAAATTCCTAAAAAATATGGATTAATGACATGTAGCACAGCTGGCATCAGGGGCTTGCCGGTACACAGCCGCCCGGGGCGGGGTTTGCTTGGTCAGGTCACGCCACTTAATATACTTGATAGCGCCGGTTGGGCAGGCCGCCACGCACTCCGGCTTGCCGTTGCAGAGGAAACACTTGGTCGCCTTCTTGGTATCGGGGTCATAGGAAATCATGTCCCACGGGCAAGCTGCCATACAAATCTTGCAGCCAACACACTTTTCCGGATTGACCACCCGGGCGCCTGTTGTTGGGGATGCCTCAATGGCTCCCCGTGGACAAACATCAGCACAGGGAACCGGATGGGGGCACTGCTTACAGGTATCCTGGATTACCCGCAAATTGCCAAACTTGCCGCCCTGACTATTATAAAAGCCGTACTGCCCGCCCTGGGGACCGAAATTTAAATTACGGTAAACCTTGACCCTGGCAATCACCGGGTGAGACTTACCGTTATTAAATTCAGTGCAGGCCAGCTCACAGCGCCGACAAGCAGCACAGCGGGCCGGATCAGCCAACAATACTCCTTTAGAATTAACGATTACCGGAACCTTACCGGCATTAGCCGGGTTAGCCATAAAGGCGCTTATCATGGACATGCTGGCAAGTCCCGCCACAGTAGTAGCTCCCAGTTTCAAAAAACGCCGTCTGGTTGTGGGCCTCTTTAAAAAGCCGGTGTTCCCTCCTGATTCAATGCATTCACAGCCATCAACCACTTTTTCCTGCAGTTCTTTTCCCAACATACTCCGGGCCTTTTCACTCTCACCCATTTCCTTACCTCCCCTTGTTTAACTCCCCTGTTCTGGTGCCCTTAAGCCACTGTAGAATTTAGCCTGGTTATTTAGGAACCACCCCCGATAGCCTTTTTGTAAATATATTCACATGAGTTAATTTGATTTTACCATAAATTTCACGGGATGGGGAGGTGTCAATTAATAAAAGTTATAGTTCCATTATTAATTATTATTTTAAATTTCTTAAAAGATAAAAAAATCTTGCAAATTTCTTGCAAGATTCTTAGACGAAGACTTGTTTAATCTACTGATCCTCAGGGCAATCCGTGCTTTTCCAGGCGGTACAACAGGGCAGAGCGGGTGATGCCCAGCAATTTGGCCGCAACTGTCCTGTTTCCGTTAGTTCGGCGGAGAGCCTCCAGGATCAGCCCTCGCTCTACTTCATCCAGAGAAATTCCTTCTGGCGGAAACCGGATAATATAGTCGTCCTTTTCTAATGCATTCCCTGCAGGTCTGGCGGCTGCAAAAGGCAGGTGTTCAGGCAGGATCACTTCACCTGGAGCCACAATCAGCGAACGCTCAATGGCGTTTTCCAGCTCTCTCACATTGCCTGGCCATTGATGTGCTTGCATCATTTTCATGGCCCCAGTAGATATTTCCCTGATTTTTTTTCTGACGTCGAATTTGGTTAAAAAGAATTGAGCAAGGGCAGGAATGTCTTCCTTCCTTTCTCTAAGGGGGACCAGGTGCAGGTGAACCACATTCAGACGATAGTATAGGTCTTCTCTGAAAGATCCGGAACGGATCGCCTCAGGCAAGTTCCTGTTTGTAGCTGCGATTACCCTCACATCAACTCTTATGGTCTTTGTTCCTCCAACTCTTTCAAAGGAACGATCCTGCAGTACCCGTAACAGCTTGGCCTGCATTAAGGGAGCCATTTCCCCAATCTCGTCCAGGAAAATAGTTCCCCCATCCGCCAGTTCAAACCTGCCCGGCTTCCTGGCCACCGCGCCGGTAAAAGCTCCTTTTTCATGACCAAACAATTCGCTTTCCAACAGGTGCTCGGGCAAGGCAGCACAGTTTACTACCACCAGCGGTTTATCCCTGCGCTGGCTGCTACGGTGGATGGCCCTGGCCACAACTTCTTTGCCGGTGCCGCTTTCCCCCGTCAGCAGGACTGTAGCTTGGGTACCGGCAATCTGTTCGATGGTTCGGCGCAATATCCTGGTGGGCTCACTCTCCCCTACTATTTCGTCCGGGTGCCTTGATTGGACTTCCTCTCGCAATATTTCCACCTGTTTAACCAAGGCATTTAGCTGCAAGTTCCGTCCAACGACCAGGCGCAGTTCTTCAATATCAAAAGGCTTGGTTAGGTAGTCTGCCGCTCCGGCTTTGATGGCCTCAATAGCGGTATCGATGGAGCCATAGGCAGTGATCATGATCACCTGGATTCGGGGCGACTTTTCTTTGATTATTTTTAAGACTTCTATCCCATTCATATCAGGCAGCCGCATATCCAGCAGGACCAGGGCAGGTTCTTCCCTCTCAACCAGGTGTAGCCCTTCCTGGCCGGTAGCGGCAGAAATAACCCTTGCCTGAGGCCGCAAGGCCCGTTCCAGCAAATTTCGCATATGCTCTTCATCGTCAATTGCCAGGATCAAGGGTTCCACCACCGCTCCTCCCTTCTTCAAATGCAGGCAAGATTACTCTAAAGACTGCTCCGGGGTTACCCTGCTCAACCTCGATTGTCCCGCCATGCAAAGTAACAATTTGGTGTGAAATAGCCAAACCCAATCCGGTACCTTCGTTTTTTGTAGTGAAAAATGGGTCAAAAAGGTGGGGCAGATCAGCAGGACTGATTCCCGGTCCTGTATCCCGAAAACTGACAACTACTCTTCCAGGACTTCCGCTAGTTTCAATGGTAATCCTACCGCCCCCGGGCATGGCCTCTGCAGCATTCAATAACAGGTTGAGAAAAACCTGTTTGATTCTTTCACCGTCAGCCTGAACTGGCGGGATTCCATAGTCAAGTCTTGTAATCAGTTCAACCTGCTTCTGCTGCAAGAATTTCCTGCTAAATAACAGTACGGATTCCAGCACAGCATTAAGATCAAGTGTCTGCACCTGGGGAGGGGAAGGCCTGGCAAAATCCAGCAACTCCCGGATCACCCGGTTTTGCCGGTCTACTTGTTCCAGGATTACTCCCACGTCCTGGGCCAACCCTGGTATGTGGCTGTATTCTTGCGACATTAGCTGAGCGGTGCCGCGGATAATGCCTAAAGGGTTCCTCATCTCATGGGCTACGCCGGCCGTCAGGTGCCCCAATGCAGCCAGGCGGGTAGAGCGCTGCAATTGTTGTTCCAGCCGGTCTCTTTCCAATAACCCCCGGGCGAGCTGGTTGATTGCCGCTGCAATCTGCCCCAGTTCTCCCGACATGGGGGGCAAACGATAATTCAGGTCATGCTTTAAGGATGCCAATCCCTTTTGGATCCGGTTAACACCCCTGGCCAGCCTGCCGGAAAGGTAGAGGGCGCTGGCAAAAGCAACAGACAGGCCGAGCAGAGATAAAATAAAACCCCATTGTCGCATAACCCGGTTATGGACAAAAGCCGGCTGCAGCATTTCTTCCGTCCAGGCCACTGCCTTTTCATTGGCTATGGAAACCGGCACTGCATGAACCAATCTTTCTCCTTTAAAGAAAGCTACCAGTCCCGAAGCTCGTTCTCCGGTCATTAAGGCTTGCAGGACTACCGGGTTTCGTTCCAGGATGAAATCTCCATCTTCCCGCGGCCACGGTTCTGGCCGGTGGTCAAAACGGTCCAGGTCTCCTGCCAGGATTACCCTGCGGGAAGGAAGAAGGAGAACCCCTGCCCTGACACCTGAATAATTAGATAGACTCTTTTTCAAGATTCCTTTTACCCGTTCATCTAATACCTCACCGGTTTCCTCCTTGGGAATTTCACTTAAACCGCTTTCAACCAGCCCTAATACGGCCTGTAAACGCCTCCCCCGCTCCTCCACAGCCAGCCTTTCCACGCCGGCACCCGCGTATAGGCCATAAATCGCAAAGCCAAGGGGAAAAATCAATGAGATCACCCCAATGGCCACCAGCTGAAACAGGATACTCCTGGCCATCTTACTCGGACCTCAATGCTTCAATTGGGTTCAGGTTCGCCGCTTTGTTGGCCGGGTACATGCCAAAGAAAATGCCTACAAATAGCGAGAAAACCACAGCAACCCCCACTACCTGGGGAGAAAAAACAGCAGGAAGCCCGGCCAGCTTGCTGATAGTCCTGATCAGGCCATAGCCCAAGGCAAGGCCAATCACCCCGCCTATGCTGCTGATGACTGCCGATTCCACCAAAAACTGCATTAAAATGTCCCTCTTTTTAGCCCCCAAAGCCTTGCACACACCGATTTCCCGCGTCCGCTCCGTAACCGAGACCAGCATGATATTCATGATCCCAATACCTCCCACCAGCAGGGAAATCCCCGCAATTCCAGCCAGCATCATGGTTAGGGTGCCCGTAACCTGGCTCATGGTATCCAGTATATCAGCTTGGTTGAATATGCGAAAAGCGTTGGCATCCCGGAAGCGGCGGGTCAGGCTTGCCTCCAGGGAGGCAACTGCCCACTGGACAGACTCTGGCGATTCAGCTTGGACATATATCGTGCGGATGCCTGCGTTACGCAACAGCCGCTGGGCAGTGCTAATAGGGATCATCACCTTGTCGTCGTTGGACCCGCCCATGCTGGTTCCTTTTTTATTCAATACGCCAATTACGGTAAAAGAAGCGCCATTGATCCAGATCTCCCTCCCCAAGGGATTAACCCCAGAAAAGAGCTTATCTACAACCTCTGCCCCCAGCACCGCCACCTTCTGCCGGTTTTGAATATCAGTTGAAGAGAGATACCGGCCCTGCCCGATAGAATGGTTGCGGACAGACGGGTAATCGGGGGTGGAGCCCTCAACGGAAGTCTCCTCGCTGGTGGTGCCGAACTTTACGGTGGCACGCCCGCTAACCATGGGAACAACCGCTTGGACCCCCGGCCTGGAAGCCAGTTCCAGAGCCTCTTCATAGGTCAGGCTGCTTAAAGGCCCCCGCCCTGTGATGTTTATTGTGATCAGGTTAGAACCCATCTCCTTCACCTGATCTGTAACCTTTTTGGTTGTGCCCTGTCCAAGGGAAACCAGGCCAACAACGGCAAAAACGCCAATGATTACGCCCAGCATGGTCAGAAAAGAACGAAGCTTATTTGACCAAATTGCCCCGAAAGCCAAGCGGACACCTTGAATCAGGTTCATGAAGCCACTCCCTCCTCTTCCCGCAAAATCTGCCCGTCATGAATCCGCACCTGGCGCTGGGTGTGACGGGCAACCTCCGGGTCATGGGTAATTACCATGATGGTCCTGCCCTGGGCATGGAGTTCTTTGAGGAGACGCATCACATCCTGACCGGATTTGCTGTCCAGGTTGCCGGTTGGCTCATCAGCCAGAATCAGGGCCGGATCCCCCACCAGGGCCCGGGCAATTGCCACCCGCTGCTGCTGGCCGCCGGAAAGCTGGGTCGGCCGGTGATGCAGGCGGTCCGCTAAGCCAACCTGGGTAAGGGCCCGGATTGCTCGCTCCCGGCGCTCCTTCCCGCCCATTCCCCGGTAAACCAGGGGGCGCTCAACGTTTTCCAGAGCGGTTACCCTGGGAAGGAGATTAAAGCTTTGGAATACGAACCCGATCTGCCGGTTGCGCACCTCAGCCAGCTGGTTGGGGGACAACCGGCTGACCTCGTGCCCGTTGAGCCAGTATTTTCCGGCAGTTGGCACATCCAAACACCCGATTAGATTCATTAAAGTTGACTTGCCCGAGCCCGATGGCCCCACTATAGCCATAAACTCCCCAGCCTCAACTGTGAGGTCAACCCCCCGTAAGGCCTCGACTATTACCCCATCCATACGGTAGACCTTTTTTAAGCCCTCGATCCTGATCATCACTGGCCCCCACCCCTTTGCTGGGCAGGACGGGATTGTGGGTTAAAGTTGCCGCCCCCAGGGGCAGGGGTACCCATTCCCGGCACACGAATAACAGGTATGTTGCCTGCCCTGCTCTGGGCAGCCTGGATGAGAACCTGCTGCCCCTCCTGCAATCCCTCCAGAATTTCGATTCTGGTCGCGTCATAGGCCCCTGTTCTGACCTGCACCGGCCTGGGGCTTCCTGGCTTTCCGTCTTCTCCGGGTTCTCCCGGTACCATCACCATGCTGCGCCCTCTTTGTTCATTCACGGCTTCAATAGGAACCAGCAAAACATTTTGCCGTTGCTCCACAACGATTTCCGCATTTACCGTCATTCCCACCTTTAATTCTTGAGTTGGTTCAATCTTGATAGTCACATCAAAGGTAGCTACACCGCTTTGACTAGTCCCCTGGGCAGCAATCGTCAGCACCTCACCGCTGATATTTTTCCCAGGGAGGGCAGCAGCAGTCAGGCGTACCCGCTGGCCAGGTCGCACCTTGGCCACATCCAGTTCATCCACCGGGATGACCACCTGCATTTGAGAGTAATCCACAATCCTACCGAACACAGTTCCCTGGTTAACGCTGTCTCCCACACCTACCGGTTTAGCGGGCAGAACAACGGTGCCGTCAATGGGAGCCAACACCAGGCGGTTCTGGTTCCGTTCCCTTTGCTGCCGTTCCTTATCCTCCAGATCAAGACGGGCCTGCTGCAGGCGCAATTCAGCGGTTGCAATCTGATCCACAAGTTTATCCGCCCGATCTGAGTCGGAAATTTCTGCCAGGGATTGGCCTAAAGCCACTGTCCTGCCGTTTTCTACCCTAATAGCTTGTATTTTGCCGGTTATGGGCGCTCGCAAATCCACTGGCTCGGGCAGGCTAAGGACACTATCCTCCACCGCCCCCAAGGTCCCATTCCCGGTAACCACACTTAACCTGGCTTTCATTCCAGACGTTAACCCACCTGGGTTCTTTATCTCTGCCCGGACATCATACAGGATGGAGCCGCCGGTCCCTGCCCTCGGAGAGGCGTTAACCTCAACCACTTTGGCTGACAGAGTAGAAAGGAATTCCGGCAGGAATACCTCAGCTGTCTGCCCAGCCTTGATGTGCTCTACTTGAGCGGAATTAAACCGGCCCACGATTTCCATCCGGGACTTGTCCTGCAGAGTAGCGATAATGGCTCCCTCTTGCACTCGATCACCGGCTTTAACCTTCCAGGCTATATCCCCTGACCCGGGGGCAGTAACCGTGTCAACAGTCTTTTCCTGCCGCAGTTTGGCCAGTTCCCGTTCTTGGATGGTAATGTCCAACCTGGCCTTATCAATCTGCAGGCTCAAGTCCTGAACATCTAGCTCTGCCAATACCTGCCCCGCCTGCACCTGTTGGCCGTCTTTCATAGCCATTCTGTTAATAGTGCCGCTCATTCTGGTCCGGATCTCTTCCTGATTGGCCGCCTGCACCGCTCCGGTGCCGGTAACCCTAACCTGCAGGTTCCCCCGCTCCACCTTAACTGTCATCATTTGAGACCCCTGATTGGCGCTGGCCCGGCGAACCGAGTATTTCTGCCAGCCATACCAAGCAGATGCTGTGATTATTACTACAACCAGAACCCATATCCCCCATTTTTTTAATAAATGCATTGGCTCAATCCCCTCCTAAACTCCGACATTTACATTGGACAACAAAGCATTCTACGCAATATTCATGCCAAGCACTGCAATCCCAGTGTTTTGTCGCGAGCACCTGCTAAAAAGGCCTCCAAAGTTTCATGAAACGGAAGAAACTGTCGGATAACAGACAAATGTGTGTCTGATTTCAGACAGTTTCTTAGGGCAAGGAAAGGATTATTATGCCCATAGAACAAAGCTAGAGCCCTATTTAACCGGAGTCCCGAGGTGCCCAGGGGCTTAAGGCAGTTTCCGAAAACCGCATTGAAATTAAGCTTTTCCGCATTTCCAGGACTACCAGTTTATCTGAGCATAATGTCCTATGTGTTATTAAAAAGACTTGTGCTCTGTCCTGGCGATGATTTCATCCTGCAAAGCCTTGCTCAGGTCGCAGAAGTAATCGCTGTAGCCGGCCACCCGGACAATCAAATCCCGGTATTGCTCAGGATTGGACTGGGCCGCCTTTAAGGTTGCCGCATCGACTACGTTAAACTGGATATGGTGGCCGCCCAATTTAAAGTATGAGCGCACCAGGTGGGCCAGGTTGTCGATACCCTCCTCCCCTTCCAGAACTTGGGGAGTGAACTTCTGATTTAAGAGGGTGCCGCCAGTCCGGGCATGGTCCATTTTGGCCGCAGACTTAATAACCGCCGTTGGCCCGTGACGGTCAGCACCCTGGACGGGAGAAATCCCTTCCGAAAGGGGCTGCCAGGCTTTTCTGCCGTCAGGAGTTGCGCCGGTGACAGAGCCGAAATAAACGTGGCAGGTAGTAGGCAGGAGGTTAATGTAATACCTTCCGCCTTTGGTGTTTTTTCTCCCGCTGACCTCATCATGAAAAGCGTTAAACAGATCCATCATGACATCATCCGCATAATCATCATCGTTGCCAAACTTGGGTGTTTTGTTTAACAGCAGCCGCCGGGTTTTCTCATGGCCCGAAAAGTTGTCCCTAAGGGCTGCCAGCAGCTCCGCCATAGTCAAGTTATGCTCATCAAAAACGTGGAACTTGATGGCAGAAACGGCATCAGTCAGGCTGCCTAGGCCCACCCCTTGAATATAGTTAGTGTTGTAGCGGGCTCCGCCGTCGTTGTAGTCTTTCCCCTTGGCAATACAATCGTCAATAATAATTGAAAGGAAAGGCGCCGGCATATAAGCAGCGTACATCCTTTCGATGATGTTGTTGCCCTTAATTTTTATATCCACAAAATGCTTAAGCTGCCGCCGGAAGGCAGCCATGAGATCTGCAAAGGAAGAAAAACCCACAGGGTCCCCTGTCTCCAGGCCGATTTTTTCGCCGGTTCTGGGATCGAGGCCGTTATTCAGGGTTACTTCCAGGATTTTGACCAGGTTTAAATAACCCGTTAGGATATAGCTTTCCTTTCCGAAGGCTCCGGTTTCCACACAACCGCTGGTCCCGCCGTTGCGGGCGTCTTCAATGGATTTACCCTGGCGGAGGAGTTCCTCTACCACTGTATCGGCATTAAAGATGGACGGCTGGCCCCATCCCTTGCGAATAATCTTGCAGGCCCGCTTCAAGAACCGGTCAGGGTTTTTTTTGCTTAGCTGGATATT
This sequence comes from Bacillota bacterium, assembly GCA_040757295.1. Classification (GTDB taxonomy): domain Bacteria; phylum Bacillota; class PH28-bin88; order PH28-bin88; family PH28-bin88; genus JAGXSE01. The sequence continues at coordinate 46,172 of JBFLXH010000006.1, read as the reverse complement.
GGAGCTGGGCTGCAGTAATACCATTTCATCGATTACATCCAAGACTAAATAGGTAACATCATTAACGCCGTCTGATCCGTCCGCCCTTAAGCCCCCGGTGTTAATATTGGCAAAATCGGTATAAGTTCCGCTTTCTTCTGCTGTTACGCCTACTTTTGGCGGGGCCGGCTGGTTATTAAACTTAACCCAAAAGCACTGCAGCAGTTCTTCGGCTGACTCATGGGTCAGGGTGCCGTCGGCCAGGCCCTTTTTATAAAAGGGATACAGGTGCTGATCAAGCCTGCCCGGATTAAAGGCATCCCAGGTGTTGAGCTCAGTGATCACGCCAAGGTGAACAAACCAGTAGGCTTGCAAAGCCTCCCAGAAAGTCTGCGGTGGGTGGGCCGGAACCCGCAGGCAGATTTCCGCTATCTTTTCCAATTCTCCTTTCCGGATGGGATCCTGTTCAGCTTGAGCCAGTTCCTGGGCTTTTTCCCCGTGACGCTCGGCAAAGCGGATAATGGCATCAGCGCAGATGTCCATGGCCTTCAATTCTTCCATTTTATTGTAGGCATCGGAATCATTCAAAAAATCCAGGCTTTCCATGCTCTTTTTTATATCTTCTTTAAAGTCAAGAAAGCCCTTCTGATATATTTTGTCGTCTAAAACCGTGTGCCCTGGAGCCCTTTGTTCCATAAATTCGGTAAAAATACCGCTTTTATAAGCTGCCTTCCACTCCGGCGCCATTTCGGCAAAAATAAGGTCTCGCATAGACTTGCCCTGCCAGAAGGGAATTATCTTTTCTTCATAGACGGCCCTCGCCTCCGGGCTGACCGCAAAGGGTATTTTTTCCCTTGAATTTAGAATATCCAGGTCTTGAAGACTGTGACAACACAGTTCCGGATAGGTTGGTGTCGCCTTTGGCGCTGGCCCTCGCTCGCCTACAATCAATTCTCCCTCGTTAATGCAGATGGTTTTGTTTTCCATCAAGTGTTTAAAAGCCAAAGCCCTGCGCATCGGAGCCGAAACAGTTCCTGCTTTTTGATAAAACTCAGTAATCAACTCAGCCCTTTCCGTGGATATTGAGGGAATGGCCTCTAAACTCTCTTTCCGCAGTCTGGCTACCCGATCGTTCATCTTACCTAACCCCCCACCTTTATTTTTAAGCCATAGGCCTTTAACCTGGCAGCAATTACCTCAATTTCGCCGGCAGCAGGGGGATCTAATTCTGGCAACAGGTAAACTTTTTTTAGCCTGGAGTATTTCTCTGCCCCGGTTTTATGGTAGGGTAAAATATTTATCTCTTTGACAACCTTTAAAGAGGAAATAAATTCCCCTATGGCAGAAATATTTTCTTCGCTGTTGTTTATGCCGGGTATGATAGGTATCCGGACGTTTATGTTATGGTTGATGGAAGCAAGAAAAAGCAGGTTTTCCAGAATAGGTTTATTGGACACTCCGGTGAACTTTCGATGATCCTCATCATTTATTAGTTTCAAGTCATAAAGAAATAAATCAGTATACGGGCTGATTTTGCGCACTGTTTCCGCCGTTGCATAACCTGTTGTATCAACTGCCGCATGAATCTCCTTTTCCCCGCACTTTTTCAGCATAGCCAGCAGGAAATCTGCCTGCATCAAAGGCTCTCCCCCGGAAAAAGTTACACCGCCGCCGGATTGGTCATAAAAAACGATATCTTTTTCTATCTCCCGCATTAAATCGCTCACAGCCACCTGCCGACCAACCAGCTCCCGGGCCCCTGCATGACATACAGGGATACAATTTCCGCAAAGGGTACATTTGCTATCCAGTTCCCGCGAACTAATAGCCCCAGAGGAGCAGACCTGCAGACATTCGTCACACCCGATACAGCGGTCGGGCCAGAACATGATTTCCTCCTGCGGGGACTTGCCTTCCGGGTTGTGGCACCACCAGCAGTTAAGAGGGCAGCCTTTAAGAAAAACCGTTGTTCTGATTCCTGGCCCATCATGGATAGAATAGCGCATGATATCGAAGATCTTTCCAGTGGACAACAACCCTCACTCCTTAAAACCTGTATATGCAGGAACCGGCAGCATTACGGCGAACATCAACAAATAGAAATGATGCCTTTAACAAGAGACCCTGGCTGATAATCAAAAAATTCGAACCGCCAGGCTGGAATCCCTGCATTTTTTGCTGTGGAGATTAATTTTGGGGGATGTAATAAATGAGTGATACCCCTGTGTTTTGGGTCTACATACTAAAGTGTTCTGACGGCTCCATGTACACTGGCCAGACCATCGACCTGTCCCGCCGGGTTGCCCTTCATAATGCCGGCAAAGGAGCTATTTTCACCAGAGGGCGGCGCCCTGTAACACTGGTCTACGCCGAAAAGACGGCTAGCCGGGGAGATGCTTTGAGAAAGGAGAAAGAGATTCGCAGGCTCCCTAAAAAGGCCAAGGAGCTGCTTCTAAAAACATGGAATGATAAAACGTAACTACACAGGAGTCAGGAGTCAGAATGAGAGAACCGGCCAAAATATACTCGGCTTCATTGATTTTAATATTTTTCCTTTGCCGAGCATTTCCCGCCGCTTTAAAGAAGCGTAGGCTTAAGAGCGGGTAGCCATCTGTGATAAAAATGGCCTAGCCAAGCCAATAAATACCTAAAAAGAAGAAGGTAATAATCCCGGCCAATAAGGCCAACTGAACGGCCCAGTATTCCCGGTAAATTTGAAACAGATTAATCCCAAAGTGGTCGTTGGTTAACACCTGGCACATATGCAAAGGTGAAATCATGTAAGAAATCATGCCCGTTGCATAGAAAGCCACGACATAATAAAGCTTGGTTTCGACAGGCACCAGGGGTAAAAGTAAAGGGAAGACCAAGGCAACACAAGTGGTAATATCAGCCGTGAGATAGCCGACAACCAAAGGGACAAGAAAGACCAGCAGGTTGAAAGGAATACCATAGGAAACAACACTGTTTAAAAGGTTCGGCAAGACTTCAATACTATGGACCGCTTTCGCAAAGACAATTATAGAGACCATGGTCATAATAAGGTCCGGCCTAATCCCCTTGATCACTGATTGAAATTTAAAGTTAGGATGACCCCATGCAAAGAACATGCAGAGGATTAACCCGAGAAACAAAGACAAATCAAGCCTAAGGCCAAAAGCGCTCACTACTAAAATAATACTGAGGGGTGAAGAGTAGATTAGAAAATCCCGTCCTGCCAGCAGACGATTAGCTTTTTGCCCTTGCTGCTCCTCTTTAGCCTGTGCTTCCCGCAGCAAAAACCAGTACCCCACCAAAAAGCCTAAGACTGTAAATGAGGCCTGGGCCTTGACCAGGTCAAACAGGGGTATAGCTGACAAACTGGCAGCCAAGAGGTAGTTTGGGCGAAACGGCAGCACCCAAATGCTGACATGGCGGAAAATTATGTTGACTGCCGCCATGCGGGCATTGCTTAAGGCCAGGGATGCACCGATCTGGCCCACCAACGGAGCAGACATAATAGCCCCTCCGGTTACCGGAATGCCTCCCACCAGAGCCGGGATGCCCATCAGGGTTAGCTTAGGATTATTGAAAAAATCTGAAAGCCTTGCGACCATCCGCTCTAAGAGGTTGCTCGACGACATCACCGAGGTCATTATGGATACTATAGTTACAGCAATGACTAACTCCAGGGTCTTGGGAGCAGCCAGGGCCTTACCAAAGATCTGAGCTGTGCTGATTAGCCCGTTGCCATTTGCTATACTTAACAGAACCGAGCCACCAAGGAGCCCCCAGTATAGCTGGTACCCTTTTTGGGTGAGATAAATGGTAACGGCCAAAACCAAAATTAATACTACTACAGGCAGCATGTGGCAAATCTCCTATACACCTATTGTTCTTTACGAATTTACTTTAACAAAGAAAGTCTAAGGGAGCAATTTTAAAAAGGCGCGGTCTCAAGTCGTTTAAGCAGGTTTTAGACCTTTAACCCTATTTGTTCCGGAATTGCTCTCTTTGCTAAAAACTCCAATTATACCTCTACCTAATTGGCTTCAGCGGGTGGATGGACTCTGCCATTTTGGCTGGAGCCGGGATTCCCACGGTTATCTTTGGCCCAAAAGGGGAGGGGCTGCATGCCTCGGCAGAATATGTTGATTTCCCCAGTGTTATTTCAGCCGCGGAAATTGTGGCAAATTCCATTCTGGAGTTCTGCGGAGAGAATTAAAGCAGGAAAAAAGAACTAATTGTAGAACTGGTCTAGCACAAAGCAAACATCGTAGATTGGAGATGAAAGAGTTGACAGTATTTGACGCCCGCTTCCGCGGGTACCTCCGGGAGAACCGCCCCCTGATTGGTTTCTTTACCGGCATTACCAGCCCTGCCCTGGTAGAAATGGCGGGGCACGCCAATTTTGACTTCGTAATCATTGATAATGAACACGGCCCAGGTGGAATTGAAACAACAGAGCACATGATCCGGGCGGCCCGCTGCGCCGGGATTGTCCCCCTGGTGCGGGTTTCCGGTGCCAACCCGCAGGAAATTCTGAGAACCCTTGATGTCGGCGCCTCCGGTGTCCAGGTACCCCAGGTCAACACGGCAGAACAGGCCAGATTAGTAGTAGATGCCGTCAAATTTCCACCGGCGGGCAACCGGGGCGTGGCCTACTCTACTCGGGCAGGAGGATATGGATTTTTCGGGGGGCCGGGACATATTCATGCTTCCAATGAGCATACTGTTGTAATCACCCATATTGAGACTGTTGAATCCGTAAAAAACTTGGATGCCATATTAACAGTGAAAGGCATTGACGTCTTATTTGTTGGCCCGTCGGACCTCTCGGTATCCATGGGTTATCCCGGCAACCCAGGCCACCCGGAGGTACAGGCTACTATTGCCGATTGCCTGAAACGGATTGCCGCGGCAGGCATCACTCCGGGGGTTCTGATCACCAGCAAAGAAGAATTCCATAAGTTTGCTGCCCTTGGCGCCCGCTTCATGCCTATCATGGCCACCACAGTCATCGCCGGGGCAATGAAAGGACTAATTGCCGGAACCAAGGAAGCCCTGATTTAGGGCCTCATAAAATCATTAAAGTCCTCTGAGGGTTTTTCTTCCCTTGGAGGGCTTCTTTTTATTATTAATTAAAAGTTTCCGGTTACTTTCTACCAGGTTAGCAGGCAAGCAACTGAAACGGGGCAGCACCCGGCTTGGTGATGGGATCCTGCAGTGCAGGAGTGCCTGGCGCTGTAAATGCGACGTGAATAAATTTTGCTCATTCTTGCAATTATTACCATGACTTAATTTTACGGGCCGGAATTGCATATTATAATAAAGTTATACTGGCTAGAAAGGAAGATGATTTTTGCGTAAAGGCCAGCACCCACCGCACCGCCTTTCGCTGTTTGTTTTTCTTATCTTGTTGCTTGCACTTTTATCCCTTGTGACGGGATGTTTTGCTGTCCCCAAGGAACCGCCAGATCAAAACAAGGTCCAAACAAGCCAGAATGATCAACCGGATAAAACAAAATCTCTGGACAAAAGCCCTGTACTGCCTGTTTTACGCCTTTCTACCGCCACTATTGCACCAGGGGATTTTTTCATCCTCTACCTTGATCATGCTGCTGAGGGTGATGACCTGGAGTTTCACACCTCTTTTGCCGAAAAGAACCCCCTCTTTTTTGACTATCCCGCCGGCAAGATGGCTGTTGTGGGAGTAAACTACCGCACCGTCCCCGGGGAGTATTATGTTCAAGTTAAACTATCCAGGAACGGTGAAACGCTCCTGGATGCACGGGAGAATATCCAAGTAACTGCAAAAAAATTCCCAACCCAGTTCCTACGAGTTACCCAAGCACAACAAGTCCAGCGCAGTGACAAGCTCTGGCAAGAAGACCGCGTCCATATTGCCAGGGCTAAGTCAGCAACAGCAGCAATACCTCTGTGGCAAGGCGCCTTTTTAATGCCTGTAGAAGGAAGAATCTCTACCGAATTTGGGGTTATCCGCTATATCAACAATGTGGAATCAGGTAGGCATTCCGGCATTGATATAGCAGCCCCCACAGGAACCCCCATTAAAGCGACCAACAGGGGGCTGGTTACCCTGTCTAAGTCCCTAAATGTGGTAGGCAAAACCGTCATTATTGACCACGGGCTGAACCTTTACAGCGCCTATTCTCACCTCGACCGGCTCTTGGTAGAAAAAGGCACTTTGGTTGAAAAAGGGGATATTATCGGGGAGGTCGGCTCTACTGGTTTTTCTACCGGTCCCCACCTCCACTGGACCATCAGTGTGGGCCCTGTCTTCGTCAACCCATGGTTGTTTCTCGAAAAAGATCCTTTGGACTAACCACTTTTGGTTTTACCTCCGCCTTTTTACAAAGACCTCAAGGACTCTTTAACCTGCGCCTTCTTCAGGGACCGATGTCTCTGGGTGGTCCCTTTTGGCCTCCAAAGGTGCGGACCCTTGCTGCCCTGAGCCGATGCGCACCTGGCCGGCCACCGGACGGTAATAATCTTGAGAAAGCTTCCGCTCTTCTTTTTCGCCGTCTTTGGTAATTACCAGGTATGTGCTGGTTTTATAGCCCTTCTGCCCGCCCTCAACAACCTTCTTTCCCGGAGGCAAACCGGGGTCCTGAACAGTTTTCATCGGCGGTTCAATTACCTGGTGCACTTCGGTCTTAACTTCGATCCTTTTTCCGGCCGTATGGTCGGTATTGCCGTAAATTGAAAAGGTAAGTTTCTGCCCCTCGATGGAGCTGTTAATAACCAGATAGCCGCCGGTGTTGTTTTTAAACTTTAAATCCTGGATGTCCCAGGATACAGTAGCGTCCCTCCCCGCCGGGAGATAGGGAACTTTTATGCTGTGGGGCCACCTCTCGACAATCTCAATATCTGCCAGCAGGAGTGCATTATATAAAGTGGAAGAAACCTGGCAAACTCCACCGCCAAGTCCTGCCGAAAAGCGGCCGCCGCTGATTACCGCTGCTGGTTTATAACCCCTTTCCACCTCCCTTCTCCCTACCGTTTCGTTAAAGGAGAAGGTCTCGCCAGGGGCTATTACCATGCCATTAACAGCTTCGCTGGACAGCCGGATATTCTCTGTGCGTCCCTCGATTTTGGTGAATTCTGTTGCAAAGGTTGATAACAATCCCTTAGGTAACAGCGCTTCCAGGTCAGCCGTGGATACGTCGGGCAGTATCTTTTTCACTGGAATCTCCACAGAGCCGCCGGTTAAGGCCTTTTCTTCCAGTAACTCTTTGAGAGCATGTAGGTTTACCCGCTTCCCGTCAGCCGACGGGTGGATGGTAAACTTGCCCTCCTCCCCCAGTTCCAAAGTGGCGCTAGCAGGCAGCACATCTATCTCCTGGGACAGCCTTACCAGGATCTGGTTCATCTTATTATGATCAATTACCGCTTCCCAGCTGTACCCCCGCAGGAAGCCTTGACTGTTTTTTTTGTAGCTGATCCCCACTTCCCCTGGGGAAAAAGTCCAGCTTTTTTCCTGGCTGATAAGAACAAAGCCAGCCGAAGGTTCCAGAGGGTTGTTGCATCCAGTCAACAATACGAAAGAAAAAAACACTGAAAAAACCACGAATAATACTGCTCGCACTGGCAACACCCCTTTGGCTGGTAAGTTTTAGCCGCTTGGTATTCATACATGCCAGTTAAATATACTTTTTTAATAGTTGCTGTATGCCATTTTCTACCTGACAAAATGTCATTTTTTAAACAGAAATAATCCAGGTCTCAGTCATTGGACCTGGATTATTGGTTAAGATTTCGGCTATTTACTGCAAAGAAAGAGTCATGGTTTCTGACTGACCCTGGTGGTTTTGTTTCTGATATTTGAGCGTTCCTGTCTCCTCCCACTGCAGGGGAGCAAAATACTCCTCGTGGTCTCCTTCGGCAACAGAAAGGGAACCAACCTCTCTTTTCTTTTAGAAAAACCTTAATTAATATCGAGGTAGGGCTGATAGCGCCCAATTTTATCGTTAGATACTACTGCGTCCACAACTATCGCATCTTCCCGGTAATTGACAGAAATGACTTGTACCGTTTTATAAAGCTCATTTAGTACTCCCGCCTGGGGGTAAGGTATGAACAGCTGTACCTGCCTGCTGTCCTGCTGCAGTAAATTGGCCATCTCCAGCAGGAGCTGCTCAAGCCCAGTGCCTTGAGCAGCAGATATGGAGACCCATGGATTGCCGTCCGGCAGGGGTAACAGGCTTGCGCCTGACGCTAATAAATCTATTTTGTTCAGAACGTTAATTCTTGGTCTTTCGGCAACCCCTAATTCCGCCAAGACCTCCTCCACTGTTTTCTTCTGTTCCTCCCACCTAGGATTACTGGCGTCAATAACATGCAGTAAAAGGTCCGCTTCCTGTACTTCTTCCAATGTAGCCCTAAACGCAGAGACAAACTGATGCGGGAGCTTATGAATAAACCCGACCGTATCAGCAACCAGCACTTCCTGACCCCCGGGAAGAGTAATTCCCCTTAGTGTGGGATCAAGGGTAGCAAAAAGCCTGTCAGTACCCCTGTCTTCAAGTTCCCAATTGGCTTCTTGGCTACCGACCGACTGCAGGAGACGGAACCTTAGAGTTGACTTTCCTGCATTGGTATAACCCACCAGGGCCACAGCAGGAATGTCTTTGCGCCCATGCCGCTGGACGTAGCGGCGCCTTTCCACTTCTACCAGCTGTTCCTCAATTTCCTTTATGCGGCGGCGAATATGCCGCCGGTCAGTTTCCAGTTTTGTTTCCCCCGGGCCCCTGGTACCGATTCCTCCAGCCAGGCGGGACAAAGCTCCGCCTTGGCCCATCAGCCGGGGCAGCCTGTAGCGCAGCTGGGCCAGTTCTACCTGAAGTTTTCCTTCCCTGGTTTGGGCCCGCTGAGCAAAGATATCCAGGATTACTGCCGTCCGGTCCAAGACCCGTACACCGGTTAACTGCTCCAGGTTGCGCATCTGGGTGCCCGTTAATTCGTGGTCTACCACCAGCACGTTTGCCCTAAGCTCCTGCAGCTGCAAACTTAATTGCCCGGCAAATCCTTTGCCGATAAAATACGTCCCATCAATTCGGCTCTTCTTTTGCATAAAGGAACCCACCACTGTGGCTCCCGCAGCTTTAACCAGCTGAACCAGTTCAGCCAAAGATTCCTCTGGCGGCAGCTCCCCGTTTTTTTCCGGCGGCAGGGCTAGAGCAACCACCACTACCCGTTCGGCTGCCTCTATTACTGCTGGTTGCGCTGCCCCGGCAGAGCGCGCCTGTTTTTCTATAGCCTCAATAGTTTCCAGGAGATTAAACTGCTCTAAATCCGCCAATCTTAACGGCCCCTTGATCAAACAGGCCTCCGCGGAAAATTCTCTGCCAGGCGGACAAAAACCTGCATAAATGTCGTTTGCCTTCCCATCCTGGACTCCAATTGCGGCAATACAATCAAACTGCAAGGCAGCCAGGGCTGCCCAATCAACACCCGAAAGCATGCCGCTGCCTCCAGGGTGAGTATGAACCAGCCGCACCCCGGCCAGGCGTTTTGTCTTTCGCCGCCCCTCAAAATGGGGCAAAACTACCTTGTTATGGTCCCCCAGGGCAACTGCCACCACCTTGCCCCGGCGGTTTATATATACGGCCACTTCCCGCCCCAACAATTCAGAAACCCAGGCCATTTTTCGGGCTAGTTCCTCTGAAATCAGACTGGTACCCTCTACCTCAAGGAGGTAGCAGCTCTCCAGCTCTTTAAGAACCTCCTCTTTAACACCTGATGTTTCACCATATAATTCCTGTTTTATCTCTCTCACACCTTTTTCTAGTACATATCCCTATTTGTTACTATTCAGGCATTCAGAATTCAGACCCCCACGCCGCTTATCGCGGCACCATCAGAGGGATGAAAAAATATGACAAGCTATAATGAGCGAGGCCGCTAATTAAAATGTGGCCTGAAAGCGAATTTCATGCTCGGCTTCATTATGATAATGCAATTTTACCCCTTGCCGAGTATATTTTCGCCGGTTCTCTCATTCTGACTCCTGACTCCTGAGTTACCCCTATTTTATCATAAATGAGGTTTTAGGGGTTAAAATGAAAGACCAGGGCTCAAAAACCCTGGTCTGTCTTACCAAAAAATTATTCATTTACTGGTTTACTGGAGTTTATACTCCTTCAGATCAGATACCACCAAAGCCTCTCCGGCTCTAAACTCGGATTTAACCATTCCCACTTCCGGCGCGTAAAACTGGAATATTTGATGATCACTATCCTTAAAGGTAGAGCGGATTTTGATACAGTCCTTAAAACTGCCTGCCGGGGTGTTTACTGTAGCATTGGTTTCAATAATCTCATAAGTCCTTTCACCTACGGTCCAGGTAGTCCCCAGGGTAAACGGCCTTTTTAAAATAATCTCCCGCTGGTTTTCCTTGAAGGAGGCAAGAATGTTTCTTTCTTCGTAAAACTCCTCTTCGGTATATACTTTGGTAATGCTGTCCTCTTTTACCTCGTAGATAACGGCCAGAGTTGTCCCCGGATTCGCCCTTTTCAGTTGGACCAAGTTACCTTCTCTAAATAAAACCCGGTCGTCATACTCGGCATACTCGTTTCCCTCGCCCCGGTAATCCCAGAAATTACCTTGCTTTAACGGGAGGTAGGTTTCCACTGCAACTTCCTTTGCCGGAGCTTTCTGTCCCGGTCTTGCTTGTTCCGGCGAACGGCGTAAACAGCCAAGGGAAACCATCAGACACCCCAAAACAATTAGGAGTGTCAAAACTCGGAAACCTTTTTTTAAACCCATGGCCCCCACCCCCTTAAAAAATTATCTTTTTGGTTAATCCACATTTTACCCCGGAACAGGCGATTATAATTCACACTAGCTCAAGGGCTATCCTTCTTCTAACGGCCCTACACCATATTCCTTAATCCAATTCAGGGAAGCTAAGGTGTCCGGATGAGGGATATACTCCAGGGAGACATAGTCTTTATAACCAAGGGCGTCCATTTCCCTTAACAGGAAATTATAGTTTATCTCCCCGGTTCCCGGTTGATGCCGCCCTGGGTTGTCCGCGATCTGAATATGGCCAACCCTGGAGAAATAACGGCGTAAAAGCCCGGTTAGCTCTCCGTGGGTTCTTTGCACGTGATAAACATCAAATTGAATGTAGGCATTGCTAGCTTTAACTTCATCCAGGAGCCGGATGGCATCATCTATTTTATTTACAAAGAAACCAGGAATATCGAACCTGTTAATCGGCTCAATTGTTAAAAGGAGCCCTTTCTCTCCCAATTTTTCCGCGGCATACTTAATATTGTTTGAAAGGGTTTTCCATTGCTCCTCAAAAGATACTCCATCGATTATTTTTCCCGCTAGGCAGTTGATCCGTCGGCTGCCCAGGTCAAGGGCCCAGCTAATAGCTTCCTCCACCCCGGCACGGAATTCCTCTATCCGGCTGGGGTCATTGGCTATTCCTCTTTCCCCGGCTTCCCAATTACCAGGAGGCAGGTTAAACAAGACTATCTCCAGTTTGTTTTCCTCGATTCTTTTAAGCAAATCCTCCCGGTCATAGTCATAGGGGTAAGGAAATTCCACCGCAGAGAAACCTGCTGCCCTTGCAGCAGCGAATCTCTGCAAAAAAGGGACTTCCGTAAACAAAAAACCTAGATTGGCGGCAAAACGCGGCATACTACTCACCTCCAAAGGAATAGTTCATGTTATTATGGGTAGATCATAATATTGGTAGCAACAGGCCGCAAGGTTCCATCCGCCGGCCGGTTTAGCACCCGGCCCCTGAACACAGAAGCCAAACCACCAAAGGATATTCAAAAAGAATAGTCCCAGGCCGATTTTTGCTTCCTTTGCAGCCTGTTTGTATCTGGGATCTTCGACAAACCCTTCTTTCATTTCAGCCACCTCCAAATTAATTTAGGCTTAAACCTCTTTAAAGCCCAATAACTCCATAGCCCCTAGGGCCATCACCTTGACTGCTGTTAAGAGGTCCTTTATTTGCCATATACTCGTCATTTTGAGGGGCTTGAATCAACGGCCCTGGCCCAGCACCCTTTCCCCAGCCGACAAGAAAGCCTCTACAACTTTGGTATCAGTAGGAACTAAGGTAGGGCCAACTCCCATTATTTCACGAAGCTCATAATTAAATTCAGGGTCCTTTGCCTTTAAGCCATCACAAATATCCCTGATTTCCTGCTAGCATCTTCTACCGTTTCCCCTCGCACCCTCCGCCAGACATTCGCTGCCCTGGGAGCAACTTCCTTTAAATAAGGAAATTTTTCTTCCTAATAGAAAAAGTGCCCAACCGTGACAGCCGGGCAACCGGAATTCTGTTTTGAAAGGAAAAACCTATCGCCTAAAACTTACTCCTTAAATAGCGGTAGGGTCAGATAAAAAGTACTGCCCTCTCCCAGGGAGCTCTCTGCCCAAATCTCTCCGCCATGAGCCTCCACAAATCCCTTGGCGATAGCCAAGCCAAGTCCGCCGCCGCCTTCAGCCCTGGAACGGGACTTGTCCCCCCTGAAAAACCGGTCGAAAATATGGGGCAGCTCTTCAGCCTTTATCCCAACACCCGTATCTTTTACCTGCAAGCAGAGCCGCTCTCCTTCCCTTGCCGCTGACAGGGTAATGCTTCCTCCGGCCTTTGTATAGCGCAGGGCATTAGCCAGGAGATTAAGCATCACCTGTGCGATGCGGTCCCGGTCAATTTGGGCAGGCGGTAAATCAGAGGAAACATCAATAATAAGCCTTACTTCCTTCGCTGCCGCTTCAGCAGCAAAAAGCATACCCACCTGTTCCGCTAATTCATGCAAAAAAACAGGCTGTAATTGCAGAGGTAGTATTCCTGCCTCTACCAAACTCAACTCTTGCAGATCCGAAACAAGCCTGGACATTCGTAATACTTCATCATGGAGAGAAGCCAGGATGGCTGGAGTAGGCTCTACCACTCCTTCCTGCAGGGATTCCAGGTTGCCTCGCAGGATGGCCAAAGGTGTACGAAGCTCATGGGCAACATCAGCCACCAGGTTTTGGCGTATTCGTTCATTCCTTTCTAAATTGTCTGCCATGGCATTAAAGGCCTGCGCCAATTCTCCGATTTCATCCCTGCTGGTTATTTCTACCCGGCAGGACAACTCCTTTCCGGCTAACTTTTTCGCCGCCTCTGTAAGTTTCACCAGGGGAAAAGTCAATCTGCCGGAAAATGCAATGCCAAGCCCTACGGCCAAAAGGGCTGCCGCCAGTCCGCCCCGCCTGACGGCCTTGTTAACTGATGCTTGGAATTCCTGTTCAAGACTGGCCAATCCTTGGTTAGCCCGTGATCGTGATGTCAGGAATAAATAACCAACCTTCCGTTCGCCCCACATAATGGGCACCGCCTGAGCCAAAGTCCCGCTTCCCATCATCTTTCCCAGCATGGATACCTCGGAATCCCCTACTATCCGTCCATCTATATCAGCCAATACTACTCGCTCACCGCCCAGGCGCCATCCCGCGCCTCGCCCCCTTCCCCTGGTAAAATTGAGCAGGTTTTGCACCTGGTCCCAGCTGGCGTTCTGGCCATAATAGGCGGAAAAAACCGCCTCCCACTGGGCCATTCGGGTCTCTCGCTGGTGTAAGACATAGTCCTCAAATAGCTTGCGGGTGGCAAATCCTGAAGTAGTAGCCGCCATAAAAGTTGCTGCCAAAGCAACTAAAACCATGGCAATGGTTAGTTTGACTTTTAATTTCACTGATAAATATCCTCCCCACAAGACTAACGAGAGCGGAACTTGTAGCCTACGCCAAAAACCGTCAAGATGTAACTGGGATTGACCGGATCAGGTTCAATCTTCCTGCGTAAATTGCTGATATGGGTATCAACAGACCGTTCATATCCGGCATAGGTTTCACCCATGGCTGCATCTAAGAGGTGCATCCGGCTGAAGGCCCTTCCAGGATGGCGCATTAGCACATGCAAAAGGGAAAACTCAGTGGGAGTCAGGTCAACCTGTTTCCCGCCCAGCTTTACTTCTCGCTGATTTAAGTCTAAGGTTAAATCACCGACAGATATTACTTCCAGCGGAGATGTCCCCGGCACCCCATGCCCGCTCCGCCGCAAGACCACCCGTATTCGGGCAGCCAGTTCTCTTAGACTGAATGGCTTGGTAATATAATCATCGGCGCCAAGTTCCAGACCAAGCAGTTTGTCTACCTCTTCCGCTTTGGCAGTGAGCATGATTATAGGAACCTGGGATTCCTGCCGCAGCTGCCGACAGACCTCTAAACCGCCAATAACGGGCAGCATTAAATCAAGGATAATTAAATCTGGGTTTAATTTCCGTGCAAGCTCCAGGCCTTCTGAGCCGTTAGCTGCCACACTGATTGTATATCCTTCATTTTTCAGGTAAGCAACAACCATATCACGAATTTTGGGCTCATCCTCCACCAAAAGCAAATGCCAAGCCATTAATACCCCTCCAACCAGGCCTCGTGGCCATGCATCAAATGCTACCGCAATAATATACTCGGCAAGGGATAAAATTGCATTATCATAATGAAGCCGAGTATGAAATTCGCTTTGAGGCCACGGTAATTCAATGAATAATTAGTGGCCTCGCTCATTATATTATTGCAGTTTTGGGAAAAATCCTGCCGCAAAAAACTTATAAGGGGGGCAATGCCCCCCCCCCAGTTGGCCTATGTTATTTTGCCTGCCAAGCTTTACCTCTCAAGCCAAACCCTCGCTGCCTATTCATTGTTTGCCGTTGCATAAATTCTTCTTTCCAGGGCATATCCCCGGCGGGCCCTACAAAAGTTCGGTTGAGTCTGGTTTCAATGCGAGGCTTCATTGCTTCCGTGCAAAGGGCTGCTTGGTCCTGGGTAATCTTGCCTTCCGCAACCAACCGGCTGAGCTGTTCCTGGCGTACAGAAATTACTTGATTAACTAATTCCTGCTGTTCAACCCCTGCGGACTGGGCTATCTCTGTTAAGGATTTACCCTCCTTGCGCTGGGCAAACAGGTCTTTAACATCGATTTCTAGGAAGTCGGCAACTATTTGAATTAACCCGCCTTTCCACCTACCCAACCCCATTCGCTCTCCGCCAGCTTCAGCAGCAAAAGCTGGCACGGATGCAGCCAGGAGGCCAGCAATTAAGAGCAACACCACCGCCAAACAGAATTTCTTACGCATCTTAATCCTCCTTTCAAGTCTAGGATTTTTTTATCCTTGATTAAGATAATACCCCTGACTTGCAAACATCTAATGGTAAAGTTATTAAGAAGTTGTTAAGATGCGTCTAGCTACTATATTAGTCCGGTTAAATATACCTTTTAAAAAGGTTGCCCAGCCTGCTAATTCTTTCAGCAATCCTATCAGGTGTGGAATTAGATAAATTAAGCCGCATGGTGTTTTTCCCACCGCCACCCCGGGAGAAAAAAGAAACTCCCGGCACACAAGCCACCCGATTCGCAACCGCTTCAGGCAAAAGCGTCTGACCTCCCGGGGCTATAATACATTCAGGAAGCTGCTGGAGCACAAGCACAATCTGAAAGCACATAATAAATCACAATTAGCAAAAAACTTTTTTAGCAAAAAACTTTCTTTACTGCACTTTTAGATTAGGGTATAATAAAGAAAATCGTTAAAAATTGAAGTTGAGATGAGTTGAGTTTAGAACTAAATAAGCTTTGATTAGTCAAGCTGAGCGAGCTGAGACAAGATGAGTTGAGATGAGTATTTAGGTTAGGAATAATGGTAGTTTAGCCAGAGGTAAGTATTGGCTAATCTTGGACATTATTTCCAATGTGCTCAATTACCAAGACTGTCCAGGGCAGCTAGCCCTGGATTTTTTGTTTTTAACGCTGGTTATAGGGGAGTGTTGAAAATGTATCCATCACGTATTGAAGAATTTATTGAGTTAGCGCAAAAAGGTAACCTTGTTCCAGTTTATGAAGAGTATTCAGCAGCATTAGAAACGCCATTATCAGTCTTTCTCAAAATTAGGAGAGGTTCTTACGGGTTTTTGCTGGAAAGTGTGGAAAGGGGGCAAAGCCTCGGAAGATACTCTTTCATAGGTTCGGAACCCTACCTGCTTTTTAGTTCTAAAGACGGCAGGGTAAGAACCTCTGAAAAAGGAAAGACGGTTGACTATGTGGCCCAAGACCCCCTGCAGGAATTAGAAAAACTCTTAAAAAGGTATCAACCCGTTAGAGTTCCGGGGCTTCCCAGTTTTACGGGAGGGGCGGTAGGATATTTAGGTTATGATATGGCCCGATATTTTGAAAAACTGCCTCCCGGGAAAAAAGAGGAACCGGACTTGCCCGAGTGCATGTTTATGTTTACTGATACCCTAGTAATTTTTGATCATGTCCGGCAAGTCATCCAGGTTGTAGTAAACGCCAGAGTGACAGATAATCCCCATCAAGATTACCACGAAGCTGTTAAGAAAATAGAGCTGATCAGGGCCAAGTTAAATGCTGTTATTCCTGATTACCAGTTAAGCAACACAGCTAAACCACAAAAGAATCTAAAGTATAGTTATAACCTTACTTCAGAACAATTTCAGGAGATGGTCAAGGAGGCTAAAAGATACATCTGGAAAGGGGATATCTTTCAGGTAGTCTTATCACAGCGGATCTCGTTCCAACTGGAGACAGATTCTCTCGAAATATACCGGGTTTTACGTTCGCTGAACCCTTCCCCATACATGTTTTATTTACAACTGGATGACCTTTATTTTGTAGGTTCTTCACCGGAGGTATTGGTTAAGGTAGAAAACGGGAAGGCTGAGATCAGACCCATTGCCGGAACCCGGCCCCGGGGCAAAGACGAGTTTCAAGAATGTAATTTGGAACAAGAATTGTTAGGTGACGAGAAAGAAAGAGCAGAACATTTAATGCTGGTAGACTTGGGGCGTAATGATTTAGGCAGAGTATCAAAGTACGGCACGGTAAAAGTAGAAAATTTTATGGAGGTGGAAAAATATTCCCATGTCATGCACCTGGTCTCCAAAGTCACGGGGACTTTATTGCCCCATTTTAACTGCTTGGACGTTTTCAGGGCCTGTTTTCCCGCAGGCACAGTTTCCGGAGCCCCGAAAATTAGAGCTATGGAGATTATTGATGCACTGGAACCCACGCCCAGGGGTCCGTATGCCGGAGCTGTAGGGTATATCACCTATGGAGGAGATATGGATACATGCATAACAATTCGTACTCTGGTCGTGAAAAAAGACACTGGTTATATCCAGGCAGGGGCAGGTATTGTGGCAGATTCAGATCCCTTGAAAGAATACCAAGAAACACTGAACAAGGCTAAGGCCTTGTTAAAAGCGGTGGAAATGGCGGAAAGAGGGGGAGCTTATGTTACTCGTCATCGATAACTATGATTCCTTTACGTATAATTTGGTCCAGTATCTGGGAGTACTGGGAGCAGACATCAAAGTGGCACGGAATGACCAGGTCACCATTGAGGATATTTTAACTCTTCGACCGGAAAAGATCGTTATTTCTCCCGGGCCGGGAACTCCCGATGATGCAGGGATCTGCAAAGAAATCATCCACCGACTTTCCGGAAAACTCCCTATACTTGGTGTATGTTTAGGCCACCAATGTATCGGGCAGGTGTTTGGTTTTCCCATTGTGCCGGCCCACGAATTGGTCCATGGCAAGACCTCTCTCATCTATCACTCGGGTGAATATCTCTTTTCCAGCATTCCCCAAGGCATCCGGGTAACCCGGTATCATTCGCTGGTATTGGAAAAGGACCATACTTCAAAGGATTTGCAAATTATTGCAAGGACTGGAGATGGGACCATTATGGCGATACAACACCTCAGCCATCCTACTTTTGGAGTCCAATTCCACCCTGAATCTGTTGCCACTGAATATGGTTTTGAAATATTAAAGAATTTCTTGGCTGTATGAGTAAGATTAGCAGAGAGGAGCAGAGAGGAGAGAAAAAAATGGGTCTTTATAAATTAGCCAGTAGGGAGTTTCAAGCAGCAGATACAGTGATCTGTTTAGGCGATGTAACGATAGGTGGCCGGGAGTTACAGGTTATGGCCGGTCCATGTTCCGTGGAAAGCCGGGATCAGGCTTTAGAAATCGCCAAAATAGTTAAAAAAGGTGGAGCCCGGATTATGAGGGGAGGTGCTTATAAACCCCGCACATCACCTTACTCTTTCCAGGGTTTAGAGGAAAAAGGCTTGGATTATTTGGCTGAAGCCGGGAGAGCCGCAGGTTTATTGCTGGTTAGTGAGGTCATGGATACCAGAAGTGTGGACCTAGTGGCAAATTATGTTGACATTATCCAAATAGGGGCCAGGAATATGCAAAACTTCGCTTTGCTGCGGGAAGTAGCAAAGAATAATAAGCCTGTGCTCTTAAAACGAGGCCTGTCTGCAACTATTGAAGAATGGATTATGGCAGCTGAGTATATTTTAGCAGGTGGTAATAGGCAAGTAATCCTGTGTGAAAGAGGTATTAGAACTTTTGAGACCTTCACCCGTAATACCTTAGATTTATCGGCAGTGCCAGTGATCAAACAACTGACCCATCTGCCTGTTATCGTTGATCCTAGTCATGGAACAGGAAAGTGGGAATTAGTTAATCCTATGGCTAAAGCCGCTATTGCAGCCGGTGCAGATGGGCTGATGATCGAAGTGCATCCCCGGCCCAGTGAAGCCTTGTCCGATGGTCCTCAATCCCTTAAGCCGGAACGATATTTTCAATTAATGAAAGAATTGG
This sequence comes from Bacillota bacterium, assembly GCA_040757295.1. Taxonomy (GTDB): domain Bacteria; phylum Bacillota; class PH28-bin88; order PH28-bin88; family PH28-bin88; genus JAGXSE01. Next base: position 27,490 of record JBFLXH010000006.1, on the reverse strand, counting down.
AGCATATAGCATTATGTATGAGTAGAAATTTAGGGATACCCGGTGGCTTAAAGAAAACAGGCACAGAGGGATAATAAGCTGCAAAAAGTTCGGTCTACGAGCTGAGTTTAGTAGAGCAGAGAGGAGAGAAGAAAATGATTAAAGAGATTATTAACAAGGTTGTAAGGAGAGAGAATTTAAGTTTTGTTGAGGCCAAAGAGGTAATGGAGCAGGTAATGGAAGGAGGAGCTACTCCCGCCCAGATCGGCAGTCTAATTACAGCCTTAAGAATGAAGGGTGAAACTGTTGAAGAAATTGCCGGCTGTGCCCAGGCCATGAAGACAAAGGCTTTTTCTATAAATAGCAAATACAGTACATTAATTGACACCTGCGGAACAGGCGGCGATGGCAGCGGCACTTTCAATATTTCTACGACCGTGGCCTTTGTCGTAGCCGGTGCAGGTCTACCCGTAGCCAAACATGGCAATCGTTCCGTATCCAGCAAAAGTGGCAGCGCTGACTTGTTAGAAGCCCTGGGAGTGAAAATTGACCTTTCGCCCAGTGAAGTAGAACTTATCTTAAATGAGATCGGGATCGCCTTTTTATATGCGCCAGTATTCCATCAGGCCATGAAGCATGCTGTTGGTCCCAGGCGGGAAGTGGGTATCCGCAGTATCTTTAATATTTTAGGTCCCCTGACTAATCCAGCCCAGGCCAAAGTCCAGGTGCTGGGGGTTTATGACCCAAATTTAACGGAAATTATGGCTCAGGTGTTGGAACGTTTGGGAGTAAAAACTGCCTATGTTGTCCATGGGGTCGGCGGTTTGGATGAAATCTCCACCCTGGGACCCACAAAAATCAGCTGCTTGCACCAAGGTTCCATCAAGACTTTTACAATTAATCCTGAAGATTATGGGTTTACCAGAGTTAAACTTGAGGATCTGCAAGGAGGAGAAGCCAGCCAGAATGCGGTAATTACCAGGAATATTCTGGCAGGAAAAAAAAGCCCTTACAAAGATATCGTCCTTTTCAACGGGGCGGTAGCATTAATGGCTGGTGGGATAGCTAAAGACATTTCCGAAGGAATAAAAATTGCTGAAGAAATTCTTGACTCAGGCCGGGCCATGGCAAAACTGGAGCAATTAATAGAGGCTACAAACCGGATAAGACACTAGGGGGAGCATAAATGATATTGGATAGTATTATTGCCAATAAGAAACGGGAGGTAGTCCAAAAGAAAAAGCTACTTCCCCTGGACGAATTAAAAAGACAATTACCCCTCTCCGGACACCAGAAGGTAAGCTTTAAGAAAACCCTAGCCAAAGGTGGCGTAAGCCTCATTGCGGAAGTAAAAAAGGCTTCACCTTCTAAAGGAGTATTGCGGCAAGACTTTGACCCCTTACAAATTGCTGCCTGTTATGAAGAAAATGGTGCGTCAGCCATCTCTGTTTTGACTGATGTGGAATTTTTCCAGGGCAGCCTTAACCACTTGAAACAAGTCAAGGAGTCTGCCCGATTACCTGTATTATGCAAAGATTTTATTATTGACCCATATCAAATCTACGAAGCCAGTCTTTATGGCGCTGATGCGGTTCTGCTTATTGCGGCAGTTTTAGAAAAAGAGCAGTTAACTTCCTTGCATAAGTTGGCTTGTGATTTAGAATTAGCTGCTCTGGTAGAGGTTCATTCCCCCCTGGAATTAGAAGTGGCTGTAAATGCCGGGGCAGAAATAATAGGCATTAACAACCGGGATTTAAAGACCTTTAAGACTGATTTAATGACAACCCTTGAACTGGCAGCCTTAGTACCTGACCAGTGTCTACTGGTAAGTGAAAGCGGCATTTCAACAGCCTATCATATTAGGCAGCTGGCTGAAGCAGGTGTAGATGCCGTTCTGGTGGGAGAGGCTCTGGTTACCAGCCCTGATATAGGCCTAAAAGTGCGCGAGCTGGTAGGCAGGTGAATCATATGGTGTGGATAAAAATATGTGGGATTACAAACTTGCCTGACGCCGAAACAGCGGTAGCCTATGGGGCTAATGCGATAGGTTTTGTCTTTGCACCGAGCAAACGTAAAGTGGCGCCGGATTTAGCCCGGAAAATAATCCAGGCCCTCCCGCCGGAAGTTGAGAAGATAGGTGTATTTGCAGAACAGGAAGTTAGTCTGGTACGTGAAATTGCAGCTTTCTGCGGCCTGACGGGTTTACAGCTCCATGGAGACGAGTCACCCGAATACTGCGCCCGCTTGCGGGATTATGAGGTCATCAAGGCTTTTCGGGTTAATACCCAGATCGGTGGGGATAAGATTAAAACCTATATATTAAACAACAGCATCAAGAAAATCCTGCTTGACACTTATGTTCCAGAACAATTGGGCGGCACCGGAAAAACCTTTAACTGGGAAATGGTCTCTCAACAGGAATGGTATCAAGTACCCGTAATCATTGCCGGGGGGTTAAATGCCCACAACGTAGCCCAGGCCATCCGGTTGGGCAATCCTTTTGGTGTTGATGTCAGCAGCGGCGTAGAAAAGGAACCTGGGAAAAAGGACTTGATCATGCTAAAATCCTTTATTGAAGGAACAAGGGGGTTATTATAGTGCAGAACACCGGTTATTTCGGGGAATTTGGCGGGAAATACGTTCCAGAAACCCTCATGTCTGCTCTCACGGAATTGGAGACAGCGTATGAACGATACAAAGAGGAGCCCCGCTTTAAAGAAGAAATGGAATATTATTTTAAGACATACGTGGGGAGACCTACACCCTTTTACTTCGCTAAGAGGTTAACGGAACACCTGGGAGGCGCCAAAATTTATCTAAAACGAGAAGACTTAAACCATACGGGTGCACATAAAATCAATAACAGCCTGGGGCAAACCCTGTTAGCTAAAAAAATGGGGAAAAAGAAAATTATCGCTGAGACAGGAGCAGGGCAACATGGAGTGGCCTCAGCCACGGCTGCTGCCTTGTTAGATTGTGAATGCACGGTCTTTATGGGGGCAGAAGATGTCAAGCGACAGTCTTTAAATGTTTTTCGTATGAAATTGTTGGGAGCGCAGGTAATAGAAGTAACGTCAGGAACTCAAACACTTAAAGACGCTACCAATGAGGCCTTGCGTCACTGGGTGGCCTCGGTCCAAGACAGCCATTATGTCATTGGCTCTGTCGTAGGGCCCCACCCGTACCCGACTATGGTACGAGATTTCCAAAGCATTATCGGTGAGGAAGCCAAACAACAGATTCTAGAGAGGGAAGGCAAACTGCCTGACTATTTAGTTGCTTGTGTGGGCGGCGGAAGTAATGCCTTGGGCCTTTTTCACCCCTTTGTCCATGATCGCGAGGTAAAAATGGTTGGTGTAGAAGCTGCTGGCTACGGGATAAATACCGGCCACCATGCGGCCTCCTTGACCGCTGGAACCAAAGGAGTTTTGCATGGCGCTCTGAGTTATATCCTGCAAGACAGCGATGGTCAGGTACTGCCTGCTCATTCTATTTCTGCAGGTCTGGACTATCCCGGGGTGGGTCCTGAACACAGTTATTATAAAGATAGCGGCCGGGCTGAATACCACGCCATTACTGATGAAGAGGCCTTAGCGGCATTTCAGACATTATCTCGCCTGGAAGGGATTATTCCCGCCCTAGAAAGTGCCCATGCTCTTGCCTACGTGATGAAATTGGCTCCAGGTTTATCTCCTGAGCAGGTAATTGTTGTTAATTTATCCGGACGAGGAGATAAGGATGTCCAAACTGTTAGTAAATTGCTAGGGGGTGTAGCAAGTGAGTAAGATTACCCAAACCTTTAAGAACCTAAAGTTAAAGGGGCAAAAAGCCCTAATACCTTATGTCAGTTGCGGTGACCCGAGCCTTGAATTCACAGAAAAGCTGGTCTTAAAACTTGCCGATGCCGGGGCTGACATTATTGAGTTGGGGATTCCCTACTCGGACCCTGTGGCCGATGGCCCCACAATTCAAAAAGCTGCCCAGCGGGCCCTGGCCGGAGGCATATCCTTAGAGAAAATATTCGGACTAGTGGCCTCATTGCGGGAAAGGATCCAGACACCCCTGATATTAATGACATATTTCAACCCTATTTATCGATATGGACTAGAGAAATTCGTCTTCCGGGCTTTACAAGCAAGGGTAGACGGTATCATTGTACCGGATCTTCCGCCGGAAGAAGCCGGTACCTTGAAAGAAATTACAAATAGCGCAAATATGGATTTGATTTTTTTAGTGGCTCCCACCAGTACAGACCATCGCATGAAAAAAATAGGGGTTTTAGCAAGTGGCTTTATCTACTGTGTCTCCGTTACAGGCGTAACAGGGAGCAGGGAAAACATTGCTTCAGGATTGGATACCTTTTTGAAGCGGGTACGTTCTCACACGGATTTGCCCCTGGCTGTAGGTTTTGGTATTTCCAGTCCTGAAACGGCCCGCCAGGCTGCTCAGGTGGCCGATGGCGTAATTGTAGGCAGTTCCATTATCGAATTGATTGAAAAGAATTTAGATTTAATTAACAGTGCGCCTGAGATAGTAATAGATGAAGTCTGTTCCTATGTAGCAAGCCTGAAAAAGGCCATTTTTTAATCTGCCTTTAGTCAACAATAAACAGCTTGGCGCCTTTTTCGGTGTAGGAACAGTGGGGGTTGGCCCCATCCGCCACTTGATAACTGGTCCCGGGGGTAAGGGTGAATTTCCGCCCATCGTTGAGTTCAGTAACCAGCTCCCCTTCTAAAACTAAGAGGACATGGCCCCGGTTGCACCAGTGGTCTGCCAGGTAGCCTGGGGTGTATTCCACCATCCTTACTCTGATGTTACCCATTTCAAAGGTGCGCCAGTAGGCCTTTCCGGTCTCTCCCGGGTGTTCAGTCGGGGTTACGGTGCTCCAATCCACGGTGCAAAATGGAACTTCTTAGTTGAGGGCCGCTTTGCGGCTTTTTTCTCAGTAAACCGCCAAATAACTCATCGTTTTTAGCTCTTTTCAAAGACCAAGCCGGCAAAATACTCGATGATTTCCCTCCGGCGGATAATCCCAATAAAAATACTCTCATCATCGACTACCGGTACAAAGTTTTGATGGATAGAAAGCTCAATCAAATCTTTCAGCTCAGTATTAATAGATACCGATTGGTTTTGGAAATGCCGGTCGATTTCTTTAAGTAAAATCTTCTCCGCATCAGACAGGGAGAAACGAGAACAATTCTTTATTTTCCATAATAAATCTCCTTCCGTCAACGTGCCCACGTATTTTCCTTCATTATCAACCAACGGCACAGCCGTCCAGCGGTGGTACTCCATTCGTTCCAACGCCTGCCGCATAGTTGCATTCTCGTTTAAGAAAACTACCTGGCTCTTAGGAATGAGAAAAAATGCTGCGTTCATTTTGAAATCTCCCTCGACCTTTCTCAAATCCTTATGGTCAAACCACAATAAAAATATTCGCTAGCCCAGTTTTTTTATCCTGCAAGTTGCAGAGGGGCATAAAACCAAGCTGTCCTCCCCCATAACCCAGGATCCCTACCCGGGCAAAGGCTATAAACAGCTGCCAAAGAACCAACATCGACTAGACTACTCCCTCCAAAGAATTACTTTTTTTCACCTTTAGAACCGGTAGATGCGAAAACCGGCAACCGGACGAGAAAGATTTGAACCAAATCCAACCATAACCAGCAATAAAGGAGAACCAGCCCTGCAATTAAGGGAATGGATACGGTTAACCCCGTTAACCGTAACAAGGCGAATGCCGGCAGGCCCAGCCCAAAGACAACGAGACAAATACCACCCGCCAAAACGCTCCCACTGAGAAAAAGCACCAAGAACCGCGGTAGGCGATAAAAGATTGTCAACCCCATTACAAACCCCAATGGCCCGTAAGTCAGGAGCAAAATCAATCCACCCAAAGGATGAAACATAGCTGCCAAGCAGGAAGCGGCAATCATAGCCAGAAAACCCACGACAGGGTCCATTAGGGAAACTGCAATTAGAGGGACCGAACAAAAAGCTCCGATTATCTGCCCAAATCCCGGCAGCAAAACTCCTGACACTTGCAGGAATGCCGACAATGCGGCAACAAGGCCCCCAAGAGCTACTCTGATATGGGCTTTTCGGGTTTGAAAGCCGTGCTGCCTGGGATACAAGGGCACAGGTCGCCGCAGATACTCATAAATGCTCTCCCTTTTCATTCAGATCCTCCTCCTCCAAATTTACTCTATCTTATTGGACCAGGAGGTTTTTGGTGTTACAGGAGGGCATCTATTCTTTCCATGGCTGGTCGTTGAAGCAAATTTTCTTTCCCTCTGGCAATTCTTGCAGCCAAAGGTAAACCCAAGCCTTAATCACCTCTCCATTGTTTTTCAGCACAACCGGCAACAGTTCCCGGCGGTAAAGGGTCCCGTTATCTTCTAATTCATCCAACTTCTCCATGGTTGGATTATCAACTTCATAGACCTCGCCCATTACCATTTTATCCGGATCAACTACCGCCCCAGGATAAAAAGGGGTAACAGCGTAAAGGGCAATTCCACGGGCAACTGCTTGGCCCAGGAATTTAGCCTTTTTTAAATAGTGATGGTTGCTTCTTCCGTGCATCAGGGTTCCGTAAACAAAAACCATGGCAGCCATACCAAAACCCACCTTGTCAGGGACGTTGCCCAAAGAATTACAGGTATTTTTTACAATCTTCTAAAGACAGGCCTTCTAATCTGAGCAAAGCAGCCTTTATTTCCGTCCTGGTACCCGCATAACCCACCAAGGAGCCGTCCTTACCAATTACTCGGTGACAGGGAATAAAGATGGGCAACGGGTTATTCCGGTTAGCCTGGCCAACAGCCCGGGAACCTTTGGGCTTTCCTACTGCTGCAGCAATCGCGGCATAACTGCGCACCTCTCCATAAGGAATAGACCTGAGCACCTCCCAAACCTCCTTGCGAAAAGCTGTCCCCTGAATAGCTAAAGGAAGATGAAATTCCCGCCGTTTTCTTTGAAAGTATTCCTCCATTTGCCGGACCGATTCCTGGCACAGCTCAGAGTCTCTTCTAATATCGCCTAACTCCAACTGGCAACCCTGCCACTCCTCTTCAGTCATGGCCACTTTCCTGACACCGTGTTCATCTACCACCACATAAATTGGGCCAATTGGCGAGTGGTAAACGTCATAGCCGATGCGCATCTTTCCCCTCCTCTCCTAATTTATTAAGCATTAATACTCCCTTTACCTGCTGGCAGCTTCTGCAGGCTGCAATAAGGCCTTCGCGGAAGGTTTCCCGGAAGGCCCCAGCCTTTTTTATAATGAGCGAGGCCACTAATTATTCATTGATTTACCGTGGCCTCAAAGCGAATTTCATACTCGGCTTCATTATGATAATGCAATTTTATCCCTTGCCGAGTATAGTTTCTTTCGGTTCCTCTTTCGGCATTGGGGTTTCCACTTTACGCGGCTCTTCTTTTGGCGCTGGGGTTTCCACTTTAGCCTGTTCTTTTTCGGCCGGCTTACTCTGCCCGCACCCGCTGATCAGGCTCATTGTCATAAGGATTATCAGCAATAAACTAATTAACCTGTTTCTCATCAACTACACCTCCGGTTCCCTATTGACGAAAAAAAGCCTTATTGTTCCCAGAAAAAATGCTCCCCCTAAGAGAAACATTTCCCCGGCCTCAATCACGAGATAGTCCACCAAAATTTAGCATCCGTTTCAGCATTACGGCCGCTTCCGCTCTGGTGGCATTCTGGGTAGGGAACAGCCTGCCTTCAGCATTACCGCGCAGTATCTGGGCCCTGGTGATGATTGCTAGTTCATCAACAGCCCATGGGCTGATATCTCCAGCATCCTGGAACTCAGCCAGGCCAGCATCCCCTCTGTTGTCGTTATTAAGGAATCCCCCATTAAATAAAGCCCTGGCCAGGATCACGGCTATTTCTTCCCTGGTAATATAGTTGTTGGGCCTAAAACTGCCATCATCATAACCCTGCACCAACCCTGCCCCGGCGGCAATCCTGACCACCCCTCCATACCACTGGCTGCCAACATCATTAAAGTGATGGGCCTGCCCCCTGGCGGTCAACCCCAACGAACGCACCAACATTGCGGTAAACTCAGCCCGGGTTACATTGCCATGAGGATCAAAGGTACCTTCGTTCTTGCCGTTGATGATCAGCTTTGCAGACAGACTTTCTATCTCTTCCCTTGCCCAGTGACTTGTGATATCTAAAAAAACCTTGGGCGGCGTGCTGATCAGTGTATAGGTGCCGGTGCCCTGGTGTTTGATAATAACTTCCGTCTTCCCCTCTCTTATTTCAAAAGAAGTGGGAACCGGAATAAGCTCATTGGTTTTAAGGTTTACCCAAACAGCAGCCAAGCCCTGAGGCTCTACCCCAGTATCCAATTTTATGAGACGGGTAACATAAGACTTAAAACCTTGAATTTCTTTTTTGTTACCATTGTCCGCTGCCAGAATAAATGTAAAATTCGTTGAAAAGCCCAAAGGTTTTCCTCCCAGATTCTCCACCATTCCTTTGATATTATGGGCCCTTTCTTCGTCTAACTGCTGCCAAATGACATGAATTTTTAATTCCTTGGCTGAAGAGGCTCCCAATTCAGCTGCCAGGGCAGGAACATCAATCTCACTTAATGGGAGGAAAAAGGATACTTTTCCTGCTGTAATGGTGATTACCCCCAGGCTGTCTTTCTCCGCCATGGTCTTATATTGATATGCGTCAATAATTCCTTCTACCCGAGTACCGTCAACCCTTATGTCGACAAGGGAAGGATTAGAGCCTGTCCGGGTACCATTCCTCGGCCTTACGGGTTCCGTTTTATATTCAATTAGGACTACTGCTTGCTGTTCAGCCGAAAGGTTCCCAGCCCCATCTGCTGCCCGGAAAGAAAGGAGTGTCTGGCCAGCTGCTGTAATCACGCCGGTTTCCCCGGAGATCCAGTTAATTCCTGCATCGAGGCTGTACTGATAGATTACACCGGTCAGGTTATCAGCAGAACCGCCCAATGTAAAGGTTACCGGCTGCTCGGCCAAGGCTCCGGGGTGATAGTCCTTCCCGTTTTCCTTTAGAATTATTGTTGGAACAGTCGGCGGCTCACTGTCTACAATAAAAGAAGGGCTTTCCCGATAAGGAGAATAGACAGACCCCTCATGAGCACGAACTCTAAACTTGGCCTGGCCAGTATTATTTTCCGGCAAACAGTATAAAAGGTTGGCTAAAGGGGCACCTTCATTTTCTAGGCCCCGCACAGAAATCCAAGCGCTGCCGTTATAGAAATCCACCTCATATCTAACAAGGTCCCCGTTTTGATCACCGGAAAGGCCCCAGCTCAGGAAAACAGTACTCCCACCCTTAAACAGGCTACCAAAATCATTAAATGGACCCGGTTGTTCCGGCGGGTCGTTGATGATTTGGAAGGTCCGTTCACTGGAGGTCGTAATAAGGCCGTTAGATTCCTCGGTAGTCACCCACCAATAATACACCCCTACTGGCCACAAGGTCTTGTCTTCGATGGCAAAAGTGTGGCTTTGGCCACCTGGGCCGCTGCTGCGCACGATAGCTATAACATCTGAGGCCGCAGGGGGTCTTATAAGGACAGTGTGGGTTAAGAAATCCTCCTCGTCAGGATCGTCAGAGCTCCAGCGTAAGGTTACTTCACCCACACCAGCAGAAAAACAGGATCCATCTTCGGTCAGCAATTCAACAGTTGGAGGAAGGTTAGCCGGGAGGGTGGTTTTGCCCTGGACTGCTGACCACTCCGTCTCCACTCCATCTTCATTGCGGGCCTTAACTCGAAAGTAATAGGTAGTACCGGGATGCAAATCTGCAGCAACATAACTGGTGCTGGAAGACCAATTTTGCACCTGGGTTACTCCAGATAGAAAATCCGGGTCGGCAGCCATTTCTATACAATACTGAGTTCCAGAGGGGTTCCCGTTTGCAGCAATAGTCCCTGCAATTGCGGTCATGCCGGTTTCTCCCAAGTTAATCCCCGGAACGGCGGCAAAGGTGAACTTGCTGGCAGCCATAGAAAGGTTAGACCAGGTACCCGCCGTAGACTTGGCCCTGACTTTGTACCAATACCTGGTATTAGGGCTAAGGCCACTATCCTCAAAACTAGTGGCGCTAGACAGGCCAATTGGGGTGAAAGGGCCAGCTTCAGAAACCGAAGAAAAAATCTCAAAGCCCTCAGTGTTTGCAATGGAATCATGGCGATAACCCCTATCCCGGATTGAAGAAACTAAGATAGGATTAGCGCCGTCAGCCCTAAGCTGAGTATAGTAGTACCTGCCTTCGCCAGCAGTCACTGATGCGCCGGAAAAAGAAATTATTAGGGTGTCCGGGGTACCTACCTTATGTTCGACTGTTATGGCCTTTGGCGGATAAACAGCATACATGGGCGCACCGGTGTCCAAAAAGGAGTTGCCAGTCGCCCCTTCCAAATAAGCAAAGCTATAATAATTATCCCCTAGGGAACGCATCCACTGGACCTGCAGCGGTCCCGGCTTTCGGAAACCAGAGACATTGCCGCTTTTTGCGCCATTTCCCGATTCATTGTAGGCCGCCACCTGGTAACTGTGATTAAACCCGTTATTGGTTTTTGCACCTGTCAATGTTAAAGAAACATAATCGGCATAAGTCCCTTTAGAGGCCGTGACAGTGCCTTCTGAAATCGTCGGGGCAGAAGCTGAGTAATCCTCATATACATTGACATCACCCAGAGTGGCAATTGAGACATTGTTCCGGAAAACTATATATCCCGTGGCCCCTTTAGTTTTTGTCCAAGATATCGTTACCTTAAAAGGATCATTTGTTGTGGCGCTGACTCCTGTGGGAGCAGCCGGAACAGTTATTTTGCTAACAACCGGCGACCATGCGCTTTCGTTCCCCTCCAAATCCCTGGCTTTTACCCTAAAGAAATAGGTGGTGCCAGGGACCAGTCCTGAAGCAGTAAAGCCGGTCGCAGTTGTCCAGTCCTGGACCGGGACGACTTCCGTATTAAAAAAACTATCGGATGACCGTTCCACATAATACTGAGCGGTTGCCGGGTTCCCGTTGGATAAAACATTGCCTGTAATGGTATTGGATGAAGCAGTCTCCAGAGAGAGGCCGGGCACAATTACTTCTTCAGCAAAGGCTGCACCCAAGCAGCAATAAAGAAACCAGCTGAAACCACATACTAAGCCGATTAATAATGCCTTTCCTCTTTCTTTAAGGTTCATTCAGACCCTCCCTCTTTTGACCTATCATGGCAAATCTCATACCATACAAAGGGAAAATTCCCAAATAACTGATAAATACAAATTTTTTCGGCAAAAATATACCTTTTTCCTGCATTTGGGGGAATTAAAAGTTTAATAGTAACTACTCATGAGTCAGGTGTCAGAATGAGAGAACCGGCGAAAATATACTCGGCAAGGGTAAAATTGCATTATCATAATGAAGCCGGGCATGAAATTCGCTTTCAGGCCACGTTAAATTAATGTATAATTTTTGGCCTGGCTCATTAAATGCCCGGCAAGGAATAAAATTTGATTACAGCCAATGAAGCCGGGCATGAAATTCGCTTTCAGGCCACGTTAAATTAATGTATAATTTGTGGCCTGGCTCATTTTAAGAGCGGCTACGCCTTCCCTCTGATGGTGCCGCGATAAGCGGCGTGGGGGTCTGAAATAGTAACGTTTAATAAAAGAAAAAGAGCAGGTGCCCCACCTGCTCTCCACTAGCGAAAGATTATTTATGGTTGCCAGTTTTGCTGGGTACAAAACTCGCACATCTTATCACCTCATCAAGGGCAGGCTTTTAACCGGTACTGCCAGGCCTATTGTCTCTCCTCCTTTATTATTAGAAAGTTCCAATGTCCCAAAAATCACCCCGGCTACCCGTCCTTCCCGGTTAATGACCGGACTGCCGCTGCTGCCCTTGTGGATCGGCCCTCTAATCACCATTACTGATTCTTCCCAGCCCTTTAACGGCGTTAAACCTAAGAACTTTCCTTTTGCAACCACTTGGGGAAAACCAAGGGGGTTGCCAATGACCAGGACTTCTTCCCCTGAGGTCAAAGCCCCCTCGTGATCTAAATTCAGCATAGGTAAATTCTGGCCTTCAATAGTGATCACCGCTAAGTCAACCTCGGGATAGCTCACCCATTCTGTCCCTTTATAAAGGCCCCCGCTGGAGAACCTCACAAACACAGCCTTGGCGTCTTTTATTACATGGTGATTGGTAACGATTAAGCCTGAAGGTTCAATATTAAAACCTGTGCCCTTGCTACCTGCCGTTTCAATCACCACCACCCCCTGCTGCAATTCTTGGATCCAAGGACTGCGGGCCAAGTCCCTTGACTTAAATATAAAACCCAGAGGAGGTAGATTTAAGGCCTGGAACCAGCCCCCAGCCATAATAATTATAAAGGCCAAAAAAGTAAAAAAACTGATCAGTTTTAGAGCGGTTTTTTTGCCATGAGGCTGTTCGTGCTCCGGTTCTCCCTCTGGCAGCTCATTTAAATCCTGGTTTTCGTCTAACCCCAAATCTTCTCTTTGTTCGGGAGTAAGTGGCACATTCCAGTACTCGCGCTCTTTATTCATTTCCCCACCTCCCCGTCCCACCTTAATTTCCCATAATTCAATTACAGTCCTAAAAGAGGAATCAATGCATCCTGGTATATGGAAAGACCGTTGATGCACCGGCAGGAACGGCAATCCTGACAGCGCTTGATCCCCAGTTCCCTTGCCTGCAGGCGCCGGTCGTGGTTATCCCTTTTGTCCAAATGAAGCTGGGCTAGCTTGACAAACAGGTAGGGTCCCCCGAAATTTTCCTCAGCGGAAAAATGCGGGCAAGAAGAAACACAGGCCAGGCAGTCGATACAAGCACTGAGCCGCTGCCTGTCTACAGAATCTATTACCACATAATCCCTGCCGCCGGGAGCATTTTCAGGGATATACAGCTTATTTTTGCTCAATAAATCAAATAGAGGCTGCCTGTCCACTACCAGGTCGCGGATAACCGGTAATTTAGGCAGGGGTTTGATCACTGTATCCTTACTTACTTTGGTCAAACAAGCCAGCCTAGGTTTTCCATTAATCTCCATGGCGCAAAGCCCGCAGTGCTTAAAGCGGCAGCTGAAGCGAAAGCTTAAAGAGGGATCCAGGTTTTCTCTAATCCAGATTAAAGCTGCCAATACTGTCAGCCCTTTTTCCCATGGTACTATATACTCTTGTAAAAATGGATTTTCCCTTTTGCCTGGCTCCCAGCGGGAGATTTTTAGGGCAGCATCTTTTGGGTTCTTTTCGTTCATACCTTGGTCACCCCCAGAAAGCGAACCTCCATCTGCCCGTTAACCTGAACTGTCACTACATTACCCAAGTATTTATTGTCGGTCTTGGGATAATCCAAGCGAATATGAGCTCCCCGGCTTTCTTGGCGCACCATTGCGCTCTCAACCACTGCCCTAGCCGTCACCAGCATATGCTCCAGTTCGATTGCCTCCAGCACTTCCAGGTTATATTCCCTGTGAGGGGCAAGGGTAAGGTCTTTGCTCAAATTTTCAATCAAGGATATCCGGTCCAAGGCAGCCCTTAAGCTTTGGGCTGTCCTTCCGGGGCCGGCCCATTCAACCATGGTCTGCTGCAGCTCCCGCTGCAGCTGCAGAGGACGGTAGGTACCTCTTGCACCAAAAAAGCCCGTTAACCCTCGTATGATCTCTTCTCCATTCTCCGGCATGTCTATTTCGCCTGCCTCCCTGGCAGAAAAGGCAGCTGCCTCCCCGGCAATCCGGCCAAACACAAACAGCTCGGCCAGGGAAACAGAACCCAGCCGGTTAGCGCCATGAACACCGCCCTGGCTTTGCCCGGCAGCAAACAGTCCTTTAATTGAGCTCTCACAGTAACGGTTAACCTTTATTCCGCCCATAAAATAGTGGGCCGTTGGCGCCACCTCCCAGGGTTCCTCCCAATGATAAGCCTTATCTCCATATGCCATTCTAACAGCTTCCAACTGACCATTCTGCCCCATATCTGCCCACGCCTGCCGGCCTTTTTCTGTCTGTAAATTAGCTGACAGGTCAAGGAAGAGGCCTCCGCGCTCCGTTCCTCTCCCCTGAACCAACGCCTCTACAATTGCCCGGGTGACCTGGGCCCTGGTCATTGTATTGATGTGTTTTAACACTAACTGCCCTGATTTATCCAACAGAACTCCAGCCGGACCCGCCAAACTTGGTTCTCCTAGAAAAATACCCCGCATTGAAGAAGGATGGGTAAGTGCAAAGGGGATAAACTGGACCTGTTCCATGTCTACCAGCTCAGCCCCTGCCCTGTAAGCCAGGGAGTAAGCATCACCGGTAGTCCCCCGGCTGCAGTCGGTTTGGGGATAATAAAGCCATCCCCCGCCTCCCGCGGCAAGAACAATGGCTTTGCATTTTATCAACGCTATTTCACCGGTACGGAGGCAATAACAAACCACACCGGCAATTCGCTGTTGGTTAACCAGTAATCTATAAACTGCCGCTTCCTCAATTACTGCCACCCCGGCCCTGGCTAAAGCAGCTCTTAAAGCCCCGCCAATGGCCACACCCTTTCCTGGGGTAGTAACTGCCCTGGGAAAAGAGTGTCCTCCGGGACGCAAAACAACTGATGGGCCGAACCCGCCGCCGGCATCTCGCTTAAAAAGACAGCCAAAGTTTTCCAACATATCAACAGCCACCGGGGCTTCCTTCACTATCAACCTGGCTAGAACGGTGTCATTTATTTGTTCTCCCCCGGCGAGCAGGTCTTCATAAAAGATCTCCGGGGCATCACCAGGCGCCAAGCAGGGATGGGCGGTTGCCCCCATGGCCAGCCGTGTATCTCCATAGCCTACAGGTTCTTTGCTGATCAGGGCTACCTTAGCTTTCCGTGCCGCAGTTACCGCCGCTGCAACTGCGGCACCTCCCCCGCCTATACAGACCACGTCGAAATTCAATACCTGCACGACACCACCGCCTTTATACCGCTTCGCCTCCAACTTGTGGTTTGAAAAATTCCCTTCGCCGGATTTTCTTCATTATACATCACAAATCGTGCTCCAGGCATGTAATAAATGTTTTTTGTTTACAAGGATAAAGAGAAATCAATATAGTATAAAGAGTATAAGTTAAGGCAGAAGCAAGCAATACTGTCTTTTGTAGCGGGAATGCTATTCTTCCTGAGGAGTTGAGACAAGGTGATTCCATTGAAAGACACGCCAAAAACCCGGTTATTTCCCTATATTAACATCAGCCTGATCTTGTTTAATGTTTTTATCTTCGCAGTTCAATTAATGCTTACCGAACAGGAGCTGCGACTATTCGCCCATGCCTACGGTCTGGTCCCAGCCCAGTTTAACGCCTCCCTGCCAGGTTTAATACCCCTGGTTTCCTATCAATTCCTGCACGGCGGATGGCTTCATATCGGCGGCAACATGCTTTACCTCTGGGTTTTCGGGGATAACATCGAAGACAGGTTGGGCCACGCCAAATACCTGGCATTTTACTTGTTGGTAGGGAGCTTGGCAGGAATAACCCAGGTCCTCGCTGACCCTGCCAGCCCGGTGCCCATCATTGGCGCCAGCGGGGCAGTTGCCGGTGTGCTGGGGGCCTACCTGATCAGCTGTCCCCGGGCTAGGGTGATTGCTTTAGTTCCGGCCTTTTTCTTCTTAACCCTGGCGGAAGTCCCTGCGATAATCTTTCTCAGCCTCTGGTTTGTATTGCAGGTTTTTTCCGGGGTAGCGTCTATCGGAATGAATATTACCGTAGCCTGGTGGGCCCATGTCGGAGGATTTATTGCCGGACTGGCATTAGTGGGCCTGTTCGGCAAAAGGATTACATGCGAGTAGCAATCGTAAAAAAGAAGTGGGTGATCATAACAGCGGCAATACCCAGCTTAAGTAGGGTTCCCCCCAAGAAACCGATCAGGGTACCAAAACCTACCCGAGACCACTACGACAATACAAAACCTGCAGCGCTGCCCCGGTCAGTAGGGCGCACTTCCAGCCTGGCATCGATGCGCTCTTTCAGTTCGGGGACATGAGAGATTATGCCCACCAGCCGCCCGTCTTTTTGCAGGTCAATGAGAGTTTTTATTGCGAAATCAAGGGATTCGGGGTCAAGGGTGCCAAATCCCTCGTCAACGAAGATGGTGTCCAGGTAAATCCCCCCGGAATAGGCCTGCACTACATCAGCCAAGCCAAGAGCAAGAGAAAGGGAGGCCAGGAAAGTTTCGCCGCCGGACAGGGTCGTTACAGGCCGAGCAAGGCCGGTGTAGGCATCAAAGACTTCCAATTCCAAACCTCCGGCTGAGTTTTTGCGGGCCCGGTCCATGGTGCGCTGGAGGTGGTAGCGCCCCCGGCTCATCAGCTTCAACCGCTCGGTTGCCGCAATACAAACATCGTCCAGTAAAGCTCCCAGGACAAATCGTTGGAAGGTGATCCCATACTGGTTTTTACCGTTAGCCACATCTGAGACATGGCCTAATACGGCATAATTTCCCTCCAGATCCTGGAGTTGTTGGCTGAGCTCGCCCAGCTTCTTCAGCCATTCTTCTTCCTGTTTTGTCTTGGCCTGCAGCTCTGCGCCCCGGGATACCAGGTTATCAAGCACTGTTTCGGCTTCTGCAAGGGCCCCGGCAAGTTGCTCAATATCCGGCTCTGTTAATCCCTGGGCTCTTTGAGCTGCCCTGTCCAGCCGATCCCGGGCTGCCTTCAGGTTTTCATCATATTCCCTAATCAGGCTCTCCAACAACTGCAAGTCTTGTGGGCTTCTCTTGGCAGCCTGATAATCCTCCTGTCTTGGAAACCCTGCTGCAATTAAGCGTTCTTGGAAGGCTTGTTCCTCTTTAAGAGCCCGTTTATTAGCCAATTCATAGGCTTCATTGGCTTCAGCCACAGCGCTTTCGGCTTTGGCCAACCCATGGGCTGCCTCTTCTGCTGCCATTCTGGCCTGTTCAAACTCGGCAACTAACCTATCCCGTTCCGTCCTCGCCTTTTGTTGGGCTTGCAGTAAGGCAGCCGGGTCCCGCAAGTTTTCCGGGACCTGCAATTCCCTCTCCTTAACTGTAGCCCGGGCAGCCTCCAGACCTGCCAGGGCCGTTTGCAGGACGCTGATACAGGCTTCAACCTGTTCCTTAGCACTTTTTTCCTTTTCTCTCAGTTCTTCCAGTTCTGCATTGAGGGCAGGGTAATCTGTCAGAGCCTGACTGGCTGCTTTCCATCGTCTTTGAGACTCCTGGAGAGTCTTTTGCAGTTCTTCCAAAGAGGATGTTGCTTTTTCCCCCAACTCCTGTTCCAGGTCCTCGGCTTTGCTCTGCCAAGCCGCTGCTATGGCAGTTATTTCAACAGCTTTTTTCCTTGCCTCCTCTCGGGCAGTTTCCAGCTCTTTGACAACCATTTCTTTAGCTTTTAAGTCCTCTTCTGAAGGAAGCCTGGCCTCGCTTAATGCCGGCGAGGGGTGATCCAGGGAACCGCAGACTGGGCAAGGAAAGCCTGCAGACAATTTTTTGGCTAGAATGGCAGCCTGACCTTTGTACCACGCATCTTGTAAAAGAGCATGTTCCTCTCTGACTTGGTGGTAATCATTTTCAGCCGCCTTGAGCTTTTCCTGCGCCAAGGCTAGCTGCTGCCGGATACCCTTTAATTCCTTCCAGGCCAACTCTAGATTTCCGCGCTTTTTAAAGGTCTGCTCGGCCTCCTTCAATTCAGCTTCCAGCTTGGCTGCCTGGGCCGCATGTTCCAATGCCTTGTCCCGATCTGTCGATCTCTGGGCAATATAGTTTTGGATGCTGGTTAGGTTTTCTTTGGCCTTTGTTTGGCTAATCTCCGCAAGTTTTACCTTTTGGGCCTGGCTGGCTGCTTCCTTGGCAGCCAAAGTTAAGTCCGTTACCTTCCCCGTCAGTTCCTCCAATTTAGCCAGCTTTATGCGGGCAGCCTCCCGTTCGGGTTCTCTTTCCTTTACCCGATCCAGATGTTGGTCGGCTTTTTCCTTTATCTTTACTGCAGTTGCCGCCTGTTTCTTTTTCGCCTCCAGGTACCTTAAGGCGTCATCTGCTTCCTTACGCCTGGACAGCATGGAGGTTTCCGCATCCAGGAGAGCGGCTGCCTGGCGGCCTTTAGCCACGGCGGATCGCTTTACATCAATTTCTGCCATCCTTGCGGCCTGTTCTACCAGAGCAGTTTCAGCATCCCTTTTCTCTTTTAGCTTCTCCTGAGTCTGCTGGCCGGCTGCCAGTTTCTCCCTGGCCTTCTTTACCGTCTGGCGGCTTTCCTCCACTGCTTTCGCTATTGCCATAAACTGTTCTTTGTTAGTTTTGTAGCGCTCTTTTAAATCTTCTTCAGTTTCAGCCCTGGCTTCCTGCAAGACCCAGGTTCTTTGAGCTGAAACCTTTTCAATGGACTCCCTTAGCTTTTTAGCTGAATCTTTTAAGGCCTCCTCAACCCGCCGGAAATACTCTGTTTTGAAAAGAGTCTCCAAGATCACCTGCCGGTCTTTGGAATCAGCTGTCAGCAGTTTGCGAAACTCGCCCTGAGGCAGCATTACAACTTGGCGAAACTGGCTGCTTTTAAATCCAAGAAGTTTTTCTATTGCTTCAGTAACCTTGCTCCAGCCTGTTTGCAGGACAACACCCCCTTCTCCGTCACCAGGGAGGCCGGTCCTTTTCCACAAGGTGGCATCTGCCTTTAGAGTTGTTATTCCTTCACCGCGGCTTTTGGGGCGTTCCTGCTCGGGGCAGCGCCTGATTCGATAAGTATCGTTACCGAGCACAAAGTCGAAGATTACTTCCGTAGCTGCGGAAATGTCGGCATGGTGGCTCCGCATTTGCCTGCCATCTCTTTCTGCGCCGCTGGTATCCCCGTAAAGGGCAAAACACATGGCATCCAGAATAGTGGTTTTGCCGGACCCAGTCGGCCCATGGATGAGAAAAAAAGTGCGGTTTTGCAGATGGCCGAAGTCCAGAACCTGGGTCCCGGCGTAAGGCCCAAAGGCTTTCATCGTAAGTTTAAGGGGTCTCATACCAAGGCCTCCCTCTCTTCCCGGTTAAGGGTATTTACTGTATTCACGAAAACCCTTGTTTCTCCATCCGATAACGTTTTTCCGGTAACCTCTTTAAAGAAGGAAGAAAACAGGTCCAGCTCGCTTAGGCGGCGGTGGTCTCCTCCCATTCCGCGCAAAACACCGCCTTCCCCCAGGTAGGACCGTTCAATATGGAGGACATTGGGGTACACCGCACGCAGCTTACCCATTATATCAAGGATAGCGCCGGTGTCTTTTAAAAAGACCATGAGGTAATCTTCTCTGTTTTCCCCCTTTGACGGCCCTGCCAGGATATCGGTTAAATATCCTTCCAGGCGGCGCACCTCTCTACGGGGAGACAAGACTATTTCTTCCTGGCGGACTTTTCCTTCTTTATCCATTTCCACCAGAGTAATGGATTTGCGCTGAGATGTTTCCGAAAAAGAGTACTTCATCAAAGAACCGGCATAACGGATATGGCCACTACCGGCAGACTGGGGTTGGTGCAGGTGGCCCAGAGCCGAATAATGAAATGGCTTAAAACAGGCGGTATCAACGCTGCCGGCCCCACCGACAGATAAGGGGCGTTCAGATTCGCTTTCCTGGCAGCCGAGGACGTAAGCATGGGCCAAAGCCACTGTTCGAGCCCCGGGCGGTACTTGTGCCATGAAGTGGTTTACAGCTGCCATCATAGCCAGGTTGTGGTCTCCTGCCTCCTGGGCCCCCAACCTATCCTTTACCAAAGGGGGCTCGGCATAGGGGACCGGACAAAAATGGACGGGGCCGTGGCTGTCATGGAGGACTACGGGGGATAGGTTTTTATCCAGCTGCCCGAACAGAAATAACTCCTGCTGGGCCAGTAACCGGGTGCCAAAACCCAAGCGTTCGGGGCTATCGTGGTTTCCGGCGATCAGCATCACAGGAACCTTTAGATCCATGATGATCCGGGATAGAACCTCATCCAGCAGTTTTACCGCCTCGGTGGGGGGTACTGACCGGTCATAGACATCTCCCGCGATGAGGATTATTTCCGGGCGAACATCCTTTACCAAATGGACAAACTGGTCCAGCAGGTAGGCCTGGTCTTCAGTCAGGTGAATGCCGTGGAAAATCCGGCCTAAATGCCAGTCGGACGTATGGAGTATCCGCATTGATATTACCTCCCCTTTAGTTTCCTCCAGGAAAAAACGGATAATGACAGTTCAGCAGGTTTCCCCATATTTTCCCCATATATAGTATTGCCTTGGCAAGAAACACTAAAAATGCCACTAACTCTAATTTACCATGAAATCCCCGTCAATGGCTGTCGGAAACCCATGTTCTTATCAAAATACTTTTGTTTGGGCGCAGGATACATAAGCCTAACGGGGTGGTTGAATGAAATCTTTGATCCAAGAAAAGAATAAAGGCAAATAACAAAAAGAGGTGGTAAAAAATGAGTGATCTGATGCGTTGGAGCCCGTTTGGGGAACTGCAGAACCTCCGGAATGAACTTAACAGGGTATTTGCTGATTCTTTTTCCCGGCTGCCCTTTACAGGTACAGAAGGGACTTACCAGTGGGCGCCAGCAATCAATGTCAGCGAAACCGATAACGAGATTATTGTAGAAGCGGAAATGCCAGGGGTGAAGCAAGACAACATTAACATCAGCGTAACCAAGCAGTCTTTAAGGATCAGCGGAGAAGTAGCCTCCTTCACGGAGGAACGGGAAGGGGCAAATTTCGTACGGCGGGAACGCCGGACGGGCCGTTTTGACCGCAGCTTTACCCTCCCTGCCGCCATTGACCCTGATAATGTGAAGGCGACTTACCGGCACGGAGTCCTCCACATTGTGCTGCCAAAGGCCGAAGATGTTAAGCCTAGGTCTGTAAAGTTGGACATCCAATAGATAAACTCGATGAAAAAGCAAAACAGATGGGGAGCGCTACCCATCTGTTTTCTTTTATACCCTAATCCAGAGCTCTTTCCAGAATATGGTACAGTCGTTCGACCATACCCTTAGGGTCTACGATCAGCCCGGCAGAGATCTGGGCATTTATTAAGATTTGTTCTGCGGCAATACCGGCAAAAGGATCGCCTTCCTGCCGCAATTCATTAAGACGTTTAATCACCTGGTGCCCGGTGTTGATTTCCAATACACCGGAGTCTTTGTGGTTTAAATCTTTTTTGACCAACTGCATCCAGCGCTGCAGGCTGTAAGTTCCGTCTTGGCTTAGAACCATAGCTGGGGTGCGTACCAGCCGTTTAGACGGCCGCACCTCCATCACCTTTTCTCCCAAAACCCCCTTCAGCCATTGGGAAAGGGCAGCTGCCTCCGCTTCCCCCAAGGCTTCTTCACCACCGGCTTGCTCGACGCCCGGCGGTAGTTCTAAGTCAGCTTGGTCGGCTGAAGCCGTTTTCTTTCCTTGGAACTGCCCCAAAAGACTTAAGATATAGTCGTCCACCGCCTCGCGGGTATAAAGGACTTCCAGGTCATTCTCGCGGAAGATCTCCAGGTAGGGGCTGGCCTCGATTACTTCCCTGACAGGGCCGTTCATGTAGTAAATAAATTTTTGCTCCGGCTTCATCCTGTCAACATATTCTTTTAGGGATACCAGTTGGCCCGGCTCCCCTTTGGAGGACTCAAACCGCAACAGTTTCACCAGGTCGTCCTTATGGGTGAAATCGGTGGCTGCGCCCTCTTTGATAAAAAATCCGAACTTTTCCCAGAACTCCTTATATTTCTCCGGCTCATTCCTGGCCTGCTCATCAATAAATTTAAGGAAACGACCGGTGATTACCTTGCGCAGCTTGGCAATCAGGGCGCTATCCTGCATGGTTTCCCGGGAGATATTGAGGGGTAGTTCCTCGCTGTCTACAACTCCTCTTAAAAATCGCAGCCACTCTGGTAAAATATCCTTGGCTTTTTCCTGGATCAACACCTTCTTGCAGTAAAGGTTGACCCCGGGGTCCAGGCGGCCAAAGCCATGGCGCTCCAAATTGTCCTTAGGCACAAACAAAAGGGCATTGATAGACAATGGAGCGTCAGAGGAGAAGTGCAGCCTGAACAAAGGTTCCTCATAGGCGGTAGCTATAAACTTGTAAAACTCAGTGTATTCCTCTTCACTGATTTCGTTTTTGTTTTTGGTCCAAAGGGCCTGGACGGTATTTACCTTTTGGCCGTTGACCAGGATAGGATAGGGAACAAAACTGGAGTACTGTTTGATAATCCGTTTTACGGCTTCTTCCCGGGCAAATTCCTGGGCATCTTCTTTTAACTGGAGGACAATTTTTGTGCCCCGCTTCAAGGCCAAAGCCCCACTAATGGTATAACTGCCAAGGCCATCCGAAACCCAGATCTGGCCAGAAGCCTCCCGCTGATAGGACCGTGTGTAAACGGTAACCTTTTTCGCCACCATAAAGGCAGAATAAAAGCCAACGCCAAACTGGCCGATGAGATTGAAGTCTTTCTGATCCCCCTCGGCCAAGCGCTTGATAAACTCCCTGGAACCGGAATGGGCTATCGTACCCAGATTTTCTACCAGTTCCTCCCCGGTCATGCCGATGCCTGTATCACTGATGGTTAATGTATGGGCAATGTTATCAGTCTCGATGTTAATTTCCAGGGGCAAATCGGCATCCTGCACTTCCTGGCCTGTGACTTGCAGGTAGCGTAGTTTTTCAAGGGCGTCGGCAGCATTGGAAATCAACTCCCGCAAGAAGATCTCCCGGTCAGTGTAAAGAGAGTTTACAACGATGTCCAATAAATGCCTTACTTCCGCCTGGAATTCTTTTGTCTGCCCGTCAGTAGGGTTGTCCATCTCCTTACCTCCTCACCAAATTGATAAATAGCTGCAAAACGCTTCTACCAAAATATGATAGAGATGTCCAGTTCTGTTGTCAAGGGAAGGCAGCTTATCCCCCCTTATCCCCATCTCCGAGCAGGCCTGGCAAAAACCAGCAAGGCAGTTGCTATCGTAACACCGATAATGTCTATGGCTACGTCCACGACATTACCGCTGCGGCTGGTGACGAAAGTCTGGTGATACTCATCATTTTTTTAACGAGCATAATTTCCTATGCGTTATATACTCGGCAAGGGATAAAATTGCATTATCATAATGAAGCCGAGTATGAAATTCGCTTTGAGGCCACGGTAAATCAATGAATAATCAGTGGCCTCGCTCATCAAAAAAAACCGAAAGGGTTTCAGCCAAGATCCCTGGCGGCCATATATTACTCAGTCAGCGCAAAGAAAAATTTCTCCACTGTTTCAAAACAGGAAACTTGACTTGTTTGGCGAAGTGCTCCATATCTTTTCTCAGCAGGTTTTAATTGCTCCCCGGAACGACTCGACCTTCAACCTGTCCCGGGGGTTACTATTCAGTATAAGTTTCAGGAGTGGCAACAGCATGTTCACAAAGTCAAACTTACCTGTCACAGACACTAAGCCGGTAATAGTTATCGCCCTGACTACAGCCCTCTGCCTGCTGGGGGATTCCATGCTTTACATTGCTCTTCCCATTTACTGGAGAGAAGCGGGGCTGGCCTCCCTCTGGGAAGTTGGGCTACTTTTATCCGCCAATCGCCTGATTCGACTGCCTACCCATCCGCTGGTGGGCTGGTTCTACAGTAAAATCCCCTTGCGAACAGGCTTAATTATCGCCGTAGTTCTAGCGGCAACAACCACCACAGGCTACGGACTTGGGAAAGGCTTATGGGCCTGGTTAGTATTGCGGTGCGCCTGGGGTATGGCCTGGTCACTGCTGCGCTTGGGCGGACTCTTTGCTGTTGTTAAGTACGCAAATGATAATAATCGCGGCCATTTAATGGGGACTTATAACGGGTTGTACCGGCTTGGCAGTCTATTTGGGATGCTCTTTGGCGGAATCCTTACAGGTATAATTGGCTTTAAAAATGTTGCCCTGATATTCGGTGTCGCCACTTGCTTCGGCGTTCCCCTGATATTCTTCTCTATCCCCCAGGAGCAACCCATTGGATCAGTCACAAACAAGTCGACGAAAACCCCTGTTGACTGGATGTCTAAGGGAATAACCAGAATTATCCTTTCCGGGCTGTTAGTGGCCTTGCTAATCCAGGGATTATTAAATTCCACCCTTAGCCTGGTAGTGAAGCATAATTTTGGTTCAGACGTTGGTCTTTTCGGGATTACTTTAGGGGCTGCCGCTTTAGCAGGACTCATCCAAGCAGCGCGGTGGACTTGGGAGCCGTTCGTTGCCGCACTAATCGGCCGTTTATCTGACGGCCCGAAAGGACGCGTTCCCTTACTGATTTTTACCCTTCTTTGGGCAGCATTGATTTTCTCCCTTGTCCCGTTAAATCTTTCCATATATCTATGGCTGGCGGTGATCACTGCAATAATGCTTTCCGCAACCTCCTTAACCACACTGGTTGATTCCCTCGCCTCAGACATAGCCAAAAGCGCTTCTTCCATTTCCGTCTTGACCGTATACCAAATCGCTGTGGACCTGGGAGCTGCATTGGGGCCTTTGTTAAGTTACCTGGTGGTGGCGTTGAAACACGGATTTTTCTACGCCTATGCAGGGGGATCAATACTCTTCCTGGTAGTGGCAGCTATTTGGCGCTTCCCCTCCCAACCAAAGTTTACCGCTGCCGATTAAAATGAACAGGGCCCTTTCCTTAAAAAGGCCCCCTGGAGGATTTCTTTGTTCAATTAACATCTGCTAAATTACCTTGGACCCTTCTTGTAAAGCGGCGGCCCCCGGTACATGCAAAATCCCCGCTCCCTGAACGTTCGGGGCAAGGTCTTCCAGTTTAATTGCGCTTTCCACTAACCTTGCTTTAACCTGGTCAGGCGTAAGCGCTGGGTTGGATTGCAGCAGCTGGGCTACTGCTCCGGCACAAACCGGAGTTGCCATGGATGTCCCCGACAGTGAAGCATACCATTTATTAACCCTTGACTGTTTATTTGTTTTATCAAGCTTTGAACCTGGGGAGCGTAATGAAATAATATTTACACCGGGACTCAGCAAGTCTGGTTTGACAAGCCCGTCAATAGTCGGCCCCCTGCTGGAGAAATCGGCTACCAAGCTCCCTTCAAGGCTAGTCGTATTGCGGTCATCCAGTGCTCCAACTGTTATCACTACCGGATCGATCCCCGGTGAGTTAATCGTACCTGCCTCGGGACCGCTGTTCCCTGCCGCAGCGCAGACCACTATTCCCGCCTGCCAGGCTTTTTCAACCGCCTGGCATACTGGATCGTTTACATAAGAATCAGCC
This sequence comes from Bacillota bacterium, assembly GCA_040757295.1. Lineage (GTDB taxonomy): Bacteria > Bacillota > PH28-bin88 > PH28-bin88 > PH28-bin88 > JAGXSE01. The sequence goes on along the minus strand of JBFLXH010000006.1, from coordinate 2,258 downwards.
GCCTCACTGCCAAGAGACAGGTTCAATACCTTGATGCCGTAAACCTCCTTGTTTTCTATGCACCATTGAATTCCCTCAATTACTCGTGAAAGGGACCCGATTCCCATCTTATCCAATACCTTGACCCCAACCAGAGCAGCCTCCGGGGCAGGCGCTCGGTACCGGAACTCGGACTCCCTGCCGTTGGCCGCAATGTCACCTGCCACATGAGTTCCATGGCCATTATCATCATAGGGAACAGATTTATGTTTGACGAAATCCTTAAAGCCAACAATCCTGCCAGCCAGATCAGGATGGGGATAAATCCCCGTGTCCAATACCGCAACCACAATGCCTTTCCCGGTTAGACCTGTTTCCCATAGGGCAGCGGAACCGATGGCGGAAGAAGCCACATCCAAGACAGCTCTCACCTCCCGGTCATAGGACACCCTTTTTACATGGACGCTTTGCACCAATTTTTCCAAGCTTTTAGCGTTTACCTTGGTTGCAAAACCATTAATCAGGGGAAGTTCGCGAATAACCTGGCAATTAGCCAATGCAGCTATACTATAGATAGAAGCGGGATCTCTGGTATCCTCTACCTGAACTATAACGGGAATCTTATGGAAGCGCTGTTTTAGAATTCTAAAGGGTTTGAGCAAAAAACATGGGTAATGCCTGTTTAATCGATACCAGTCCAGGGCGGCTCTCTTCAGCATAGGACAAAGCTTGGCCCTGTGGCTGCGCAACCAGTGGACTTCCTGTAAAACCATTTTCATTCCCCCTAGCTTTGATACACCATCATATGTTTTAAAGGGTTAACAGGTCAAACGCTTTAGACTTGGGAAAAAACAACAAACCCCTTCAGGTTCAACTGGGTCTTGGCTTCAGCGGGAGATTGTTACCCCCGCTGAAGCTTAGAGCCAGTTAATACAGTGGCGTAGCCGCTCTTTTACCCCGGCGCTTTAAAGACGCGGGGGTATTAGAGCGGGTAGCCATCTGTGACAAACCTAAAGGGGTTTAATAATGCTCTTTACATCTTTAGTGAAACCGCTATTCCGCGTCATCGCTGGAGGAAATCAGGGTAACATTCGCTTTGCCGTTTATTTTGTCAAAATAATATAAGGCTTCTGTTTCAACCCGTAATTCCTTGCATGCCTCCCATATTTGCTTAACTCTACTTTCTTCAGCAGTTACCTGAGCCGCAATACCGCAGCTGGAACTGATTTCTCGGGGAACCGGGCGCAGGATAAATGACAGACCGGTACCAGCAAATTGTTTTTCAAAGTTGAGGGCCTGATAGACAGAATGAAAGGTAATTATAAACACCATTTTATCGCCTTCCGCTGGATCATGATTTTTATAGCGTTATCGCCTTATTATTAAACAGCTTTTCAACTATAGTATACATATTGGAGATGCTGCCTCTAATCAGTTTGTCTTTCAAATGGAAGTAGTCGAGACAGGTGCCGCAAGAGAGAATTTCAGTTCCCTTTTTTTCCAGTTCAACCAACTGTTCTAGGACCGGCGACCCCTCACAGGTCAGAAAAACACCGCTGTTAATAAAAATAATGCTTTTTGGCAAGGGCTCAGTCTCGGATAGGGTAAAAATAAAACTTTTCATCAATATCGCCCCCAGTTCCTCACTCCCTCGCCCCAAAGTAGACCCAGTAATCAGAATTACCAAGTCCCTTCCCTCCGGTTGATTAGCGCAGTTGATGTCCTTGATGATTTTGACATAAAAACCGTCTTCTTTCTGATCAACTTCCGCGGGATATCCTAGGCTTTTGGCCAGCCTGACAACATTGTCCCTGGCATCGCCGTTGTCCACTATTACGATCAACAATCCGGAATCTATTTCCGCGATAGCTTTTTTGGTATTAACCACAGGGAAAGGACAGGATAAACCTCGGGCATCAACGATTCTTTCCACCTTGTTTTCCTCCATTTTTTTTATGAGCTTTTCCTGATATCTTCTATTATTTTCTGACAAAGTGCGGCAAATCAAAGGGTATTTCAATAGACAGCTCAACCAATCCCATGAATTCCTTATCTTTATACCAGGGGGCTTGACAGATCAATTTTTTTACCCCGTTTTTTTATAGTATAGCAATTTATAGCTTTGTTTTGTTCAACTGGGTCTTGGCTTTTCGCGGGGGATTGTTTCCCCCGCTCGTGCTTAGATTCGACCAGTTCTTGGCTCCGGTTTACCGGAGCTTAGAACTGGTTAATCCCATAGGGGGCCAGTTAATACAGAGGCGTAGCCGCTCTTATAATGA
>JBFLXH010000005.1:0-102324 GCA_040757295.1 Bacillota bacterium | reverse complement strand
CTGTATTAACTGGCCCCCTATGGGATTAACCAGTTCTAAGCTCCGGTAAACCGGAGCCAAGAACTGGTCGAATCTAAGCTTCAGCGGGGGAAGCAATCCCCCACTGAAGCCAAGACCCAGTTGAAAGAGTTAGTTTGATGGAACAGGAGGAAAGCCATGACTGCTGCAAAAACGGGAATACCGACCACCTATGATCCAAAAGAGGTTGAGAATAAGTGGTACCGGAATTGGGAGGAAAGGGGTTATTTTCACCAGCTGCCAGAGCCTCAACAACAGCCTTTTTCCATTGTCATGCCTCCCCCCAATGTAACCGGCTCCTTGCATCTGGGACATGCCTTGGACAATACCCTGCAGGACATCTTAACCCGTTGGCGGCGGATGCAGGGCTACAATACCCTCTGGCTGCCTGGTACGGATCATGCCGGTATTGCTACCCAGGCCAAAGTAGAGGAACAGCTTGCCAGGGAGGGCCTGTCAAAGCATGACTTGGGGCGGGAGAAATTCCTGGAACGAGTATGGGACTGGAAACACCAGTATGGCAATAAGATTACCAGCCAATTGCGGCTTTTGGGAGCATCTTGCGACTGGCAAAGGGAGCGCTTTACCATGGATGAAGGCTGCTCCCGGGCCGTTAAAGAAGTTTTTGTCCGCCTGTACCGGAAGGGGTTGATTTACCGGGGTAACTATATAATAAACTGGTGCCCCAAATGCCAGACAACCATTTCTGATATTGAAGTTGAACACCAGGACCGGGAAGGGCAGCTCTATCATATCAGGTATCCGGTAAAGGATAACCCCGGCCAGTTTATTACCGTGGCGACCACGAGGCCGGAAACCATGCTGGGGGATACCGCTGTTGCGGTACATCCCGAGGATGGACGATATCAACACCTGGTTGGCCAGACAGTAATTCTGCCTTTGATGGATCGGGAAATCCCGGTTATTGCCGATGCATATGTGGACCCTGCTTTTGGAACCGGAGCGGTGAAAATTACACCAGCCCATGATCCCAATGACTTCGAAATCGGCAGCCGGCATAACCTCCCTCATGTAACAGTGGTGGGCAAGGATGCTGTGATGACCAGGGAGGCTGGTAAATATGCAGGTCTTGACAGGTATGAGGCCAGGCAGCGCGTCTTGGCTGATTTGCAGGCTGAAGGGCTCTTGATTTTAACCGAGGAGATAAGTCATTCGGTTGGTCATTGCTATCGCTGTGATTCTGTGATTGAGCCGCTAGTGTCGAAGCAATGGTTTGTGCGGATGCGCCCCCTGGCTGAGCCCGCCATGGAAGCTGTCAAAGATGGGCGGATAAAATTTGTCCCTGAGCGGTTCGCCAAAATATACCTGGGATGGCTGGAAAACATTAAGGACTGGTGTATTTCCCGCCAATTATGGTGGGGACACCGGATTCCTGTCTGGTACTGTCAGTCATGTCATCAGGAGATATGCTCGGAGGAGGCGCCTGAAAACTGCGACGGTTGCGGCAGTGGCGAACTGGTGCAGGATCCTGATGTGCTGGATACCTGGTTCAGTTCAGCCCTTTGGCCCTTTTCTACCATGGGTTGGCCGGAAGAAACAAAGGATTTGGGCCACTTCTACCCAACTTCTGTGTTGGTAACTGGCCGGGATATCATCTTTTTCTGGGTAGCCCGCATGATCTTTATGGGGCTGGAATTCATGCCGGGAGTGCCCTTCCGGGAAGTGTTCATCCACGGTCTGGTGCTGGATGCTAAAGGAAGGAAAATGTCTAAATCCCTGGGCAACGGGGTGGATCCCATCGAGGTGATTGACCAGTACGGGGCAGACACTTTAAGGTTCATGCTGGTGACAGGCAACACTCCTGGGAATGACCTGCGCTTCCAGTTTGAGCGCCTGGAGGGCACCCGCAATTTTGCCAATAAAATCTGGAACGCATCCCGTTTCGTCTTGATGAACCTGGAAGGATATGTTCCCCTTTCCCAAGAGCCTGAGTATTCACTGGCCGACAGATGGATCTTGAGCCGTTATCAAAAGACGGTCCGGGATACGACCGCCTTGTTGGAGCGCTATGAGATCGGGGAAGCGGCCCGGGTTCTCTATGATTTTATCTGGAGCGAGTTTTGCGACTGGTATATTGAACTGGTTAAGCCGCGGTTATACGGCAAAGAAACTGAGGCGAGCAAAAATACTGCCCAGATGGTCTTAGGCCATGTCCTGGCGGGGACCATGCAGCTCTTGCATCCGTTTATGCCGTTTATTACCGAGGAAATCTGGCATCACCTGCAGGGTGACGGGGAAAGCATTTCGATTGCTGCCTGGCCAAAAGCAGAGGTCCAGTGGGACAACCCTCCTCTGGAAAAGGAAATGGAACTGGTTATGGATGTGATCAGGGCTGCCCGGAATATGCGGGCAGAAACGGGGGTTCCGCCGGGCAAACGGGTAGAATTAGTTTTGGTTGCAAGCAATGCATCGATTAAGGAAATCTTAATTACTGGAATGAGTTATATTCAGCAGCTTGCTGGGGCAGAACCCATCAGGCTGGAAGTTGGGGAACTTTCGGAGAAACCAAGCCAGGCTGCAGCAGCCGTGGTGGCTGGTGTGGAGATCTACCTGCCCCTGGTAGGGCTAATTGATCTGGATAAGGAAATAAAGCGGCTGTCCAAGGAGTTGGCTGAGGTGACCAAGGAATTGGAGAGGACGGTAGGAAAATTGCAAAATCAGGGTTTCCTGGCCAAGGCTCCCCAGGAAGTTGTGGAGAAAGAGGAGGCCAAAAAACAGGAGTATATGGCCAAAAAGGCAGCTCTTGAGGACCGGCTTGCCCAACTGCAGGCGAATTAAGATGCCAAATAATCTGCAAGGTTTACTGCTGGGAAGGGGATTAGAGTGGACTATCGGGAAGCTATTCAATACCTGGCAGACCTAACAAAGTTCGGCTATAACTTTGGTTTGGACAGAATTACTCACCTTATGGGATTGTTGGGTAACCCCCATCATCGGCTAAGGTTTATTCATGTGGGCGGTACCAACGGGAAAGGCTCTACGTCTGTCATGATTGCCTCTATTCTGCAGGCAGCAGGCTACAGGACCGGTTTATTCACTTCGCCTCACCTGCATAGCTACACCGAAAGGACTAAAATAAATGGCTGTGATATTCCGCAAGACCGGGTTGCCGGGTTGATTAAGAGGCTCCGCCCTTTGCTGGAACAGATGGTAGCAGAAGGCCATGAACACCCTACAGAGTTTGAGGTGAATACGGCCCTGTCCCTAGTGTATTTTGCCGAGGAAGAGGTAGATTTTGCCGTATTAGAGGTGGGACTGGGAGGGGCTATCGATTCAACCAATGTGATCCCTCTTCCCCTGGCGGCAGTAATAACCAATGTTGGATTGGACCACATGGAATATCTGGGCAATACTGTCGGGGAAATTGCGCAAGTAAAAGCCGGAATTATTAAGCCTGGCGGTTTAGTTGTTACCGCTGCCCGCCACCCGGAGGCCTTGAGGGCGATCAAAGAAAAGTGCGACCAAGAACACGCCTCTCTTTACTCTGTTGATGATTTAATGGCCTGGGAAGAGATTAAGGCTGACAGTAATGGTATTTTATTTAATTTAAAGGGGTTAAACGGTTTGTACGAAGAGCTGTTTTTACCCCTGGTGGGCAGACATCAGCTGATCAATGCCGCTACTGCCGTTCTAACAATTGAAGTGCTGGGAAAAAGGGGGGTTCAGATCACCTCGGAAGCAATAAGACATGGGCTGGCCTTAACCCGCTGGCCCGCCCGGTTAGAGGTCTTTGGCCATTCTCCGGCAATCCTGATCGATGTTGCCCATAACTATGACGGGGCCTTAACTTTACAAAAGGCTTTGGTGGAGTTTTTTCGCTACAAGCGCCTAATTTTGTTAATCGGGATGCTGGCGGACAAGGAAAGAGAAAAAGTAATGGGTCTCTTGGCTCCCTTGGCTCATTCGGTGGTGGTTACAAAACCCTTAAGCCCCAGGGCAGGTGATTGGCAGGAAATGGGGCGCATGGCTGCCAGTTTTACGGACTCCGTCTTTTTGGAAGAAGATGTCCGGCTGGCCCTTGACAAAGCCATCAGCCTGGCCGGGCCTGATGACCTGGTATGTGCCACAGGCTCCTTTTACACGATTGCAGAAATTAGGTCTTTGCTGGCAGAGAGGAAATAATTGTCTTGAACCCGCGAAAAAAAAAGGTTTTTTGGTAACTAAATAGAATAATTCACAATTAAAATGTAAAATTTAATGTGAAATCCTGCATGTTTTTTAGGTGTAGAAGGGGGGATGAGAAACCTTGAAGACCATGAAAATTCCCGAGGCTACCATTATTCGTCTTTCGGTATATTCCCGCTTCCTGGATCAAGTTGATAAACGGGGAGTCGTGACCATTTCATCCGATGAAATTGCCGAGGGTGTTGGCGTAAGCCCGGCACAAGTGCGGAAAGATTTAGCCTATTTTGGTGAATTTGGCACCCGGGGTGTGGGGTACAATGCCAAAGACCTACACCGGCATATCATGAAAATCCTTGGCCTACATCATTCCTGGCCAGTGGTTATTGTAGGAGCAGGCAACCTGGGAACTGCTCTTTGTATGTATGGCGGGTTCCGCAATAGGGGATTTCGGGTTATCGCCATATTCGACAACGACCCCCATAAAGTTGGTTATAAGTTAAACGGGATCGAAATCTACCCTCTTTCGGAAATGGAACAGATTATTTCCCAGGCAGGAAACGTTATCGGCATTATTGCAGTGCCATCGGAGCATGCCCAGGCAACAGCCAATTTGCTGGTTAAGGCCGGGGTAAAGGCCATCCTAAACTTTGCCCCCCGGGTCTTGACACTGCCTGAAGATATTGAGTTTCGCAATGTAGATTTATCTGTAAACCTAGAAATTTTAACCTTTAATCTTGGCTACCGTCGAGGAAAGTATTAGATGGCGATAACCAATTTAATTCATCTGTGAAGACGTCTTAGGGACTGCGGTTCCGGGGCGTTATCTTTTTCTTTTGCCTTGCATAAAGGAGGACCAATATGCGTTTGATTCTTGCTTCTGCTTCACCCAGACGGGAACAGTTGCTGCGGCAGATTGGGCTTAATTTTGAAGTAATTCCAAGCCAAGTTGATGAAACAGTGCCAGCCGAAATGTCCGAAAACCATGGGATACTGGTGCAAGGTCTGGCCCTGAAAAAAGCAGCCAGTGTTGCAAGACACCTGTCCAACGGCCTTGTAATCGGGGCAGATACGATTGTGGTCAGAAACCGGGATATTCTGGGCAAACCGACCTCTCGGGCCGAAGCGGTAGAAATGCTGGAGCGTCTAAGCGGGCAATCCCACCATGTTTTTACAGGCATAGCGTTGGTAGACGCGGCGTCAGGGCGATGCCGCAAGGCATTCCAGCAAACGGAGGTTTTTTTTCGGCAGCTGTCCTTGGCGGAAATTGAAGCATATGTGAATACCGGTGAGCCGATGGACAAGGCAGGCGCTTACGGCATTCAAGGAATGGGATCTCTTTTGATAGAAAAAATAAGTGGCTGTTATTATAACGTGGTTGGTTTGCCCTTAACAAAGCTGGCAGAACTACTCAAGGAATTCGGTCTCTGGGTCCTCTAAGAGGAAAGGGGTCATGCAAATGGTCCGAGGAGTAAAGGAAAGGCAGGGAGTGCAGTATAGCCATACGATGAAGGACCTCCCAGAAGAAATGCGCCCCAGAGAGAGACTAGTGGCTGTGGGCGCTCAGGGGCTGTCCAGCCCCGAACTTCTGGCAATACTGCTGGGAACCGGCACTGCAGGGGAAACTGCGTTGGAATTGGCTGCTTCTATTCTCAGTCGGCCCAGTGGGGTCTCTTATTTGGCAGAGGCTTCTCTGGAGGACTTAAAAGCCGTTAAGGGAGTGGGCTTTGCTAAGGCGGCCCAGATTAAAGCGGCTGTAGAGCTTGGCCGCCGCATTGCCATCGCTTCCTATGGGGACCAGCCATTGATAAAGTCCCCGGAAGATGTGGCGGCATTATTAATGGAAGAAATGCGGTGGCTGGACCGGGAGTACTTTAAAGTGCTCAGTACCAACAGTAAAAACCGCCTGCTGGCTGCAGATACTGTTTCCATTGGCCACCTGAGCGGTTCATTAGTACATCCGCGGGAAGTTTTCAAAAACCCCATTAAACGCAGTGCAGCCGCAGTTATCCTGGTACATAACCATCCCAGTGGGGATCCGGCGCCTAGCCGAGAAGATATTGAGGTAACTAAAAGATTATGGGAGGCTGGCAAAATTTTGGGTATTGATGTGTTAGACCATGTCATCATTGGAGACAACCGCTATATCAGCTTAAAAGAAAGAGGGATTATTTAAGGAAGGATGGGAGGTCTTCGATAGCAAATCTTTCCCTTGCTCCTTCTTGGACAACTATCATATAATGGACAGTGATCCTCTAATGCATCGAAAAAGTGTTCCGGCGAAGATCAACTTTTTTCCTAGAAGGAGTGAGACCCGTGTTTTTTGCCAGAGATTTGGGGATAGATCTGGGCACAGCGAATACCCTTGTTTATGCAAAGGGTAAAGGTGTAATCCTGCAAGAACCTTCTGTTGTTGCCATTCAGAAAGATACAGGGACAGTATTGGCGGTGGGCGAGGAAGCCAAGCGGATGATCGGCAGAACCCCCGGCAATATCGTGGCGATCAGGCCCATGAAAGATGGAGTTATTGCTGATTTTGACATTACTCAAAGTATGCTGCATTATTTTATTACCAAAGCCGCCCGCCGTGGTTTTCTGGTACGTCCCCGGGTAGTGGTCGGGGTGCCTTCCGGGGTTACGGCTGTGGAGGAGCGGGCTGTGCGGGAAGCAGCTCACCAAGCCGGGGCCAAAGAGTGCTATTTGATTGAGGAGCCCATGGCAGCGGCCATCGGCGCTGACCTGCCGGTACATGAGCCTACCGGCAACATGATTGTGGACATTGGTGGGGGTACCACCGAAGTAGCCATTATTTCCTTGGGCGGCATTGTAACCAGCAGATCTATCCGTGTTGGCGGAGATGAAATGGATGAAGCCATTGTTGCTCATATTAAGCGGGCCTATAACCTGATGATTGGGGAAAGAACTGCTGAAGACATTAAAATGCAGGTTGGAGCCGCCAGTTTTGCCGGGCCTGAAGGCAACAAAAGGCAGAAACTGGTCTATGATGTGCGCGGACGAGACCTGGTTAGCGGCTTGCCAAAAACAATCCAGATTAGTGCGGAAGAAGTTATGCAGGCTCTTTCTGAGCCCGTAGCCTCAATTCTGGAGGCAATTAAGGTGTGTTTGGAAAAAACCCCGCCGGAATTGGCGGCTGATATCATGGACCGCGGGATCATGCTGGCCGGGGGTGGCTCTTTGCTGTTTGGCCTGGATCTTTTGGTAAGTGAAGAAACAGGGATGCCGGTGCATATGGCAGAGAACCCTCTTTCAGCAGTAGCTATTGGTACAGGGAAAGTCCTGGAGAACCTTGATGTGCACAAGCGGGTCTTTATTCCAGCCAAAAAAGTGGGATAGGCCAAAATCAATAGGACCAGCTAGTAGAAAGATTATTTCGGGCAGGTTTTTCCCTGCCGCGCAGCCAAAGGGTGGGATTTAACTTGAGGCGGTTTCGCTTTTCGAAAGTCCTGGTGGCCGTACTGATCATATTGGGTATAGGAACAGGGCTAATGCGTTATACTGCTCCAATCCGCCCTTATTTGACCCTGGTAGAGGCTTTATTGCGTGATGCCGTAGCCCCGTTGCAAAACGGGGTTACAGTCATTACCCGCAAAATTACCGGGCTTAGTTATCTGATTATATCCCAGCAGCAATTGCTGGAACAGATCGAATCTCTTAGGGAAGAAGTAAACCGGCTGTCTGCGGAGAATCACCAATTAGAAGAATACAGGCTGGAAAATGTTAGGCTCAGAAAGCTGTTGGGTTTTGCTGAAAGAAATCAAGACCGCTATCAGGTTTTACCCGCCAGGGTAATTGGACGGGATACCAAAAATGTTTTTTCCACCTTGACCCTTGATGTAGGGACTCGGCATGGTGTCCAGCGCAATATGACGGTGATTACTCACCAGGGTTTGGTAGGGAGGGTTGTGGCGGTCACTGCGAATACCGCTGAAGTTTTGACTTTATTGGATCAAGAAAGTGCGGTTGGCGCCCTCTTGCAGGCCTCCCGGTATCCGGGAGTAGTAGAGGTAATGCCTGGCAAAACTTCCCTTTTACAGATGATTCATCTGCCCCACGATACCCCCGTCCGGTCCAATCAGGTGGTAATTACCTCCGGTATGGGCGGTCTGTTTCCCAAGGGTCTACGGATCGGCTACGTTGTGGATACTGTCTTAGAGGCTAATGGACTGATGAAAAAAGCCATTGTAGAGCCTTTTGTTGATTTTAACCGGTTAGAGGAAGTACTGGTCTTATTAACGGTGGAGAGGAGAGAATAGGTTGACTTTACTTGTTTGGTTAGCAGTTCTTATTATTTCTCTAACCCTGCAGTCAACCTTGCTGGATCACCCTATGTTGGTGGCCAAGCCGGACCTCTTGCTGGTGTTTATCGTTTTATGGGGCCTCTTGCGGGGTTCCCGGGAAGCTGCCCAGTTAGGTTTCTTCTTCGGATTATTTGAAGACCTGTTTGTTGGCAAATATATTGGGCTAAACCTCTTAAGCAAGGCATCGATTGGATATATAGCCGGCTGGGGGGAAAAAAGATTCTACAAGGAAAACCTGCTTTTGCCGGTAGTAGGGCTCCTGCTGGGAACACCCCTTTTCCAGTGCATTTACTACCTATTTGGCAGTTTAGGCGGACTTCCAATTGATCCGCTTATATTCGCGCGGGATACCTTGATTAAATCAGGCTATCATAGTCTGATCGGCATATTGATTTATCCTAGCCTGCTTCCCCGAGCGGATGGGGTAAGGCTGAAGGTTCACCCCAACCGTTTGCGGCGTAAGTAACCAGAATACGAACTTTCTGGGGCCCTGCTTTCATGAAGGGGGTTTGTAATGGAAAACAAAAAAAAATTTGAAAAGAAATTGCGGATTTATTTCCTTATTGTAACGGTTATTTTTGCGGTTTTGCTTTCGCGGCTTTTTTACTTGCAGGTGCTCCATACCGCTGATTTCCAGGCTCAATCGGCCAAAAACAGAACCCGTTGGATTAGCCTGGAAGCAAGGCGGGGGGATGTGCTGGACAGGAATAAAGAGGTCTTGGCGACCAGCAAACCGGTATTTTCTATCTCTGTCAGTAATTTGGGGCTGAAAAACCAAGCTGAGATCAACCAGCGGTTGGCGGAAATTCTGGATAATCCGGAGATTACCGGGGATTTTATCACCAAGAAGCTGCGCAGCAACCCCCGCAGGTATGAGCCTGTGGAGATTATTAGTCTGCCATGGAGTGAGGAAACCTTGGCCCTCATCACCCGCATCCAGGAAAACCGGCGGGATTTGCCGGGGGTGGTAATTCAGGAGGCCCCTATGCGCTATTACCCCAATGGGTCTCTGGCTGGCCATCTCCTGGGTTTTGTTGGCCAAATCACCCAAAGAGAACTGGAACTGTTCAAGGAACGAGGCTACGGGATTAATGACAAGATAGGAAAAACTGGCCTGGAGCGGGGCTTTGAACTGGCTTTTGATGATGACGGAAAAGAAATCGGCCTGCGGGGAGTTAAGGGTTTTTCCCAGATAGTGGTCAATGCCAAAAACCGCTTGGTGGGGGAGTTGGGTACAGTCCCTCCATTACCAGGGCACAATGTTCAGTTAACCCTGGATGCCGGGCTGCAGTCTACCTTGGAAAAGGCCATGGATGAAGTAATTGGGGAAGTTAAAAAGGCTAACCCCAAAGCCGGAGCGGGAGCTGCCGTTGTATTGGATGTAAATACGGGAGCGATTTTGGCCATGGCCAGCAGGCCTGAACTGGATCCCAATGACTTTGTGGACGGTTCCTTTACCCAAAAACGGGATTACTACGGCAATCAAGACCTAAATCCAAGTCTGAACAGGGCAATCCAAGGAGTTTATCCACCAGGTTCCACCTTTAAAATGGTTACCGGTATGGCTGCATTGGAATCGGGCCGGATTAAGCCTACCGATACTATCCTATGTTCAGGCAAATTTTGGCAGCCAGGCGGTATTATCTGTACTCAGTCTCATGGAGCTGTAGATTTTTTTCGGGCCTTAGCTGTTTCCTGCAATACCTATTTTCAATGGGCGGGTGAAATTGCAGGTATCAACAAAATGGTGGAGGTAGCCAAGTCTTTCGGATTAGGCACAAAGACCGGACTGACCGATATTGGCGGGGAAGTGAGCGGTCTGATGCCTTCTCCCCAATGGAAAAGCGAAGTCAACCGGGTCTTGGTCAACCGGCGTTATGAAAGGCGCAGGGCAGAATTGGATGCCCGCTACAATGATATGCTGGCCAAGGCTCAGTCAGCAGCAGAGCGGGAAGCCTTGCTCAAAAAGCTGGATCAGGAGAAGCGGGCACTGGAAGCCAGGTATAAAATCGACCTGGAGTGGGAAACCAGGTGGCAACTTTTTGAAACCTATAACACCTCCATTGGCCAGGGGGCTAACCAGTATACCATTCTCCAACTGGCCAATTATGTAGCCACAATAGCCAATAACGGGGTCAGGTACCAGCCCTACTTGGTAGACAAAATCCTTGACCAGAAAGGTCAGGTAATCAAACAGTATAAGCCGGTGATTTTGGAGAAGGTGGCAGTATCTCCAGCTACCCTGGCGAATACCCAGCGGGCTATGCGGGCTGTAACCGAGTCCGGGGGCACAGCGGTGTCACCCTTTAGGCATTTTCCCCGCTCAGTCCAAGTGGCTGCAAAGACCGGAACAGCTCAGACCGGTAGAGTGGGAGATGATAAAACCAAGGACTTTTTTGGAATTTTTGTTGCCTATGCCCCGGCAGATAATCCCCAAATCGCCTTTGCCGCCATTATTGAGTATGCCAGGTCAGGAGGCGGATCTGCAGGGCGGGTGGCTAAAGCGGTTTTTGAAGACTATTTCGGTATCCAGCCTCCCGTTGTTACAAGTCCGCCCAGGCCCCCGGGAACTGTTGCGGTTCCTGGGGCTCCTTCAACAGGTGTGCAGAGCGGAGGGGCCGGAACCCCGCTCGACTCTCCTGAAGTCCCTGGGACAGAAGGGCCGCCAGCCCCTCTTGAGACTGTCCAGCAGCCATAACTTCACAGTTACCGGCACATCGAGGTTGTAGTATCGCTCAAAAAGAAAACACAACCCATAAAGCCTTGCGCAGCAAGGCTTTATGGGTATTTGGGAGAAATTGGACATGTTCCCGTGGGCGGGGGGAGAAAACAGGGATTTATACATGCGCAAATGATTTAGGCAGGATTTGGTAGAATACGGTAATACTGTAATCAAGCATATATGTGGCAAAATGTGGATGAGGACTACCCATTAAGTGGTTAGTCCCTTTGACACAAGGGCAAGAAAATTAGCTGGATGTATACACCAGATAAGATATATTACAGTATATATAGCAATTAATCCCTTATCCTAGAATATGGTAAATAAGTTTATGCAACGCTACTGAAAATTTGGAATTGTGTTTGGTGTATGTTACTTACCATTGAGGCTGAGGAGGAAGCGCAAGTAACTGCAAAGGTTATCAACGACCGGGGTAAAAGCTTCAGGAGGATTTTTTTGACTACTGAATTCTGCACCCTGCAGAAGTTCAAAAATGTTTTGAACCAGAACACCCTGTCATAAATTTAACACGATAGATAATTGATTTTATGACAGAAACTGCATATACTATAAAATAGAAGGAGGCGAAGACAATGTTAAACTTTGATTTGATAGGTAAAAAGTTTAAAGTTTTAAGAGAACAATACGGATTTACGCAAGGGCAGCTTGCTGAGTATTTAAATGTAGACCAGAGTTATATTTCCAAATGTGAAAAAAACGAGCGTCAATTCAGCGTAGATATTCTCGAGAAGACAGGCAATCTTTTTGGTTGCTCCCTTGAATACTTTACAAATGACGAAACAGAATGTTCTCCTGCAGCTATCGCTCTCCGGGCAAAAGCGGTTACCGCTGAGGACCTGGAGACAATAGCAACAATGAATAAAATTGCTTTAAATCTGCGTTATATGGAAGGGTTGTTGAAAGGAGAATAAATTTGAAGGAAAAAATACAAATAAATTCAGAGGCCATCAGTCTACGCAAGTATTTTGGCGAAGACAGTTATTCTCCCATTGATATTTTTTCCATACTGAGTACCGGCGAAGATTTAACCGTCGTATTTTATCCGATGAGTGAGCGGATAAGCGGATTATGCATTAGAGACAAAAATAACAAGTTGATAGGGATCAATTCGACATTAACTTACGGCCGCCAGCGATTTACGGCGGCCCATGAGTTATGTCATTTGTTTTATCACGAGAGTTTTACCAGCATAGTATGTGCAAAGGATATTGATAAAAACAAAGATCCCCTGGAAAAGGAAGCAGATATGTTCGCGTCTTATTTTTTGGCTCCCTATGAAGCATTAAATGACTTTATAAGGACTAAATTGAAAAAACAAAACAAGAATTTAGATGTTAGTGACATTGTAAAAATAGAACAGTACTTTGGTTTAAGCAGGCAAGCGACCCTTTGGAGGTTGATTAACGATGGCTATCTGTCTTTTGATGAAGCTGAACCGATGAAAACAGGAATAATTTTATCCGCACAAAGGCTTGGTTTTGATGCCAAGTTATATTTACCTACACCCGAGGATAAACAATATTCAACTTTTGGCAAGTATATTAAAATGGCAGAAGAATTAAAAGATAAAAACCTTATATCGAAAGGAAAGTATGAGGAATTATTATTAGATGCTTTTAGGGGTGATATCGTTTATGGCTTAAACACAGAAGGAGAAGAACGGTATGATTAAAGAATTATTTTTTGATACTGATTCCATATCTTCTTTTCTGTGGGTAAAGCAAGAAAACCTTTTATTGCAGTTATATACCGGCAGGATTATTTTGCCCTATGATGTATTTGTAGAGTTATCAAACCCGAGCATACCTCATATCAAAAGAAAAATTTCTGCTCTTTGTTCAAATAGCGATATTACAACAATGAAAATAATGACGGGAACGGAAGAATACAAGCTATTTTATGAAATAGCAATTTCTCCTCCAAAGGGCGAAGTAGTTATAGGTAAAGGTGAAGCTGCAGCTCTGGCGCTGGCGAAAGTACATAACGGCATTGTTGCCAGCAACAATATGAAGGACATCAAAAGATACACAGAGAAATTGAAATTAAATCATATTACAACCGGCGATATTTTGGTAGAAGCCATGAGCAAAGGGTTGATAGATGAAAATATAGGTAACCAAATATGGGCTGATATGCTTTCAAAACGGAGGTTATTGCCGGCAGCGACTTTTTCTGATTATCTTAAATTTTGTTAATGATGGTTTAGTATAGTAAACAGTTTTGGGGTAGAAAATAGGGTATAACGCCCTTAGCGTACATTATTTTGTAACTTAATTTATCTCTTTCATGCGCTCAAGGCATACCGAAAGTGTTGCGAGGGTTGAGCGGATGAAAGGCTGATAGATAGAGGGTTACAGGCCATTTGCAAAGTTGCAGGTTTTGGGTAACCCTTGAGTGCTTCAACTGGGTCTTGGCTTCAGAGGGGGATTGTGACCCCCGCTGAAGCTTAGAGCCAGTTAATGCAATGGCGTAGCCGCTCTTATCTCACCGCTTTAAAGAAGCGGGGGTATTAGAGCGGGTAGCCATATGTGATAAAAAAGATATTTGATAAGAACTAACCGTCACTCTTGGAAAGGACAGAACCTGCAAGACTGCGACTGGTGCATCAACTTCACCATTATTATCAGGGAACCGGAAGCGGTTGAGAGGTTGGTGGAGGTGCTTTCCTCCAAGGATGTGAAGCCGGTCAACAGAAAACTGGCTTCCGCAGAGGCGATGGCAAGAGGTGAGGTGGAGTATTAAAACGTTGCTTATCGCTCTTGAAAAATTCTTAGAGATGGCTTCCGGGGAAAAGGTATCGGAAGTCATTTCTGTTTTTAAATGCGAAAAAGACCCGGATAATACTCGGCAAGGGGATAAAATTGCATTATCATAATGAAGCCGAGTATGAAATTCGCTTTGAGGCCACGGTAAATCAATGAATAATTAGTGGCCTTGCTCATTATAGAAAACTTTATTAAAGATAGGGCAGTACCGGGAAAGTTGATGCCGACCAATATTGTGGATCATATTGTACCCCACAAGGGTGACTGGCGGCTGTTTTGGGACGAAAGCAACTGGCAGGCGCTATGCAAGCCCTGCCATGACTCAAAGACTGCGAGGGAGGACGGGCGGCGGGGAAAATGAAAGGCCGGCCATCATTCGAGCGGCCGGTTGTTACAGGTTTTGCAGAAAATCATCGGGAGAGATCGGAGAAACGGGCGAATTTCTGAAATGTTCCATATCACGTGTAACGATATAATCGGCGTTTACTCGTTTGGCGCATACCGCAAGCAAAGCATCTTCATAATCCTCCATCGGCAGTTCAAGCGCCTTCAGACAGTCCCTGTGTCCAACATCAAGAACGCCGATGATTTTCAGCAACTTGTGAAGCATGTCCCTTGCCTCGCTTTCCCGCATATAATGGCGGCAGGCGATGTAGTAAATGTCGGTCACAATATTGGATGTGATATACGCTTCTATCTTCTCTTCGGCGGAGAGTAAAAGAACTTTTGCCGCGGACGTGAAAAACGGTTCGCGTTTCGCGATCATATCGAGAATTACGTTTGTATCAATCAAGATTTTCATAGCGTTTGAACTTCTCCTCTTTCGCCTCTTCCTTGGTGACCGTGCTCGGCAGGATGCCGATGAGGGACTTCGCGATAGCGACTTTATCTTCCTTTTCCGCTATCAGACGGGCAACACGTTTTCCGTTTCGCGTGATGATGATATCCTCTTTACCGACGAGAGAAAGATAACGCCCGATGTTTGTCTTAAATTCAGACGATGAAATGATCATTAAAATCACCTCCGGTAATAGAATACTCTAGTCTAATATTATTATATGCAATATAGTCATAAAAATAAATAAAAAAATGGCCAACATTTATGCGGCAAGAACGTTCTAAATCCTTGCAAGAAATCGGTCAAGAGCGGGCGCGCGGCCACGCGTAAAAAGTCGCGGTTTCAAACAGGGTATATCACCTGCGGAGTTTACAAAAAAAGCGAGGTGATGCGTATGGCCAAAGACGGCGGCCGTCAAACGGGGACGCAATTTCATCTAACGGATGTGTTTTCCCGACGTCACCCAGCCTTAAGGCGATGGCCGAAACCTTACTTAGCTCTTAAGTTAGGTTCGGACGAGCCGGCCGCGACTGCGGTTAGGCTGGGGGATGTGGCGCCGTTTTCCCCAGAGTCCTTCTCTCCCGCGCCCTCGCGGGAAAACTGGGTTAGCTGATGTGCCGCAGTTAGCTGATGTGCCCCATCCTCCAATCCTCATAGTCTTCCTGCGATAATATTCCGATTTTCATCAACAGTTGGACTGGAGAAATAACAATTTCTAAACAAATCTTGTTGAGAGATGAAAATATAGGTAACCAAATATGGGCTAATTTGCTTTCAAAAAAAGGTTATCTTCCACAGCAGCCCGGCCCACTCTTACCGTCAAAGAAGTATGAACGCCTGCATCTCTCAGGTCCAGTGGCAACCACGGGGTTGGTGTATCGGAGGGTGTCTCTTTTCTAAGCCAGTACCTTTACTGATGAGGTTTCAAGTCGTGGGCCTCACACCATGTGGATACGCTCTGGCCGCTGGCCATAAAGGCAGCTACCCTGGCTACCCATGTGCTTTGCAGCTCTGCTTTGGTCATAAATACATCCTCCTTATGGTCTCTACTAATACCATAGAGTTTCCCATAAAGAAGGACAGGGGGCTAGGTGGGTACTGACTGACGCTTACAAGTGGAAGCCTGCCGGGAGTGGCCGGGAGTGGCCCCACACGGCAAGCCCCCGCCTTTAGGCGTGGGGTCTATGACACTCATGCATATACCGCACACAATTCCTGCCGGCAGCCTTTGCCTCATACATCATATTGTCTGCCTTATTTACCAATGTATCGATCGTATCTCCGGGGCAGTAGCTGGCAACTCCGAAACTGGCAGTCACACTACCCACACCCGGAATATCCATACGGCTTACTTTTTCTCGCAGGTCTTTCGCTAAACAGGCCGCATTTACCACCGGTGTATCCGGCAACAGTATGACGAATTCCTCCCCGCCCCACCGGGCCAAGGTGTCTATTTTGCGGATTCTGTCCTTAATCAATTCCGCCATGCTTTTCAGGACCAAATCACCGGCATTGTGGCCGAAGCGGTCATTAATGCTCTTAAAGCGGTCTATGTCCAGCATGATCAGGGAAAACTTACTGCCGTTCCGCCTGGCGCGCTCTATTTCTTCTACCAGTTTCTCTGTAAAATAACGGCGGTTAAAGGCGTTTGTCAAAGAATCTATTACAGATAAAAGGCGCAGCTCCTCTTCCAGTTTTTTGTAACGGGTCACATCCGCAGCATAATGAAGGTAGACATCCTCTCCCAGCGGAATCCACCAGGTATCCCAGATAGTACCCGCCAGCTCGACTTCGCTGTTTACCGGTTCATTCATGTTCAACGCTTCATCTCCACGGCAGAAGTAGCATTTGGTGCCGGGCAGCGGTGAGCCGTTTTTTTTAAATGCCTCCCTGTATTCATCCGGCAGGTATTCCCCGCTATGGATGCCTTCCCAGCAATAATCCCCGACTTTTGTCCCAAATAATGATCTCGCTGCTTTATTCTGGGCCAGAATACGGCGCTCCCTTGAAACCAGCCAGGCCGGGTTGGGAATACCCTCCAGCATCAGGCGGCACTGCTCCTCTTTGCGCCTTTTTTCCTCTTCCAATTGTTTTCTCTCGGTCAGATCAACGACCAGCGCCAGGCATAATTTTTCTTTCTCGTAATCGAAAAGCTGCAGGTTTATTTCTACAGGATACAGGGAACCGTCCTTCCGGCGGTGTACCGTGCTAAACAGGACCTGGTCCTTTTCCCCGCTTAGCAATTGCCCAAGGAGTCTTTGAAAACTCTCCGGGTCAAATTCCGGTTTCAGGTCAAGGGGTGTCATGGTGTTCAGTTCTTCGGGGATATATCCTAGGTTTTTTCTGGCAGAGCTGTTTACGGCAACAAATTTTAAGGTTTCCGGATGAAAAATATAGAGTTCATCAAGGGAGTTTTCAAAAAGCCGCTCAAACATCCTGGCATGGGTATTTGCTTCATGAAGTTTCAAAGCCATTTCCACCGTGGATAACAAGGCAGCTTTGTCCATGCCTTTTAAGACAAACCCATAAGCCTTAACCTCTTTTATTTTATCAATAATTTCCCCGGATGTGTTGGCGGTAAGAAATATAACGGGAATATCCCGGGATTTAATTATTCTGCGGGCAGCATCTATTCCGTCCATTTCCCCCGCCAATTCGATATCCATCAGAACCAGGTCCGGCGGAAAGCCGCCGCTTATCTTTTGCACCGCTTCTTCCCCTGTAACGGCGGTTTCCGTCTCATACCCGTTTTTATGCAAGAAATCCTTTAAAACCTTAGCAGTTAAACGGCTGTCTTCCACCAGCAGTAACTTCTTATTTTTAGGAATGCTTTCCGCTCTCAATTTTATTCTCCCCAAACTATTCCTCTATAATACCCCAAAAATGAGGCACTGCCATAGCTGCTAAATAGTTCTCTGTACTCTGGCTTTAATACATGAGCCTCAACCGACAAGTCTAACCGCTTATGTTCCCATAAAACTTCAAACCCATAGGTGCCACCATCTTTAGATATTAGAATTTTTGCGGCAGAGTTGGCTTCTGCTTGTCGATATGGCGGCGCAGCAATCACAATGGTAACAGTGAGCAGAAACGCTGTCACTATAGCAAATATTAGCCGCTTCACAGCATCCCTCCCGCAGCTTTTTTCTTATTATACCTCATGTGGGAGCATGAGGAAAACTTCCTAAATGTTTTATTTTCTTAAGAAAGGGGCGCCGCTATGGACATGCGATGAACCTATGGGCTGCACACCATTCTGTCGTGCTTTGTCCACTAGCCCTAAAAGCGGCCACCCGTTGTTCCCATTCTTTTCGATACTCTGCTTTTGTCATAGCAAAAATCCTCCTCACTTTGTGTTCTGAGGAAGATTATCGCATGAACAAGAAGATGGAACTAGGTGGGAACTATTTTACGCTTACGTTTTTTGCTTTCATCAGTATAATGAGTATAATGAGCAAGGCCACTAATTATTCATTGATTTACCGTGGCCTCAAAGCGAATTTCATACTCGGCTTCATTATGATAATGCAATTTTATCCCCTTGCCGAGTATATATTTACCGTCTAAGACTTCTTCTTTTATGTTAATAGAGACCGTTCTGCCCAATCGGACTTTGTGGTCACCATTATTCGATACCTGTCAAATTCTGAAGGAAAAACGAGGAAAAAAGCTTTCCTCGTTTTTTTTCTTTTTGAAGGATTTGGGTCAGGCTGTGTAGAAATTGAGCGAAGAAAAAGCGCTTAATAATCGTTCTGCTGCCTCAGGAGGAGATATAATGATTTCACCGCAACAAAGTGGACAACCTTCATGGCAGATAGGCGCTCCTGAGGAGTTTTCTTCTTCCCTTCATCTTTCAAAAAGCCAGCCGGACCCATTGCGGTCAGAGGGTATAGGACGGGAAAGGAAAGAACAGGGGCCTAACGGGGTGGCGATGGATTACCGGACCGTACTCATACAACGAACTGTTAGGTCTGGGCAAAGCATTCGCTACCCAGGTAACGTGGTGATTATGGGGGATGTAAACCCCGGAGCAGAGATTATAGCTGGCGGAAATATTATTGTGATGGGCAACCTTAGGGGAATGGCTCATGCGGGAGCCTCAGGCAACCAAAATTCGGTTGTAGCTGCTTTTCGCCTTCAGCCTACCCAGTTGCGAATTGCAGACCATATTACCAGAGCCCCGGACGGCGAAAGCGTCAAGCCAGATCAGCCTGAAATTGCCCGAATTCAGAACGGGGTTGTCGTTATTGAGCGGTATCAACCCAATTCGTTGCGATTTCCTGCTTTTTAAGTTGTAATTTTAATGCTGGGAATTCTTGCAAGAGGAGGAAGGTTAATGGGTGAAGTCATAGTCGTTACTTCAGGCAAAGGCGGTGTAGGGAAGACTACCACAACGGCTAACATCGGCACGGGTTTAGCGCTTTTGGGACATAAAGTTGTTTTGGTAGATACTGATATCGGCCTGCGCAACCTGGATGTGGTCATGGGTCTGGAAAACAGGATTGTATATGATATAGTTGATGTTACCAGCGGCAGTTGCCGGTTAAAGCAGGCCCTGATTAAGGATAAGCGTTTTGAGGATCTGTTTTTGTTGCCGGCGGCTCAAACCAAAGATAAAACTGCAGTCAGTCCCCAGCAGATGGTGGAACTATGCCAGCAGCTTAAAGCTGATTTTGACTATGTGATTATCGATTGTCCTGCCGGAATTGAGCAAGGGTTTAAAAACGCCATTGCCGGAGCAGAAAAGGCGATTGTGGTCACAACGCCGGAAGTGGCAGCCGTTAGGGACGCCGACAGGGTGATCGGGCTTTTAGAGGCGGCGGAGCTAAGAGAACCCAAACTGATCATTAACCGGATCCGGCCAAGCATGGTGAAAAAAGGGGATATGATGGATATTGATGACATGATTGATATCCTGGCAATTGGTCTTTTGGGAGTTGTTCCGGAGGATGAACACATTGTCATATCCACCAACCGAGGGGAGCCAGCGGTGCTGGATAAAGCCTCCAGGGCAGGTGAGGCTTATCGAAACATTTCGCGCCGGATCGCTGGAGAAGATGTCCCCCTGATGGACCTGGAAGCCAATGAAGGCTTAATGGGACGGTTACGCCGTTTAATGGGTCTTGCTAGATAAGCTAGGAAAGGGGATTATGGCATGTTGGATTTCTTGCAGCGGGCTTTCGGCAGAGAGCCGGCCCTGGGCACGAAGCAGGTTGCAAAAGAAAGACTCCGGCTGGTTCTGGTGCACGATCGGGCGGGGATGTCCCCTAAATTAATTGAGGCATTAAGAGAAGACTTGATTAAGGTTATTTCTGAATATATGGAGATTGATCAGGAAGGTTTCGAGGTAAGCTTAAGCCACGGCAGCGACTCAGTTGCGCTGGTAGCCAACATACCGATTTTGAAAATAAAGCGTTTGTTCAGCGATTGAAACCCTTTTATTTTGTTTTTTCTTTTTTATGGAATAACTGTGTTTTTGCTGTCTTGGTGTTTGCCAGGACAGCCTGCTTTTTGGGGGAGTTTCTGTTTTCCTCTTTTCAATACTATAGAAATAATGTAATATTGCATTAGCGAAGGCTTTTGAGGAGAGATGGCTAGTGCTGCTGGTGCGTGACATAATGGAAACAATCCCCTGCTACCTTGTTGCTGGACAAAGCTTGGGAGAGGCCTGGCTTCTCCTTGGGCAGCGCCGGAAAGTAGCCCTGCCGGTTCTTGATCATAACAGCGTGGTGGTAGGTGCGCTGTCAGGTGAAGCCCTGTTTAATCTTGATCCAAGGCTGGTAAAATGGGACAATTCCTTGGACGATTTCTTGTCTCCCTGTTGCCTAATTGCTGAAGATATCCCTTGGGAAAAGGCCAGGAAGGAAATTGACAAAGATATAGCAGTAGTGATTAATGCCCAGGGTCAGCCTGTGGGAATAATCCATCAGCGCTTATTGGAGGGATATAGGTCCTGCCAGCGGAATATGGGCAACATTCTGCATCGCATGGAAGCGATTTTGGATGCTGCCAATAACGGCATTATTGCCATAGATAAACAGGGAGTTGTAACAATCTTTAACCATGCGGCTGAGCAAATTACTAGGCGCAGAAAACCTGAGGCCCTGGGAAAACACCTGTCTGAGGTAATCATTCCCCTCGGCCTTTTGGATGTTTTGGAGACAGGACGAGGCGAGCTGCACAAGTTTTCTGTCCGTTATTCATCGGGTACTCATGTCTATATTACAAACCGCAGTCCCATTGTTGAAAACGGAGAAGTGATTGGGGCTATTGGCGTTTTTCAGGATATTTCCGAACTGGAATCCATCTCGGAAGAGCTCCAGGTGGTAAAAGAGTTGAACCGCGAGCTGCAGGCCATTATTGATTCCTCTTACGACGGGATAATTATCACCGACGCGGACGGGCAGGTAATCCGGGTTAACGATGCCCATGAGCGGATTACCGGCATAAAATCTGAAGAGATTCAGGGGAAATCCATGCGGCAGCTTGTCGATGAAGGCTATTATTCCAAATCAGTTGTTGAAGCGGTCTTACGACAGGGTAAAGCCGTGACTCTGATGGAAAGAGTTAAGGGTGGAGTGACCAATACCAAATACCTGTTGGTAACAGGCAGCCCGGTGCGGGATGCCAAGAACGGTATCGCCCGGGTTGTAATCAATGTCCGGGACCTAACTGAGTTAAGCCAATTACGCCAGCAGTTGGAGGAAACCAGGGAACTAAGCGAGCGTTACCGGACTGAATTGACTCAAATGCGCAGCCGGATGGTTGAGCAAAAGGGAATCGTGTTTAATTCCCCGAAAATGCAGGATTTATTGGTTATGGTTATGCGGGTAGCTCAAGTGGATTCTACCATTCTGATTCTGGGGGAATCCGGTGTAGGCAAGGAAGTTGTGGCAAAGTTAATCCATACGGAGAGCTTGCGGAACGAAGGGCCCTTTATTAAGGTTAATTGTGGGGCAATTCCGGAAAATCTATTGGAGTCAGAGCTATTTGGTTATGAGCCTGGGGCTTTTACCGGTGCCAGCAAGGAGGGCAAGCTAGGCATGTTCGAGCTGGCTCATAATGGAACACTTTTTCTAGATGAAATTGGTGACCTGCCGCTTTCGTTGCAGGTGAAGCTCTTGCGGGCCATCCAGGACAGGGAAATAGTCCGGGTGGGGGGCAACAAGCCGAGGGCGGTGAATGTGCGCATCCTGGCTGCGACAAATCATAACCTGGAGGAAATGGTCCAGCGCGGCCTGTTCCGTGAAGACCTGTATTTCCGGCTAAATGTGGTGCCCCTGTACATTCCGCCCTTGAGAATGCGGCGGGAGGAGATTATTCCGTTGGTATATGCCTTTATCAATAAATACGGCAAAGCCTATAACATCACCAAAGAATTTGCTCCGGAAGTATTTGAGATTTTTCTAAACTATGATTGGCCTGGAAACGTACGGGAGTTGGAAAATATCGTCGAGCGGTTAATGGTTACCACGCCTGACACAATGGTAACAGCTGAACATGTTCCTGCTAATCTCCTGCCAAGGCCTGTTAAAAGCGAAAACCCTTCGGTGATTGTGCGGGGGATTCTGCCTCTGAAGGAGGCGGTTTCCGAACTGGAGCGTCAATTAATCAGTCGCGCTGTCAGCGAGTGCGGCAGTACTTATAAGGCTGCGGTTGTTTTAGGCGTTAACCAGTCTACTGTGGTCCGGAAAATGAAAAAAAACTAAGGCAGCAGTGCCCTTTATAATGCATAACTGCATTGCATGGTGCAGTCTGAAGCGAACTGCTTGTTTAGATGGCGTGCCCGGGCGCGAATAATGCAAAAGAGCATTGTTTTGGCCCGGGCACATCGTTTTCTCTTGGGAGCTGATGGAAAAGGGGCTGGGCCAACCCTTAATCAATGTAAATGCGCATTAATTAAGGGTTGGATGGGTTTTTTAGCTAGGGGTTTTAGGCTGATCTTGCCCCCCCAGGCGTCCTGTTTTTGGCATTTTGCATTAGAAGTAGAGCTTGGCACAGAAATTGCTTTGACAAAGGCTAAGGAAGTCTAATACATACAGGGGGGAGAAAAATGTTCGAATTAAGCGAAGATCTGGTAGTCATTCAAAAGCTGGCTCGCGATTTTGCCTTGAACGAAATTGCTCCTACAGTGGATAAGGATGACAAGGAGCATCGTTTCCGTAGGGATATCGTGGACAAAATGGGTGAGCTGGGATTTTTGGGGTGTCAAATTCCCGAGGAGTATGGCGGGAGCGGAATGGGATTTTTAGCCGCTACCATAATTGCGGAGCAAATGGCCCGGGTGCACAGCAGCATGCGGTTGCCTTTCAACATGCAGATGGGCCCGGCCCTGGCTGTCTATAAGTTTGGGACCGAGGAGCAAAAGCGTAAATACCTGCCAGGCCTTTGCAGTGGCCAGCAAATGGGCTGTTTTGCCATTACTGAGCCTGATGCCGGTTCTGATGTTGCTTCCATGAAGACCACGGCTATACTGGACGGGGATCACTATGTTTTCAATGGCTGTAAAACTTGGATCTCCAATGCTCAGGTAGCGGATCTGGCTCTTGTCTATGCTTATACTGATCCTTCCCAGAAGGTGAAAGGCATGTCGGCGTTCATTATTGAAATGAATGTCCCGGGGATTAGTGTTGCCCCTATTACCGAGAAGCTTGGCACATGGGCTGCGCCTACCGGAGAAGTAACCTTTGACAATTGCCGTGTACCCAAAGATGCCTTGTTGGGCAAAGAGGGTGAAGGCTTTAAGATTTGCATGTCCCAGCTGGATGATACTCGTTTGGGTTGTGCCGCGGGCGCTTTGGGTGTTGCCCAGGGCTGCTTGGATGCGGTGCTGGAGTATGCCAACCAGCGCAAGCAATTTGGCCAGGAAATTGGCAAGTTCCAAATGATTCAGGATATGGTGGCCCAGATGGTCATTGATATTGAAGCTGCTAGGATGTTGGTCTACCGGGCAGCCTGGCAAAAAGACCAGGGCATGAATAATACCCGGGAAACTTCTATCGGCAAATACTTTGCTGCTGAAACAGCCAATAAATGCGCTGATTTTGCCATGAAGATCCTGGGCGCTTATGGCTATTCCGAGGAATACCCGGTAGCCAGGTATTACCGGGATGCCAAGTCTTATCAAATTGTTGAGGGCTCTTCTATTATCCAGAAGCTAATAATTGCCAACGATGCCCTGGGTTACAGGAAGGCAAACAGGTAATTTTAAGGCCATAAGATTTTGGTGAGAAGGAGGTTTTCTGTTGATGGATCGCTACGAACAGTTGTTGAAAGAGAAGGAACGGATTAGGGCTATGGGGGGCCCGCAAGCGGTGGAGCAGCAGCATAAAGCCGGTAAGATGACCGCCCGGGAACGGATTGAATACTTCTTTGATCCGGGCACCTTTGTGGAGATTGGCATGCACATCAAGCACCGCACCACTGCCTTCGGCATGGACAAAAGAGAAGTGCCGGCAGAAGGCGTAGTGGTTGGTTATGGCCGGGTTAACGGCCGGCTGGTGATGGCTGGCGCGGAAGACTATACAGCCATGGCGGGGACTTTTGGTGAGTACCACGGCAAAAAATTCTCCCAGGCTATCGACATGGCCAAAGAGATGGGGATCCCCTTTGTGGGCATGAATGACTCTGGCGGCGCCAGGCTGCAGGAAGGTATGGATACCCTGGAGGCTTACGCCTGGTTGTTCCGTTCCCAGATCCTGGCCTCTGGTATTGTTCCTCAGATCGCTTTGCTGATGGGCCCCTGCCTTGGCGGCCAGGCCTATCACCCGGTGATGCAGGATTTTGTCTTCCAAAACAGGAAAACCGGGTTTATGGGCATTGCCGGCCCAGCCTTTGTGAAGACCCAGCTGGGAGAGGAAATTACCCTGGAAAAGCTCTGCGGGATCAATGCCCATGCAGTTAAATCCGGCTGCACCCATGTGGTAACAGAGGACGATAAGGACTGCTTGGATAAGACCAAGGAACTCTTAAGCTTCCTGCCTGACAACAACAAGCAAAAACCCCCCAGAATTGAAACAGGGGATGATCCCTGGCGGAAAGTCCCCGAACTTAACCGGATGATCCCCGAGGTTGGCCACATTCCCTACGATATGCACCAAGTTATTTATAAGATTGTGGACAACGGGTACTTCTTTGAAATCATGAAGGATTTTGCTCCTAACGTAATTATCGGTTTTGCCCGGATGGGCGGCCGTCCGACGGGGGTTGTGGCCAGCCAGCCTAACAAGATTGGCGCCGTAATCACCTGTGATGCCGCCGACAAGGTGGCCAGGTTTGTGCGTTTCTGCGATCTTTTCAATATCCCCTTGGTAAACCTGCATGATACCCCGGCCTACATGATCGGTTCCAATGAAGAGTGGAAGGGTATTCTGCGCCATGGCGCCAAAATGCTCTATGCTTACATTGACGCCACTGTGCCCAAGGTCACTGTTATCCTCCGGAAATCTTTTGCCGGGGCCTATCTGGGTATGTGCTGCAAGGACACCGGAGCTGATTTCGTCTATGCCTGGCCGGAAGCTCAGGTCAGCATCGTAGGGGCTGAAACAGCTGCCAGTGTTATTTTTGCCAAGGAAATCAAGAACGCCGAGAATCCGGAAGAAGTCAAGGCCGCCAGGATCAAGGAATACCGGGACCTGTACGAAAACCCATACCGTGGCGCCGAGCGGGGTTATATCGATGATATCATTCTCCCGGAAGACACCAGGATTATGATTAACAGGACCCTCGATGTGCTGGAGAATAAAGAGGTTGCAAGGCCGTGGCGGAAGTTCTCCAATATCAACCTGTAGTTTTGCCTGTGGTTATGGTAAAAGTTGATCTATTTGGATTTCCGTGCTAGAATTAGCTTTAGGTTTCAGGGCATATTAAAAAACGGCTGATAAAAATTAATAAAGAGACGAAGGAGGATGCTGATCCATGCCAGAAGTAACTGCTCCAATGGTGGGAAAACTGCTCAAGTTCGAAGTAAAAGTCGGTGACACTGTCCAGGAAAACGATGTGGTGGCTATTCTGGAAGCCATGAAAATGCATGTTGAAGTATTTGCGGATGACTCGGGTGTTGTTAAAGCCCTCAAAGTAGCCGAAGGCGATGTCGTCAAGGCAGGCGATGCTTTAATGGTATTGGAATAGCAATAAGTTAATTTGCATCTTTAATGCTGCGGGGCGGGGAGTGGGTGCATTCCCTGTTCCGCATTTTTGCATTGGTAATGCTAATTTGCAGTGACAATAATCTTATTGAAATAAGGCTAATAATTAAAACCAAAAGGGCTAAGTAATGTACTGATGCATTTTAAAATTCTTATTATTATTAAAATTGATAAAATTCCAAAATATTGGAACGGCATGAAAATTGCATAAAATAATTAAGGAAAAGATATAAGGAAAAAGCGAGGGGGTGATCAACGGCTACTGTCCACTTTTACAGAAAAAGCCAGGTGAACTTAGAAAAAGGCTGTGAGAGAGCCGCTAACTAAAGGAGGTTAATCAATGTTGAGATTTAGGCGACATAAATTCGGCGTTATCTTGTTAACAGTCATTATAGCATTCAGTATGGTCCTTGGAGGCTGTGGCACCAAGCAGGTAGCCCAGCCGCCCGCTCCTGCGCCAGCTCCAGCTCCGGCGCCCGCTCCAGCTCCGGCGCCCGCTCCAGCTCCGGCGCCCGCTCCAGCTCCCGCACCGGCTCCAGCTCCAGCTCCTGATCCGGCACCGGCACCAGCGCCTGCAGCTGCACCTAGCCCTACTCCGGCGCCTGCTCCGACTCCAGCGCCAGCGCCTAGCCCGGCACCGGCACCTGCTCCGTCTCCGAAGCCTGTAACTACTGCGCCGGCCCAAACAGCTCCGGCAGTTCAAAGTCCGGCACCTGCTCCGGCACCAGTGCCTCCTGCCCCGGCTGCTCCGGCTCCGGTTCAGCCGCCGGCCAGGCGAGTAGATGTAAACATAGCTACTGCTACCACCACCGGGGTTTACTACATTTTGGGCAATGGCTTGGCACAAATGTGGCAGAACAAAATTCCTAATGTGCGTGCCTCTGCCCAAGCAACCGAGGGAAGTGCCCAGAACATGACCTTGCTTAGGCGGGAAGAGGCCCACGTCGCGTTTACCATGAACCAGGTGGCAGCCCATGCCTATACCGGTACAGACCGCTTTGCCGGACAGGCCAATAAAGACCTGCGGGTGTTAACTGCCCTTTATCCCAACGTAATCCAAATTGTAGCCACAACCAGGTCCGGAGTGAAGACCATTACTGATTTTTACGGCAAGCGGTTTGTGCCCGGAGCAGCAGGAAGCGGGACTGAAATGGCTACCCGCGAGATCTTTGGGGTCTACGAGATTGACTACCGCGATCGCCAGCAGGTAAGAATGGACTATGTTGGCTTTACCCAAGCGGTAGATTTGATGAAAAACGGGCAGACCGACGGTACCCTGATGTCTGTTGGCATCCCTGCTGCTGCGTTAATGGACTTGGCTAACTCCATGGATATAACCTTTATCTCGTTGGATCGGGCCCGGATTGACGAAATCTGCCGAACCTACCCTCATTATTTCCCTTATACAATCCCGGCCAACACTTATAAAGGGCAAACCCAACCGGTGCATACGGTTGCCCAGGCTAACCTGTTGGTGACCACAGCGAAAATGAGTGACGATTTAGCCTACTTGTTAACAAAAGCTATTTTCGATCACCATGCAGACTTGGTAGCCGTCCACTCCGCAGCCAGGGACATCACCCTGCAGGCTGCCTTAAGCGGACACATGGGCATCCCCCTGCATCCCGGAGCGGCAAGGTTCTTCGCCGAAAAGGGCCTTAAGCTGCCGTAAACCTTTAGGGTAGAGGGGCGGGTGCTATGTCCCTGGCCCGCCCCTTTTTCCCATAATTCCCAGTCCATTTTGTTAATTTCTTCACGAGCAATCTCTTGTCATTTGTTAATTTCTTCACGAGCAATCTCTTGTCAAAGGAGTGACCGTATGAAAAGCAATCACCCAGCTATTACCCCAGAACAGACGGCACCTCAAATCGATACCGTTGTTGAGAAATACGATGTTGAATCGCGGTTCCGCAAATACCTTCCAGGCACAATCTGGGGCAGGCTTGCTGCAGCAATAGCAATCAGCATGTCGGTCTTCCATCTGTGGTTGGCCAGCATCGGCATTTTGCCAGCCATTATGGCTCGGGCCATTCATTTATCATTCGTCTTGGTCCTGATCTTTCTGCTTTACCCTGCTCGCCCTTCCTCCCGGAAAGACCGCCCAAGCACAGCTGACTTCTTCCTAATCGTTGGAAGTGTTATCATTGCAGGCTATATGTTATGGCGTTACACCGACTATGCGATGAGCGGAGGCTTCCCTAATAACGCCGACTACCTGATAGGCGCCCTCGCCTGTATTTTGGTTTTAGAAGGAGGCAGGCGCAGTATCGGTCCTGTCCTGCCTTGTCTAGCTTTGGTTTTCGTGGCCTACGCATATCTTGGCAAATATATCCCCGGCAACCTTGGGCATTTTGGCTACAAAATACCCCGCCTGATGGAAATGTTTTACCTTTCTCTTGATGGAATTTATGGAGTGGCGATAGGGGTATCGACCACATACATCTTTTTATTTATTCTGTTTGGAGCTTTTCTGGGTGAGACGGGTATGTCTAGATTTATTAATGATATTTCGATGGCAATGGCAGGACGCTCCCCAGGGGGGCCAGCCAAGGTGGCAGTATTTGCCAGCGGTTTTATGGGTACCATTAATGGCAGTGCTGTTGCCAATGTTGCCACCACCGGAGCCTTTACTATCCCGCTGATGAAAAGCATTGGCTACCGGCCCCATTTTGCTGGTGCAGTAGAGGCCGTCGCTTCTACTGGCGGACAGATCATGCCGCCGGTAATGGGTGCGGCAGCCTTTATCATGGCAGAGATTCTCAATGTGCAGTATAAAGTGGTGATGTTCGCCGCCTTGATCCCTGCTATCCTCTATTACCTGGCTTGTTATGTAGGCGTTCACCTGGAGGCGGTTAAAACCGGTCTCCGGGGCTTGACTGAGGAAGAATTGCCAAACATCAGGCAGGTCCTCCTGGAGCGGGGCCATATGGTGTTACCGCTGGTTCTAATTGTTGCCCTTCTGGTAAAGGGGTTTACTCCTACCTATTCTGCCTTCTACGGGATCGTGGCGACCATCCTGGCCAGTTTCTTACGCTCCTCTACCCGCTTAAGCTGGCGCGGTTTCCTGGCAGCGCTGGAAAATGGCGCCCGCGGGGCAGTTACGGTAGCTATTGCCTGCGCAGTAGTAGGTTTTATCGTTGGTGTGAGCGCCATGACTGGGTTTGGCCTTAAACTCGGGGATGCCATTATTAGCATGGCGGCGGGCAATCTGTTCTTAACCTTGGTTCTCGCGGCTATCACCTGCTTAATCTTGGGAATGGGCATGCCCACAACAGCAGTATACATTGTAGCGGCTACCATGGCTGCGCCAATGCTCGTGAAGATAGGGATTAACCCTATCGCTGCCCATCTGTTCGCCTTCTATTTCGGTAATATTTCCAATATCACCCCGCCAGTGGCCCTTGCCGCCTTTACCGGAGCGGGCATCGCCGGAGCTGATCCTAACCGGGTAGGATTTACTGCAGTTCGCCTCGGAATTGCTGCCTTTATCGTGCCGTTCATGTTCGTTTACTCTCCCCAATTGGTCATGCAGCAGGGAACAGCTTTGCAAATTATTGGCGCCTCAGCCACTGCTATTGTTGGGGTAATTGGCCTTGGAGCCGCTTTTGCCCGATATTTACTGAAACCCCTGAGCTGGCTCGAAACCTTGATCTTAGGTGCAGGAGCGCTAGCCCTGATCAAACCTGGGCTTTACACCGACATTGTTGGCCTGGGGGGCTTTGCCCTGATTTACCTGCGGCAGAGGGCTGGCTTAAGCTTATCCGCTAAGAAGGATCGCATAACAAAATCTGGTAAGCTTCCCTCCTACTAAAAAAACTCCTGAATAATGGCAAAGGTTTGGCCCGCTGGAATTAAACTTGCATGGAAAATGATCAGACTAGTTGAACAGGAGGACCACAGCGTATGACCAAGCCGTTAGATGGTATCCGAGTTTTGGATGTTACCACTTTCTTATCCGGGCCCTATGCCACCCAACTGCTGGCAGGCTTAGGGGCGGAAGTGATTAAGGTGGAGCAGCCGGCAGGGGGTGACCCCGCAAGAATCAGCCCTCCCTTCGGGGGACCTGCCGGGGCTGGAGTAGCTCCTATAACCGAACAGGACCTGTCCTTTGGTTTTTTAAAACGCTGCCGGAACAAAAAAAGCATTACCCTTAATCTGAAGTCTGCCAAAGGAAAGGAAATCTTTTTAAGCTTGGCGAAGAAATCTGATGTGGTAATGGAAAACTTCCGGCCAGGGACCATGGATCGTTTAGGTTTGGGCTACTCTGAACTCAGCAAGGTTAACCCGAAAATAATCTATTGTTCCCTGTCTGGGTTTGGCTTGACAGGGGCTTACGCCCACCTGCCTGCCTTCGATATCGTGATCCAGGCCATGAGTGGGCTGATGACCACAAACGGGACAGAGGATATGCCGCCACTAAAGGTGGGGCTAACCCTGGCTGACCTGGCGGGAGGCTTGTATTCCGTAATTGGGATTCTGGCCGCAATCCAGCAGCGGCATGTAACAGGCCGCGGGCAACTGGTGGAGTGTTCTATGCTGGAAGCCCTGCTTTCCCTGCAGTTGGATGAGGCTCCTGATTTTTGGGCGGCCCAAGGCAAACCTCTGCGCAGCGGCAACAGGCTCTTGCGCTTAACCCCCTTTAATGCCTATCCAAGCAGGGACGGCTGGGTTGTGATTGCCAGCGGGAATGATACCCACTGGGCTCGGATTGCCCAAGCAATGGGCCAGCCGGAGTTGGCGGCTGATGCCCGTTTCCAGCGGCAGTCTGCCCGTACTGCCAATGCTAATGAGGTTGATGAGCTGATCACCCGGTGGACCAAGACCATGAATAATGAAGAAATAGTTTCTCTTTTGGAGAAGTGCGAAGTCCCCTGTGCTCCAGTAAGGGATATCCTGAAAGTTTTGCAGGATGAGGAACTTAAGGCAAGAGGCGCCATAGTTGACCTTGAGCATCCGGCTACCGGCGTTATTGACGGTTACAAGTCCTGGGGGATGCCCATCAAATTCTCAGACGCTAAAGCGGCCTTTGATCAGCCAGCCCCTTTTCTGGGCCAGCATAATCATGAGGTATATGCTGATTTGCTGGGCTTAAGCGAATCAGAACTGAGGGAGCTGGTTTTGCAAGGAGTTGTATAACCATGTTATTTACCCGGGCGGTTCCCGCCCGGGTATGATTGCTATATGCTTGAAATGGAGGAATAAGGTATGAATAGCCAAGAACACGGACTGAACTCGTTTTTTCGACCAAATTCTATTGCGATTGTGGGCGCTTCTCAGGACTTAACCAGTATTAGCGGCAAGCCGCTAAAGTTTTTAAAGGACTATGGTTACCGCGGCGATATTTTCCTGGTCAATCCTAAGTACAGCGAAATTTACGGCGTGGCCTGCTATCCGTCGATTAAGGCTATCCCCGGCCAACCGGACCTGGCTCTTTTTGCGGTGGCCTACCACCGGGTTTTGCCTGCTCTGGAAGAGTGTGCGGAAAAGGGAATCAAAAACGTAATTATCTTCAGTTCTGGGTTTGCAGAGACAGGTGCTGAGGGCGCCCGTCTGCAAAAACAGATCAAGGAACTGGCCAGAGCCAGCGGGATTAGGGTCTGCGGCCCTAACTGCCAGGGGATGGTCAACCTGGCAGACAGTATTACGGCAAGTTTTAGCGCGGCTTTGGAAAACGGAGCCCTTCTCTGTGGCCCGGTGGGGTTTGCTACCCAAAGCGGGGCCCTGGGCTATTCCACCTTTAATCAGGCCCAGGAAGCAGGTATTGGCTTTACATATATCGTGAACACCGGAAATGAGGCAGATTTGACTACTTTAGATGCCATGGAATTTATGGTTGAGGATGACTCAACCAGGGTTATCCTCGGTTATTTGGAGGGAGTGCCCGATTCAGAGCAGTTTAAGGCCGTGGCAGAACGGGCTTTGGCCTTGGGAAAACCTTTGGTTCTTTTAAAGGCGGGGCGTTCGGCTATCGGCAGCCGCGCTGCTTCCTCCCATACGGCAGCCCTGACCGGCTCTGACGCAGCATTCCAGGCTGTCTGCCGGCAAAAAGGGATTGTCCGGGTGAACGATATCGAAGAGCTGCTTGATATGGCAAAAGTCTTTGCCCCCGGCAAACTTCCTCAGGGAAATCGCCTTTGTGTAATCAGCACTTCTGGCGGGGCGGGGATTATTGCAGCAGACACCTGCGCGGACCTGGACTTGGACCTGCCGGACCTCTTGGAGGAAAGCTATGACCAGATTAAAGAATTTATCCCTTCCTATGGTTCAGCCAGGAACCCCATTGATATTACAGCCCAGGTAATTAACGACCCCACCGGTTTCCGCCGGTGTGTTGAGGTTGTCCTGGCTGATCCCAACGTGGACTGCCTAATGATTGTGCAGACCATGATTACCGGCTCGGCGGGTGAACAGGTAGCCAGGGATATTGTTGATGTGATGGGCTCCAGCACAAAACCGGTGGTCATTGTCTGGACAGCTGGGGATGTGACCAATCAGCGTTGCTTTCAGATTCTTAAACAAGGCGGCGTTCCTTATTTTAAGGCTCCAGGCAGGGGGGTGCGGGCAATTAAGGCCTTGGTGGACTATGCTTCCTTTGCCCAAGCCTACAAGAATAGTTCCCTTCAGGCGCAAATAAGGCCTCAGGTACTCAGCGAACAAGAACTGCAAAGAGTCCGGGAGCTCTTGGCTGACGGAGGCACCCTGTCTGAGCACCAGGCGAAAAAAGTTTTAAAGTATTATGGGCTGCCCATGCCCGGTGAGGGCCTGGCTACAAACGAGGAAGACGCTGTGGCCTTAGCCCAGGAAATAGGCTACCCGGTGGTCATGAAGATAGAATCTCCCCAAATTTTGCACAAGACGGAAGCTAAAGGGGTCATATTAAATATTTTCTCTCCCCAGGAGGTGCGAGAAGCTTTCCGCACCATCGTTGCGAATGCCAAGGAGTATAACCCTGATGCGGAAATCTGGGGCGTCCTGGTGCAGGAAATGATTGGCAAAGGCGTCGAGGCCATCATCGGGGTCAATAACGATCCCGTGTTTGGGCCGGTGGTCATGTTTGGATTGGGAGGGATATTTGTAGAAGTATTTAAAGATGTATCCATGCGGCCGGCGCCCCTCTCCAAAAGGGATGCAATGGAAATGATTATGGAAATCAAAGGGTATCCCTTAATGGCTGGTTTTAGGGGGCGGGGAAAGGGGGATATTGCTGCCTTGGCGGAAGTCCTGATTACCGTATCCCACCTGGCTGTTGACCTAAAAGATGACCTGGCGGAGCTGGATATCAACCCATTAATCGTGTTGCCGGAGGGACAGGGAGTCAGGTTGGCTGACGCTCTTATTATCGCTAAAAAGCATGTAAGGCTTAATGTGTTTCCGCTGCCAAAAAAGCTTGCCTAAGCGGAGATTTTCCCGTCAGGGGGTCTAATCAGGAACTTTCGTAAATGCAAGATTGCATGAAGCAAATGGATAGTTGCATTTAAGAGGGTTGAGTGGCGTTATTATTCCATTGACTGGGGGTAGGTTTTCATGTCAGGTTCGCCAGACCTCTTGCAACAGGTTTTGGCATTGCAGGAAGAGTTAAAAAAATTGCAGCAGGTCAATAAAGAGTTAGAGGCCATGCTCGAATCTTCTTTCGACGAAATCTACCTTACCGATGGAAACAGAATTACTCTTAGGGTAAGTGCTGCTTGTGAACGGCTTTATGGCGTTAAGCCCGAAGAATTGGTTGGAAAACCGGTTGATGAACTGGTTAAAGCAGGTCTTTTTTTCCCTTCCTGTACAGAGGTGGTCTTAAAAGAAAAGCGGCGGGTAACCATCTTGCAGCATACCCGCAGCGGCCGGCAGGTAGTCGTTACCGGAAACCCCGTATTTAACGAGGACGGGGTCATTGAAAGAATTGTGATCAACTCCAGGGATATCACCGAACTCAATGTGCTCAAGGAAAGACTGGCCGAAACGGAGGCCTTAGCAGACAGCTACCGGCAGCAGATCGCCCAATTAAACCAAAAGAGCCTTCAGCAAGCTGGATATGAAATGGTCGCCGAGAGTCCCTGCATGCGGGAGGTAGTAGACCTAGCCAAACGGGTAGCCAAAGTTGACTCGACTATCCTGCTACTAGGCGAAACGGGAGTTGGTAAGGGCTTACTGGCAGCCCACATACACCAAAACAGTCCCAGGTGCCGAGGACCATTTATCAGTATTAATTGCGCAGCCATCCCTGCCAATCTGTTGGAGTCCGAGCTGTTCGGCTATGAACCGGGAGCTTTTACCGGCGCCAGAAAAGAAGGTAAAAAGGGTACCATTGAGATGGCCGATCAAGGCACCCTGTTTTTAGATGAGATAGCCGAACTGCCTTTGGGACTCCAGGCTAAAATCTTGCAAGTCTTGCAGGAGAAACGGGTTGTCAGGGTAGGGGGCTATAAAGAACGGCCTGTCAATGTGCGGATTCTGGCTGCCACCAATCAGGATATCCAAAGAATGGTTTCTACCGGTGGGTTCCGGGAAGACCTATACTACCGGCTCAATGTAGTGCCCATCACCGTTCCTCCGCTTAGGTATCGGAGAGAAGACATTCCTCTTTTAATTGAGGGGTGTTTAAGCCGCTTTAAGGAGAAATACGGCATCACCAAGGAATTGAGCCCCGAGGTGTTGGACCTTTTTATGAATTATGATTGGCCTGGTAATGTGCGGGAGTTAGAGAATGTTATTGAGCGTCTGGTGGTTACCAGTGACCGGAAGGAAATTGCTGTTGGCCATTTGCCGGACCTTTTTTTGGCAAGGGCAGCCGGTCGAAAAGAGCCAGTGGTAATTGTCCGGGGGCTTTGCACCTTGAGCAGGGCCATAGAAGAGCTGGAAAAACAGCTGATTGCCAAGGCTTATCACCAGTTAGGGAATACCTACCGGATAGCGGAAGTTTTAGGAATCAACCAATCCACAGTTGTACGGAAAATAAATAAATATTTGGCCATCAGGCGCCGCAAGCCCAACAAGAAAACCTCCTGCAGCGGGCAATAAGAATGGCACACTTCTTGCATAAAGGAATGGTAACACAAAATGCAAGGAGGTTATTAAAATGGCCTTTGAGTGGAAGCCTCAGTTGCTTACTGAAATCCCGGGTCCCAAATCAAAGGAACTGCTGGCATTAAGAGAGCAATTTGTATCCCGGGGACCGGCGAATACCGCCCCGATTTTTGCCGAAGAGGCTAAAGGGGCCCTGGTACGGGATGTAGACGGTAATGTTTTTATTGATTTTGCGGCTGGTATCGGCGTTGTAAATGTAGGCCACAGTCCCCAGGAAATTGTAAACGCTGTTAAGGAACAGGCGGAAAAGTATCTCCATACCTGTTTTCATGTGGCCATGTACGAGCCCTATGTGCGGCTGGCGGAAAAATTAACCCAGATAACCCCAGGCTCCTTTGCTAAAAAGGTGATGTTGGCCAATTCCGGGGCAGAGGCAGTTGAGAATGCTGTCAAGCTGGCCAGAAAGTATACCAAGCGGACGGGGATCATTGCGTTGGAATGTGCATTCCACGGCCGGACTCTGATGGCAATGACCCTGACAAGCAAGGTTAAGCCCTATAAATTTGGCTTTGGCCCTTTTGCCCCCGAGGTTCACAAAATTCCATCAGCTTATTGCTACCGTTGTGTTTTTGGGCAAAAGTATCCGGGATGTGACCTGCAGTGCGTTAGTTACCTGGAGCGGTTTTTCCTGTCTGAATGCCCCCACGAAAACGTTGCTGCAATAATCGCTGAGCCCGTCCAGGGCGAGGGCGGCTTCATCGTCCCGCCGCCGGAGTATCTTCAGGGTCTCAAGGCAATATGTGAGAAGTACGGTATTTTGCTGATTGCCGATGAGGTCCAATCGGGCTTTGGCCGTACCGGGACGATGTTTGCTGTTGAACACTTTGGAATTGAGCCTGACATGATGACTCTTTCCAAGTCATTGGCTGCCGGGATGCCTGTCAGCGCTGTTGTAGGCCGGGCCGAGATAATGGATGCGGCGAACCCGGGCGAAATTGGAGGCACCTTTGGCGGCAACCCAGTATCCTGTGTAGCTGCCTTGAAGTCAATCGAGCTGCTTCAACGGGATGCCCTTGCTAACAGGGCTAACCAACTGGGAGAAATTTTGGTTCAGCGATTGAAGGCCATGCAGGATAAATTCCCTTTGATTGGCGATGTCCGGGGGCTAGGAGCCATGGTTGCCATTGAACTGGTAAAAGACCGCCAGACCAAAGAGCCCGCTAAGGAAGCAACCTCAAAGGTCATCAACTCCTGCGTTAAAAACGGCGTTTTGGCCTTAAGCGCCGGTGTATTCAGCAATGTGGTCCGTTTCCTGGTTCCCCTGGTTATCAC
The DNA here is from genome assembly GCA_040757295.1 of Bacillota bacterium. Taxonomy (GTDB): domain Bacteria; phylum Bacillota; class PH28-bin88; order PH28-bin88; family PH28-bin88; genus JAGXSE01. Next base: position 66,001 of record JBFLXH010000005.1, on the reverse strand, counting down.
TGAGGAACAGCTGTCTATGGGGCTTGACGTAGTGGAGCGGGCCTTGGAGGCTGCTTCTCTGAATTAATGGGTTCCGCGGCGCCCCTTGGCCAAAAAGCATGTTTGTGCTTGCTTAGGATGGTTGGAGGAGAGTTCGAGGAGGGGAAAAAGATGTTTGGTTTTTTTGGTAAAATGCTACGTATTAACTTGATAACCGGGGATCATTTTGTTGAGGTATTGGAGGAAGAGTTGTTAAAAAAATATCTGGGCGGCCGCGGGTTAGCAACCTACCTCTTGAACCGCCTGGTGCCGCCTGGAACGGATCCCCTGGGTCCGGGGAACCCCGTGATTTTTGTGACTGGTCCAGCCGCTGGGACCATCATGCCTGGCGCCAGCCGTTACAGCGTTTTCAGCAAATCCCCTTTAACGGGCGGCTTTGGGGAGGCCTCTTCCGGCGGTCGAGTGGCTGCTGCCATGAAGTCTACCGGATATGATGCCATTGTAATTGAAGGCAAAAGCGACAAGCCAGTTTATCTGGAAATCAGCGATAGAGAAGTCAAGGTCCATGATGCCGGTCACCTGTGGGGAAAGGATACTTACTTTACCGAAGATGCGGTGATCGCAGAAGTTGGACAGGAGGGGGCCGAGGCTTTGGTCATCGGCCCTGCCGGGGAAAACCTGGTGCGGTTTGCCTGTTTGGAGAACAATTACTGGCGTTCTGCCGGCCGTACCGGCATGGGGGCTGTAATGGGGTCTAAAAAATTAAAGGCCGTGGTTTTCCATGGCCAGGCCGCCTGCCAGCTTGCCGATCCGGAATTGCTAAAAGAATTGGTCATGAGCCTGCGGGAAAAAGCCAAAGATGACCCAGGGGCCAAAAATTACCGTACCTATGGCACTCCGGTGATGGTCTCTATTCTGAATAAAGCAGGAGTTTTCCCTGCCCGCTACTGGTCCAAAGGCAGGAGCGATCACTGGGAAAAAATTAACGGTGATGCCTTATTAAATAATTTTGACGTCAAGGCAAAGGCCTGCCCCCACTGCATGCTGGCCTGCGGCAAACTTACGAAAGTAAGAGAAGGGGAGTATCAAGGCCTGACGGTAGAGGGGCCTGAGTATGAAACAATTTACGCTTTCGGCGGCCTATGCGAAATTGATCGACTGGACGAAATCCTAAAATTAAATGACCTCTGTGACCGGTTGGGGGTTGATACCATCACCTGCGGCAACCTAATCGGGCTGGTGATGGAGGCGAGAGAGCAGGGCCGGTTAACTGAAGGGCCTTTATACGGCGATGCCAAAGGAGCGGCTGATCTTATATTGCAAATCTCAGGCAGGCAAGGTTTAGGGGCCATTCTTTCAGGCGGTATTAAGGCAGCAGCAGCCCAGCTGGGGCTTGAGGACCTGGCTGTCCATGTCAAAGGGATGGAGCCAGCCGGTTATGATCCCCGCTTATTAAAAGGCATGGGGTTAGCTTATGCCACTTCAGCCAGGGGTGCCTGCCACCTGCGGGCAACTTTCTATAAACCTGAACTGGCGGGAATCATCGACCCGGCCCAGATTGACGGGAAAGCCCAACTGTTTATCGAGTTTGAAAACCGCCTTACCATCTTTAATACCATGATCCTCTGCGTATTTTTCCGGGACCTGATCCCCTGGGAATCTTTAGTTTCCCTAATAAGGGCTACCTGTGGGTGGGAGTTTACCCCCGATGAACTGCGTCAGGTTGCCAACCGGATTGTAGCCATGTCCCGGCAGTTTAACCTTGATCAAGGACTTAGCGCTCTTGACGACCGGTTGCCTGCCCGCCTGTTCCGCCAATCAATAGCGCCTGATCGCAGTCACCTGACTGAAGCCGAATTCGATTTGATGCTGGCTGATTATTACCGGTTACGGGGTTGGACCCCTGAAGGGATTCCCGTGGCGAACTAAGCAATCTACCATCCTCTTGCAATAAATTTGGCCTTGAGCCCTGGGGTTCAAGGCCGCCTTTTTCCAAAAAATAAATGCAAATACGCATTTAAGTCGGTATTTTTGCATTTTTTACGGCTCATTATTCAATAGGGGTGTCCCAAAAGAGCTGGAAAGTTTGAGGTTATTTTGCATTATTCATGTTATTCAGGCATTAAGAATTTAATAATTTTAGCCAATTAAGTAAATACAGAGAATAAAAAATTTTCTGTATTGGCATCAATTTTGCATCTTAAGGTTTGTTACAACAGCAGTTGCCATTCAAAAAGCGGTTTGGGGGTGGTATGCAAGCAAAGGAGTAGTTTTCCAAATAATTTGGGATGGTAGCAAAGAGAAAAAAAGGAGGGAAAATAGTTGTCAAGTGAAAACAATAGCCTGGTGAGGGTGTTGGGCCGGTGGGATGTGCTGGTGCTCGCCTTTGGCGCAATGATCGGTTGGGGCTGGGTAGTCCTGGCAGGGGAATGGGCTAATACCGGAGGATCTCTTGGCGGGATGTTGGCCTTTTTATTAGGCGGTATTATGGTTATTTTTATAGGCCTCGCCTATGCGGAGTTAACAACAGCAATTCCTAAAGCCGGCGGCGAACTGTTTTTTAGTTGGCGAGGGTTGGGTGTAGGAGCCTCGTTTATTTGTACTTGGGCAATAATCCTTGGATATATATCTGTTGTGGCCTTCGAGGCGGTTGCTCTGCCAACCGTTGTGGAGTATATTGTTCCGGGTTATAAAGTGGGCTACTTATGGACTATAGCCGGTTGGGATGTCTATGCTACTTGGGTTCTGGTCGGAATGCTGGGATCCGTGCTGGTTGCGGTGGTTAATTACCTTGGCATCAGGCCGGCGGCGGTTTTCCAGGCTACTCTCACCGCTGGGCTGGCCATCATTGGTGTCATGTTTATCACCGGCAGCCTTTTTACCGGCAGCACAGAGGCCATGCAGCCCTTCTTTGTGGATGGGTGGAAGGGCATCGTTGCTGTTATGGTCATGACTCCCTTCATGTTTGTGGGTTTTGATGTCATTCCCCAGGCGGCGGAAGAAATAAACATTCCTTATCGCAGCATTGGCTTAATCCTATTGGCGTCTGTTTTAATGGCGGTAGCGTGGTACATGTTTATTATTTTCGGTGTCAGCCGGGCCTTGCCCTTTGAGGCCAGGAATTTTGCTTCCCTGGCTACAGCCGACGCCATGGCTGCCGTGTTCAAAAGCCCGGTAGCGGCTAAACTGCTGATCCTGGGTGGCATTTGCGGGATTATGACCAGCTGGAACGCCTTTTACATCGGCGGTAGCCGGGCGCTTTACGCTATGGCCCGGGCCAAAATGCTGCCTGAATTTCTGGGCGCGCTGCACCCAAAATATAAAACCCCCCATAATGCCATTATTCTGATTGGCATCCTGTCTACCCTTGCCCCTTTGCTGGGCAGGAAAATGCTGGTTTGGCTGGTGGACGCAGGCGGCTTTGCGGTAGTAGTTGCTTGGGTCCTGGTAGCTGCTTCATTTTTAGCCTTGCGGTCTAAAGAACCCCAAATGCCCAGGCCTTTCTTAGTTCCTCAAGGAAAACTGGTAGGCACTATTGCAGTAGTTTTAAGCGGCTTTTTTGTGCTGCTGTACCTGCCGGGGGTTTCTCCTGCTGCCTTGGTGTGGCCCTATGAATGGGCTATGGTCTTGGGCTGGTCCTTACTGGGATTGATCTTCTATGTCTGGGCGAAAGCTGCCTACGGCAATGCAGCAGACGGAATCCTGCGGGGAATAGTGGTAGATCACGAAAAGAGCACTTACGGCAGGTAATCTTTCTTTCTACGCCGGGGGCCTTCGGGCCCCTCTTTTTTTTGAAAGTGTTACTTCAGTGAACGTTTTGTTTTAACCAAAGCTTGATCCTGCCGTAATTTTGTCAGTAGCTAAGCTGGGGAGGAGTGATCTATAATAATTATGATATACTCGGCAAGGGATAAAATTGCATTATCATAATGAAGCCGAGTATGAAATTCGCTTTGAGGCCACGGCAAATCAATGAATAATTAGTGGCCTTGCTCATTATAAGATAAATTGGAGGAGGGATAAAATGGATCGGAGACTCTTGCAGAATATTGACTATACCCTAATTTTATCCCTTCTGGCGATACTGTCCATGAGCGCAGTGGTGCTTTACAGCGCTTCTGCCAGTGTCATCCCTGGGGATCCCACCTATTATTTTCGTAAACACCTGATGTGGATTGGCGTGGGTTTTGCAGCCCTTATAGCGGTTTTAACAATAAACTACAGCCATCTGACCAGGATGGGCTGGCATATTTACGCTCTTAACCTCTTGATGCTGCTGGCAGTCTTAGTGCTGGGTGATGACGCCAAGGGCGCCACAAGGTGGCTGGGGTATGGGCCGTTAAAGATTCAGCCTTCCGAATTTGCCAAGGTATTTATAATTATTTCCTTTGCTCAATTCCTGGTTAAAAGACAGGGAAAGCTGGATCGTTTGTGGGATCTTATTCCCTGTTTTGCCTTTTTCATCCCGCCAATGCTTTTAATTATGGCTCAGCCCGATCTCGGAACTTCCTTGGTTTTTGTGGCCATTCTTTTTGGGATGTTGTTCATTGGCGGAGCTAATCCCAGGCTTCTGACCGGTATTATCCTTTTTGGCTTGCTTGCATGTATAGGCGTGCTGGTAGGACATTTCCGTTTCGGTCTGCCCGTGCCGCTGGAAGGTTATCAATTAATGCGTTTGGTCGTTTTTCTTAATCCTTATAACGATGGTTATGGCGGGCGGGGCGCCGGTTATAATATTATCCAGTCCCAGGTGGCTATTGGTTCCGGGGGTTTATGGGGCCAAGGCCTGACCAAGGGTTCCCAGGTACAGTTAAACTTTCTGCCGGAGCACCACACCGACTTTATTTTTTCTGTGGTAGGAGAAGAGCTTGGCTTTATTGGAGCCGCTTCTCTCCTGATCTTGTACTTTGTTTTAATTTACCGGTGCATCCGGATCGCTTTTGAAGCAAAGGACCTTTTTGGAGCCCTGTTAGTTACCGGCGTGACGTCTATGATTTTTTTTCATATTGTGGAAAACGTGGGGATGACCATTGGTTTAATGCCGATTACAGGACTGCCATTGCCTCTTTTTAGCTCTGGGGGCAGCAGCATGCTGGCAAATATGTTGGCCTTAGGGTTGGTCCTGAACATCAATTTAAGACGGCAAAAGATTGTTTTCTAGATTCCAGTAGCATAGCTAGGTGATGGGAGGAAATAATAATACCGCAAATTACCTGGCGGGGTGAAAAAATGGAACGGCAACAGAGAATAACCCTGATCAAGGAATTAGAGGATTATTTAGGTTCCCGCATCATATGCTACCTGACCGGAGATCGGGAAAATGTCAATACCCGGGTAGCTCCTGATATTATCAGAGTATTTTTTCATCACCTGGAAATAATGGGGCCTCAACCTAAGGTTCATCTGCTTCTGTATACCCGTGGAGGAGATGTATTAACTCCTTGGCGTTTGGTAAATCTGATTCGGGAATACACTCCTTTTTTCGGGGTGATAATTCCTTACCGGGCTTACAGCGCCGGTACCCTCATTTGTTTAGGCGCTGATGAGTTGGTAATGGGGCGGATGGGAGAGTTGGGCCCAATTGACCCAAGCGTAGCTAATGCCTTTAATCCACAGGACCCTAATAACCCCATTGCCAGGATTCCGGTGAGCGTGGAAGATGTGTCTTCCTACTTGGCCTTAGCCAGGGAAAAAGGAGGCTTGAACAGCGAGAACCAGATATTATCAATTTTTCGCCTGCTGTCAGACAGGGTGCACCCTTTAGCATTAGGAAATGTACACCGCAATCATGCCTTAATCCGATCCTTGGCGCGCAAGCTCCTGACCCAACGCAGTTTTTCCCTGCCGGAAACAGTAATCCAAGAGATTATCGATAATTTAACGGAAAAGCTTTATGCTCATAATTACATGATCTCTCGGAGGGAAGCAAAGCAAAATATCCAGTTGCCAGTTTCTGTTCCGCCTCCCTTGGTGGAAAAATGTGTCTGGCAACTGTTTGAGGAGTATGAACGCTGCTTGCGCCTGCAAGAAGCCTTTAACCCTGAAGCTATGTTGCCTGACCACGAACGGGAGGTTAATTTCAAGGTTATTGGCGGAATTATTGAAAGTGAAGACCGGACCGATGGCTTCATTTTTTCCGGCAGGATCACCAAAACCGGCTCCAATGCAGAAGGCAACCCGAAAGTAATGGTTAATATGCTGGATCAAAGCTGGCAGAAACTGTATGAACGGGGGTGCACATGCCGTGGATTATGATAGTCGGACAGGGGTCAGGGAAGAAGAGAATCTTTTCATGAGTTCTGGTGAGGTTAAACCGCGGGTTAAGTATTGTTATCTTGGGAATACCTCCGGTTACCCGGCAGCTGCTGGCAACTTCCAACTGGGCTTCCCCTACGGCACCCATCCAGTCCTGGTTATTTTGGAAGATGACCTTAACTCCAGTGGCACTGGCGGAGCTAGAAAGAATAATTAGTCATATTTTTCCACTCCGACCATATGATAGTAATAGGTTTTTGGCATGTCCGAGGGAGGAGTGGGCCTTGAAACATAAGTATGACGATAATATCCGAGAATGGCGGGAGATTAAGGGAGTACCTTTGGGAGAGGTATTCGGACCTAAATCCAACTGGAGTCAACCTGGTGGAGCCGCAAAAACCAGCGGGTGGCTGGGCCAGGCCATTGTCAGCATGGCCCTGTTGCTCTTGATAACGAGTATTTTCTTCTTTGACAGCCCAATAGCATCTGAGATGCAAAACAGAGTTCGGTACTATCTTGCTGACAGCCGGAGCGATTGGACGCCTGTTCTAAAAACCGCCTTGGAAAAAGGCCTGTGGATGGACAGCTATGAGCGCCAGGTTTTTAATCTGACCGCTCCGGAAAAACCAGTGATTAAAAGCCTGCCGGCCATGAGCATCCCGGTGTCTGGGCGTTTCTCAAGAGAGTTTGGCTGGGAAACTTCCGCTGTTGACGGGCAGCGTCGTTTATACCCAGGCATAGTAATTGCCACCGACCCAGGGGCGCCTGTTCGCGCTTCCCTGCCAGGCAAGGTAATTACTATCGGGCAAAGCCCAGCTCTCGGCAGGATGGTAGAATTGGAACACGCTACTGGTCTTTCCACTGTCTATGCGGGTTTGTCAGAGGTTTTGGTCAGCCGGGGCCAACAGGTTAAGCGGGATGAAATAATCGGCAAGGCTGGGAGCATTAATAATCGAACCGGTTCAATTCATTTTGAGGTCCGGGTTAATGGGACCCCAGTCAACCCGGTAGACTATTTCCGTCCTAATCCGGGCAATATTTAAAATAAGGTCTTTTGACTTTATTGCCATTGATGTAAAAACGTTAAAAAAAGCTAAAGGGGCGGGCTAACTGCCCCAAATTTTTTCTCATGGAAGGAATTATTGATTATTCATGGAAAAGTACACAGATTACCTTGTTATCGGGGTAAAATAGTCAGGAGAGATTTAGTTTCCAAGACATCCGTCGGTGAGTAGTCTTAATTTAGATGCAATTTGATAGTATGTTGGATAAAGGAGGCCCTGTATGTCCGCTGATGTGCGTTTTTTGGTAGAAAATGAGGTGCTCCCTTTTGTTAAAAAGCCGGGCCGTTATTTAGGCAACGAATGGAATTCCATCCGGAAATCCTGGGATGAGACTGCAGTCCGCATGGTTTTCGCCTTTCCTGATGTGTATGAAATAGGCATGTCCCACTTAGGCCTGCAGATCCTATATGGTCTGGTAAACCAGCACCCCCATTTCCTGATGGAAAGAGTGTTCGCGCCTGGAGTGGATATGGAGGAGCTATTGCGGGCGAAGGGAATACCCCTATTCAGCCTGGAGTCGTATCGCCCGTTAAAAGATTTTGATGTGATCGGGTTTACTTTGCAGTACGAGATGAGTTTTACTAATATCCTGAATATATTGGATCTGGCGGGGATTCCGCTGCATGGTGGCAAACGGGGAGCGGGAGACCCACTTGTGATTGCCGGCGGTCCCGGCGCCTTTAATCCAGAACCCCTGGCAGATTTTATCGATTTATTTTTGGTAGGTGACAGCGAAGAAAGCTTGCCCGAACTTTTATCCAAATTGCAGGTATTAAAACAGGAGGGAGCGGACCGGGAGCAGGTTGTGTTTCAAATGGCTCAGATAAGTGGTGTTTATGCGCCTTCCTTGTACCAGCCGGTTTATTCCCCTGATGGCCGCCTGCAAAAGACCGTGCCGCTCTTGGAAGGTCTTCCGCACCGGGTGGCAAAAAGGGTGATCAGGGACCTTGATGAAGCTTACTTTCCCCTGCAGCCGATTGTTCCTGCCGTTGAAGTGGTTCATGACCGGATTATGTTGGAGGTGTTGCGCGGCTGTACTCGGGGCTGCCGCTTTTGTCAAGCTGGCGCTATCTACAGACCTGTTAGAGAGCGCAGCCAGGAAGTGCTATTAAACCAGGCCATGCAGATTTACCGGGCCACCGGCCATGAAGAAATATCCCTTACCTCATTGAGTACGGCTGACTATTCTTGTGTACAGCCCTTGGCAACGAAGCTGTTAGATCTGTTCCAGGAGCACCGGGTAGGGATATCCCTTCCTTCTCTAAGGGTTGATTCCTTTTCTGTTGACTTGGCCCAAGAAATCCAAAGAGTCCGGCGGTCTGGGTTAACCTTTGCACCGGAAGCTGGTACCCAGCGGTTAAGGGATATCATCAATAAAGGGGTCACGGAGGAAGATCTCTTTAACGCTGCCGAGAAGGCTTTTAGAGCAGGATGGCATTCAATAAAGCTTTATTTTATGATTGGTTTGCCAATGGAGCGAAACGAAGACCTGGATGGAATTATTTCTTTGGCTCACCGGGTGTTGGCCATTGGACGCAGGGTTAAAAGGGAAACAAATCAAGGGAAGAACCCCTCGGTTACCATCAGCGTTTCCTCTTTTGTCCCCAAGGCCCATACCCCTTTTCAGTGGGTAGCCCAAGACTCCATTGCTGAATTGAAGCGAAAACAGTACTACCTGAAGTCCAAGTTAAAGGATCGGGGGCTCAATTTTAACTGGCATCAAAGTGAAATCAGTTTTCTGGAAGGGGTTTTTGCCAGGGGGGACCGGCGGCTGGGCCGAGTGCTGGAGGCGGCTTGGGGCAAAGGGTGCAAATTTGACAGTTGGCAGGAACATTTTAAATTCCAATCTTGGATGGAGGCTTTTGCAGAAGCGGGCATCGATCCTCTTTATTATACCCACCGGCAGATCCCTTTAGAAGAGGTTTTGCCCTGGGACCACATCGATTCCGGGGTGAGCAAAGAATATTTGATTAAGGAGTATCAGGCCGCAACGGAATTAGCTCCCACCGGAGACTGCCGCTGGGAAAAATGTCCTGGATGCGGGGTTTGTTTTGGATTGAATGTTGACGTCTTGTTAAAAGGGGGGACCGGGGATGCCCCGTCTCAAAATAGAATTCGCTAAAGAGGGATTAGCCCGTTTTATCTCTCATTTAGAATTAATGAAGACCTGGGAGCGGGCCTTACGGCGGGCGGCTGTTCCGGTTGCCTATTCCGAAGGCTTTAATCCCCATCCCAGGATGTCTTTTGCTTTGCCGCTGGCGGTGGGTAGTGAAGGCCTCCGGGAATACCTTGAAATTATGGTGGAGGCCGGAAAGGACCTGGGGGCAATGACGGAAGCCTTATCCAAGGCTTTGCCTGCAGGGCTGCGAGTTATTTCCGTAACCCTCCTGCCTGACGGTGGCCCGCCATTAATGGCGCAGGTAGAAGGGGCAAGTTATCTGGTCAGGTCCCCGTTGTCCCGCCCAATATCAGAAGAAGAATTGAAAAAAGCCTTAGACGCCTTTTCGGCTTTATCTGAAGCAGTGGTAATGAAGGAAGGGAAACATGGCCCGAAACCCCAGGATGTGCGCCCCGGCGTCTATTGCCTGCAGGCTGAACTCAAAGGCTCATGGGTCGAGCTCCAAATGTCTCTAAAGGCAGGGTCCCAGGGCAATGTCAGGCCGGAAGACGTGGTGAAGGCTTTGATGCAGTATACCGGTTTGCCTTTAATCGGAGAAGGCTTGAAGATAATCAGGCGTGATTTGCTGGCAAAGGGACCGGACGGATTTGTGGCGTTAGGGGACAATCAAGGAGCTATTTAATCTGGAAATCATTTTTTGGCAAAGGATTAAGGCTGGAGATAGAGGGGTGAAATAGTGTATAGGGAAATGCTGGTGCAAATGGATGATGAGGAAACCTCGGTGGCTGTACTGGAGGACCACCGGTTGGTGGAAATATATTTGGAACAGCCTGTCCATTCCCGCTTGGTGGGGAATATCTACAAGGGCCGGGTAATCAATGTTCTTCCGGGTATGCAGGCTGCTTTCGTGGACATTGGGCTTGATCGGAACTCTTTTCTTTATGTAGAGGATGTAATACCGCCCCGTGATCAGGCAAAAAATAGCAAGCAGGCCCGTCCCTCCATTGATGCCCTGGTCAAGGAAGGACAGGAACTGATTGTCCAGGTTGCTAAGGAACCTCTTGGCGGTAAAGGGGCTCGAGTTACCACCAGGATTACCTTGCCTGGGCGATACGTTATCTTGATGCCCGGAGTGGATTATGTGGGAATATCCAGGCGAATTGAAAGTGAAGCCGAACGGAACCGTCTCAAAAAATTGACCCAGGAAATAAAGGCGCCTGCAATGGGATTAATAGTAAGGACGGTTGCTGAAGGCGTGTCAAATGAGGAGCTGGCAAGGGATTTCCATAACCTGGCCAACCAATGGAACAGGGTTGTAGCAAAATCAGAACGAGTTCCTGCCCCCCACCTGTTGCACCGGGATGTGGAACTCCTGGACCGGATATTAAGAGACCTGTTTAACACAGAAGTGGACCGGCTAACCGTCAATTCCCGGGAGGCCCATGACAGGGTGATGGAAATGGTGGAGGCCATGGCGCCCTCTTTACGTTCAAAAGTGAGACTGGATAACAGGGACCTTTTTTCTGTCCATAACGTGTACTCCCAGATCCAGGAGGCTTTGCGGCGTAAGGTTTGGCTTAAGTGCGGAGGGTACCTGGTGATTGACCAGACGGAAGCCTTGACAGCAATTGATGTCAATACGGGTAAATTTGTGGGCAGCACCAACCTTTCGGATACGGTCTTAAAGACTAATTTAGAGGCTGCTGTGGAGATAGCCAGGCAAATTCGCCTGCGCAATACTGGCGGGATTATTATCATTGATTTTATCGATATGGAGGATTTGAGCCACCAGGAAAAGGTCCTCAAAACTCTGGAGGACGAACTGAAGAAAGATAAAACCAAGACCTCTATCCAGGGTCTTACTCGGCTGGGATTAGTTGAGCTTACGAGAAAAAAAGCAAGGCAGGGCCTGGCTAAATTGCTGCAGAAAGATTGTCCTTACTGTGAGGGCAGTGGAAAGGTTTTGTCGGCAGAAACGATTAGCTTGCGCTGCAAGAAGCAAATTCTTTCCTTTGCAGAATTTAGCCTTTATCCGGTACTGCTGGTAGAGGCCAATCCTGCTGTGGCAGCTTTGGTTATTGGCAGCGGCGGCGCTGGCCTGCGCCATTTGGAGGTCTGTACCGGGAAGCAGGTGGTAATAAAAGGAGTGGAGAGTCTGCACTTGGAGGAGTTTCACATTAAGGGGATTGACCTTGAGCAAGCCAGCGGCCTGTCTGCGCCTGTCCAAGTCGGAGAGGTTATTATGGTGAAAATCGAAGAAACCCATGCGGCAAACAATCAGGATGGAATTGCCCGGGTTAACGGGTTTATTTTAGATGTGGCCGGAGCTGCTTCTCTGGTGGGCCGGGAAATCCCGGTGGAAATAATTAAGGTCTTGCGCACAAGTGCAAAGGCTCGCCCTCTGACAGCCCATTAAAGTCCTGGAGGCCGTGATTTTAAGGGGAGTTCTTTCCTTGACAGAATGACGAGGCTGTGCTAATATCATTATTTGTAAGACGTTGCAAAACCGCTCTGGCAGGGTATCAAAAGCCGCCAGGCTACCCGTGCAGGCGAGTATTTGGCGAAGGAGAGATATTATGAAATACGCAATTATTCAAACTGGAGGCAAACAGTACCGCGTAGAGGAAGGCCAGGTATTGCGGGTGGAGAAGCTTCCGGTGGAAGACGGGGCTCCTGTTGAGATCGATACTGTTTTAGCTGTTTCAGTAGACGGAGACCTTAAATTAGGTTCTCCTACGGTTTCCGGCGCTAAGGTAATCTGTAGAGCTAACCACCAAGGAAAAGGCAAGAAAATCATTGTTTTTAAGTATAAAGCCAAGAAGAACTATCGCCGCAAGCAAGGACACCGGCAACCCTATACCCAGTTGGTGGTGGAAAGCATCCAGGCTTAATGGTTACTGTCTCTTTTTATCAAACACCGGAGGGGCGGTTGTCAGGTTTCAAAGCCCAGGGACACTCCGGTTTTGCTCCAGCGGGAAAAGATATTGTTTGTGCAGCGGTTTCAGTGCTGGCTCAGACTGCGGTTCTTGGTCTTTGCCATTACTTGGGCAACAGAGTGGATGTGGAAGTCAGAGATGGTTTTTTGGATTGCCGCGCCCGCCCTGTTACGGGAAAAGAAGCTCTGCAGGCGGAAACAATTCTGCGAACAATGTATTTAGGGTTAACTGCTATCAAGGAAAACTACGGCAAGTATGTGGAAATATCAGAGGAGGTGTATAGCTATGATTAAAATGAACTTACAGCTGTTTGCGCATAAAAAAGGGGTTGGCAGTTCTCGTAACGGTCGTGACAGCCTGCCGAAGCGTCTTGGAGTAAAAAGTCACGACGGGCAGGTTATTAACGCCGGAAGCATTATCGTAAGGCAAAGAGGTACCAGAATTCATCCTGGTGAAAATGTTGGTATTGGCAAAGACGACACCTTATTTGCCCTGGTTGGCGGCAAGGTTAAATTCGAGCGCATGGGCAGAGACAAAAAGCAGGTCAGCGTATACGCATTATAGGCAGTTTAGAAAAACCCCGCTGCGGGGTTTTTCTTTTTTTTTTTACCAGGAAATTATGCTCCTTTAAAAAATGTGGATAATTCATAATTTCCGTAATGGGTTTCAAGAAAATCAGCCATATTAAGTTTTCGAAAAGAAGATTTTGTTCTTTTGCGTCCGTGGTTTGATATGGTAAATTAATGATATAGCCAACGCTTCCAGGGGGGTACTAGAAAATGGCGACTGGTCAAGAGGAGTCTAGGGACCTGATCTCTATCTTAAGAACCGAAAGGCACGATTTTTTAAATCACCTTCAAGTTATTGTCGGTTACCTGCAGCTAAACCGGCATCAAAAGGCCCATGAATATGCCCGGGAAGCCATTGCTCAGGTCTCTGCCGGCAGCGCCTTGTTTTCGCTTCAGCCCCCTGGTCTGGCGCTCTGCTGTCTTCTTAACAGGAAAAAGGCTGAGGACATGGGGGTATATGCAAGTTTTGACTGCCAAACGCCTGGTTTTCCGGCCGAGTGCCTGTTGCCGGAAGAGATAGTAAGTATGGCCTGGGACCTGGTTTTGGCAGGATTTGCTATTGAGATCCGAGAAGATAAATGGCTACAAGCCCAATTATCGGTAAGCCAGGATTTTGACTGGTTAAGATTTCAGGTTAACTGGCAAGATAACACCTTTGAAAGAGTAAAAGAGGCTTTTGAACACCTGTTTCTTTCCTGTAATGAAAGGGATATAAGCTGTTCAGGCCGGTCGATAGCCGGCGGTTGGGAAATCTCCCTGGAAAAGCGAAAAAACAGTTAATTGAATCTCACCTGGCCAGGATTGCAATAAACCCACATTGGAAAACATAAATAAGAATATTAGCTAGCGACAAACCCCAAGGCAGTCAAATAGTTTTATTAAGGGCTGGTAAATTGTTATTTGAAGGTGAATAGTATATGTTCTTTGATCATGCAAAAATTTATGTTAAGGGCGGCGATGGCGGCAACGGAGTTGTTGCGTTCAGGCGGGAGAAATACGTCCCTCAGGGAGGCCCCAGCGGAGGGGATGGGGGTAAAGGCGGAGATGTAATCCTGGTCACTGACCCCGGTTTAAGGACACTAGTGGATTTTCGCTACAAGCGCCATTATAAAGCCGAAAGGGGCCAGCATGGCCAGGGTAAAAACATGCATGGCAGCGGCGGGGAGGACCTGGTAATAAAGGTTCCCCCGGGGACTATGGTTAAAGATGCGGAATCGGGTGAACTGATTGCCGATCTGGTTGGACCGGAAGATCGTTTTGTAGCGGCAAAAGGCGGCAGAGGGGGGCGGGGCAATGCCCGTTTTGCCAGCGCCCAGAACCGAGTGCCCACTTTGGCGGAAAACGGTGAGCCAGGCGAAGAGCGCTGGCTGGAATTGGAGTTGCGGCTCTTGGCGGATGTAGGCTTAATCGGGTTTCCAAACGCAGGAAAGTCTACCCTGATTTCCAGGATCTCAGCAGCAAAACCCAAAGTGGCAGATTACCCATTTACCACTTTGGTTCCCTATCTGGGCGTGGTACAGAAGGAAAGCGGAGAAAGCTTTGTAGTGGCTGATATTCCAGGCTTAATTGAAGGCGCCCACCAGGGGGCTGGTTTAGGCCACGATTTTTTGCAGCATATTGAACGGACTAAACTCCTTGTCCATGTATTGGATGCTGCTGCGACTGAGGGGCGGGATGTTGTGCAGGACTTTATCACCATCAACAAGGAACTGGAGCTGTATAACCCCAAACTTTTAGAGCGTCCCCAGTTGGTGGCGGCTAATAAGATGGACCTCCCCCAGGCCCAGGAAAACCTGCAGCGCTTCAGGGAGCATTTTGAAGAAGAATATGAAGTGTTTCCTATTTCCGCTGCTACCGGTCAGGGCCTTGAGGCCCTGATGCGGAGGGTAGCGGAGGCCTTGGCGGCCCTGCCGGAGGAAGAGCCTGAAACGGTTCCGGAGTATGTGGTTCACCGGATGGCTACGGCAGAGGAGCGTTTTACTATCGAACGGGATGGAAATGTATTTGTTGTAGCTGGTAAGGAGGTCGAACGCCACCTGGCGATGACAAATTTCGCTAACGAGGCCGCTGTTAAAAGATTTGCAAAGATCTTAAAGATAATTGGCGTTGACCAGGCCCTAAGGGAGCTTGGGGCGAAAAACGGAGATATGGTGCGCATCAAAAAAAAGGAGTTTGAATTTGTGGACGAGGCATAAACGTGGGGAGGAACAGTATGGCAGCCTTAAGCGGAAAACAGAAGCGCTATTTAAGAGCCATGGGGACGAGCCTGGAGGCAATCGTTCAGGTGGGCAAGGGCGGGCTTAATGACAATGTCTTGCGCCAATTGGACGAGGCCCTGGAGGCCAGGGAATTGGTGAAGGCTAAGGTCCTGCAAAACTGCGAAGAAGAAACTGAACAAGTGGCGGTTGATCTGGCTCAGGGTACCGGCGCGGACCTGGTGCAGGTTATTGGCCGCACCCTTCTTTTTTACCGGCCTTCCAAGAAAAAACCGCAGAATAGACAAGGGGACGGTTCTCCTGTCTTGGGTGCTGGCCGAATAGACAAGGGGACGGTTCTCCTGTCTTGGGTGCTGGCCGGAGACAAGGGGACGGTTCTCCTGTCTTGGGTGCTGAATTCCGACTACCTAATAAGTAACAGGAGTCAGACCCCCATGCCGCCTATGGCGGCACCATCAGGCGAGGAAAATTGTATTTTCAAACTAGGATGCATTGGTGATTACCGGAAGTAAACATTACGGCGCTTAAGTTCAAAGAGCGAGGAACCTGAGGATTAGACGCAGCCGGTGTTTGAGGGCCGTAGGCCCGGGTTCCGGTGCGTCCCGAATACCCGCAAGGGGTAGACCGTCCGACTAAGGCGGCAAAGCCGCCAAGTCTCCCGCACGGTGACCGAGCTCGTTCAGGAATAAGAGCGCCGTCGTTTACAGAGGTAACACCAAGGCAGTCAAGTAGCCTTTAAAAACCTAACAGGAAATTTTATTTTCAGGGCAGGAGTCAGAATGGGAGGACGGTTGCGTGAAAAATTCTGAATACTAAGTGCTGAATTCTGACTACCTAATTTAATGAGGTGGGTGTAGATGGTGGAGACAGAAGCTCGCAAGGGGCTAGCCGGGGCAGAAAGGTTAGTGGTAAAAGTCGGTACCAGTTCCTTGACTCATGGTACCGGCAAGTTAAACCTGGCCCAACTGGAAAGGCTGGTGCGGGAGTTGGCTGACCTGGCCAACCAGGGACGCCAGGTAGTTTTGGTAACCTCGGGAGCCATTGGGGCCGGGATGGGCAGGTTGGGATTTAACAAAAAGCCCAAAACAATTCCCGAAAAACAGGCTGCCGCAGCAGTAGGTCAGGGACTGTTAATGCATATGTATGAGAAACTGTTCAGTGAGTACGGTTACGCTGTGGGTCAGGTTCTGCTTACCAGAGAGGATATGAATAACCGGCGCCGTTTCCTAAACGCCAGAAATACCTTGCTGACCCTGCTCCAGTATCGGGTTATTCCGGTAGTCAATGAAAACGATACTGTGGCTGTTGAAGAGATGCGGGTAGGAGATAACGATACTCTTTCGGCTCTGGTGGCCGGTTTGGTGGATGCGGAACTCTTAGTGTTGTTGTCTGATATCGATGGCCTTTATAACGGCGATCCAAGGACTGACGAAAGCGCTAGGATAATCCCTCTGGTGCGGGAAATCAACCCGGAGATTGAAAAACTGGCTGGCGGAGCTGGTTCCACTCTGGGTACAGGGGGAATGGGCACCAAGATTGCAGCCGCCAAAATTGCTATGAACTCCGGCATCCCTATGGTAATAGCTAATGGTAAGCGAGCCGGTGTTCTGGCCGGGCTCTTGGCGGGGGAAGCCCTGGGGACTCTATTTGTCCCCAAAGATACCCGCCTGCACACCAAAGAAAGATGGATTGCCTTTGGTTCCCCGGTACAGGGCGAGATTCATGTGGATAAAGGGGCTGCCGAGGCCGTCCGTTTAACAGGGAAGAGCCTCCTGCCCATAGGCATTACCAGAGTTGAGGGGTATTTTGAGCCAGGTAATGTAGTTAGTATCCAGGATCCGGACGGCGCCGAAATTGGCAGGGGAATGGTCAATTACAGTGCGGAAGAAATCAGGCGGATCAAGGGACGCAAGACAGCGGAGATTATTAATATCTTAGGCTATAAGGACTATGATGAGGTTATTCATAGGAATAACCTGGTGATCAGCTGCAATTAAACAACGGGGGGGGTATATGTGAACGACGAACTGCATGAAAGGCTATTTGCCCAAGGCCGCCTGGCTAGGGAGGCAGCCAGAAAATTAGGCTCGTTGTCGACGGCAGCCAAAAACAAAGCCTTGCTTGCTATGGCAACAGCCATCGAAGAGCGGGAAAAAGACATCTTGGCGGCTAACCAAATCGACATGAAAAGTGCCCGCGATAAAGGCATTTCCGGAGCCTTGCTTGACCGTTTACTGCTCAATAGCCAGCGAGTAAAAGGGATGGCTAATGCTTTGCGGGAGGTAGCCCTTTTGCCTGATCCTATTGGCGAGGTAATCCGCATGTGGACACGGCCTAACGGTCTGCAAATCGGCCAAATCAGGGTGCCCTTAGGGGTAGTCGGCATGATTTACGAGGCAAGGCCTAATGTAACTGTTGATGCAGTAGCCCTCTCTTTAAAAACGGGAAATGCCGTCATTTTAAGAGGCGGCTCTGAAGCTTTGCAGTCAAATTTGGCTATTGTAGAGGCTTTAAATCAGACTCTTGCCGACAGCAAACTGCCTTTAGGAAGCTTCCAGTTAATTGAAACTGCTGAAAGAGAAGCTATTACAATCATGATGCAGATGCGGGATTACTTGGATGTATTAATTCCCAGGGGTGGAGCCGGGTTGATCCGGGCAGTGGTAACCAATTCTACGGTTCCGGTGATCGAAACCGGGGTCGGCAACTGCCATATTTATATTGACGAAAGCGCTAATCCGCAAATGGCGGCTGAAATCGTGATCAACGCCAAAACCCAGCGGCCCGGGGTATGTAATGCGGTTGAAACCCTCCTGGTGCACAGGGCCGAGGCTGAACAAATAGTCCCGGCCCTGGGACGACGCTTAATAGAGTTAGGAGTAGAAATCCGGGGCTGTCCGTTTACCCAGGAATTGTTGCCTGAAGCCAAGCCCGCAACGGAAGAGGATTGGGAAACCGAATACCTGGCTCTGATTTTGGCGGTTAAGGTAGTGGATAGCATGGAGGATGCTCTTGACCATATCAACCGCTATGGCAGCAAGCATTCAGAGGCCATTGTAACTAGTGACTACCAGCGGGCCCGCAGGTTTCTGCAGGAAGTGGATGCCGCCGCGGTTTACGTAAATGCCTCGACCCGGTTTACCGACGGAGGAGAGTATGGATTAGGGGCGGAAATAGGAATTAGCACCCAAAAGCTTCATGCCAGAGGGCCGATGGGATTGGAAACCTTGACAAGTCTAAAATACATTGTTTATGGGGATGGTCATATAAGACAATAATCGGAAATTTGCCAGGAAACATTTGGTAAAACTGGTTTGCAGCCAGAAAAAATATTTGTTAGAATGTTGGCAAGCATAAGACTTTGCGGGAGGTACAGCGTGAGCGCAAACCAGGATTTGAGGATAGGCCTAATGGGCGGAACCTTTGATCCAGTTCACTTAGGCCACTTGGTTACGGCGGAGGAAGCGCGGGATCAGTTTCGGCTGGAACAAGTAATATTTGTCCCTGCTGGTATGCCTCCTCATAAAAAGGACTATCGAGTTACCGATGCGCTGCACCGGTACGAAATGACCAAGCTGGCCATAGCCTCCAATCCTTATTTTCATATTTCCGATGTGGAAATTAACCGCCCAGGATATTCCTTTGCCATTGATACGGTATCCTATTTTGCCCAAGCCTATGGCAGCAATTGCCGCTTATACTTTATCACCGGCGCTGATGCAATTTTAGAAATACTCACATGGAAGCAGGTTCATCGCCTGGTTGATCTGTGCGAGTTCATCGCTGCCACCAGACCCGGCTATAATCTTGAGCTTGACCCTACCCTGGAACAGCTTCCTCCAGCAGCCAGGGACAGGATTCACCAGCTTGAGGTGCCGGCCTTATCCATTTCTTCAACTGATATCCGCTGCCGGGTGCGAGAAAAGAGAACAATCAAATACTTATTACCTGAAACAGTAGAAAGGTATATTATTCAAAAGGGGATTTATTCCACTTAGCGCTAATTAATCCTGAAAACCCCTTTTTTTCAAAAGGGCAAAACCCATCTGTCTGCGTATACTAGTTTCACCACTGTATATAATACATGGTGAACACCAAAGCAGTTAGGAGGTTACCTCTTGGTACGCACGCTTTATGTAGGTAATTTGCCATGGTCTACAAATGACGAGGAACTAGCGAGGGCTTTTGAGGCCCACGGCCAGGTGGTCAGCAGCCGCATCATTACCGACCGCCAAACAGGACGCTCCCGGGGATTTGGGTTTGTAGAAGTGGCGGATGAGGATGCAGAAAAAATGATTTCCGCTATGAATGGGGCCGAATTAGGAAACAGAATATTGACAGTTAATGAAGCAAAACCCAGAGAACAATAATGCTTCAGGACCTCCTATTCCTTCAACTGGCTCTAAGCTTCAGCGGGGGATTGCTACCCCCGCTGAAGCTTAGAGCCAGTTAATACAATGGCGTAGCCGCTCTTAAAATGAGCGAGGCCACCAATTATTCCTTGATTAAATGTGGCCTCAAAGCGAATTTCATGCTCGGCTTCATTGACTGTAATCAAATTTTATTCCTCGCCGAGCATATAATGAGCGAGGCCACCAATTATTCCTTGATTAAATGTGGCCTCAAAGCGAATTTCATGCCGAGCATATCCCGCCGCTTTAAAGAAGCGAACGCGTTGGGGACATTCCGCGTTAAGGATGAATGCGGTAGACATGTCCCCTGTAACCTTAACTTTAGAGTGCTTCTGCGGCAAGAGCGATTTGTAAGCGGTGTGTCCCCGTTCCTTAGAGCGGGTAGCCATCTGTGATAAATAGGGGGTTTTTGTTGTCGGGAGAGAGCCAAATGGAAAACGAAGGACTGAGGCAGTTGTTATTAAAGCGCCTCTCCCCCAACCGCTATGAGCACTCTTTGCGCGTGGCGGACTTAGCCGCCAGCCTGGCGGCTAAGCATGGGGTGGCTGAAAATCAGGCTTCCCTGGCCGGTTTGCTCCACGACTATGGGCGGGACTTGCCAGAAGAAAAACTGTTGTATCTTGCTAGGCAAAAAGGAATGGCAGTTCACCCCGTGGACTGCCTGGTTCCGGTTATATTACATGCACCAGTTGGCGCATGCTTGGTTAAAGAAGAGATTGGCATTACCGACCCGGAAATATTAACTGCCATAGCCCTGCATACCGTTGGCGGAAGAAATATGACCAAACTGGATAAAGTAATCTTTTTGGCAGATATTGCCGAGCCTGGCCGGGATTTCCCGGGGGTGGAAGAAATCCGGCTTCTGGCTCTCCAGGATCTTAACCTTGCTATGATTGCTGCTTTTAAATCAGCCATCCGCTATGTACTGGATAAAGAAACATATATACACCCGGCAACTATTGATGGGTTTAATGAAGTTTTATCTGAGATTAGACACTGCCGTTTGGAGATAGAATTAAGGAGGAGGGGATGAATTGGGAGAAAAAGACCAGCTTTTGTCCTGGAGTTATGATGCTGCCACTGATAAAAAAGCCTTGGACGTCGTTATACTGGATCTTAGGGGGATTACCTTAATTGCCGACTATTTTTTAATCTGCAGCGGCAGATCCACTACCCATGTTCAATCCATTGCTGAAAACATTTCTGAGGTGCTGGAAACCCACGGACACAAATACCTGCGCCGGGAGGGCTTCCGGGAAGGCCGCTGGGTTCTATTGGATTATGGGCATCTTGTAATTCATGTCTTTCAGACGGAAGACCGGCTTTTTTACAACCTGGAGCGGCTCTGGGGTGACGCAAAAAAGTTAAATCTGGACATCCAGCAGGCTTAAGCCTTTTCCTTCAGCCTGGCAGCCCGGCGAGCCCGGCACTCCTTCATTGACATTCAACCATAATTACCATATAATGAGTAATGTTAATTATTAATCAACTAATGGGAAAAGCAGTGAACGGGAGCATTAGGCTGGGTCAGCTTTATCAGAGAGCTGTTGGATGGTGAAAAACAGCAGGAAGCCCGCTGAACTCGCCCGGGAGCTGTGCAGGTGAATTTTTAACCTGTGCCGGCTGGTTGCCGTTAATAAACCTTGAGAGGGTAGTAATGATTACTTATTATTACCAATTTGGGTGGTAACGCGGGAAATAAAACTTCCCGTCCCAAGGCATGGGGCGGGAGGTTTTTCTTTTAGCGCCGGAATCCTACAATTAGTCCCTATTTAGTCTTTGAGGTGATGGAGAAAATGAAAGAACGTTACGATTTCCGCGAGCTGGAAGCAAAGTGGCAAGAGGAATGGGAGAAAAACCTCTTGTACAAAGTAACGGAGCGGGGAGACAAGCCCAAATACTACGCCTTGGAAATGTTCCCTTACCCCTCCGGCAACCTGCACATGGGTCATGTGCGCAATTACTCCATAGGTGATGTAGTAGCCAGGTTTAAAACCATGCAGGGTTATAACGTGCTGCATCCAATGGGATGGGATGCCTTTGGTCTGCCGGCTGAAAACGCGGCCATCAAGCATGGTAATGTCCACCCTTCCGAATGGACCTGGAGCAATATCAACAACATGCGCCGCCAGTTAAAGGCGATGGGAATCAGTTATGACTGGGCCAGGGAAGTTGCTACTTGCCACCCTGATTATTACAAATGGACCCAATGGCTATTTTTGCTCTTGTTTAAAAACGGCCTGGCTTATAAAAAGAAGGCTGCTGTGAACTGGTGTCCCTCCTGTGCCACCGTCTTAGCTAATGAGCAGGTAGTAGATGGCGCTTGTGAGCGTTGTGACACCATTGTGGAGAAAAAGGACCTGGAGCAGTGGTTTTTTAAGATCACGGCTTATGCCGACCGCCTGCTGGACGACTTGCAGAAATTGCCGGGGTGGCCGGAAAAGGTAAAAATCATGCAGCAGAACTGGATCGGCCGTTCCACTGGCGTAGAGTTTAATTTTACAGTGGAGAATACCGGAGAAGACATCCCGGTGTTCACCACCCGCCATGACACGGTTTTTGGAGCAACCTACCTGGTGTTGGCTCCGGAGCATCCCTTAGTGGAGAAATTAACCGCCGGAACGCCGCATGAAGCCAAAGTACGGGAGTTTGTGCAGCGCGTCCGCCAGCTGAAAGAAATGGAACGCACGTCAGCGGATACCGAAAAAGAAGGGATTTTTATCGGGGCTTATGCCATTAATCCCATGAATGGAGAACAGGTGCCTATCTGGACAGCCAATTACGTTTTGATGGACTACGGCACTGGCGCTGTCATGGGAGTGCCGGCTCATGACCAGCGGGACTTGGACTTTTCCCGCAAATACAGTTTGCCGGTGAGAATTGTTGTCCAACCCTTAGGAGAACAGTTAGACCCTGAAACCCTAGTCACAGCGTATGATGAAGAGGGTTTCATGGTTAATTCCGGCCAATTTAACGGGCTCCCTAGCGAGGAGGCTAAGGAGCGGATCGCCGACCACATGGAACAGCAGCAGATTGGCCGGCGCAGGATTAATTTCCGCTTGCGGGATTGGCTGATTTCCCGCCAGCGCTACTGGGGGGCGCCGATACCCATTGTTTACTGCCAGGGCTGTGGGGCAGTGCCTGTACCGGAAAAGGACCTACCGGTGGAACTTCCCCTAAAGGTAGAATTTAAGCCAACAGGAGATTCCCCGCTAACCACCAATCCCGATTTCCTGAATACCACCTGTCCTACTTGCGGGAAACCGGCTAAGCGGGAAACAGATACCATGGATACTTTTGTGGATTCTTCCTGGTACTTTTTGCGCTATTGCAGCCCGGATGCTCCGGAGGTCTATGACCAGGCGAAGGCTAATTACTGGATGAACGTTGACCAGTATATCGGTGGAGTAGAACATGCCATTCTCCATTTAATGTACTCCCGCTTCTTCGTTAAGGTTTTGTATGACTTGGATTGGCTGGATTATGAGGAACCCTTCCAGAACCTCCTGACCCAAGGCATGGTCCTGAAAGATGGCGGAAAAATGAGTAAATCCAAAGGCAATACCGTGAGCCCCGAGGAGATTATCGCCAAATACGGGGCAGACACAGCCCGGTTGTTTATCCTGTTTGCCGCGCCCCCGGAACGGGACTTGGAGTGGAGTGACCAGGGGGTAGAAGGATGTTTCCGTTTCTTAAACCGGGTTTGGCGTTTGGTATATAATTATGTTCCCCAATTGGAAGGAGTCTCTCTTTACCAAGACGAGGAATTGGATGTTGAGGCCAGAAACCTGCGCCGCGCCCTCCACGCCGGCGTGAAAAAAATTACCGATGACATTACCCAGCGGTTTAACTTTAATACAGGCATCAGCGCCATCATGGAGATGGTTAATGCTTTGTATCACTATAAGGACCAAGTGCCCCAGGAACAGCAGTACCTACCCCTGGTAAAGGAAGGTCTGTGGTTGTTGACTCATGTGCTGGCTCCTTTTGCCCCCCATATTACGGAAGAAATGTGGCAGGCCTTAGGTGGCAGCGGCAGCATTCACCAGAGGCCCTGGCCTAAGTTTGATCCGGCCGCTTTGGTTCAGGACCAAGTAACCATAGTTGTTCAGATTAACGGGAAGGTCAGGGACCGGGTGCAGGTACCGGCTAACCTCTCAGCAAGTGAAATGGAACAAGAGGTCATGTCCATGGATCGGGTGATTAGACTGCTGGCGGGCAAAGAGGTCGTCAAGGTAATCCCTGTTCCCGATAAGCTTTTGAACATTGTAGTTAAATAACCGCTTACTATTTACCTGCTACCTTAAGCCCGGGATTGGACCCCGGGCGTTTTTTGTGCCTTTTGCCGGGACTGGGTTTTTTTTGCATAAAGTTTACAGCTACTCCGGTGATTTGAAGGAGAAAAGGCTTGAATTGTAGTATAGATTCCCTTGGGGAAAGGGGGGCTGTAATTGATTCAGATGGACCGTCGAGCCCAGGCGCTGCTCCTTTTGTTAGTGGCGGCGCTGCTTTTTGGCGCTGGCATCAAATATGCCCGGTGGACGTCCAAGCCGGCACCACCGCAAGTGATTTCAGCTGGGACAAATAATTTGCCAGCTCGGGAGCAAACCCCGGTCCAACAGGAGGTTGTGATCCATGTTTCCGGGGCGGTACAGTTTCCCGGGGTGTACCGGGTGCCAAAGGGCTCCCGGGTAGTGGACGGGGTGGAAAAGGCTAAACCCTTGGAGGAGGCTGACCTGCAGGCCCTTAATTTGGCTGCTCCCCTCATTGATGGCCAAAAGATTACCGTGCCAAGGGTTGGAGCGGCACTGACCCATGCCGAAGGAGCGGCAGCGGCCTTACAGCCAGGCTTAATAAATATTAATACCGCCACCCTGGAGCAACTGAAAAACCTGCCGGGGATCGGCCCTGCTTTGGCTCAGCGCATTATTGATTACAGGAACAGCAAAGGACCTTTCCGGGATATTAAGGATATTACCAATGTCTCCGGCATCGGAGAAGCCAAGTATAATCAAGTAAAGGAATTGATTGCGGTTTATTAAAGAGAGATATGCTAAAAAGGAGATGGAAAAATGCCAGAAACAGTAATCGTCTCAGCAGCCAGAACTCCTATCGGCGAATTTGGCGGGGCTTTGAAAGACCTGCAGGCAAACCAGCTGGCTTCCGTTGTCTTGCAAGAGGTTGTCAAGCGGGCGGGAATAACCCCTGAGCTAGTGGAAGAAATAATTCTGGGTAATGCCATCCAGCGGACCGACGAGCCCAATACGGCCAGGGTTGCTGCCCTTAGAGCAGGTTTTCCGAAAGAAACCACAGCCTATACTGTGCAGCGCCAGTGCGCATCCGGCTTACAGGCGGTTGTATCAGCCTGCCAGGCAATTACCGCCGGTGATGCCCAGGTGATGATTGCCGGCGGAACCGAAAGCATGAGTTCAGCCCCCTATGTACTGAAAGACGCCCGCTGGGGCCAAAGGATGATGCACGGGCAGATGACAGACGCTATGTGGGAATTGTTGACGGATCCGGACCACAAAATAATGATGGGTGAAACTGCCGAAAGATTAGCAGATAAGTATGCCATTACCCGGGAGGAACAGGATGAGATCGCTCAACGCAGTCACCAGAAAGCGGTAGAGGCTTGGGAAACAGGCCGCTTCTTGGAAGAAGTCGTGCCTGTAGCGGTTCCCCAGCGCAAGGGCCCTCCTATTGTAGTGGAGAAGGATGAACATCCCCGGAAAGACATCAGCCTAGAGAAACTGGCTAAACTAGCCCCCGCATTCCGCCCGGGTGGGACAGTCACTGCCGGTAATTCCTCCAGCATCAATGACGGCGCCGCAGCTTTGGTGCTAATGTCTGCCGCCAAGGCTCTCTCTTTAGGCCTAGAACCTTTGGCCAAAGTGGTGTCTTATGCTTGGGCCGGCGTAGAACCTGAATTGATGGGCTACGGGCCAGTGCCTGCCACTCAAAAGGCTTTGCAGAAAGCTGGGCTGTCCTTGGCGGATATCGACCTGATTGAGGTGAACGAGGCTTTTGCGGCCCAGTATTTGGCCTGTGAAAAGCTCTTAGGTTTGAATAGGGATATTGTCAATGTCAACGGCAGCGGTGTGGGCCTGGGCCATCCGGTAGGGTGTACCGGCGCCCGCATCCTTACCACTCTCCTGTACGAGATGAAACGGCGGGATGTCAAGAGGGGTCTGGCCACCCTTTGTATCGGTGGCGGCATGGGAATGGCCATCATTGTGGAACGTTAAAAATCAGGGTGCAAACAAGTCTTTCGGCCTGCATGCTTGCAGGCTTTCGTTTTATGCTCATCCATAACGGCGGCCCTTGGGCGACGGAGGAAGACCGTTTGCTTACCTGGCCATCTCCCTTAATTCACCATTTCCGCTATCCAAAAACCTAATAGTACAACGTAATGTAAAAAGTTTCCTTCCCTTTTGCCGGAATCAGGTGTAATATTATCCAAGAAATAATAATTTAGCATAACCATAAGTTTATGCTAGATTAAGCGGATTTTTTCCGGCAAACGGGGTGAAGGTAATATGGCACGGCAAGTAACGGCTGGGGCATTAATATGCCTATTTCTTCTTTTCACGGTTGGCTTTACTCTTTTACAGCCAGGAGAACCAGAGAAAGAACAGGGTCAGTCCCTGGAGCCGCCAGGGGAGGAAAAGCCCTTTGACCTGGAAGCCACCATCATCAGACAGGCGGCCAAATACCCTCAATTGACACCCGAGCTCTTGCACGAGGTGATCCGGTTTGAAAGCAATTTTGATCCAATGGCGGTAAGCCATAAAGGAGCTATGGGGTTAGGCCAAATTATGCCCGGAACCGGAGCCTGGGCTGCTGAGCGTTTAGGGGTTAAGGATTTCAACCCGGAGATGCTGTTTGACCCGGAATTCAACATCAAACTGACTGCGTATATTCTCTCTTATCTCATTCAGCGGTATCATGGAGATTTGGACAAGGCCTTAACCGCCTACAACCGGGGTGAGCGGGGCCTGGCCCAGTTCGTTGCCAGGACCGGAACTCCCAAATCCTACTACTCTAAACAAATACTTAAGCAGCTAAAAGAATAAGGACCTGCATTACCCTACAGGCCTTCAAAGATCTTTTTTCTATTTGCCTTTGTTTTTTAGGGAAAAGCCGTGCACGCCTAAAAGGGAAGAAACTTGCCGGTATTCATTCAGGCAGTAGGCGTAAGGCTGTAATCGTTCCATGTCGATCCGGCCTTTATCGTCAATCACTGCCGCGTCTATATTTACGGCTACCACCTCAGCGACAAAAGCATGGTGGGTGCCAAGGGGCAATACCTGTTTAACAGCGCACTCAATATTTACCGGGCACTCATTTATTAGCGGCGCCTTCACGACAGTAGCTGGTACGGGAGTAAAACCGCATTCCAGAAACTTGTCAACATTCCTGCCCGAGACAGTACCGCACAGGTCCACCGCTCGAGCCATACTTGCCGAGGGGATATTGATGACAAAATCTCTTGTGGCTTCAATAATGCTAAATGAATGTCTTCCCGGCCTGATACTAACATAGACCATAGGAGGTTCCGAGCACATGGTGCCGGTCCAGGCGATTGTGATAATGTTGGGTGAATAATCAACAGAACCACAGCTTACTAGTACCGCAGGAACAGGGAACAGGGCGGTATAAGGCGCTTTGGTTATTTTTAGTATAGCGCATCACTCCTTCAAAGAGGTAAGCCAGCGTCTTGCTTTCAGCAATAATTTCTTCAAGCGGCAAGGATTTCCTGCAAAAGAAGGGTATCTAATCTTTTATGGTAGAGGATTATGCCCAAAGCTGGGCGAATATACACCTATTTATCAAAACAGGTGAGAATTTTAACCGGTTTTTTCCTCTCAAGCGCCGCCTGTTTATGCCGCAGGCATTTTTTTCCCTTTCTGCCGGGAGTTTGTTACTATTCAGGTATTCAGAATTCAGTAGGATCCTGCAACCTGAACATTATGACTAACCTTTTAAGAAGTATTGGTTATGAGAAATCACGAGTATTGATAGACTATGGATAAATACGTGGCTAGACGACTTTCACCCCCAATACACTCTTCATTTGTTCCAGGGCATATTGGTGGGCGGTTTGGTCGAAACTGGCCATGCCCTCCTGGTAGGCCGTAACCGGTACATCGCGGTTCGCCAGTTCTTCCGCCGTGAAAAAGCAGCAGATATTTGTACATACCCCCACCAGTTCCACCTCGGCCACCTTTTCCTTTGACGAGCCGGGGCTCAGGCCCAACAATTGGTCCAGTTCAGTACCGTGGAAAGCGCTGTAACGGTTTTTGCGGACCAAGTGAATCCGGTCGGTTTTCAATTCGTCATTGACAATTTGCTGCAGTTCTGGGATTAGTTCTTGCCCGGGTGTATCGGCAAGGCAATGAGGAGGAAACTTATTAAACTCAAGGTCACCGGGGGTATGGGTATCCAGCGTGAACAGGACCTCATATCCCCTGGCCAGGGCTTCCTTAACCTTAGCGGTTACAAAAGGTATCACCTGGCGGGCTTCCGGGAAACTCAAGGCTCCTACTTCTGCCACAAAATCATTTTGCATGTCGATCACCATTAACACGCGGCGCAAGTTGATCACTCCTTTCAGGAAGTTCATTCGGTGAAAATTCTAAAACCCTGGTAGTTCATTTGCCAAGTCCCGGGCAAACCAGCTTCTTGGTCATAATGAAATGGCGGTCATACGCAAAGATTTCATGGATCTCACTTCGTGGTTGCAGGATAACGGCAAAACTGACAGCGTCAGTGTATGAAAGTTTATGATCATGGTATTTGTCCAAATAGCTTCTAGACAATGTTTCAATCCGAGCATTGCTATACACAAGGTCCAGCAGGCCACTGTTTTTAGCTGCGTCTATTGCTGCCAGAAATGTCATGGCCAGATCGAAGCCCGCTTGCTGTCTCAAACGCGTGTACGTTTCTGCCACAATTAAGTTGGTTATGACCTTTTTTCGCGTGGAGATCTTGCGGTAGTATTCCGCTGCGGATTGGTGATACTGGTCCTTGCGGTCAAACAAGGCCAGCAACCCACTAGTATCAACGAAGATCTTACGATTTTTGCCCATAGACATACTCGTCATGATGGAGAGATTCATCCTCCTCTCCATCGTAACAACCGCATAGCTCAAGTAGGGGATCTTCTTCTAACGGCTCTTCTTGAATGTAATTATCAATAGCCCTACGGAGTATTTCGGCTTCTGTTACACTGTTTTTCCGGGCGAGTTTTTTTAATTTTTGTTCCTGCACGGAAGTAAGATAGACCTGTTTGCGAACCATTTTTTGCGGCATTCTGTAACACCTCCATATACATTATATCATTATCATAGTAATGTACAAGAATATTCTTAACAACTTTTACCTGGCGTGGCTCAGCAAGGTGTTGTTGAGACTAGCCCGCCAAAACCATGGCAATACTGTTACCGTTGCATAAAACCCATCTGCCAAATTCTAGTGCAAGCCCGTAGTCACCATAACCAGCCAGAATTATTGTAGACAAGTGCGATTTTGTTTACTATAATAGATTTTGTATAAAAGAGTCATGAAGGCTCAAAAAGGTTAAGTTAGAAACTGCAAAACATTATTCTTAGGATAGACAGCCACGAAGGTTGATCACATTGCAGAAGCAGTGTATTGCCTTTGTGGCTTTTTGTCGGTAAAAAGAGGTCTGCTAAGGAGGAGATACATATGCATATGGCAGACGCCTTGATTTCACCGGTTGTAGGCGGAACCATGTGGGCAGTAACAGCAGGGGTTGCTGCTTATGCCACAAAAAAAGTTGAGAATGACTTGGATGAGCAAAAAATACCTTTAATGGGGGTAATGGGAGCATTTGTGTTTGCTGCCCAGATGATTAACTTTTCCATTCCTGCAACTGGTTCTAGTGGGCATTTAGGTGGAGGTTTATTGCTTGCAATATTACTAGGCCCTTATGCGGGCTTTCTGACTATGGCATCTATTTTAGTTATCCAGGCACTGTTCTTTGCAGATGGCGGATTACTTGCACTGGGATGCAATATTTTTAATCTTGGTTTTTTTACATGCTTTATAGCTTATCCTTTGATTTATAAACAAATCATGCGAAGGGGATATTCCCCTAGCCGAATATTTATTGGGACAATGGTGTCTGCAATCATAGGTCTTCAACTTGGGGCGTTCAGTGTAGTATTGGAAACACTCTTCTCAGGAAAAACGGAATTACCTTTTGGCACCTTCCTACTGTTAATGCAGCCTATTCACCTGGCCATAGGAATGGTGGAGGGCCTTATTACAGCTGCAGTTGTTGGATTTGTGTGGAAGGCACGCCCTGAAATCATTGAGAAGGCATCGTCAGGTGAGGCGTTGGGAACAATTCCAATTAAGCAGGTTCTTGCCGTGCTTGCTATCGTTGCGGTTTTTACTGGCGGGTTTCTTTCTTGGTTTGCATCTGCACATCCAGACGGCTTGGAGTGGTCTGTATTTAATACTTCGGGTAAAGAGGAACTTGAGGTTCCCGATGGTATCCATCAAACATTGGCCTCCATTCAGGAGAAGACTGCATTTTTACCTGATTACAGCTTTAAAACTCAGGAACAGGAAACTAATACAGGTGAAACAAAGACTGAAGAAGCATGGCCTGTTGTGGATGCCGGAACCAGTATATCAGGGTTGGTTGGCGGCATCATGACTTTAATTTTAGCTGGGATAACAGGTTTTTGCATAATTTTATTCAAAAAACGAAAAAGACCAAGCGTTGTTTAGAAAAAAAAGTAGGCGGGCTTTAAACCCGCCATAATAATATTTATAGGATCTGATGATTGATATGGTAAATATGATGGAATTATTAAACAATATAAGGCTACTTGATGAACTTGCAGGAAAAAGAACAAATATTCATCAGATACATCCACTGATGAAGGTGTTAACCACACTCATGTTTTTATTTGTTACCGTATCTTTTGACAAATATCAATTAAGCGGATTGTTGCCCCTTATATTCTATCCTGTTGTTGTAATAACCCTGGCGGATATTCCTGTAGTGCCAATTTTAAAAAGAATGCTTTTTGTCATGCCTTTTATCATTGGCATAGGGGTTTTTAATCCTTTTTTTGATACCAATCCCGTAGTGATATTGCCATGGATACAAATTTCCGGAGGTTGGATATCCTTTTTTTCCATCCTGGTTAAGGGATCTCTAACAATATTGGCAGCCCTCCTGCTTATAGCGACAACGGGGATAACAAGGGTTGCGTCAGCCCTTAGAATGATGAGAATTCCCAAGGTTTTCATAATGCAACTTCTTCTAACATACCGGTATATAACATTGTTAATTGAGGAAGTTGGGCGTGCGTTGTGTGCATATTCGTTGCGCTCTCCAGATACAAAGGGTATCAAAATAAGTAATTGGGGTTCGTTGACCGGACAGTTATTAATGAGGACGCTGGAAAGAGCGCAACGTGTTTATCATTCTATGTGCTGTCGGGGATTTACAGGGGAGTACAGGATTAGCAAACAAAATAAAATGATGATTGGTGATATTGCTTATTTCGCAGGATGGAGTTTATTTTTTGTAATCGTTAGATTTATTAACATACCTGCGTTTTTAGGTTTATTAATGACAGGAGAAGGAAGATGAGTCACCATATTATTGAAGTAAACAATTTAAAATTTAGGTATGCTGATGGACGGCAAGCGCTGAATGGGATTGCTTTTCAAATCCTGCATGGAGAATCTGTGGGTATCGTAGGTGCAAATGGGGCAGGAAAATCTACACTTTTGATGCATCTGGTCGGAGTGTTGTTACCCAATGAAGGAGAAATCCGGGTAGGTGAGATGCCGGTAACAAAGAAGACCATACCGATAATCCGGCAAAAAGTGGGGATGGTCTTCCAAGATCCTAATGATCAATTATTTACGACCTCTGTCTACGATGATGTAGCATTTGGGCCCCGCAACTATAAGCTACCCGAAGAAGAGGTTGAAAAGAGGGTAAAAAGGGCTCTTGAAACTGTCGGAATTTTGTCCTTATCGGACCGGCCACCGTATAAACTTTCAGGGGGAGAAAAGAGGGCAGCAGCAATTGCGACAATATTGGCGATGAACCCTGATATATTGGTCATGGATGAACCAAGCTCTGCCCTCGACCCAAAATCAAGACGACTGTTAATCAGGTTGCTTCAAGGATTTACTCATACAAAGATTATTGCATCTCACGATTTGGATATGATATTGGAACTATGCGAAAGAACGATTATATTAAACAATGGAGAAGTAATAGCTGATGGGCCAACAAACAAAATTCTTGTCGATAAAGAATTAATGGAAGAATGCGGACTAGAAATTCCCCTTTCCATGCAGAACTGTCCGGTTTGTGGAGGAGAAAAAAGAGTGCTTAATGAAGCGGGGCAAGACAAGAAATAGCCTTGGGTAGCCTCTCATTAATACATGTAATTAATGTAAATCCCAAAGGCCAGGTTAATGCCGATTTTTTTACGCTAATTTGCCAACACTCCCGACATTTCTTAGCTTAATATACCGGCATCAGTAAGGATATCATATTCAGAGCCTGAAATGCGACAGATTGAGAAGAACGAAATCGCTTCGCGATGGCTTGCGAGAGCAATACCTAAAACAAAAGAATTAAATAAAAAAAAGAAAAAGCATGCGCTTTCTGTGGTATTGTTTAATCGGCTAAAGAAAAACAAACCGAAGGAGCATGCTTTTTCGCTTATGATTATACCAAACTAGGCATTTGGGACACGGGGGCAGGGGAAATTGTTTTTTGCAAACCTGTTTTTTATTTCTATACGAGAAGGAGAATGGAGATACTGTCACCTGCGCCCGGTTCTGTCGCGGGAACCGGTGGGAACCGGCTACTAAGGGTTGACCTTTTTCCATATTAATATTATCATTAATCTTAAGATTAACGAAAGAGGAGGGTTAACATGGAGAAAATAGTGGGTATTGACAAAATACGACCTCTGTTAGGGAAATACCTAAAGGAAATTGAAAAGAAAGATGATGTAGTAATTATCTCATCACGCTCAAAGCCAAAAGGTGTTCTTATGAGTTATTCCTCCTACGAGGAATTCAAAAAGCTGTCCGAAAAAGCGAAACAATTGGAAGTAAAGAGCATACTGGACGAAATGCGGGAACGTGGGGAACAGGCCGGTTTAAGCGAAAAGGATGTCATGTATGAAATAGAGGAAGCACGTTCATGCGAGTCGTAATTGATACCAATGTCCTAATTTCCGGTATGCTAAGCACGGGAAGCTACCCCGTCAGGGTGCTTGACGGGTGGGTTTTTGGTAAATTTGTTCCTGTTGTAAGTCCGGAACTTATTAGAGAATATTCGGTAGTCCTTGCACGCAAGAAATTTAACGTATTAGGCGGGATTGAGGAACGGCTGGAGGTCTTGCAAAAACTTCTCGAATTTCCTTGGGTATTATTAATTCATCCTGCAGAAAAAATCAAAGCCATCGCCGAAGACCCCAAGGACGACATGGTTTTAGAATGTGCCGCGGCCGGGAAGGCTTCGCGCATTGTTACCGGTGACGAGCATTTGCTGAATCTAGGTGTGTTCAGGGGCATTGAAATTGTCACGCCTAAATTTTTCTTCGAAGAAATTACATCGTAGAGTTGTTATACCTTAGGAGCAAACTTCTAGTTAGAGTCATAAGAAAAAGGCCCAACGCTCATGAAAAGCGCAGGACCTTTTTCTATGTCCCCACCCAGGACGACGCCGTGGCGGGGAATCAGCTGACCCGGTTCAGCTACGACGGAACCAGCCAGCCCAACAAGCTGATTTGCGGACATATGGCGGTATAGAGTTGGTGACTGGCGGGTTATCCTACGTTTGACCGGGAAAAGGGCCTCCTCTACGTCCTGCATGTGAAGCATCGACGGGAGGCGTACCGGGGTTAGCCTTCCGGCCTGGCAGGGTTATAACCGGTGCGAGTGAAGAGGAATGGACAACGACCAAACGATAATTGGCAATCCCCCCTGGCGGTAGTAGGAGCACATCTGGTAGGTGGAGGCATCTTCCGATCACCGGTCTGCCCAACCTAGCAAATTGTTTTTCGGCTAGGCATCCAAGGTCAACAGCTCGGCAACCAAGAGGAACGACACAGCACGGACGCATGACTTTTAAAACGCAGGCATATCAGGGCTTACAGGGGTTGGAACGAAATAACTTCTCGCGCTATTTTCTTGTGAAGGTGTTAAAAAATAGCGGTCTGCGGGTATTTTTCATGCGTCAGTGCTGGGAACGATAAACGATCTTTGCCAGGAACAAGTGTTTGTGGTATTATAGTACCAGGAATTGCAAGGCCTTAGCCAAAGAGGGGGTCCGTTTTTAATGAAAACAAGTGAAAGGAAGCTGTTGCAGGGGTTAGTCAATTATTTGAATGAGTTATACCCCGGCGAAATCCGTTTGGTTCAGTTGTTTGGTTCCCGCGCGAGGGGAGATGCTCGACGGGATTCGGATTTTGATGTTTTAATTGTGGTAAAGGACAGATCGCTTATTGACAGATCCCGGATTTATGATTATGTGTTGGACGTAAATCTGCAATACGGTGTTGACCTATCGCTCAAGATATATGGAGAAGACGAATTTGAATCTTTCAAAAGGAAAGGGGTTCCTTTTGTCAGAGAAGTGCTGTCCGAGGGGTATGCACTATGGAGTCAATAGACCGCTTAGAATTGGCTCGGTATAGGTTGGAAATGGCGGAAAAGAAACTTGAAAGTGCTAAAATGCTGCTTGACCAATCTCATTTTGCCGATGCCACCTCAAGGGCGTATTACGCTCTCTTGCACGGGGCCAGGGCACTTCTAGCCACTAAAGGCCTTGATTCGATTCTAAGAAGCACTCGGGTGTAATTTCCTTGTTTAACCAGCATTTTGTTAAGACAGGGATCGTTCCAAAGGAGTTTGGTAGAATACTATTAAACGCCAAAGATATTCGGGAGGAAAGTGATTATAACGAGTTTTATCTGGTTAGCAAGTCGGAGGCCGCCGATACGGTGAAACAAGCGGAAGTCTTTTTGCAACTTACTCGTAATCTAATCGAAAGAGTTGGGGTTAGCTAGCATTGAATAACTGAAAGCCAGTCAGAAGGCCGGAAAAATCGGACCGGAATAGTGAATTGCCAAGAGTAAAGGAGGCATAGCATTGAGTGTCATTAAAGAAGACCTGCACAGGTTGGTGGAGGCCTTGCCGGATCAGGAAATGCCGGTAGCCAAAAGGTTTTTGGAATTCCTCCTAAGCATGAAGATTGATGACCCGCTTCTGAGAGCCTTAGAAACGGCACCGGTAGATGACGAACCGCTAGAGCCGGAAGAGTTGGCGGCAATCCGCGAGGCTGAAAAAGCCATCGCCCAGGGCGACACAATACCTTGGGAGCAAGCCAAAAAGGAGCTTGGTCTATGAATGTGCGGCTAGAGATGACCAGACCGGCCCTAAAAGACCTGGCAAGGTTGGACAGGACAACTAGGGAACGGATAGTAGCCGCGCTGGAAAGGTTAACACAGCACCCGGAGGCTGTGAACTTAAAGAAACTTGAAGGTACTGCGGACATATGGCGATACAGAGTTGGTGACTGGCGGGTTATCCTACGTTTTGACCGGGAAAAGGGCCTCCTCTACGTCCTGCATGTAAAGCATCGACGGGAGGCGTACCGGGGTTAGCCTTCCGGCCTGGCAGGGTTATAACCGGCGGCGCGAGTGAAGAGGAATGGACAACGACCCGGTAATGGGCATATCCCTCCTGACGGTAGCTAGGAGCACATCTGGTAGGTGGAGGCATCTTCCGATCACCGGTCTGCCCAACCTAGCAAATTGTTTTTCGGCTAGGCATGGGAAAAAGGCTTATTAACATGTCGTTGCAGGATATTGCCGGTCATGGGCGAATTTTCTCGAGGTATAAGAAATCCCGGCGGGAGGGGACCGGATGCAGCGCCCGTTGGTGATGACTGTCGCGGCTTTTACTGCAGGAATTGCTTTGGCCCAGAGGGTTAATTTATCCCTGGGCCTTACGGCGTTAATTGCGGCGGTGCTGCTGTTGGCCGGAGCGATGGGGTACCGGCGGGGGTGGCGGTTCAATACCTGGCTGGTGTTGGGCTGCTTCCTGGTCATAGGTTTGTTTTGGGCTGCCCTAGCCGCGGAACGAAACCGCTCAGCCCTGGGGGATTGGCTGCAAACGCACCTGGTTCTGACAGGCGTGGTGGTGGAAGAGCCGCAGGTGTACGCCAACCGGGTGGTCTATACCCTGCGGGCGCAGGAGGTGCGGCAGGAGGGCCGGTACCAAAGGATAGACGAAAAGGTGCAGGTGGTAGCCTATGCACCCCGCCCGGCAGGAGGGAAACAAACCGGTACGAGTAGTGACAACCTGGGCAGCTACGGGTCGAACAACAGAGAACCGGGGCGCACCCCGTGGGGGGCTCCCCTTTACCGTTACGGGGACGTCCTGCATATCCATGGTCAGCTTGAGCTACCTCCAACCAGGCGTAACCCCGGGGAGTTCGATTACCGGTCTTACCTGGCCCGGCGGGGCGTATTCACCCGCATGCTGGTGGACAACCCCGGCAGTATGGAGCCGGTAGGCAGGCGGCCGGGTAATCCGGTGGTGGCGGTGTCGTTGGCCGCCAAATCCCGGGTTGTCGCCCTGGTGGACAGGGCGCTGCCGGCTGAACAGGCGGGAGTGCTGCTGGCCCTGCTGTTCGGAGACAAGGAGCGCCTGGAAAAGGGAGAGGTGGAGCGATTCCGCGACTTGGGCGTGATGCACGTCTTTGCAGTGTCTGGCCTTCATGTAGGTTTCCTGTTGTTGTTTTTATATGAAATCAGCCGTCTCTTGGGGGTGCCGAGACAGAAGCTGGTATTCCTTGCCCTGCCCGTCCTTTGGTTCTATGCAGCGGTCACCGGTTTTACCCCTTCAGTGGTACGGGCTGGTCTGATGGCATCCATGGCCTTATTCGCTTACTTATGGGACCGGGATAGGGATTTTTATACTGCCCTGGGGGTTGCTGCTTTTGTTATCCTTCTTTTTAACCCCAATGCCCTTTTTGAACCGGGGTTTCAGCTGTCTTTCACAGCTACATGGGGCCTGGTATACCTGTATCCCTTTTTGGACAGCATGCTGTCCTTTTTGCCCCCTTGGCGTAAGCTTTTGGTTGTTCCCCTGGCGGCCCAGCTAGCCCTGGTACCCTTAACTGCCTATTACTTTAATATCCTGTCCCCGGGGGC
Source organism: Bacillota bacterium (assembly GCA_040757295.1). Lineage (GTDB taxonomy): Bacteria > Bacillota > PH28-bin88 > PH28-bin88 > PH28-bin88 > JAGXSE01. The sequence goes on along the minus strand of JBFLXH010000005.1, from coordinate 29,211 downwards.
GATGGTGGCAAACCCCCTGGTTGTGCCGCTAGTGGGGCTGGTAGTCATGCTGGGTCTGGTGATGTTTTTGTTCTCTCTTGTCCTGCCGCCTGTAGGGGCAATGTTTGCCCTGGCTGATGGTGCAGTGATCAGTTTCTTGACATGGGCTGTCGAGGGTATCTCCTATTTGCCTGGTACCGTCTATAGGATTAGAACTCCTGCAATCATTGAAATAGTCCTGTTTTATTCAGCATTAATTATGTTTCGGGAGTATTGGGTTGGTCGCGCACAGGAAAAAGAGTATTCTACTAGAAGACCACAAGGGATCAAACTGATAGCTGTTGTATTAGCGGTTTGCTTGCTGGGAGTGGCGCCCTTGGTACGCAGCTACTCCCAGAAAGATTTGCTGCAGGTAGCTTTTTTGGATGTGGGTCAAGGCAGCGCCATTTTTATCCGTACCCCGGCCGGACGTACGGCACTGGTGGACGGGGGAGGTGCAGAAGGGCCTTCCCTGTTTGACCCAGGAGCTAAGGTTATTGTACCCTATCTTGTCAGGCACGGGATTCGGCGGCTTGATATGGTGATTAACACCCACCCCCACGGCGATCACTTGACGGGGTTGTTTGCAGTAGTGGAAAAAATGCCTGTCCAACTGGTGATTACACCTCCTCCGGAATTCTTTGCAGCTGAGTACAAAAAGTTTTTCTCCTTGCTGTCTCAAAGACAAATTCCGGGGGCTTCGGCCAGGAAGGGCGATCAACTTTGGCTGGACCCCCGGATAGAAATTCAGGTCCTGGCGCCTGACAAACCCTTGAGCGGAACCCGTTCAGATTACAACAACAACTCTCTGGTGCTAAAGCTCAATTATGGACTGACTAGTATCCTCCTTACCGGCGATATTGAAAAGGAAGCTATGGAACTTTTGCTGCAAGATTACGGGGATTACCTGGACTGTGACATTTTCCTGATTCCCCATCATGGCAGCAAATATGGGTTGCATAGGGGTTTTTTGGCTGCCATCCAACCTCAGGCAGCGGTAATTCAGGTTGGTGAGCGCAATTCCTTTGATCACCCTGCCCCTGAAGTGATCAAGTATTGGCAGGAAAGGGAGATCCCCGTTTGCCGGAATGACCTGCACGGCGCCATTACCTTTTGGAGTAACGGCAGGGATTGGCGGGTCGAGACAGAGCTTGGTGAAAGCCGGGGGAGGGATTTTTGGCGGCAGGCCTTCGGGTGGTAGCAAAACAAGTTATTGACAACCAATTTTTTGCCCTGTATATTATGAGTATTAAAAGATCATAAGTAACTCTTATCTAGAGAGGTGGAGGGACTGGCCCGATGAAGCCCGGCAACCGTTCGAATTGATGGCCGCATAGCCGTGATTATTTGAATTGGTGCCAATTCCTGCAGGTTATTCCTGAGAGATAAGAGGAGGATAAGTTTTCATGCCTCTTCTTGTCATAGGAGAGGCGTTTTGTTTTGCATGGAATTGTTTATTTTAGGTACTGAGGAGGCCGCTGACTCTTTCAATACAAACCCCAACTACTTTCAATTTGGCTACAGGAGGAAGAATTATGGAAAAAAAACCGTTTCGCTTTGATACCCTGGCAGTTCATGGCTGTCAAAAACCTGATCCGGCTACCGGTTCCCGGGCGGTGCCCATCTACCAAACCACGTCTTACGTGTTCAGGGATTCCCAGCATGCCGCGGATCTTTTTGCACTAAAGGAAGCAGGAAATATTTATACCAGGATCATGAATCCTACCACCGACGTTTTTGAACAGCGGGTTGCGGCTTTGGAGGGTGGGGTGGGGGCTCTGGCTGTGGCTTCCGGGCAGGCTGCCATTACCATGGCGATCACTAATATTACCGGGTCGGGCCAGGAAATGGTTTCCTCTACCAGCCTCTATGGCGGAACCTACAACTTGTTTTCTACCACTCTGCCCAAACTAGGAATCAAGGTCAATTTTGTAGATTCTGCCAATGCAGAAAACTTTCGCTCTGCGATTACCGAAAGAACCAGAGCTCTTTATGTGGAAACCATTGGCAACCCGAAATTGGATGTGGCAGACCTGAAGGCAATAGCTGCCATTGCCCATGCAGCGGGTATTCCTTTGATTGTTGACAATACCTTTGCCACTCCCTATCTTTGCCGGCCTTTTGAATACGGGGCAGACATTGTGGTTCATTCAGCCACTAAGTTTATCGGCGGACATGGAACATCCATCGGTGGAATAATTGTGGATTCTGGGCGCTTTAATTGGGATAACGGCAAATACCCCGAACTGACGGAACCAGACCCTAGCTACCATGGTGTGCGCTATGTGGAAGCATTAGGACCCCTTGCTTATATCATCAAGGCAAGAGTGCAACTCCTGCGTGACCTCGGGCCTTGCCTCAGCCCCTTTAATTCCTTTTTGTTTCTTCAGGGGCTGGAGACTCTTCCGCTTAGGATGCAGCGCCATGCGGATAACGCCTTAGCCATTGCCGAGCACCTGCAGGGACATCCCATGGTAAACTGGGTGAATTATCCCGGCCTGCCAAGCCACCCGTCTCACCTGTTAGCAAAGAAGTACCTGGCTAACGGTTATGGAGCAATTCTTACCTTTGGTATTAAAGGCGGCCTGGAAGCAGGAATCAGATTTATTGACAGCCTGAAACTATTTTCTCACCTTGCCAATGTAGGGGATGCCAAGTCCCTTGTCATCCACCCTGCCAGCACTACCCATCAGCAGTTAACCCCGGCCCAGCGGGTTAGCACCGGGGTCACAGAAGACCTGATCCGGCTGTCTGTGGGTATTGAAGACGTCCGGGATTTGATTGAAGACCTGAACCAGGCCTTGGAATTGGCAAAGAGCGGACAACTATGAAGAATTACATTGGGACAAGGCTTAGCCCCTTGTCCCTTTTCTATCATAACCCGCCCAGAGGACTCCGCCTCTATAGGCGGGTGGTGAATGGGCGGCCGGGCGATAGCCAGGTAATTTTGTTGCAATTTGATAAAAACGTTGTAAAATGTAATTAGCGTCCACCTGCAGACAAGGGGGTCGGAACACCAATCGTGCTTGGTAGCCCTGGGTTCCGTAAAGTCAAGTGGGAGTGCCAAGCAGACGCAGTACCGTGGGGACCACGGGAATTCAAGCCTGCCGAGACACCGCAGGTTGTCTTTGAAGCAGGAAGCTCACGCCTCTTTAGGCGGGGGTAGTTCACGCCCTTTTTGGCGTTAAGTGTGATGGGCGTTACAGTCTGAAAGCGAAGGAAACGGGTTTTATATCTTCCAGGAGTCCGGCCTCGGAAGATTTTTTTTGAACCGTAACCTTAAAGGCTTACGGCATTTATTTTTTTTGATGTGATTTGGAGGTGGTCAAGTTTATGGAACAGGTGCAAAACCAGGAGAGTAACCCGAGGTACCCCAAGGTAATGACCATTGCAGGTTCTGATAGTGGAGGGGGGGCCGGTATCCAGGCAGATTTAAAGACCTTTACTGTTTTAGGCGCCTTCGGTACCAGTGTCCTGACTGCAATTACCGCCCAAAATACCCTAGGGGTTGAGGCGGTGCAGCTGTTGCCCCCGGATATGGTCCGAGCTCAAATGAAAGCCGTGCTTTCCGACATCGGTACCCATGCAGCAAAAACAGGCATGTTGGGAGATGAGGCAATTATCCGTGCTGTAGCTGAAGTGATAGCTGTTTACCAGGTACCTAACCTGGTGGTTGACCCCGTTATGGTTGCCAAAAGCGGCCACCACCTGCTTCTTCCGGGTGCCAGAGACGCACTAATTAACCGTTTATTCCCGCTGGCCAAGGTAATCACCCCCAATTTACATGAAGCAGGAGCAGTATTAAACAGGGAGATTAAGAGTCTTCCAGAAATGCGCCTGGCTGCCAAGCTTTTGCATCAATTAGGCCCTGAATGGGTGGTGGTTAAAGGAGGGCACCTTTCTGGGGAAGCCATAGACTTGGCTTTTAATGGGGAAGAGTACTTTGAATTAAAGGGAATGAGGTTCCCCTATACGCCCCACGGCACCGGGTGTACTTTCTCTGCTGCCATTGCCGCTTATCTTGCCAAAGGCCTGGAGGTTTTGCCGGCCCTGCAAAAAGCAAAGGCCTTTATCAATCGTGCCATTGCGGAGGCGCCTGTTGTGGGTAAGGGCTACCGCCCTACAAATCACCTGGCTGGGCTCTATACATAAGGGTTTGTCTCGGATCAATTCCTCAGGCTTTAGGAAAACCCGGCTTTTTATCACAGATGGCTACCCGCTCTAATACCCCCGCTTCTCCAAGCGGCGGGATAAGAGCGGCTACGCCACTGTATTAACTGGCTCTAAGCTCAGCGGGGGAAGCAATCCCCCGCTGAAGCCAAGACCCAGTTGAATAACTGCGGCTTGCTATTAGGCGAAGCCTCGGGATAATATTAACAGTAGACATGTTACCTAACAAAGGAACGGAGGAATTGCCTTGCCTTTTGCAGGCGGAGAATTTGGGCTAATTGGCCGGATTAAACAGATCGTAGGGGCTGCCGGTCCTGGGGTTGAACTGGGAATTGGCGATGACGCGGCGGTACTGCAGCCACCTCAGGGGCGGATGCTGGTTACCATGGACATGCTGGTAGAAGGAGTGCATTTTGATCTTTCTTTTATTAACCCCTTTCAGTTAGGGGCAAAAGCCCTGGCAGTGAATATCAGCGACATTGCCGCCATGGGGGGACGCCCAAGGTATGTGCTGGTATCCTTAGGGGCAACTGACCTGACCAGTGACAAGGAGGTTGAAGAGCTTTATCAGGGTATGGTCCAAATGGCCCACTCCTCCGGCGCAAGCCTAGTTGGTGGTGATACGGTGCGATCCCCCGGGGGAGTGGTGATCGATGTTGTTGTTATCGGAGAAGCTGATTATCCGGTGACCAGAGGCGGAGCTCGTCCGGGCCAGTTGGTAGGGGTTACCGGCCAGTTAGGGGCTTCGGCGGCTGGCCTGGGCTGGCTGAAGGCCAAAAAGGCCGGTCCTGTTCCCGGCGGGCTGCCTTCTGGGTATGAAGCCGAAGTTGTCGCTGCCCATCTGGCTCCGGCACCTAGGGTGGCGGCAGGACAGGCTCTTGCCGCCAGTGGAGCCGTCTCGGCAATGATAGATATTAGCGATGGGTTGGCCAGCGAGGTCAACCACATAGCAGCCCAAAGCGCCGTAGGGATAGAAATTGAGCTTGGCCGCTTGCCAGTAGGGGAAGCAACCCAGGCTGTTGCTCGTTTGCTGGGCGTTGACCTGTTAGGTTGGGTCCTGGAGGGAGGCGAGGACTATGAGCTCTTGTTTGCTTTTTCAGCTGATAGGTTGGAAGCTGTCCGGGGAGCCCTGGCTGCCTGTAACACTCCATTTCATATCATTGGGCGGGTTTTGCCCAAGGAGAAAGGGGTTACGTTAATCGACCCCTCCGGCAACCGTCGTCCCCTGGAGCCAAGGGGTTATAGTCATTTCTCGGGCTAATATCATTAGTATGCCAGCTCCGACCAAGATCAATATTCCAATAATAATTTAAGAATGAGAGCAGCGGTATTATGTCAAGACCCTAAGTTAACATAATATTTTCGTTACGCTGCTATCTGAGGGGGGATCCAGCAATGGACTCCAAAAGAAAGAAACAGTTTCCTACCCTGGCCGTCATTCTAGGCGATGCGGCAGGTATCGGCCCGGAAGTGATCGCGAAAGCTTTAGCGGTCGAAAGACTCCGCCGGCGGGCTTGCTTTGTTGTTGTGGGGGACCAGCGTATTGTAAGAAAAGGAATTGAGGTTGCCGGCCGGGGACCTGAATTTCAAGTCTGTGAAAACGAGAAAGAAATCCATCATCAGCCTGGAAAGGTCTATGTGCTGGAGCAAAATAATTTAGCTCCAGGGGATTTTGCCATTGGGCAAGTCTCCGAAGAAACCGGCCGGGCAATGGGTCAGGATTTGGCCAGGGGGGTTAATCTGGTGCAGAACGGCGTTGCTGATGGGATAGTCTATGGCCCGTTGACAAAAGCAGCGTTACATCTAGGGGGTTATGATGTTACCGATGAGCTTCACTATCTGGCCCATCTGGCGAAAATGCCAGCCGGCGCGGTTTTTGGCGAGATAAATAAAATGGGCAGGTTGTGGCTGGGCAGGGTAACATCCCATGTGGCCATAAAGGATGTCGCTCATCATGTCACCCAAGACAGCATATTAAACGCCCTGCAGTTGCTGGCTCAAACCATAACTTCTTATGGAACGAAGTCTCCAAGAATACTTGTAGCTGCTCTTAACCCTCATGCCGGCGATGGAGGCCTATTCGGGACGGAAGAAGAAGAAATAATCGTTCCTGTGATTGCCCAGGCTCAGAATAACGGGATTTTTGCCAGCGGTCCTTATCCGTCTGACACTATATTTTTGCGCTACCTCCGAAGGCAGGGAAACGGGATTTTGGCCATGTACCACGATCAGGGCCAAATCGGCGCTAAACTGTTGGGGTTTAGCAAGACAGTAACCATTTGCGCCGGTTTGCCTTTGGTGGCAGTTACGCCGGCCCACGGCAGCAGTTTCGAGCTGGCAGGGAAAGGCCAGGCGAATGAACTGGCCACGAAAGAAGCTTTTCAGGTGGCTATTCGCCTTGCTGCCAAAAGGAAGCGACAATAGCCAATAGACGCTTGGGCCGCTGGGGTAAGACGGAAAAGCTGCCTCCCCAGGAAATTCTGGAGATCGCGGTTATGTGCGGTCATGCCATGATCGGAGTAAATGTTTACAGCCGGTAAAGTGCAACCCGGTTTAGGTTCCCGGTTTGCTGCAGGATTTGGCCTGTACCAAGGGCGACGCATTCCTGAGGTTCCGTGGCCACCTGTACCGGCAGCCCCAGTTGTTTGGCAATTAAGCCATCGATATTCTTAAGGAGTGCTCCGCCGCCAGTGAGGGTAATACCAGTGTCAATAATGTCGGAGGCCAACTGGGGCGGGGCCTGTTCAAATACCCGCCTGATACCGGCAAGAATAGTGGCCAGCGGTTCTTCCATTGCAGCCGTGATTTCTGAAGATTTAACATGAACAGCTTTCGGCATCCCCGTAGGCAGGTAGATTCCCTTAATCGGGATAATTTTATCGGCAGGAGGGTTGAAGGCGTAGCCTTCTTCTATCTTAATGGCTTCAGCGGTAGGTTCCCCAATCTCCAGCCGGTAGTTTCTTCTCATGTAAGCTTGGATGCTTTGCGTTAGGGTATCACCAGCGCTTCGTAAAGAGACACCCTTTACGATCCCCCCTAAGGCAATAACTGCTACCTCGGTTGTGCCTCCCCCGATATTAACAACCATGCTCCCTACCGCTTCGGCTACAGGCAGGCCTGCTCCGATAGCTGCAGCCAGGGGCTCTTCTACTAACAAAACCTCCTTGCCTCCCCCTTGGCGGGCGGCCTCAAACACGGCCCTTCGTTCTACCTGGGTGCTGCCGAAGGGAACGCTGATTACTATCTTCGGTTTTCCTAAGGAAATAGGGAGACATCTTTTTATAAATGAGGATACCATCAGTTTGGTTGTTTCAAAATCGGTTATTACTCCATTTTGCAAAGGACGAATTGCTCTAATGCGGCCGGGGGTGCGGCCGATCATGGCCCACGCTTTTTGCCCGATGGCTACGATCTGGTTCGTATGAACATCAATAGCCACTACCGAGGGCTCCCGCAGGATGATGCCCCTGCCTTTTGCGAATACCAGGGTGGTTGCTGTGCCAAGGTCAATACCCAGATCCCTTCCTCCAAAAAGCCTGGGACTGCGGCGTGGGCCGATAATGGTTTTTACCGGTTCTGTCATGTAAGCTTTCCCTTCAAAATCATAATTCAAGCATTTCATATTATCTGTTTAACTGTTTTTGTTCATGCAGGATTCACTTAAAGATAAAGAGGACTTATTAAAGATGGCTAGAACTTGTTATAGCGAAGTAGGTGGTGAAGAAATGGTAATAAATAGTCAAAGCAGGGCTAAGGTTTCAGGTTTGCCGGTTTTCCCATGGGAAACCTCGGGAAAAATGTCTCCGGTCTACCTCCTTTACGGTGAAGAACAATACCTTATTAAACAGGCCCTGAATTCCCTTCGCAATTGCTTTTTGCCGGATACAGACGAATGGAACTTTGAACTGCTGGACGGGAAAGAGATTTCTTCGGAGGAAATAGTAAATGCCGCCAACACCGTGCCATTTTGGGGGGACCGGAAGATGGTGGTGGTAAAAAATACATCCCTTTTTCAAAGCAGGCCCTCCCAAGAGGAAACCGGAGAGACCGAGCTGGGCGCCCAAAACCACCGTCTGCTGGCATATCTTGCTGATCCCAATCCCCAGACTTGCCTGGTCTTGGTGGCTTTGGGCAAGGTGGATACCCGGCGGAAGGTTTATAAAGCAGTGGAAAAGAGCGGTTTAGTAATGGAATTTGCTCCGCTAAAAGGGAAAGCGCTGCAAGATTGGCTGCACCGGGAGGCGGCAAGCCGGGGGAAAACTTTTGATAATCAAGCCTTAGATTACCTGATTGCTTGTGGAGGAAACAATTTGTCTTTACTGGCTGCCGAGATAGCCAAAATTAGCGATTACTTGGGGGAGGAATCTCGGATTACCTTGCCGGTTGTTCAGTCAATCACCGGAGTGACACAGGAGGCTGGGATTTTTCAATTGGTTGACGCTGTTGCTGAAAAGCGGATTGGACAAGGAATCAGACTTCTCCGTGAAATGTTTACACTTGGAGAACAGCCGGTGCCAATTGCGTTGATGCTGGCGCGGCAGTTCCGGTTAATGCTGGCTGCTAAATCCGCCAAAGCAGAAAACCTGGCCAGTATATTGCAAGTACACCCTTATGTGGCTCAAAAAGCTGTAGCTCAAGCCAAGAACTTTTCTCATCAACAATTAAAAAAGATTTTACAGGATTTTTTGCGGCTAGATGTGGCTTTAAAAAGCGGAAAAGGCCCGCCCCATTTGCTGCTGGAGATGGCCTTGCTGCGGTTGGTTATTGATAGAGAAAAACAATAAGTCCCTGGTTTGGAAACATACCCGGGACTTAACTGTTTTACTGCAAGCCTGCTACGGCGTTGTATTTCTTTTGTAGCTTAGATTTTTTGTTGGCGGCGGTATTTTTATGCAATACGCCTTTCGTGACGGCCTTATCAATATTTTTGACGGCATTGACTAGGTTTACATCATTAACGTTGGCTTCGAACTTCTTCACAGCCGTTTTAACCTGGGATTTAATCGCAGCATTGCGCAGGGCATTGCGGCGATTTATCTCAACCCGTTTCTCTGCGGATTTAATATTTGCCAAGAATGGTCACCTCCTTTTGGGAAAGGATTCACATCTTTTAACCACAGTTAACAGCATTTATTCTACCATGGGAAGGGATAAAAGGCAATAGAACAAATAAGTTGGCCGCCGGCTTTCAGGGAGCAAAGACCACGTATAACAGGCTTAGCCGCAGGTAATCCTATGGTTAACAGGAAAAAGGAGGTGAAAAAAATGATTGGTGCAGCGGTTCGTTTTGTTGTGTCAGCGCTGGTCCTGATGTTGGTCGGTTGGCTTCTGCCAGGTATTCGAGTAGCAGGCTTTACAGGGGCTCTAATAGCCGCAATCGTTATTGCTGTTTTAGGTTTTATAGCGGAGAGCCTTTTGGGGAAAAAAGTGTCTCCCCAGAACCGGGGAATTATCGGATTCGTTACCGCAGCAGTCGTTATCTACTTGGCCCAGTTTATTGTGCCGCAGTTTTTAACTGTGAACATCCTGGGGGCCTTATTGGCCGCTCTGGTAATCGGGGTAATTGATATCTTTGTCCCGACAGAGCTGCGGTAAGGAAGTTTTAACAGGCCGCAAACAGGATCGGGGTATATCCCGGCCTGTTTGTTTTTTTTCTCCCTAGCGGCTTGTCCTCATTTTGGTCATAACCTGGTAGTCCGGGGCATAAAATGGGATGTAACCACAAAGGGGGGACTACCATTGTCAGGACTGCGTTGGGCAGGCAGAAAGGCCTACCGCCCTTTTCATTTTTGGATCAGCCCCATTCCGGTACTTATTATTGTGTTTGGGGCGGTAATCTTTTTGTTTGTCAGCTTTTTTTGGGGTTCACCCGGAACCGGTGGGGTAGATAGGCAGCCAGTGGCAGCTGAACAGCAGGATAGTCACCTGATCCGTTTGTTGACCGGAGTAAGTGTAGAAACACTGAAAGGGGTCCTGCGGCAGGGTATGCTTGTCGTTGCCGTAGCAGGGGAAATAGCCAGCATCGAAAGGCAGCCAGGAGACCTTCTGCAGTCTACCGTCAAGACCTTGGCACAAGTGGATGTATTTGACCCTAGAAGTTTTTTGGCTTCGCAACTGGCAGTCCTTGACGTAGTTCCGGTAGCTGCTGCGCCTGTAGTGGCTAGGTATGTGGAAGATGAGGGGGCAGAGGCCCAAAGCGGCCAGTTGGTTGAACTGCCGCCTGAGGAAGAGGCTGCTCAGCCGGAACCACCGCCAGTGGTACCCAGCGGGTCTGCCTTAGTAGCCATTTATAACACCCACAATGCTGAAACCTACGTGCCAACAGACGGTAAAGAGAAGCTAGAAGGGAAAAACGGTGGGGTAGTTAAAGTGGCGGAAACTCTGGCTGATGTATTATCTGGCAAGTACGGGATAAAAACGGCCCGTTCTGAAAAAATCCATGATTATCCCAACTGGGCTAAGTCCTATACTAATTCTGAGCAAACAATCAAGGAACTTATTTCGGCTAACCCTGGCATTCAGGTTGTGCTGGATATCCACCGGGATGCCGGGTTAAAGCAAAAGGAATCCGTCGTAATTAATGGAAAAGAAACAGCAAGAGTCCTGCTAATTGTTGGAAGCGACAAGCGTTTGGATCACCCTGCCTGGAGACAGAACCTTAAGTTTGCTCAGCGGTTGGCCGCCAAGGTGGAAGCCCTTTATCCCGGACTGTCTAAAGGGGTCCGGATTCAGGACGGCCGTTATAATCAACACTTGCATCAAAGGGCTGTGCTGCTGGAAATTGGCAGTACCAGAAATTCTTTGGAGGAAGCCAAAAGAGCCGCTGAATTGGTGGCCCATGTAGTGGCTGAAGTCCTGCGGGATATGGGAATCAAACCCGGCAACTGAAACTGGCCGCCAAAGACTGTAACAAAGGCCAGCCGAATAAGAATCGCCAACATCCTGGGAGAGAGGACCTCTCCCTTTTTTGCTTCCCCCAGTAATCCTGGGGTATTAATTTGGCAAAAAAAGGACAAGGTATATAAGTGACATTAGTGCGTGAGGGGATAACATGAGGTGGACAAAAATGATACTGCTATTGCTGGTTCTTTTCGGGTTTATTTTTGGCCTTAATTACACCTCCAACAAAATAGACATTATGCTTGGCATAGAGAATCCGGGGTTAATCAAAATTGGCCCCGGTGCTACCGGTGAAATAACCATTACACTGATAGGTACCAACCTTCCTCTGCCGGTGCAGGCGGAAAAGCTAACGGGACTCAATTCCCGGGTAAGCGAGGCAGTAGGCAAATCGGCTCGAATTGCACGTAAAGCTAAAACCAGGGGGCATGAAGCAGCAGCTGCATTAAGGGAAGCGGTACAGCGTACCTTGGAAGAGGCCCAAAACATCGCCCGCGACTACTGGGCGGGAGCCCAGTAGCCGTATGGCGCCGTAGCCGAAACCGATTGCTTGCCTGAGGATAATTATGGTATGATAAATTGTCAGAAAGGGGGCCGCGGTATGACTTCTGGTGATAAACGGGTAGTCAAGGCAGTGGGAATTATTATGGTAGCCATGATTGCCTCGCGCATCCTGGGGTATCTCCGGGATGTTGTCATTTATGCCCGTTTTGGCCAAAACAGGCTCACCGATGTTTATAATGCGGCTTTTTCCATCCCTGATTTTTTATACTTGCTGCTGGTGGGCGGAGCTTTAAGCTCTTCTTTCATTCCGGTTTTTACCGGCTATTTGGCCACTGAGAAGGAAGAAGAGGCCTGGGAAATGGCAAGTATTCTTTTTAACCTGATCATGGTCGTAATGTTTTTTGGGGTTTTACTTGGCATCATTTTTACCCCTCAGCTGGTATATTTCCTGGTGCCTGGTTTTTCCCCCGAAAGCATGGATTTAACTGTAAAGTTAACCAGAATCATGTTCATCCAGGTCATCTTTATGGCTTTAAGCGGCATTTCCATGGGGATCTTGAACTCCTACAAACAATTTCTCCCTCCTGCCTTGGGTGCGGTGTTATATAATTTGTGCATTGTGCTGGTTGGTCTGATCCTTTCCAAATGGTACGGCATCGCCGGTTTTTCTATTGGTGTGGTAGTGGGCGCAATGGCTAATTTCGGCGTCCAGCTTCCTCAACTCTTAAGAAAAGGGCTGCGCTATCATTTTTCTTTTAATCTAAAACACCCCGGTGTGCAAAAGGTTGCCCGTTTAATGCTCCCGGTATTGATTGGTCTTTCGGTAATTCAATTAAATGTCTTCGTAAATCAAAATCTGGCGTCCACTCTTGCTCCAGGCGCCGTAGCGGCTCTCCGGACAGGACAGCGGCTAATGATGCTGCCCATCGGCATTTTCGCCATTGCTGTATCTGTAGCTGTATTCCCTACTCTGACTGGCAATGCCGCCCGGGGCGAAATGGAACAATTTCGCCGCAGTGTTTCTTTAAGTTTGCGTTCCGTGCTCTTTGTCAACCTGCCGGCTGCAGTTGGATTTATCGCTATTGGCGTACCGGTAGTAAGGTTTTTATTTGAACAAGGCATGTTTACTGCTGAGGCTACCCGGGCGACGGCCCATGTACTGGTGTTCTATTCCCTCGGATTGGCTGCCTACGCTTCGATTCAATTGCTGAACAGGGTGTACTACGCCCTGCAGGATACCAGGACACCAGTAACCGTAGGGGTGGCAACCATTGCGCTAAATATTGCTCTTAATTTTCTGTTGATCAAGCCTATGGCTGAAGGAGGGCTTGCCTTGGCTTATTCCATTGCCGGCGGCTTTAACATGCTGATCTTATTGGTAATCCTGCGCCGCAAAATCCACGGGGTTGACGGCTGGCGGATCATTACGTCCTTTGCTAAAAGCCTTTTTGCCTCCTTAGCCATGGGGCTGGTTGCCTACGGTATTGCATCCTATCTGGGACAAACGTTAGACTTAACCAACAAACTGTATCAGGCTGTCCAGGTGGCTCTAGCCGTTTCTGCTGGCGGCGCAGTTTATGCCGGGCTAACTTTAGCGTTAAAAATGGAGGAAGCCGCCATGATTTTGGCTATGCTGCGCCAAAGACTGCGGCGGGGTAAAACCAACCCGCTTCCGGGGTAGACTTTTTATCTGTTACTATTCAGGTATTCAGAAGTCAGTAGACAGAATTCAAAAATGCCCCGAGACGATAAACCGCTCTTTCATTCTGGCTCCTGACTTCTGACTCCTAGTAGTACTTTTATCTTAAATCTGTAGCTAAGTTGTTCCCTTCAACAGGGAATGCTATAATAGTTTGAAGTATGCAATTTGAAGGGAGCTAAAAAATGAGCGGTGCTCGGGGACAACAGTTTATCCGGAATTTTTGCATCATTGCCCATATTGACCATGGAAAATCAACCCTGGCTGACCGCCTGCTTGAATTCACCGGCGCCCTTTCTTCCCGGGAAATGGCTGAACAGGTATTGGATCAGATGGACCTGGAGCGGGAGCGGGGGATTACCATTAAGTTACAGGCTGTTAGATTGAACTACCGTGCCAAAGACGGGCTGGATTATGTATTGAATTTGATTGATACACCCGGTCATGTTGATTTTACCTATGAAGTATCCCGCAGCCTTGCTGCCTGTGAAGGGGCCCTGCTGGTAGTGGACGCTTCCCAGGGGATTGAGGCTCAGACCCTGGCTAACGTCTACCTGGCCATGGAGCACGACCTGGAGATAATTCCTATTATTAACAAAATAGACCTGCCTAGCGCAGACCCAGAGCGGGTGAAGCGGGAAATTGAAGACGTTATTGGATTGGATGCTTCCGATGCTATTCTGGCCTCAGCCAAGACCGGGCTCGGTACAGTGGAAATCTTGGAGGCTATCGTGCGGAGAATTCCTCCTCCAACTGGGGCCGCTGAGGCTCCGCTCAGGGCCCTTATTTTTGATTCTCATTTTGATTCCTACCGTGGCGCCGTGCCTTACGTGCGTTTAGTTGAAGGCAGCTTAAAAAAGGGTATGGAAATAAAAATGATGTCCACGGGTAAAACCTTTGAGGTAAATGAAGTTGGGGTTTTCACACCGGCCATGCGGCAAGCAGAATCCTTGTCGGCAGGGGAAGTAGGTTTTTTGACTGCCAGTATCAAAAATGTCAAAGACACCAGCGTTGGGGATACGATTACCGGTGGGAAGACACCGGCAGCCCTACCTTTGCCGGGATACCGCCGGGTTACGCCAATGGTATTCTGCGGCCTTTATCCGGTAGACACGGCTCAGTATGAAGATTTGCGGGATGCCTTGGAAAAACTAAAACTTAATGACGCTTCTTTGGTTTTTGAACCGGAATCTTCTTTGGCCCTGGGCTTTGGTTTCCGCTGCGGGTTTTTGGGCCTTTTGCATATGGAAATAATCCAGGAGCGGTTGGAGCGGGAATACAAGCTGGAGCTAATAACCACAGCGCCCAACGTAATTTACCGGGTTACGAAAACTGACGGTGAAGTCTTGGAGGTTGATAACCCTGCAGCCCTGCCGCTGCCAAACTTCATTGAAAAGATGGAAGAGCCCTATGTAAAATCCACGATCATGGTACCTACTGACTATGTGGGATCGGTAATGGAACTTGCCCAGGACCGGCGCGGGCAGTTCTCTAATATGGAATACCTGTCGGAAAAAAGAGTTATGTTGGAATATGAATTGCCCCTAAGTGAGATCATTTATGACTTTTTTGATATCCTCAAATCTCGCACCAGAGGTTATGCCTCTATGGATTACGAGTTAATTGGCTACCGGGAATCCCAGTTGGTTAAGCTGGATATCCTTATTGCCGGAGAAGTGGTGGACGCCTTGTCTTGTATTGTTCACGGGGACAGAGCTTATCACCGGGGCAGATCTCTGACGGAAAAGCTGCGGGAACTGATTCCCCGGCACCTTTTTGAAATACCTATCCAGGCTGCTATTGGGAATAAGGTTATCGCCCGGGATACGGTCAAGGCGATGCGGAAAAACGTCTTGGAAAAGTGCTATGGCGGAGATGTAACCCGTAAGCGGAAGCTCTTGGAAAAACAAAAAGAAGGAAAGCGCCGGATGAAGCAGGTAGGAAATGTGGAAATTCCCCAGGAAGCCTTTATGGCTGTGCTGCAAGTAGATAAATGATAAGTAGTCAGTGGTCAGAAGTCAGAAGTCAGAAGGGGAGAAAGAAGTCCCCAGGTTTTTAGGAAAGCTGCTTGGCTGCCTTGGTGTTACCTCCGTAAAGGACGGCGCTCTTATTCCCGAACGAGCTCAGTCGCCGTGCGGGAGGCTTGGCGGCTTTGCCGCCTTAGCCGGACGGCCTGCCCCTTGCGGGTATTCATGCCGCACTGGAACTCGGGCCTAAAGGCCCTCAAACACCGGCTGCGGCTTATCCTCAGGCTTCTTCGCTCTTTGAACTAATGCGCCGTAATGTTTTACTCCGGTAATCACCAATGCATCCGATTATCCCCCGAGGTATTTTGAATTCTACCCTGAAAATAAAATTTTCCTCTTTCGATGGTGCCGCTATAGGCGGCGAGGGGGTCTGACTACTGAACACCTAGATTTCCTTTCCTAATAATTTCCCTTTGACACCGGGAGCCGGATCATAGTATGATAGCTTTGCCCGGTAGATTGAAGGGCAAAAAAAGATTATATCCTGCGATGTTCGTGTTGAACCGTTTGTGTTTTGAACCAACACCGTTTCTACGGGAATCCGTGTCCGGAAGTGGCTGTCAGGCCGACTTTGCTCGGTAGACAAAAGCTGCTGGTAGGATACCCACCTGCTGGGGCAGGTTCAGAAACCCTCGGTAAACGGCAAAGTGGGAGCTTTTGGACTGCAAAATGCAGTCCTTATTTGTGTTATACTAGGTTTATAATTATTTCAAAAAGGAGTATCATATGGATTTTGGCGTCTATCTGCATGTCCCTTTTTGCCGGCAAAAATGCAATTACTGTGATTTTATTTCCTTTCCAACTGAGGAAAACAGGTACCAGGCTTACGGGCAGGGACTAATCGCCGAACTCGCTTTATATCATCCTGCTGTAACAGGACGGAGGGCTGTCTCGGTTTATTTTGGCGGAGGTACTCCCAGCCTCTTAGGCCCGCAACAGTTGGCGGAGATCCTGACTGGCATCATGGGGTTGATTGAACTGGTACCGGATGCGGAAATCACCATGGAAGCCAATCCGGCTACAATTGAACAGTCTCAACTGGAAACCCTGAGGCAAGCTGGCTTTAACCGCTTGTCTATTGGCGCCCAGGCCCGCCAGGACCGGCTTTTATCCTTTCTGGGCCGGGCGCATAACTCCCGGGACACTGAAATAACTGTAAGAGCGGCCAGAAAAGCGGGATTTGCTAATATTAACCTTGACTTGATGTATGGGTTGCCTGGTCAAAGCCTGGAAGACTGGCAGGACACCCTGAACTGGGCGGTTGCTTTGGAGCCGGAGCACTTGGCGGCTTATGGATTAAAGCTGGAGGAAGGCACCCTGTGGGAAGATCAATTTAAAATGGGATTGCTGTCTCTGCCTGAAGAAGAGACTGTTCTTAACATGCATGAACTAACCATTCATACTTTGACGGGAGCCGGATACCTGCATTATGAAATATCCAACTTTGCCCGTCCAGGTTTTAGATCTGTACATAACCTCCTTTATTGGCGCAACCAAGAGTACCTGGGTTTAGGTGTAGCTGCCTCCTCCCATTTTGGGTCGATGCGCTGGACCAACACCAAAGACCTGGATGCCTACCTGGTTATGGTAAACAGCGGAGTATTGCCGGTGGGGGAGAAGGAGTCATTGCCGCCGGAAATTGAGATGGCTGAAACCGTTTTTTTGGGTTTAAGGCTCTTGGAAGGCTACCACCCCATGGATTTTCAGCATCGTTTCGGCGTCCCCTTTGAGCAAGTATACGGCAGCCAGTTGGCGAAGCTGATGACCTTGGGTTTAATTGAAAAACATCGGGGAAGGTTTCGCCTGACCAGACAGGGTCTTCCTTTGGCCAACGAGGCATTTCAGAAGTTCTTGTTAACTCTTCCTTAGTCTTGACAAAAAAAGGAGCTAGTGATATTTTTTAATTAGGCATTAGCACTCATGAGGATGGAGTGCTAACAAGGAGGTGGGGAATGATGGGTCTTGACGAGCGGAAGAAAAAAGTGCTGGCAGCTATTGTCAATGATTATGTGTTTACCGCTGAGCCTGTAGGATCCCGCACCATTGCCCGGAAGTATAACCTTGGCGTCAGTCCCGCTACCATCCGCAATGAGATGGCTGACTTGGAAGAATTGGGCTACATCGAGCAACCCCATACTTCAGCAGGACGCATCCCTTCTAATAGGGGTTATCGTTACTATGTGGATTGTTTGATGGAAAAGTATTGTCTCACTCCTCAGGAGCGGGAGTATATTCAAGAGCGATTTGCCCAGAAGATGACTGAGATTGAGGATTTAATCCAGCGCTCTACAAATCTTTTATCATTAATGACACATCAAACTGCTGTTATTCTGGCTCCATCCATGGGCCGAAGCACTTTCCAGCGTATCCAGCTTCTGCAGGTGGAGCCAACAAAAGCCCTTTTGGTAGTAATCACAAATACCAGGGTGGTTGAACACCAGGTCTTGGATATTCACCCGGGGATAACAGAGCATGATCTGGAGCGGGTATCCAGAGTATTAAACAGCAAGCTAAAAGGCTTGGCATTGGAGCAGTTGAAAGAGGATACCTTTGATGAAATCCTGTCTGAACTGTCTTTCCAAAAGAAGCTGGCCAGCACGGTTTTGGAGGCCTTGGAGCAGTTGACGTCAGATAATAAGGATGACAGGATTTTTTTGGGAGGCACCCTTAATATCCTTAATCAGCCAGAATTTAAGGATATTACTAAAATCAAGAGTTTGCTGTCCATTCTGGAGGAAGGCAAAGTGCTGCGGGATCTCCTAGAGCATCCTGGCAATATTGGATTAAATATCCGGATTGGCGGGGAGAATAATCATGAAGGGATTTCCGAATGCAGCTTGGTTACAACAACCTACCAGCTTGATGGCCAACTGCTGGGGACTGTAGGCCTGATTGGCCCAACCCGCATGGACTATGCCAAGGCGGTCAGTTTGGTGGAATTTGTAGCTGCGGCCCTTTCCCGCGCTATAAAGCAAATGCTGTAACTAACCGGAATGTTTATAAGGAAGTGAGAAAAAGCTGAATGAGTGTGAAACAGGTTAACCAAAACGCAGAGGTAGACGAGCGGTTAGCCGCCCTTATCACCAATGCCAATGCCATTAGGGCGATTG
Organism: Bacillota bacterium; assembly: GCA_040757295.1. Classification (GTDB taxonomy): domain Bacteria; phylum Bacillota; class PH28-bin88; order PH28-bin88; family PH28-bin88; genus JAGXSE01. The sequence goes on along the minus strand of JBFLXH010000005.1, from coordinate 10,783 downwards.
CTTCGGCTGTGGAAGGCACCATCGGCCCTAAAGGTTTGGATACCATGTTAGTAGATCGCTTTGGCGAGGTGGTCATTACCAATGATGGTGTGACCATCCTTAATTTGATGGAGGTCAATCATCCTGCTGCCAGGATGCTGATCAACGCCGCCAAAGCCCAACAGGATGAGATTGGTGATGGCACCACTACAACCACGATTATGGCCGGAGCCCTTGTCAACAGCGGTTTGGAACAGGTGATTAAGGGTGTTCCTGTGGCCCGGGTAATCGAGGGGATCAGGGCAGGGGTAAAAAGGGCCATCGAATACTTTAATGAGGTTGCAAAGCCTGTAGACACAATAGAGGATCCCAGGCTCTTGGAGGTTGCCTTGGTTGCCGGACGGGAGTACCAGGATATTGCTAACCTGGTAGTGGAAGCCGCCAAGCTCATCGGCAAAGAAAAACTGTTGGAACCCAAATTCCAGTTGGCCGAAGCGGTAGTAGCCCAGGCTGCGGCAGCCAATATGGTTTTTCAGGGACTAATCATTAATAAAGAAACTATGAACAAGGATATGCCGCGGGAGGTAACTGATGCACCCGTGCTGGTTGTAGATGACGCCCTTGAACCAGAGACCGTGGAGGAAGAAGCCTTGGCCACCGAAACAGGGTTTCAGCGGTACCTTGCCCTGCGGGAAGAATTCAGGTCAAACCTGCAGAAAGTCATTGCTCTCGGAGTGAAGGTAATACTGGTTGACCGCGGGGTGGACGACGAAGCAGAGGAAATGCTGACTGATGCGGGAGTAATGGTGGTCCAGCGGGTTTCTCACAAAGAACTGGTGAAGGCCGCAGAACATACGGGAGCTCGGGCCGTCAAGCGCACCGGTTTAAGAAGGACACCTGCCGAATTAGCAAGATTCTTAGGGTCTGCAAAAGTGGTCTTGTTAGACGAGAAACTGGAGCATGTCCGGATTATTGGCGGGTCAGGCAAACCCATGGCTACCATTCTGGTGGGAGCTGCCACTGAAGAGGTGGTGGGTGAACGTGAGCGGATCGCCAAAGATGCGGCTGCCTCAGTCCAGGCCGCGGTAAAATCCGGCATTGTGCCAGGCGGGGGATCCATTGAGCTGGCTGCTGCCAGGGAGGTTGAAAGAGTAAAAGCGGAAATGCGGGGAATGGCCGCTTATGGGGTTGATTGCGTGGTAACAGCTCTGCAAAGGCCTTTTGCTCAGATTGTAGTCAATGCGGGTTTTAACCCCTTAGAAAAGCTGGGGGATGTGCTGGCTGCCCAGTCCGAGCATAAATCTCCGGCCTTTGCCCTTAATTGCGACACCGGTGAAGTGGCAAATATGTATTCCCTTGGTATTACCGATCCTGTCTTGGTGAAGATTTATGCGTTAAAAACGGCGGCTGAAGTTTCTGAAGCCATTTTGCGAATTGACACCATTATCAAAATGAAGGAAGAAAACAGCTCCAAAAAGATGGATTTGGAATAGCCTTTTGAAAAGAGGTGAGACTGGTCATGACCAATGAAAATCGCCATGAAGATAAAAATTGCCACCCTCAGGAAGTGCAGGAAAGAAGAGAACAAGAGGCTCGCCAGGAAGCAGAGAACGGAGCGGAAAACATCGAAGCTCAATCCAGGCTGGAAGAACAGGCGGCGGGCAGACCAGAGGAACAGCTGGCCAGCAAGTTAGCGGAAAAAACCGAGGAAGCGGCAGCCCTGTTTAATAGATTACAGCGGCTGCAGGCGGACTTCGAGAATTACCGGCGCCGTGTCCGCCGCGAACAGGAAGAACTGGTCAATTATGCGACAGAAAAGTTAATTGCTGAACTGTTGCCTGTATTGGATAATTTGGAGCGGGCCCTTGAGGCTGCAGCCAAAGGGGGAGAACTTTCCTCCTTTATTAATGGGGTCGATATGATTTACCGGCAATTATTGGGTATTTTGGAAAAGCAGGGGCTAATGGCTATGGAAACCGTTGGCCATCCTTTTAACCCGGAAACCCACCATGCCGTGATGCAAGTAGAAACAGAAGATCATGAAGATAATAAAATAATAGAACAGGTGCTTAAGGGCTATTTGCTGAAAGAAAAAGTGCTCCGTACGGCAATGGTTAAAGTAGCAAAAGCTTTGCAAACCAGGGAATAACATATCTGTGAAAACTAGGAGGTATTGTGGAAATGGGAAAGGTTATCGGAATTGACCTGGGAACCACTAATTCCTGTGTGGCTGTGATGGAAGGCGGAGAGGCCGTAGTAATACCTAACGCGGAAGGCGCTCGCACCACCCCATCGGTAGTTGGTTTTGCCAAAAACGGAGAACGGATGGTGGGGCAAGTTGCCAAAAGACAGGCCATTACCAACCCGGACAGGACAGTAATCTCTATCAAGCGCCATATGGGCTCAGACCATAAAGTCAAGATCGATGAAAAGGCTTATACTCCCCAGGAGATCTCCGCAATGATTTTACAGAAGCTGAAAGCCGACGCCGAAGCTTACCTGGGAGAAAAAGTTACCCAGGCTGTGATCACTGTGCCGGCTTATTTTACCGACAGCCAACGGCAAGCTACCAAGGATGCCGGGAGAATCGCTGGCTTGGAAGTCCTCCGGATTATTAACGAACCTACGGCGGCTGCGTTGGCCTACGGGTTGGATAAGGGAGAGGACCATACCATCCTGGTTTATGACCTGGGCGGAGGTACCTTTGACGTATCCATCCTGGAGCTGGGAGACGGGGTGTTTGAAGTAAAAGCAACCAGCGGCAATAACCGGCTGGGTGGCGATGACTTTGATGAGCGGGTCATCGGATGGATGGTGGCTGAATTTAAAAAATCCCATGGCGTTGACCTTGCAAAAGACAAGATTGCCATGCAGCGGTTGAAAGAGGCGGCAGAAAAGGCCAAGCACGAGCTGTCTTCAGTAACCAGCACTAATATTAATTTGCCGTTTATTACGGCAACCCAAGACGGTCCCCAGCATTTGGATCTTACCTTGACAAGGGCTAAATTTGAGGAATTAATCGCCGACCTGGTGGCTAAAACTGAAGGCCCGACCAGGCAGGCTATGGCTGATGCAGGAATGAAACCCGAAGACATTGACCGGGTGCTTCTGGTAGGGGGATCAACCAGGGTGCCCCTTGTCCAACAAACAGTAAAACGGCTCACAGGCAAAGAGCCCCATAAAGGGATTAACCCAGATGAGTGTGTGGCTCTGGGGGCAGCCATCCAGGCCGGAGTGTTAGCCGGAGAGGTCAAAGATGTCTTGCTTTTGGATGTAACTCCCCTTTCTCTGGGGATCGAAACCCTGGGAGGGGTATTCACCAAGCTGATTGAAAGGAATACCACTATTCCCACTTCTAAGAGCCAGATTTTTTCTACTGCGGCGGATAACCAGACCACGGTGGAGATCCATGTGCTCCAGGGAGAGCGGGCCATGGCAGGAGACAACAAAACTTTGGGGCGCTTCCAGTTAACCGGCATCCCCCCTGCTCCTAGAGGTATTCCTCAAATCGAAGTTAAGTTTGATATCGATGCCAACGGAATAGTGCATGTCACTGCCAAAGACCTTGGTACGGGCAAACAGCAGGCCATCACCATCACCGCATCCAGCGGGTTAAACGAAACGGAAATAGAGCGGATGATGAAGGATGCCGAGCTCCATGCGGAGGAGGACAAAAAGCGGAAAGAAGCCATCGAGGCCAGGAACCAAGGGGATTCCCTGGTCTACCAGGCAGAACGCACTCTAAAGGAACTGGCTGACAAGGCAGAGCCTCAAGATAAAGAGGCGGTAAATAAGGCTAAGACCGAACTGGAAGAGGCCCTGAAAGGCCAGAACCTGGAGGCCATCAAGCAAAAGAGCGAGGCCCTGTCCCAAGCCCTTTTCCAGTTGAGTACCAATGTTTATAAAAAGGCCGCCCCGCACCAAGGGGCGCCTGCCGGAGAAGCCCAGGGTAAGGACAACGTCGTTGACGCTGACTACAATGTTGTAGATGAGGACGAGAAAAAATAAGTTCTACACAAGGGGCTGCTCCCGCTTTGTCGCGATCATCTTGGAAAAATTTTCGGCTTAAGGCCCCAAGGCCTTTGGGATATAGTACAATATTAAGGGAATTATGTAATTGCAACACAATGACGGGCAAAAAAGAGGGTGATCCCCGTGGAAAAACGAGATTATTACGAGGTGCTAGGGGTTAGCCGGGATGCCAGTGAAGCTGAGCTTAAAAAGGCATTCCGGCAGCTGGCCCGCAAGTACCACCCCGATATGAATCCTGGCAATAAAGAGGCTGAGGCCAAGTTTAAGGAAATAAATGAAGCCTATGAAGTCCTGTCTGATCCCGATAAAAGGGCCCGTTACGACCAGTTTGGCCATGCCGGTACCGCTAATGGCCCCGGCTTTGAAGGTTTTGGTGATTTTGCCGGTGGTTTTGGTGGTTTTGGGGATATCTTTGACATGTTCTTCGGTGGCATGAGTGGTGCCCAACGGCGAGGGCCGCGCCGGGGCGCCGATTTGCAGATGGAATATGCCATTACTTTTGAGGAGGCGGCTTTCGGCCTGGAGACCCATGTAGAGGTCCCCCGCTTGGAGAACTGCCCCGAGTGCCAGGGTTCTGGAGCTGCGCCGGGCACCCATCCTTCAACTTGTCCTGGCTGTAAGGGAACGGGTCAAGTGCGGGTAACCCAGCGAACCATGCTGGGCCAAATGCAGACAATTCGCACCTGTGGCCAGTGTCATGGGACTGGCAAAGTGATCACTACCCCTTGCGGGGAATGTCGCGGCCAAGGTAAAGTTCGCCGTGTTCGCAAGATAAATGTGAAGATCCCGCCGGGCGTTGACACAGGGTCCCGCCTCAGGGTAACGGGGGAAGGGCAGGCCGGAGAAATGGGCGGGCCTCCAGGAGATCTTTTTATCGAAATTGTTGTTAAGCCTCATCCGGTTTTTCAGCGCCGGGAGTTCGATGTCCTTTGTGATATCCCGATTACCATAGTTCAGGCGGCCTTGGGTGATGAAATTGAAGTCCCTACCCTTGACGGGAACATTAAGATGAAAATCCCTGAAGGAACTCAGACAGGAACGGTGTTCCGCCTAAAAGGCAAAGGGATACCCAGGTTAAAAGGCTATGGCCGCGGCGATCAGCATGTGAAAGTAACAGTACAAACCCCTGTCAGATTGACGGAAAAGCAAAAAAACCTGTTAGCTGAACTGGGTCGTTCCTTGGGCAAGGAACAGCATATCCACAAGCAGTATGAGGAAGGCAAAGATAAAGGCTTTTTCAGTAAAATGAAAGACGCCTTTATGGGATAGATGCAAATTAGATTGAGATTTATTTGGCAGGAGTGGATGCCGTGAGGTGGCAGGAGTTGTCCGTGGCAACAACCCAGGAGGCAGCTGAATCGGTTGCCAATTTGTTTTACGAAATTGGCGCGACAGGAGTAGTGATTCAAGACCCGCAAGATATTGCCCGCTACCTGTCAGAGGCAGCCTGGGAAGCTTACGAGATTTCCCCGGACGTGTTAGAAGCTGAACATGTAGTAGTTAAAGCCTACCTGCCATTAAACTCAAGCCTGGATAACCGGATCAGCTTTTTACGGATGCAGTTGGCGGCCTTGGACGACCATTTTCCTGATTTTATGGCTGAACTGAGCTTAACCGAAATATCCGAAGAGGACTGGTCCCAATCTTGGAAAACTTTTTATCACCCGGAGAAAGTGGGGCACAGGATTGTAGTTGCTCCTGCCTGGGAAAAATATGAACCGTCTGAAGACGAACTTGTGATCTGGCTTGATCCGGGGATGGCCTTCGGAACTGGAACCCATCCCACCACTGCTATGTGCATTCGCCTCCTGGAAAGGTATGTATCACCAGGTGCTAAGGTTATTGATGTGGGAACAGGCTCCGGTGTCCTGGCCATTGCTGCTGCCAGGTTAGGCGCCGGGCAAGTAACTGGCGTTGATATCGATCCCCTGGCTGTGACCATTGCGCGCGAAAATGCGGCTGCCAACCGGTTAGAAGATAGGGTCATGATTAAGGAAACCGATCTGTTGGCAGGAGTATTATGCAACGCCAATTTAATTGTAGCAAATATTGTTGCTGATCCAGTAATGCTCTTGATACCCCAGGCCCACCAATGCCTTTTGTCCGGGGGGTTCCTTATTGTTTCAGGGATAATCCGCCACCGTTTAGCGGAAGTGCAAAGCGCTTTATTAGCCGAAGGTTTTGCCATCATCGAGTTAGAGCGGCAGGACGAATGGGTAGCTATGGTATGCCAAAAGGAGTAATGCGGTGCGGCGTTTTTTTGTTAATGAAGAACTTGTTGCAGGGAAAAAATATTCCATAACCGGGCGAGATGCTGCCCATATCGGAAAAGTCTTGCGGATGCAGCCGGGGGAAGCCATTTTGCTGGTGGACCGGCAAGGTAAGGCCTGGCAATCCAGGCTGGCTGCTCTTTCCCCACAAAGGGTGGATGTGGTAATCGAGGTTCCCTGGGAGGCATTAGCTGAGCCACCCCTGAAGGTTATCCTTGTGCAGGGATTGCCAAAAGGGGATAAGTTTGATCTGATTATTGAAAAAAGCGCTGAACTTGGAGTAAGCGTCATTCTTCCGGTGCGGACCCGGCGTACGGTGGTCAACCTTGAAGCCGCTAAAGCCCAAAAACGCCTGGAAAGGTGGCAGCGGATAGCGGAAGAGGCCGCCAAGCAAAGCGGGCGGACTACTGTTCCCCGGGTTGAACCCTTGGGGGATTTTGCCCAAGCGGTGAGGGATCTGCCCCCCCACGGGCTGGCCCTAATCCCTTGGGAAGGGGAAAAACAGAGATCCTTAAAAGAGGTAATTACTCAAAGTAAGGGGCCAAACAACCCTATTATCGTTTTTATTGGTCCGGAGGGCGGATGGGATGAAGAAGAAGTGGTTCTTGCCCAAAAGAGAGGGGCCATTCCTGTTTCCCTCGGGCCGCGGATCTTGCGCACTGAAACCGCAGGGCTGGCGGTTTTGACTATCTTGATGTACCAATTGGGCGATCTGGGAGGAACAATTATTGGCAGCTAAAACAGCGGCTGTACATGTGTTAGGTTGTAAGGTTAATCAGCAGGAAGCAGAAGCCCTGGAAAAATTATTTGCCGATGCCGGTTATCATCTGGTGAATTTTAACCAGCCGGCAGATGTTTATGTGGTTCATACCTGCACCGTTACCAACCTTGGCTCCAGCAAATCACGCCAAATGATCCGCCGGGCAGTCCGGACCAACCCGGAAGCAGTGGTAGCAGTAACAGGCTGCTATGCTCAGGTATCACCGGAGGAAGTATGCCAGATCCCGGGAGTTGACCTGATTATCGGCACCCAGGACAGGGGTCGGATTGTTGAATTGGTAGAGCAGGTGGCCCAGGATCGAGTCCCCCTGAACCTGGTTCAGGAACTTAAACAGGGCAATCCGTTTGAGGAACTTCCGATGGTAACCGGCAACCGGGTCAGGGCCTTTTTGAAGATTCAGGAAGGCTGCCGCCAGTTCTGTACCTATTGCATTGTACCCTACGCCCGCGGCCCTTTAAGGAGCAGGGAACCGGCCTCTGCTGAAAAAGAAGCCGTCCTTTTAGTCGAGAGAGGTTATCAGGAAATTGTCCTGACCGGGGTTCATCTTGGTTCTTATGGAGTGGACCTGCCAGGCAATCCTACTCTGGCGGGTTTAATCCGAAATCTCAGCAGGATCAATGGTCTCTCCCGGCTCAGATTGAGTTCCCTTGACCCCAATGAATTCGACGCAGAATTGCTGGAGGTTTTAACCAAGAGCGAGGTAATCTGCCCTCACCTGCACATACCATTGCAAAGCGGGGAGGACCAGGTCTTAAAGAGGATGGGACGCCGGTACACTACCGAAGATTACCGGCAGCTATTGGATAAACTCCGCCTGGCGTTTCCCGGCCTGGCCGTAACCACGGATATCATTGCCGGTTTTCCGGGGGAGACGGCGGCACAGTTTGCTCAGACCCTGGCTTTTGCTGAAGAAATGGCCTTTGCCGGCATTCATGTGTTCAAGTTTTCCCCTCGGGCCGGAACCCCGGCAGCTAAATTTCCCCATCAGGTGCATCCCAGGGAAAAAGAAGAGCGCAGCCAAGCCCTTTTACAGCTGGCCCAGCGGTTATGGCGCCAGTATGCGGCTGGTTTTGTCGGTCAGGTCAAAACCGTGCTGGTTGAGCAGGAAAAGGAAGCAAGCAAGGGTTTGTGGGAAGGCCATACAGATAATTACCTGAAGGTTGTTTTCCCTGGGGATGGGGATCTGCGGGGAAAACTCTTGCCAGTAACCCTGAAAGAAATTCGTGAAGAAGGTTATCTTACCGGCGCTCTAGCAGGGTTTTGAGGCATGAGGATAGAAATGGGAGGTGAAAGATTGGATAATTGTCTTTTCTGCAAAATTATTAACAAGGAACTACCGGCTAACATTGTGTTCGAGGATGATCAGGTATTGGCTTTTAGAGATATCCATCCGGTTGCACCGGAGCACATTCTCCTGGTTCCCAAAAAACATATCCCAGATTTAACGGCCTTAACACCTGAGGATCAAGCCTTAATCGGCCACCTGCATTTAGTGGCAGTAGAGGTAGCCCAAAAAGTAGGAATTGCCGAAAAAGGCTTCCGGCTGGTAAACAACTGCAAGGAGGACGGCGGCCAGGTAGTCTTCCACATCCACTTCCACTTACTGGGCGGAAGGCAAATGAGAGGTCTTGGCTAAGGTTACCCAAGGTTACCCAAGCCAGGGTTGACGGTGGTCAAGGCTCTATAGTATAATTTAGCATGTGTACTTATCTGTTAACTGGGCTTGCTCTTTCCGGGTTGGCCTGGATTGGCAGCGGAGGGAGGGAAACGGGGTTGAGTGAAGTTAAAGTGGGCAAAAACGAAACACTAGACAGCGCTTTAAGGAGATTCAAGCGGACTTGCCAGAAAGCTGGAGTTTTATCTGAGGTGCGCAAAAGAGAACACTACGAAAAGCCTAGTGTTAGAAGAAAGAAGAAGTCCGAAGCGGCAAGAAAACGCAAGTGGAACTAGATGTGGATCTGACCCCTACCCTCAGGGTTTTCCGCTCATGAGTCCCGGTATTCTAACGGCATACTATGCCTGTGAGGGCAAGGCCGAAAAAATGCGGCTTGATTTTCAGCAGCCTGGTATGTATGCCAGGCTGTTTGTTCATATTAAAAAAAAGGAGGGCGGCACATGGCAAAAAAGCGATGGCGGCAGGTTACGGCTCTGGCAATTCTCCTGTTGGTATGTCTGGTTGCCCTGGTGTTGCCGGCTTATGCTGCACCTGCAAAAGTTGTTTGGGTAGTGCCGGTGACTGGCCCTATTGATGCAGGTTTGGCCAAATTTCTGCAGCGGACTTATGACGAGGCCGACCAGCTGGGTGTTGACTACATACTGATGGAAATAGATACCCGGGGAGGTTTTTTGAATTCAGCTGTAGGCATCAGCAGTACCATGAGGCAGGCTCGAACCCCGACCGCAGCCTATGTTACAGGAGGAGCCATTTCAGCGGGTACCCTGATAGCCCTGACAGCCGAAAAGCTGATTATGATGCCCGGAACCACCATGGGAGCGGCAGAACCTCGGCTGGGTATGCAAAGGGCTGATGAAAAAACCCTTTCTTACTGGGTTGGCCAGCTAGAGGCTGCAGCCTCGGCACGAGGCCGGGACGCAAAAATTGCCGCGGCTATGGCGGATGCTGATATTGAAATTCCAGGATTAATCGCCGCTGGCAAACTGCTTACTTTAACTGACACCAGGGCCTTGGAACACAATATGATCGACAAGATTCTGCCCACCCGGCAAGAAGTGCTTAAATTTTTAGACATGGAAGGAGCCCGGGTTGTGGTTTTAAGGCCAAGCCCGGCAGAAACCCTGGCCCGTTGGGTAACCGGCCCTTATGTCGGTCCTCTTCTGTTAACCCTTGGGTTTGCGGGCCTCCTAATGGAGTTATTTACTCCAGGTTTCGGCGTTCCAGGCGCTATCGGCCTAATCTCTTTTGCCGTTTATTTCGGTGGCCATATTGCTGCCGGTTTAACTGGGTGGGAGTCTGTGCTCTTGTTTCTTTTGGGTATACTGCTAGTGATAGCGGAAGTCTTTATTATCCCTGGGTTTGGGTTAGCAGGAGTCTTAGGCTTAGGGGCGCTGATAGCCAGCGTGATGATAGCGGCGCCAACAACCCAACAGGCCATTACCTCAATGGTGATCGCCCTATTCAGTACAATAGCCCTCCTGGTCTTCAGCATCAAGTTTCTTCCTACCCGCCGGGCTTGGAGCAGATTGGTTCTATCCCTTAAGCAGGAAAATCAATCAGGCTATGTTGCCGCAGAGAGCCGGTTGGCTGACTTTATTGGCCGGGAAGGCTTGGCTGTTACACCCCTTAGACCCTCCGGCGCCATGGAATTAGAAAGCGGCGAAAGGTTGGATGTAGTGGCGGAAGGCAGTTTCATTCCATCTGGAACAAAAGTGCAGGTTGTCAAGGTGGAAGGCATGCGAGTAGTGGTGCGTAAATCCCGGGACTAAGTCCCTTTATCACAGATGGCTACCCGCTCTAACCCTTTGCTTCTCCAAGCGGCAGGAAATGCTCGGCAAAGGAAAAATATTAAAATCAATGAAGCCGAGCATGAAATTCGCTTTCAGGCCACGTTAAATTAATGTATAATTTGTGGCCTGGCTCATTAAATGCCCGGCAAGGAATAAAATTTGATTACAGCCAATGAAGCCGGGCATGAAATTCGCTTTCAGGCCACATTTTAATTAGCGGCCTCGCTCATTAAATGCCCGGCAAGGAATAAAATTT